>JBBIQV010000004.1:0-108638 GCA_037442105.1 Nitrospiraceae bacterium | reverse complement strand
GTACTCGGAAATGGTAATTCCGGTGTAGATCGAGGTCTCCCGAGCCGCCACCGGCATGTTCGACGTATTGATCACGAGCACCGTCCGCTCCATCAGCGGCAAGCCGGAGGTTGGATCTTTCAACCGAGGGAAGTCGGTCAGGACCTCGGTCATTTCATTGCCGCGTTCTCCACACCCGATGTAAATGATGATGTCCGCCTGCGCGTGTTTAGCCAGGGTCTGCTCTACCACCGTCTTGCCCGTTCCGAATCCACCGGGAACAATCACGGTCCCACCGGAGGCGATCGGGAACAACATGTCGAAGACCCGTTGGCCTGTGATGAACGGGACGACCGGCGGCAGGCGATCGGTCACCGGGCGAGGCGTCCTCACCGGCCAACGCTGGAGCATCGCGATCGGGCGATCTCCGTCGAGCCAGGCGATCGGCTCTTCAATCATGACAGTGCCCGCACGAATGTCTTGGATCGTTCCCGCGGTGCCAGGAGGAACCAAAATGCGATGTTCGACCTTGGCGGTCTCCCTCACGATGCCGATACACATTCCGCCGGTGACGGAAGCTCCGACGCGCACCGTCGGCGTAAACTCCCATCGTCGTTCCCGTGAGAGCGCCGGTACGGTCAACCCACGGGAGATCCAGACCCCCTGCTGAGCGGCGATCATATCCAGCGGTCGCTGGACACCGTCAAAAATTGATCCAAGCAGCCCCGGCCCCAGTTCGACTTGAAGCGGCTCGCCTGCGTCGACCACATCCTCGCCAAGCGCCAACCCAGTGGTGTCCTCATAGACCTGAATCGTGGCTTCGCCGCCCAGAAGGCGGATCACTTCTCCCAGCAAGCCCTGGGTCCCGACAGCCACACGGTTAAACATGCGCGTCTGTTCCATGCCTCGTGCAACGACCGTCGGACCGGAAATTTTGATGATGGTGCCGCTCATAAGTAGCTGGGAAGCTCTCAGCGATCAGCTCTCAGCTTCTTTGCTGACTGCTGATTGCTGACAGCTACCTCCTAATTTTCACCTGATACCCGATCGCTCGACGGAGCAGGCGTGCCAGGTATTGCTCGCGCGGTTCTCCCGCCCGCTGAGCCTGTGCCACCGGGATGGCGAAAAACACCGGAGTGATGCTTTCCTCCAATGCGACTCGGCTTTTCGCCGGGAGCGCCGACTGGAACTCTTCGTTATAGATCACGATCCCGGCTTCTTTGCTCCGCAGCAGCGTGAGAAGTTGGGTCGCGCCAGCTTCCTCGTCGCTCACTTCGTGAACTTGGACACCGGCTAGACAAAACCCCAATGCCGTGTCGGGATCGGTGATGACAATTAATCGGGCCATAGAACACCACAGCCGGCGCGAGGCACGAGGCGAGCGGCTAGAGGAAAGATGATGTTACCCAACGTTGTCCTCTTGCCTCGCGCCCCTAGCTCCATACCCCTTGCCCGCATCAAATGATCAGCCATTCCCGAGTCAGTTCGTTGTCCATCCCCGCAACTTTGGCGCGCAGAATCATTCGAAGGTTGCGAATCTCGTTGGTCTTCTGTTCGAGATAGGTGATCGCCATCCCGATGCCGAGTGGATCTTGTCTGGCGAAATTCAACGCCGTGCCAAGAGCCATGTGGTCCAACTTCCTTTCGATGAGCGGGAGGGATATACGCTCCCCTCCGGCAAACGTTCGCGTAAGCCAACCATAGGGCGTCGCAGCAATCTTGGACAGTCCGTCACGCAGATCACGAGCCCCGGCGATGGCTTCGAAATGCGCGGGGGTGAACCGCCCGTCAGCGTCAAGAAAATGCCGTACGGCCTCGATCGGCGACAGCGCGCTCCGTTCAGCGAGGTAGCGGAGCGCGGTCAGCAGATTCGCCTTGTCGACAAGGAATCGGACATAGTTCTTTACGGCTCGCGCATTGTCGTTCCCATCGGCCAATTGTTTGGACGCATAGACATACATGAAACGGTCCAGCTCGAACTCCAGCGGTTGCAAGGTCTCGGTTTCTCCGAGTAGTTTGAGCCCCATTCTCACCGGACGGGCGAGCGGCAGCCGCCAGGTATCCAGGAGATTCGCGACAGCGTGGAGTGTGGGAACTCTGGCGAGCTCGGCCAGGGCTACCTCATCGAGCACGCCGATGGGAAACGTCATGGCCAGGATCTCTTGGACTTGCGCAGCCGCGCGCTTAGCCCGCAGGATGGTTTTGACGTTGTACACATCCCAGCGGAAGCAGAGCAGGTCCACCAATTCGAGTGGACGGTCGGAGTGGAAATGTCGAAGCCGGCTGAGATTCCTGGTCAGATCCAGCCGGAGCGCTTCGTCTATTTGCACAACTGTCGCAGTAAGACGTGAGGCGTCAACCCCTTCAAGAGGGTGCGCCAACATAGGGCCATAGGGCGAATTCTTCAGAGCTTCCACGAGCCCTCCAAACGTGTCCTGCCCAAGCAGTGTTTCGTACCAGGCTCGGTTCAGCAGCCGGCCCCGCATGGCACGGATTCGAGCGTTGGAATAGGCGTAGCCGTCCATTTATCTCAGCCGACAGCCAATTGACGGTAGCGAATAGCTCCGCGCTGTTCGCTATTAGCTACTCGCTGTGTTCTGATCAAAGAGCAGCCGGTTCAGTTCCAGGATCAGCTCAGGCTTCACCTTGGCAAGCCGTGTCGCAAAACTATTGGTCAGCACCTGCCCGTCAACTTCGAGCGAGATCCCCAGCAGGAGATCATCACGCCGCTGTTCCTTAAAAGGGATTTCCTTCTGGCTCAAAAGGCTCGCAAGAACTGAGCATTCTCGGTCATCAATGAACGCCCGGACAGGCGGTGCAGGTACCATGGCCAGCAATTCATTGAGCAATCCCCGCAGCACTTTGATTCGAGCGTCTCCCGCAAGGGCCAAGGCTCTCTTCCCGGCGTCGCTCATCACCGCGTCTAGCACCTCGTGCCTCGCCTGCAACAAGACCTGGCGCGCGGCCAACACAGCCCGGCTCAGGATCGCCGTCCGCTGCGCCGCGAGATCGCGTTGGATCTGCTCTTCCATCTCGCAGTCCAGTGTGCGGAGAGCCCGTTTCGCTTCCGCGCGCAAGCCATCCGCCTCAGCCTGGGCCTTGCGAAGGATAGCCTCGCATTTCGTCTCGCCTTCTTCCAGAAGCGCAGCGATGAGGGATTCGTACGGCATGGCGGCCACACAAGCGATCAGCTCTCAGCGATCAGCTCCGGGCTGTGAGCTGTTTGCTGACGGCTGTACGCTTCATTTCAGCGTGAACAAAATCAAAATCGCGACGGTGAAGCCGAAGATCACCAGCGTTTCCGGAATAACGAGCACGATCAACATCGTCCCGAATGATTCCGGCTTTTCCAGAATCGCGCCAATGGCGGCCGCACCGATCTTGGCTTGCGCCAAGCCTGTCGCTAATGCCGCCAGTCCGATCGCCAAGCCCGCACCGATGGCAATGAGTCCGATCTCAGTCATCTTTTCTCCTCCCGTGATAACGAATAGCGAACAGCTCCACCAGCTAACAGCCGGTAGCTGGCAGCGAGTAGCTCCACACCAGCGGTCAGTCTCTCCATCGTTTCAGGCTATTTCCTATTGGCTACCAGCTCTTCGCTCTTGTTTCGACGCGATTCGCTGTTAGCTACTCGCTTCCCTCCTGAACGGTCTATAAGGCCTGCCTCCCGGCGCAAAAAAGTTCTCGAAGAACTCCACATAGTGAAGACGCAGCGACTGGATCGTCGGCGACAGAATTCCAAAGACGAGATTGATCGCATGTAAAGTCCCCGCAACGGCGACGGCCAAGAACAGGTTCCCCACCATCCCGCCAAGTGTATTGGCGGCAAAGGCCAATGCCGCAGAAGCGACGCCGATGCCCATGAGCCGGAGGTAGGAAAGCACATTGATCAGATTGTGCAATTCCATCGCTCCCCGTCCTCCTCCGAAGACGAAGATGATGACCAGCGACAACAGTAGTGCTGCGGTTTCTGCGGTCACCCATGTCCCGGGCAACAGATTCGCGACGCTCGCAATGAGCGCGACGAACGTCACGACGAGCAGCAGCCCGCCGAGTTTGGCCGAACATTCCCGCCATTCTCCACGCCGCCAGGCAGACCACGCCCCCAGCACAATCCCAAGGGCGACATGGAGCATGCCGATCGCGATCGAAATGGCCAGAAAAGGAATGAAGGCTTCCATACGGTTGAGGATCGGTCTGAGCCCGACATATCCGCCGAGTTCGCCGAAGAACTCGCCGAAGAGAATACCGAATAGGACCGCCGTGGCCGACGCGACGAGAAAAATGCCGGCGAGGTCCCGCATGATGGGATTTTCAACGTAACGCTGTCTGACGATCGCTGCGCCGGCGAGCAACAGCAGGCCATACCCGACATCGCCCAAGATCATGCCGTAGAAAAGGGGGAAGAAGACCGCGAGATACGGTGTGGGATCGATGCTGCCGTACACAGGCAGCGCGATCAGCCGTGTCAGCGTTTCAAACGGGCGTAGAAAATCGGGGTTCCTCAGAATGACCGGGATCATCCGCCATTCCTTGGGATTGATCGGGCACACATCGATCACCACTTTCCCTCCAAACTCTGTGCCGATTCTGCCGCTCATCTCGGCAAGGGAACGATGGGGCGCCCAGCCGTAAATAAAGCTGGCCATCTTCGTCTGATAGAAATACGCGGTCGCATCAATCTGTTCCAGACAACAGAGGGCAGCCTCATAGGATTGCGCCAGAACCTGACGCCACCGGAGAGCCAAATCTTTCAGGTCCTGCCGATGCCGCGAGACCTGGATGGGAAGCTCGGTTTTCTTTTGGAGGATAATGCGAAGAGCTTGACCTAAGGGCTTGTCTGCGACGGACACCGGAAGCTGGAGTTCGGTGATGCCCTCCTCCCACAGCAGACTGCGAATCTTGGAGCTGTCGGCTTTCGGAAAGATCATGAGGACGACCAGCGACCGCTCATCCAAACGGGCATGGAACAACTCATAGCGGTTGTGGGTTATCGTAGCCATCATTTCATGGAGAACCCCCAGGAGATGGCGGTCCTTTTCTTTCTCTTCAAGCGTGACACCGAGGTGGTCCAACTCTTCGCTCTCCTGAATCAAACTGAGAAATGGGGTGAGCGCCACGAGGGCTTTCTCATATTTAGACAAAAGCGCCAGTTCCTCTTCGCACGCTTTCAATCTCGCGGATGCCTCATCGACGCGGCCGCCGACCTCTCTCACCATCTGGGTCAGGAGCACAAGGTGTTTCCCTGTGAGCTCCGGTCGCGATGGTGCAGCCCCTCTCCATTCACCGGAGGAGATCTCCGGCAGCAGGACAAGAAGCCGGCGCAATTCTTCGCGCAGTCGATCCAGTGCAGCCCGCCGTTGCCGGGCCGCTTCATCCATCACATGAGGAGGCAACGGAATCCGGATGGCTTCACCGGGGGCAGACTCGATATGCAAGACGCCGATCTCTTGAAGGGTCGCCGTCACCCCGTCCACCAGGTGGCGAGGAGAGATCAATCGCACTTTGGCCATTGGCTCAATCATGGTCTCGCTGTCAGCTATTAGCATTCAGCCATCAGGTTTGTCTTCTTTGCTGACAGGACTGATCGCTGACGGCTGATTGCTGACAGCTGATCCCTCCTCGGCAACCGGCAGAATCCGCTTGAGAACCAATTCGACAGCCTCATCCATTTTGGTCGCGCACCGTGCCTTCAGAACACCGGCCATGGCTCGGGCCTGCTCGATGACTTGGCCGGCCTCGCGCTCCGCTTCCATGAAACCTTGGGCGAGCGCATCCTTTTTCTTCTCCTCCAGCGCGCGGCGTTTCTCGTTCACCAGGGCATCGGTTTGAGCGCGGGCTCTCTCGATCAGCGCAGCGGCGTCACGTTCAGCCGCGCGAAGCATGGCCTCCACTTTGTGCTCAGCAGTCTGAATCTGCAGGAGGATCTCCGGCGACTGTTGGTCTCGTTCGTCAGGCATATCAGAATGTTGAAAACGGCCTCACCCTCTCGCCTCGTCCCACACGCCGCTTGTCCGGAATTTCACTTCAGACTCACCATATAATTCGCCAGGTCTCTCAGTTCCTCGTCGCTCAGGCTCGCATACGCGGGCATGATGGAGCCCGGCTGTACGGATTCGGGCTCCCTTAAGCGATGCATCAGCCAGCCGGCATTTCGTTGGCTTCCTACGTTAGAAAGATCGGGTCCCACCGCTTCCCCCTCTCCATGAATGCGGTGACAGGCAGCACAACCCAACGCCTGATAGAGCTGCTTGCCCCGTGCAACCGAGGGGTCTGTCAGAGAGATCGAAGCCACCGCCTTCAGCGACATCGTCAGAAAAGCGAAGACGACGGCCAACAGTAGACCACCGGCTCCGATGGCCATCGGGCGGGAAAACGGCCGGCGCTCCGGACGCCGATCAAGGAATGGAAGCAAGAATAACAGCGCGTAGAACAACACCGGGATGATCACGGTGCCGACGATCTCCCACCGCCCGCGGAAGTACTTGAGCATCTCGTAATAGAAGAGAAAGTACCATTCAGGGACCGGCATAAAGGTCGTATCGGCGGGATTCGCGCGATCGGCCAACGATGGCGGCAGCCACAGGGCCACGCTGACAAGGATGAGAAAGGCCGCAAACATCGCGACAGCATCCATCCCCACTTGCTTCGGCCAAAACGGTTCACTGAAAGCGGTTGCCCGCGCAGGGTCCCACGGACCGGCCGGTCCGAGCCGGCGGAGAATGATCAGATGCAGGACCACCAGACCCATCAAGAGCCAGGGGAGAAACACGGTGTGCAGCGCAAAGAACCGGCTCAGGGTCATTGTGCCAAGGGTCGGACCTCCCCGAATAATCCTCACAAGCGTCTCGCCGATCAGCGGAATCGTCCCCACAATGTTCACCCCTACTTGAGTGGCCCAGTAGGCCCGCTGGTCCCAGGGCAGCAGATAGCCGCTGAACCCGAACGCGAGCGTAAGGAGAAACAGCACCACGCCGACCAGCCACATCAGTTCCCGCGGGCGCTTATAAGCGCCGTACAGAAAGACTTGGAGCATATGCAGGCCGACCGCTACCATCATCAACGAAGCCCCCCAATGATGGAGGCTCCTGAGAAACGTCCCGAACGGAACTTCTTCCTGGATGTAGCGGACACTCTCGTAGGCATGGTCGGCGGTCGGCGCGTAGGACAGCATCAGGAACATACCGGTTCCCATCTGGAGGAGGAACGCAAAGAGCGTCACGCTTCCGAAGACATAGATCCAGCTTGCACCGCCGGGGATGGGCTCTTCGAGCAATGCAACGCGGATCGGCGTCAACTTCAGGCGCTCATCGAGCCAGTTATAGATGGTTCGCAACATTGTTGCTCCAGGCGCGAGGCCCGAGGCAAGGGGCTAGAGGTTGGGACAAAGACGAACATTTTTCTTGCCTCCTGCCTCTCGCCCCGTACCACTAGCCCTATATTTCGATTTTCGCGGTCGCGCCCGCCTTGAACTCCTTGTAAATCACCAGGAGCCGTCCGCCCTCCACCTTGGCTGGAAGCGTGTCGAGCGGCCTGGGCGGCGGGCCTCCGAGCACGCGACCGTCCAGTGCAAACGCCGCCGTATGGCAGGGGCATCGAAACTCCTGCTTCTGTTGATCCCACCGAAAGCCGCAACCGAGGTGTGTACAAAGTCCCGAATACACCGCCAGCTCGCCCGTCGCTTGTTTGACGGCCCAGATGGACTTGGCCAACGTGGTCTTGTGCCAGCCCTCAGTGATGGTCTGGTAGATCTTGAGTTCACGCGGCTGGCCGGGGATGAGCTCCGCTTCCGCTCCTCCGTCGATCCAGACCTCCGGTCGCTTTTTGAGTGCAGGCAGGACCGTGTAGCCGACCAGCGGAATACCGACCACAGCCGCCATGACCATACCGAGGACAGCGAGCAGGCCCGTCACGAAGCTCCGTCTCTCCAGCATCGAGGTCTCCGCGCGATGATCCGTTTTCCGTTGGCCGTTTTTCCGATTACGGATAACGGTTAACGGATGACTGATAACGGCCAGCGGTTTTTCTCCCGGCTACCAGTTCACCATCAACTCAGCGAGCGCCACATGATCGGAGGAGCCGGTCGCCCGGTTATCCGTGTACGTGTACTCCGCCGCCGCCCGAAGCCAGGTCTGCACCGGCATCACCGCGCCGAGCGTGTAGTCCTGCCGCCTCGTGTTCTTGCGCGCGGCATCCTGCTCGATGAAGGCATACCGTTCAAAGAACGTGAGCCAAGTGTCCTTGAGCACTTGCTGCGATTCGATGTAAAAGGCGTGGCCTTCGACATCGGTCCCGCGCTGGACCGGGACGTTGTCATAGCTTCGGATGAACCCCCCTTGCAGTTCAAAGAATCCGAACCCGACCGGGAAAATCTTATTGACGTTGATGCCGAACCGCGAGTAGTCGAAGCGGGGGCGGCCCGGCACATTTGGGATGGTGCCGCGCAGGCTCCCGTTGTAATAGAAAAGAGTGAACCCGGAGGCAATATCATCCAGGATGTGCTCGTAGGCCACCAGGTAATCTTTCATTGGATCAATATCTCCCCTTGTGGCGGTGCCTTTGGCATCTAAATCCAGCCCGTTGAGGACCTGCGCCAACAGCCGGCTGCGACCCTGGACATAGGCGACTTCGATTCCCTTCTGATCTGTCGCGAGACTAAAGCTTGTGCCCCCGCTTTTGAACGCGGTGGTTGTCAGGGTGGTCGAATGCAGCGGATTGGTGCTGATGCCTGTGGGCCGGTCAAATCCGCCGAGCCCCACTCGTTGGAGGGGATGCATCTGCCCCGCGCGGATGCTCACGTACCGGTCTGAGTTTCCGAAGACTCCTTGAAGCTGGCCGACCAGTTCCAATTTGCCATCGCTTTTGAACTCCGGTTCGACTAAGGCCGAGAAGTTTTTGGTGATCGCCCCGGCATAAAAGAATGTCACATCGTTCAAGGTGAATTCGCTGCGGTCGATCTGGCCTTCTTTGTTTTCGTAGCCGAACCGGGCGCGCAGTCTCGTGGAGAAGAACTCGCCCACCTTGGTCACATCCTGGTCCTTGCCGAACTCGTCGGGCGTCCGATAGCCGGCCCGCCGGAACTGCTGGCCGAAGGAATTCAGACGCGGGACCGTGGGGTAATGGCACATGGAGCAATCGGCGTTGTATTTGCGGGCCCAGGCAGGAATAGCCTTTGATTCCCGGACGGTGCCGACCAATGTTCCGGCGATCCCGATCATGATGAGAGCCATCACAATGGCGATGTGACTGAGTCTGGGCGTGCCCCCTCGTCGTGTCATGGCTCGGTCCTTTCTCCGGCCTCCCCCGCCGTTTCATTTCAGCGAACTGAGATACCTGACGAGCGCCTCCAGTTCCTCCTCCGTTCCCTTGAACGGCAGCATCTTCGATTGCGGATTGACGGCCTTGGGGTCCTTCATGAAGTTCTTCAGCCGTTCCACCTCCGGCTTGGCGCCGATGTCACCCAGATCCGGGCCGGCCTTCCCGCCTTTCCCCTTGATGGCGTGGCACGCACCGCAGCGCTTGTCCATATAGACCTTCTCGCCCTTCGCAATCAGCGCCGGCTCGACTTGCGCCGAGCTGACGCTTGCGGCACTCACCATGGCCATAACGAGTAATGCTTTTGCCTTCATGCCTGCAGCTCTCGAAAGAAGGAAGGGCAACGAACATGCCAACGAGCATGGCGCGCTAGAAATATAAAATCCCTATCGGGGCGTAGGTTTTCTCACCGATCTTCGGACAATTCGCCCGCGACTGTGGAAGTTTGGGACGGCCGCTAGAGCAGCAATGGCGCAGACTGCTACGCCGCGATCCGGCAATGGCTGTTGGCACAGCGAGCAAAGACCCTTGTGCGGTACGCCGGTTGCAGCGAATGAGATTCGACAGCAGCGTCGTCCGGACAAAAGGAGGGGCGCAGGCAAACATGGGGATATCGATCGACACCGGCAAGATCGGCGCAGTACTGCTCGGCGATGGGAAATGGTATGCGGTAAAAGAGGGAACGTTTGATATTGGATCGTATGAATTCCGAGAGGGCAATCGCCTGGTGCTCGGTGGAGGGGGAGCCGCCGGAATTTCCGAGACCGGTGCGACCTGGAATGATCCGCAGGACGGCGAGCGGTATGCTTGTCCCTTATCCTCTATCCTGGCAGTCAGGTATCGGAGCGGTGCCGAGCAGAATTCCCCCGCTTAGCGAGTGAGCGCTGGTCCGCCACCCTCCTTTTCGATCTTGCGTTTCTTTGCCAGGGCTTCCGCTTGCACCACATTCTTGCAGTGGTCACAGATCCAGTGCCCATACAACAAAACCGGTCCCACCTGCCCGCAGAGTAAACAATGGCTTGGCCTTTCATAGGGCGGGATGTCTTTCGTTGTATCTTCTGTCTGCACCATAATGGCCTCCCTTAGCCTCAGCCACACGATCGCAGAAGCTCATATGATTCATCGGCATGGACCAAGTTAACTCGCCAACCCCGCCGGCGCTTGATGGAACTCTGCGACCATCGGATGAACCAAGTCCGCGAAGTCCTTGTACCTGAGCTTCACAGCCCCAAAGTGGGTGCCCGCCTGGAAAATGATTTCCTCGTCTTCCGTCAGCGACTGATCGACGTAGACCTCTAACCCGTACAGGTTCCCGAACGGCGGCATAGTCCCGATTTGACAATCGGGGAAAAGACCTTTGAATTCGTCCTCCGTGGCCAACCGTACGTGGCCTGCACCCAACACTTCTGTGAGCCGATCAAAGTCGATTCTCCAATTCGACGGGAGCACCGCCATCACGAACCGGTCGCCTGCTTTGACGATCACCACTTTCGCCAACATTTTTCCGGACACGTGCATCGTATGCGCGATCTCAGGCGTGGTGTAGGCTTCCTGATGGCCCACTACCTGGTACGGCACGTTATGCTGATCGAGATAATCTTGCAGCCTCTTAAGGATCGGCATGGCAACCTCCGTTTTTCGCTACTTCTCGCTACGGCCAATAATTCGCCATCGCCTTCACGTATCCGAAGACAATATCCCGACGGGCCACGACGCCGACCAGCGTCTTTCCTTTGACGACCGGCACGCGGATCAGGTGTCGTTCCTGAAGCAGATGGATAAGGTCCTTGACCGGCATATCTTCCGTGGCGGTTACGACATCCCGCGTCATGATGTCTGCGACGATCACCTGTCGGAGATCCTTCCCCTCCTCCACAACCTTCAGAAGATCGAATTCACTCACTAACCCCACAAGGGTTCCGTCGTCTTCTGTGACCGGGAGGCTGCCGAAATTACGCTCGCTCAGAAGCTCCGCCACCGCCATCCCGGTTGACTGAGGACTCACGGTCACGACCGCATCTTCCATCATTTGCCGGATGGTCAAGGTCTTTGGATCACGGGCGCTGGCAAAATACTCTGTGGCTCTCATAACGGCTCCTTTCCTAGCCTCCTGCTTGGTATCTCCTGCACTCAGACGAGTCGTCCACTATTTCTTAGCAGCACGCAAGGGAAGTGCCATCTCGCACGATGACAAAAACTTGGGGACGTGATGGATTCAGCGCCACTTTTAAGCTAGAGCGAAGGGAACTTAGGAAGAGTGACAGGTTATTCCGTGGCAAAAAGGGACAATCAGCTTTGGGCTGACTGTCCTCAAATGCCACGGATGTAGAAGCAAACTTACGAGCCCGCTCTTCCCATCACACCCGGCGCATATGGCGGGACAGATCGTGAAACTTCGGTGGAGTCACCGCGATGCAATAGTCAAGGAGCCAGTCAGCCAAATCGGGGGAGATTCCGTGCCCATGTTGTATCAGCATATCCATGAACCGATTCATGGCTGCGTACGTGGCGAAGTCGTCATTTCGGCGAACCGTACCCCTCACGATCTCCAACTGACCCAGGTATGGAGCATACTTGGTCCCCTCGATATCGCGCTCTCGATCTTTCGCCGCCAGGACCGCGCCCACCATTGAGTCAACCCATGCGCTGTCCGTACCCCCGGCACCCGTTGTCGCCACCAACACGCCGAGCAGTAGGAGGATCATGGCGATCCTTATGTGTGGCCGTGCAAGCATGGCTCCCCCTTTATTCCCGTAGACCAGGAAACGTCAAGTCATTACAGTGCTTCTCGGCGCAGAACGCCTCAGGCTGCATGTGCCAATGGCCAGGTCAGACAGTGCTTGTCGCAGGTGACCGGTCCGCCGTTGAAGGCCGAACAGTGGATCACCTCATAGGGACTGTCATCGCTGACCAGCGTCTCGATCATCACGTCTTTGTCGTGCACATCGCAATGGGTCGCTGCGGTCCGGATCGATGCGCCATGCTCTCGCATCATCCCGATCCCTGCGACCAACAGCCACACCACCCCGGCGCCAAGAATCGCCAGCGGGATGATCGTACCGTCCCCGATCGATCCGAATCCCCAGCGTGGGTCGCGCACAATGACCAGTTTCGGCCCCGGTTCCGTCCGTTTGGCCAATTCAGTCATGACCAGGGCAGAGGCGATCATCGTCGCCTGCGACGCAGCCGGTTCGATTGCGGCACGCCTGTCCGCGAGAGTCGCGCTCAGCACCGCCCGACCATACCGAGCTTCGGCCACCTCGACCTCTTTTGCAAACAACTGAGTACCGGTCACCAAGGTACGACCCAGCGATTCCTGGGCCCGAACCGTTGCCTCCCGTTCCCTCATAGCGAATTCCGGTCCTCGCCAGTCCGCCGGAAGCTTGTAAACCCCTTCAAGAAACTCCCGTCGCATGCGAGCATCGGCGGCCGCAGCCTTCACCACTTCGGGGACGAACATCGTTTCTCGCGCTTTGGCCTGGATCAGACCGAGAATAGCCTGGCCCAGCGTGACCTGCGCTCGCTCTTGGCCCTCAACCACATACGCGGGGGTGACAACCGCTTCGTTAATGCTCTTCTCCAACTCTTCCTCCAGGAAAGTCGTTGGAGCACCGACCCCGCGCGGCATCAATGGCTCTCGCTCCACTCCCAGATAAGCGAACAAAAACGCCGCGCTGCCGATGGTCGCCACCGCTCCAGCCAGCATCGCCAGATCTATGTGATCTAAGCATTTCATCGCTCCACCTCCTTTCCCTGGCGAACAGCGTATAGCGGATAGCTACCAGCTCCCAGCCATATGCCGCCGGCTATTTGCTGCTCGCTACTCTTCCCAAAAGAACTTCTGCCAATCCACGGTCTTGTCCCACCACTGCTTGTGCCGCTTCACGTCGTGCAAAGCGGGCGGCGTGACCTGATAGCAGTAGTCCCAGATCGCATCAGCCGCCCGGTTGCTGATCCCCCCTGCTCGCGCCTCCAACATATCCATCAGCCGATTCATCGCCACATAGGTTCCCTTCCGGTCACCTTGTTCGAAGGAGCGTCGCACCGATGTAAGTTGGTCTGCATAGGGGTCAAACGATCCCCCTTCGCCGTTCGCCTGGGCAATTCCCCGCTGGACCACGACGAACCCAGTGAGTTGATTGATCCATTCTTCTGATGAGCTCGCATGGCCGGCTTTCGCGCTGAACGGTGGCAGAACCAACAACGTTCCCAGCACCCCAATCATGAGAAGAGCCGCCACCAGCGATCGCTGAATGACCACTCCCTTCATTGTCTACTCCCCTTCTCGTTTCTCCTTCCGCCTGATCACCGCCTGTTCACGGTACCACCCGGATGACACCGGCCAGCACACTATCGGCCTGGTGCAGGGGGCAGAAGAATCGATAATTCATCTCCTCCCAGCACGGTTCAGGCATCCGCTCCGACTGCGCGACACTCACCTCCACCCGCACCGACTCCTCCGGAGCCACTGTGATCCGTAACGGTTTCATTTCCTGTTCATCAACCATCCATTCCAACAAACCGGGCGCCTCAAAGACATGGGTCCGCTGGGTTGGATTATCCAGGATGAACACCATGCCGTTCTTCCCATCTGTATCCCGGTGAACGATCACCTCAATGGGAAACCAGGCTGCGGAGTCGTCTGCCATATCCTGAACAACAAAGCGGAACTCTCCTGCCCAACTCTCTTGCGGCATGACCGAACTTCCCAGCACAAAAGCAAGGACAAACGCCGCCACAGTGGCTGCAAGTGAGAGTCTCTTCATGGCCCGCATCCCTCCTTATGGGACCACATGAATCGTGCCACCCAGGTGGGCATCGCCTTTGTGAAGGGGACAGAAGAAGGGAAACTCTTCCCCTTGCCCTGAACTCAGGGAAAGCCCTTCGAATTGCGCGGTGCTCACCTGGACAAGCACCGTATCTTCAGGAGTCACGTTGACCAGCAACGGTTTCGTCGTGATTTCCCCTTGAGCATCCATTACCTGTTCAAACAACCCATGCGCCGCGAACGCGTGGGTGCGGTCCGTCGGATTCTCCAACACGAAGACCAAACCGTCCTGCATCTCCATGCTGCGGTGAATCACCACCTCCTGGGATACCCATGCGGCTTGCTTTTCGGCACGCTCTTCGGCGACAAAGTGAAACTCCGCGGCCCCGGCCAGGCTGAACAGCGTCAAACCGCTAACCAGAGCCGCGGTGGCAAACCCATTCACCAAGGTGCTCCCTGAAGACCTTCGTATGGAGCTGGCTTCTCCGCGTTCCGGCAACAAGGCACCCTCACCCGCCGCCGATCTCGCCCCTGGTTTCGATCACGTACAATTCACCCTTCACTTCAGGATGAATATCGCACCATAGCGCATGCCGTAGGCTCTCAGCGCTGCCTGTTGCAGGATCGAACCTCGTAGGCATAGTCGCGAACTGCAGCGTCATGGTCTTTCCCGGCTCGACGTGGAACGACTTGAAGTTCTTTCCGCGAACCTCAACACCGCCTTCCATGCGGACCGGGATACCCTTGAACAGGTTCGAGGCAAACCCGTGAGTGACAGTGTCTTCGTTCCGGACCACAATCGTTGTGTCGTGTGACGGCATAGTAAAACCCACGGTCTCATACCCATGGTTCCGGTCCTTGATGGTGATCTCCACCTTCGACAACGGCTCGCCCATCCCCTTGGCTTGCGCATACACGGTGTCCGTTCCCACACCCGGCAGCGTCAATGCCGCTACGGCAATAGGAACGGCTAGCAATGTGGTTGAATGTCCTCTGATCTTCATAACGTTCCTCCTTTCTTCTTTATAGGACTAGCCTCTCGCTACAGACCTCTATCCCTTCGTCCACTCCCGACAACCGTATCCTCAGTCCTTTGAGGATATTTCAAAGCTAAGGCTGAAACACCGGCGGAACAATGAGCCGCTTTCATCATTTTCACGATGAAGCAGATGCATCAGGAGCGGAAATGGGCTCGTTTGGTCTGTTCGCCGGATGAATCAGGAGGAGGCGCTGCGATGATGGAAGGCGATCACCAACATTTCAAGCCGATTGTGCGCCCCCAGCTTTTCGAGGATGTGCTGAACGTGATTGCGCACGGTGGCCGGGCTGATGCAGAGAGCGTCGGCGATGTGCTTGGTGTTCTTCCCGGACGCGAGCTGATACAGAACCTCACGCTCCCGTTCGCTGAGCGGAAGCGTGGATGAAATTTCTGGAAGTCCTTCACTTGAGGAAGCTGCTGAAGGAGCAGCCGGTTTCGTTTCAACACCGGCCTGATCCGCCTGATGAGAGAGGGCGGCGTGCAACTCCCCCACCAATCGACTCACTTTGGCCTGCTTGGTGATGTCTCTGAACAGATGTGCAAACAGGAACCGGCCTTTTTTTCTGGATGGAACCGGAAGGGAGCTGACATTCAACCAAATCACTTTGCCGGCCTTGGTGTGGGTCTGGATATCGAAGTTGCGCACCGCATTGCCACAGCCGAGCCGGTGCCCGATCGCGCACAAGGGCGAGCAGAACGGCTGGCCACCGAGGGTTTCGCCTCGCATGACGTCGTGACACGAGCGACCGAGAACTTCATCGGCCCGAAACCCCAACAACCGCTCTGCGGCTCTGTTCCACAACACGACGATCCCTCCTTCGTCGGCCAGCATCGCACCATCGGCGGTCCCGTTGAGCATATCGACAATCGGTTTCATCGCTGACTACCGCCCGTGCCTGACGCAGACTCAGCCTGACAATTGTTCGAGAGAACAATTCAAGAACAATTCATTTAACACCCGGTTGCGGCAATGAGCAATGGAACTGAGTCATCGCTCACAACGGAGGGCCCGCATCGACAACTCTTCGAGCGCGCAATCTATGAAGATTAGAGACCCCGGAGTTCTTCCAGGGCCTTGAGAATCTCGCTTGGCCGCGGGGGACAGCCAGGAACACGGACGTCGACGGGAATATGGCGGTCGACAGGGCCGGTGACGGCATAGCTGCCTTTGAACATGCCGCAGTTGATCGCGCAATCTCCCAGCGCAATAACCAGCTTGGGGTCAGGCGTCTGTTTATAAACGTCTTTCAACGCCCGTTCCATATTGACGGTCACCGGTCCTGTCACGACCAGCGCATCGGCGTGGCGCGGAGAAGCCGCGATGTGAATGCCGAATCGCTCGATATCATAGACGGAATTAGCCAGCGCATTCATCTCCATCTCGCAGGCGTTGCAGGAACCGGTATCCACCTCACGGATCGTCAGCGACCGTCGAAACGGTTTGGTTTTCTCTTTCGCTTCTGGGACAACCGGCTCGGTTAGCGCTTCAGCCGCGGGATGCGCGCCGGTCACGACTCCCGTCTTGAGACTCTTCTTCAGAATACGAAACATGGGTCCTCCAGGTCTTGCTTTCAGCCTTCAGCAATCAGCCTTCAGCTCCGGAATTCTGGCTGACAGCTGAAAGCTGTTCGCTATTCGCTGCTCGCTTAGAGATCATTCCCCGCATACGACAAATTGAAGCTCTTGTTGATCAGCGGGAAGTCCGGGATGATGTTGCCCAATACCGCCCATTGGATCGCGGGCCAGTGCACGAACGACGGATCGCGGACTTTGCACCGATGGATCCGACCGGCCTCTCCGGCCATCACCATATACAGGATCTCGCCACGCCATCCCTCGACCGCCGACAACGCCCAAGTTCCTACCGCCGGCGTACCCGTCGACTGCATCACGACCGGCCCTGGCGGGATGCGCCGCCGGATTTCTCTCATGAGATGCATGGACTCATGAATTTCATCCAGCCGCACCCGCATCCGCGCCCGCACGTCCCCGTATCGATACAGGGCGACTTTCGGCCGCAATTCATCATAGGCGGCAAAGGGATGGTCGCGCCTGATGTCCCGATCAACGCCGGAAGCCCGGCCTACGACCCCCATCACGGCATGATCCCAGGCCGTGCGGTCCGTGAGGACCCCGGTGGTCTCCACACGATCGGTTAAGGAGGCATTGGCGAACAGAATCCCCTCCAGTTCTGAAAAATCCGGCTCGACTGAATCGAGTTCACCGACGATGTCCTTCAGTTGTTGCTCGGTGAGGTCGACGCCGACGCCGCCCACGCAATTCACGCCTCGCAGGAAGCGCGATCCCGTCAACCGGTCATTCAGTTGCATGATCCGTTCTTTCATCCTGCCGCAGTGAGCATGAGCCAATGCGTAGGCCGTGTCGTTGCAGATCGCGCCGATGTCGCCGAGGTGATTGTGCAACCGTTCGAGTTCAAGAAAGAGACTGCGAAGATAGCGGGCACGCCGGGGGGCTTCCAGGCCGAGTAACGCTTCAACCGCCTGACAGTAGCCCAGGCTATGGCCGACCGTCGTGTCCCCGGAGACCCGTTCGGCGAGCAGGACGCCGTCCATCAAATTCATCCGTTCAAAGAGTTTCTCGACTCCCCGGTGCTTCCAGAAATGGCGGACCTCGAGCTGCATGATGGGCTCACCGGCGACGGAGAAGCGGAAGTGTCCCGGCTCGATGATGCCGGCGTGGATCGGACCGACGGGAACCTCGAAAACCCCCTCCCCCTCGATGTAGCGAAAGGCATACTCTCCTTGCGTCCGTTCCAGCACCGTATCCCACCTGAAGTCTTTCTTCAGCGGGTGAGTTCCTTTGGGCCAATGTTCATGACGGACCAGCCGTCGCATGTCCGGATGTCCGACCGGGATCAAACCGAACAGGTCGCGGATCTCGCGCTCGTACCACTTGGCCGCATGGATGTGGGGCGTGATGGATTTGAACAACCGGGTATCGCCGGACAAGTCTGTCGAAAGAAGTACCCAGTCCCGTCGTTCTGCAAGCGTAAAGAGATAAAGAATTTCATAGCGGGCCTCGCGCGGTCGATGGTCCACCGCCCAGAGGAGAGACAGGCTCCCGCGCAAGTCCGGCTTTGTGTGCAGGTAATGCGCGACGAGCGGCACCAGATCGGACCGCACTCTGAGCAACGGCGTGCCCTGTACCGTGCCAGTCCCGACGACGGCGTTCGGAAACTCTCGCTTCAGCAACCCCGCTGCTGCCGCTGCGTCCGCCATCTTGTCACCTCGCCAACAGCACGTTGACTGCCCGATCCATGAGCCCTTTCACGGGTTCAGGCAGCATGATGCTGAATCCCACCAAGACCGCGCTCGTTACCACCAGCGGCACATGTCCCACATCCCAGCTCTCCCCGCGTGCCACCCCATCCGGCGGAGTACCCCAGACCATCGCGACCAGGCGATAGGTAAAACCGGCGAACAGCGTCACGGCGAACAACAGGAAGAGAGCCACGATCGCCAGACTACGCACGTCATCCACGATCGTGATCGTGAGGAACCTGCCGAGATGCAGCGTATCGGATGCGAAACCCTGGGTCGCCAACGCCGACAGGACCATGAATTCGCTGATAAACATCGAGAACGGCGGCATCCCCACCAAGGCCATGCCCGCCACCAGCATGGCGATCGCCGTCAGCGGCTGAGCTTTCGCCAGTCCACGCACTCCGTCGATCTCTCGCGTGACGAACCGGCGGTGGACATTACCGGCGGAAAAAAATGCCAGCGACTTGGCTAAGGCATGGTTGAGGAGATGAAACAGACCGCCGAACGTGCCGACCGGCCCACCGACCCCGAATCCCGCCATTGCCACACCCATATGCTCGATGCTCGAGTAGGCGAAGAGACGTTTGTAGTCACGCTGGACCAGGATGAACAGGGCCGCCACCACAAACGACAAGACTCCGAAGAAGATCAGCAAATTGCCCGTAAAGTTCGGCGGCAGCGCAGGGTCCATGATCGCCTTGCTGCGGAGCACCGCATAGATCGCCACGGTCTCCAGCACCCCGGCCAACATCGCGGTCACGGGAGCCGGCGCTTCACTGTAGGCTTCCGGCACCCACGTATGCATCGGCACTAAACCTACCTTGGTCCCATAGCCGACAAGGATGAACATGAACGCCAGCTTGAGCACATGCGGTTCCAACTGTCCGGCGACCTCTTGCAACTTGGTCACATTCAACGCGGCGCTCACATCTCCCAATACCCGCACCGACGAGTAATAGGTCAGCACGGTTCCGAACAGGGCCAACGCAATCCCGACCGAACAGAGAATCAGGTACTTCCACCCCGCCTCGAGCCCTTCTCGTTTGCGGAAAAAGGAGATCAGAAAGGCGGTCGCCAATGTGGTCCCTTCCATGGCGACCCACAACACTCCGAGACTGTTGGCCGCGGTCGCGGCGATCATCGCAAACAAGAACAGGTGAAACAGACAAAAGAACCAGCTCAGGCGCCGGGTCGAAACAACACCCCGAGCGACGTAGTCATCAAGATAGGACCACGTATACAGCGAGCATGAGAGGCCGATAGCCGTGATGATGAACAGGATGAAGACCGAGAGGCCATCGAGGTACACCAAGCCCCAGAGCGCAGTGAGAGGCCCGTGCGCCGACACCTGCCGGACGGCGGCGATCTCGGAGATCACCAACGCCAGCATCGTCGCGAGATTCAACCCGTGAAGCACAGGAGCATGCCGGGTCATCAAACTGAGGAGCGCCGCCAGCAGCGGCGCTCCCAGGAAAACCAAGACCGAGGCCGCCATGATTTCCGTCATGGCGCCTCCGCTCCCATGCTGAAGATCTTCACAATCGAAACGAGAAGGACGCTCATTCCCGGCGGGACGTTAAGCCCGATCGTTCCCAACACCGCCACATTGACTCCCACGGCGGCACCGGCAAAGAGGCGGCACTGTCTGCTCAACTCCCTTCCACCTTCTCCCGGTGCTCCCAATGCCATACGAAACACCTGATAGAGCAACGTCGCGAAGGCCAGCGCGAGCAGAAGCAGAAACCCGGAGGCGATTTCCTGGCTCTGCGCAAATGCCCCCACCGCGATCAGCACCTCGCTGGCAAACAAGCCGAACGGCGGCAGGCCTGCCAACGCGACACCGGCGACGAGGATCGCGGTCCCGGCCAACGGCATCTGCGCAAGGAGGCCGGTCACGCGTTCCAACACCTTGTGATCGTGCCGAAGAAACACGAGTCCTGCGCCATAGAACGCAGTGGACTTGGCTAAGGCATGATTGAGCAAGTGCCAGGTTCCCGCAAAAATCCCGGCTCCCCCGATACCGAAGCCCAGCAACACGATGCCGATATGCTCAATGCTGGAATAGGCAAACAGCCGCTTGTAGTCGCGTTGAACCAGAAAGAACGTCGCCGCCACGGCGAGTGAGAGCATGGCCAGCCCGATCATCAGCTTGCCGGTAAATGCCGCTCCCACCGTCCGGTCCGCCACCGCCTTGAAGCGCAGAATGGCATAGACCGCCAGAGTGAGCATGTTCGCGGACAACATGGCGCTCACCGGAGTCGGCGCTTCAGCATGCGCGTCCGGCAGCCAGGTATGCATCGGCGCGACACCGGCCTTCGTCCCATAGCCGATCAATGCAAAGATGAACGCAATTTTGATGGCCGCCGGGTTCAACCGTTCGGCTACCTGATAGAGCTGAGACCAACGCAACGCTTCACTCGAGACGCCCAACACCTGTTCGGATGAATAGTAGATGAGAATGGTCCCGAACAGGGCCAGCGCGATGCCCACGGAACTCAGGATCACATATTTCCAGCCGGCCTCCAACGCCGCCTTGCTACGCTCAAACCCGATCAACAGAGCGGCGGCCAGCGTGGAGCCTTCGATCGCGATCCACATAATGGCGATATTCTCCTGATTCACCGCCGTCAGCATGGCGGCCAAATACAGATCGAAGAGGCAGAAGAACTGGCGGTAGCGCCGCCATGACCAATGCCCGCGACGCATTTCTTCGCCTACGTATCCCACGGCATACAGGGTCCCGGTACCACCCACCACGCCGAGAATCAGATCGAGCCACGCGCTCAGCGCATCGGCCTGCAGGAAAACACCGACCGATATCCCTCCACCGGCGACGACTCGCTCCATCACGAGCCCGGTCGAAGCGAACAGCGCCCCTGATTGCGCGCACTGCAGCACCTCCACGATCCGCCGGTCTCTGGCCAGCAGGCTGCCTACTCCTGCGATAAGAGGGGCTGCAATCAGAACGGCAAGAGGCCAGACCATTTCCCTATTCCTTTAGGATCGTCAGCTTGCTCGTGTCCACGCTGTCGAACGCGTCCTGCAACCGATGGGTGTAGATGCCAATGATCAACGCGCCGACAAGCACGTCAAAGAAGACGCCCAGCTCGACGATGAGCGGCATGCCGTAGGCGGCGGCAGTGGCGCCCAGAAAGAGGCCGTTTTCCATCACCAGAAAGCCGATCACCTGCGTCACCGCTTTCTTGCGGGCGATCATCGTAAAAAACCCGATCAACATGATGGCCAGCGCGATCGCCAACGAGTCGCGCGTCAGCAGAAACCCCAGGGGAATGATGGGCTGAGTAATGAAGAACGCGAGCATTACCAGTCCCCCGCAGATCAGCAACCCGGAGGGAACGTTGACGTTCATTTCCAGCTCGCGCTTCACGTTGAGCCGCTCGATGACCTGTTTGAGGATGCGCGGGATCACGATGACCTTGATCACCACAGTAAGCGCGGCCGCTGCATAGATATGATGAATGCCGGTGAGAAACGCCACCAGCGCCGCCGTCAGAGCCAGAAAGACCGATTGCAAGGCGAACACATCCACGCAGGCGGAGAGACGTCGTTGCGCCACAATGGCAAAGCAGGTCAGCAGCAGAAGGGCGGAACCCAAGTCCACCATTTGAGAGCCGATCTGCGAAGAGAACAGCGCCACTTCAGCCTCGCAAGACGTAGAAAAAGATCATCCCCAAGAGCGCCAGAATAAAGGCGACTCCCAGGAAGTCCGTTACCCTGAACAAGCGGAGTTTGGCAAACATCGATTCGATCACGCCGATCACTACCGCGACGAACGAAACCTTCAACAGATAGGCGATAAGCGCAACGCCGAGCGAGGCCGGCTCCATGCTGGTCGCGATCCCCCAAGGCGCAAACACATTCACGATCAACGTGAGGAACACGAGCAGTTTGAGACCGGCCGCCCATTCAACCAGTGCCAGATATCGCCCGGAGTATTCCAGGATCATCGCCTCATGGATCATGGTGAGTTCGAGGTGTGTGGCCGGATTGTCCACCGGCACACGGCCGGTTTCGGCGATGGCCACGATAAAGAGCGCGGCGAGCGCCATCAGATGCGGCGAAGGATCGGTCATGATCCCTTCCAGCAGGGCGGTCTTGTGCACGATGGTACTCAAGTTCGTGGAGCCGGCGGTCAGCGCGATCGCGAAGATGGACATGATCATGGCCGGCTCCGTGAGGGAGGCGACGATCGCCTCCCGGCTGCTTCCCATGCCGCCGAAGGCGGACCCGGCATCGAGACCGGCCAGGATAAGGAAGAAAGTTCCGAGCGCAAGCAGGTACACGAGAGCAATAATGTTGCCAGCGAAGTTCAGCGGGATCTTGGAGGTGAAGACCGGGACCAGGAGCCCGGCTGCCAGCGTGGAAGCGAACAGGATATACGGCGTGGCGGTGAAGATCCAGGAGGTCGTGGTCGAAACGACCGGCTGTTTGCGAAAGAGTTTCGCGAGATCCGAATAGGGTTGGAAGACACTGGCCCCGCATCGCAATTGAAGCCGGGCTTTCACCTTCCGGATCAGCCCCACGATGAGCGGCGAGACGGCCAGCAAGATGATCGTTTGGCCGATCACGAGCGTGACGGCTTGCAGCATCTTCAAACCCCTAGGTTGAGGTTTAGGTTAAGGTTGAGTAAAGAAGAGCGGTCGTTTCAAATTCCCTGGTTATTCTTAGCCTCAGCCTCAACCTTAGCCTGCGTGTTATACAGCTATAAGCAACAGCACGACCAACGTCACGAAAATATAAGCCAGGTACAGGTGAAGGCTCCCGGCCTGAATCACCCGGAGCCGGTCGGCCGCCGTCAAAAAGAAGGCCACCACCGGATCATAGAGATACTTCTGGAACACCGGCTCAATGCGGAACTCGAAGCGACGCCGCCTTGCGAAGTACCGGGACTCTTCGAGCAACTCCGTCTCCAATTTCACCGTCGGCCGATAGATCGTGCTGAACACCCGCTTGATCGGCTGCACGAAGCCGGTCGCGGTATATTCCATCCGAGGGCTCAGATTGATCCCGCAGCCCCATGTCTTGTAGTAGCGTGTCTTCGCCAGGCCGCCGAATACCGCGGCCAGCAAGAGCCCGAGGGAAGACAATCCGATCAGCCCCAGCGCAATTGCCGGCGAAGAAAGACTGGAAAATTCCATGTTGACCGGCGCCAGGGCCCAGCCGTCAAGAGCCACGACTTTGCCTGCGATCGACACGCCTGCAAACGGCGCCGTCACTCGATCCAGTAACGGCACGACGACCATCGGCAACAGGCCCAGCAACACGCAGGTCGCTGCGAGCATACCCATGCCGAGACGCATGGAAACCGGCACTTCCTCCGCATGCCTGGCATGGGAACTCCGCGGCAACGCAAGAAACGAGATCCCGAACGCTTTGGCAAAACAGGCCAGGGCTAAGACCCCGGTGAGCGCCAACATCGCGGCGGCGAGTGGGAGCATCAGTTTCATCAATAGGGAAGGAACTTGAAAGCTGAGAAACAGGCTTTGGAAGACGAGCCACTCGCTGACGAATCCGTTGGTGGGTGGCAAGGCAGAAATCGACACGGCCCCGACCAGAAAAAACACTCCGGTCCAGGGCATGCGGCGAAGGAGCCCACCGTATTCTTCCATGTTGCGCGTGTGGGTCGCGTAGAGCAACGACCCCGCACCTAAGAACAGCAGCGCCTTGAACATGGCATGGTTGATGGTGTGGTACAGGCCGGCCAACAGTCCGAGCGCAGCGAATTCCTTCAACCCGTATGTCTGAAAAATCATGCCGGCACCGATGCCCAGCAAGATGATGCCGATATTCTCCACACTGTGGAACGCGAGCAGGCTTTTCAGATCATGTTCCATCAGCGCGTACATCACGCCCAGCAACGCCGACACCGCTCCGATCACGAGCACCGTGAAGCCCCACCACCAGGGGAACTGCCCGCCGAAGAAATCGAAGTAGACGCGAACCAGCGCGTAAATGGCGGTCTTGATCATCACGCCGGACATCAACGCCGAGATATGAGATGGGGCGGCCGGATGGGCGTAGGGCAGCCAGACATGGAGCGGCACAATGCCGGCCTTCGTGCCGAACCCGATGAGAGCGGCCACAAAGGCCAGGGTCCTCATCCCTTCGGGCAACGGTTGCTCGGGATGGCGGAAGGCTTCGAACGAAAACGACCCTGCCTCCTGAAAGAAAATAAGAAAGGCCAAGATGATGAACGCGGTGCCGACATGCGTCATGATCAGGTAGAAGAAGCCCGCATAGCGGACATCGGGTTTCTCGTGTTCCGTCACCACGAGGAAATAGGAGACGAGCGCCATCAGCTCCCACACGATCAGGAAAAAGAACCCGTTGTCGGCGAGAACCACCAGCGTCATCGAGAGCAGAAACGCGTTACAGAGAGAACCCAGCGCGGCCACAGACACGCGGCCATGAAAATGCCGAACATAGCCGATGGCATAGATCGATGCAGCGAGGCCCGCGAGGGAAATGGTCAGAACGAAGAACGAGGCGAGAGGATCAAGCCGAATCGCCCACGTGAGCAGAGGAATCGTCGAAGCGATGGAGACCGTCAGCGGCTCAGGGGCCACAAGACCGAGAAGTCCCAGGGTGATCCCCGAGCAGCTCGCCACGATGGCGCTGACGTTCGCGGCAAGACTTTGCCCCCGCGGCCGTCGCGGGAGACAGAGAGGAAGGAGAATGCCGACCGCATAACCGACGAAGAGAACCCACAACACATTCAACATGCGATCGGCTTTGGAGAATTATTGAGTATCAAGTTCCAACGCTGCCATGCCTGTGTTTCGTTGCGTGGCATACGTCGGCCTCCCCATTCTCGAAGCTGTCAGCATACAGCGATCAGTTTCTGACGTCCGGATCTGAAAGCCGAAGGCTATGAGCTGACGGCTGATTGCTGTTTTATCTGCGACCTCAGTGATCCTGTTTTTCGATCATCGGATCGATTTCTTTTTTCGTTTCCTCAGTCACGTTGTAGCGGATGTACGCATGATCCAGCACCTCGTTGGCGTAAAGCCGCCCGGTCGGGGCCGGGACCGTGATATTGGCCTCCGTCGTCCTCTTTGGGCCGATGGTGACGGTGTGCTCGATCGTGTTCCGGATATAGGGATGCCAGACGACAAGCTTATAGGTGCCCGGCGGCACATCGGTCATGGTGAACCGGCCCTGCTCGTCCGTCTTGGCAAAATAGGGATTGGTCACGGCCAGGCCCCAACTCTCCATATACGCGTGGAAGCCGCATTGCATGACGAAGATCCGGCGGCCCTTGCTGAGATTGACCAATTGCTTCATCGGCGCGCCGGCCATGTGCTTGTGGTACAGCGCGGCATCGCTGCGATCTTTGAAGTTGCGCGGGTGCTGCGGATTCATCGGCAAGGGCACGTTGAACAACACGCGCGGCCCCAAATGCGACGTTTCATAGGCCTGAATGTCGTGCATGACGGGGTCCATGTTGACCACCGTCACCGATTGATCGTCCCGCACGACGGTCGTGAACGGAAGAAAAAGGCAGTCTTTCGCTTCGATTTGCGGCACGGCCCGT
The DNA here is from genome assembly GCA_037442105.1 of Nitrospiraceae bacterium. Taxonomy (GTDB): domain Bacteria; phylum Nitrospirota; class Nitrospiria; order Nitrospirales; family Nitrospiraceae; genus JBBIQV01. The sequence continues at coordinate 82,698 of JBBIQV010000004.1, read as the reverse complement.
TCGCCGAAGGGCTTGCCCTTGTCGATCCCCTCCAGATAGACCACCACCTCGCGGAACTCGCCGGCCGGCCCGACCTGGAACGGTTGCAGGATCCGCCAGCCTTGCCCATCGGAGATGCGCCCGCAATAGAATGGGTCGGGCAACGTCATGAGGTTGTACCCTTTCGGCTTGGGCACCGTGCCTTCCAGCACGATGGTGCCGCTGAGAGTCCCCCCATCCGCCACGTTGATTTCTTCATAGGCCCAAGCAGGCAAGCCTGCTCCAATCAGAGCTGCGAACATTGCAGCAAACAGGTAATGCATGATGTGCCCCCTCTCCGTGAATAATCTGCCAGGACTCCGCGCCCCCGCGCCTGGGAGCCTGTCCGACATTGACCCTTCTACTGCGGCGAACGATCTGCGGCCATCTGCGTCGTTCTCGGCCCGGAAAAATCCTCAACGTATTCCAGCGAATACGCCTCCGGTTTTTCCGGGCCTGCGGTCTCGCATCTAGCCGCACCTCCTTCGCCTCATCACGAACGGTAATGTCGGACAGGCTCCTACGAGGGTCGCGTTCGCTTCTGCCGCTTCACCTCGTCCACGATGCCCTGAATCGTCTCGGCAGTCAAGTCCCGGATCGTCAGGTGGGCTTCATCATCACCATTAAACGTACACAGCGCAATCGTGAAACATTCGGTGCCGCCCCTGATGATCTTGAGCGCGATGTTGGACTGGTGACAATGGACACCGACAAACAGGCAGACATCGATCTTGTTCTTCCAGATCGTCAGATTGGGATGGTTCGGATTGATCTCGCGTTCGGGAATAATTTTCGGATACTTGGGGCGGTAATCCGCCATCGGAATAATCTTAGCCGGGATGGCGTCCGCCAGCGATTTGACCACTTTCGATTCCCGAAGAGCCTGCTCATTCCAGCCCCATAGCACCAGCGGCCCGGGGAAGATCGTCGGGTTCTTGGCCTCCACCAACCGACGCGCCGCTTCTTCGATGGCTTTCTGTTCGGGAACGATCTCCCCCATCACCAGTCCCTCGCCTTTCGAAGGCCCGACGACGCCTTTTGCCGACGCGGCCGGCGGCAGATACCCCTCAGGCCCGATCACCATTTTGTCCGGTTTCATTCACCTGACTCCTTTCTGTCGTACTGATTACAGTGCCCCCAATCCCTCTCGCAAAAAAATGTCCATCGGTGTCAGCGCCTTGCCCTGCTCAGGCATCACAACAGACGGCCGAAACGAACACCATCGGCTCACGCGATCCGCATAAGGGGCCCGAGGACCGGACTCCACGACCACCACTCGCTTCACAGTTCCGGCAAACGACTCCAATGCCTCGATAGGCAGCGGCAGTATCTCTTTGGGATACATGGCCGCAACTCTTAGGCCGAAACTCCGGCAGAGGGCCACGGCGTCACGAACCACCCCCTGAGCTGCGCCCCAGGCGACGTACCCAACCTCTGCTCCGCTTTCACCTTCACGCTCAACCTGAACAATCGATGGTCCGCCTGTTTGATCTCGATCGGGCCCGGCCTTTGAATCCGCCTCTGCCGCTTGAGCCACTGCAGCCAACTGTTCGACCAAGACGGTCTGAGTGCGACCTGCCAGGGTATCGTCGACCAACACACCCACAACACCGGCGAGGCCGTGACGGATCAGACGATGTCCCGTGATCAAGAGATTCATCACATCCGGCACATCGGCCGCCACGAAAATTCTCAGGTTTGGACGCCCATTGATATAGGACGAGAGCGCTGCGTCGTCTCCTCGGAACAAAGCAATGACGTTGCCTTCCAGCCCCCGATAGGCTTGCACATCCGGATGGTTCTCACTGTGGAGGCGCGACACCACTCTGTCGGCTACGGCCACGTGCGTTTCGACCCATTCTGTCGGCGACCGTTTCAATTTCCCGGAGCACTCCGTCCCGCAGTCGCAGTGACCGGCGGCGAACCCCAGCCGCACAGCCTGCTCCAGAGACAGGATGATGCGCCTCTTCCCGGCGGACGCGAGCGGAAGCGAATAAATGTCGCGCTTCACAAGCGTGCGACGGGCAAACCGAAACCCGGCATCGAACGAACAGGGGGCTGGCAGCGACCTGCTGTAGACTTGCAGCGACTCTTCGGGGATCCCGAGAAGCTGTGCCAGAGCTCCGAAGGAGGCGAGCCCCTTTCCCAAAACTCCCTCGCCATATTGGGCGCTGATCTCCTTCAACGGGACGGGATACACAATCACTGCCTCGGGCATGATCGGCTGAAGTCGATGCTGATCGGGCGGCTCCCACAGAAGCACGCTTCCCGGCTGCAGGCCGAATCGTCGGAAGTCCGGGATGTCCTCGCCCAGGTGCACCAATACATCACACCCATGTCCTGTCGAATGAATCGGCCGGGACGCGATGCGAACTCGGAGCGCCCACTCCCCGGACACCCCGCTCAATTTCCTGGTCTCAGCAACCACGTCACTTCCCAGAGCGGCCAGGACTTGCGCGAAGGCAGGGAACTCCGCGAGGAGACCGGGCACGTCAGTGCCCACGAACTTGACGACTAGATCAATGTCCTGGTCGGGACGGACGGGCAGCCATGCAGTGAACGGAGCCATCTCGATCTGCATCGTCCTAATCGCGACGGCCTTTCCGCAGACCCATGCCCCCCTTTGATTTCATCCAGCGGATTCGGTAGCCGCTCAAGAAGAGATGATCGTATACGGCGGACAGGAATGCGCGGCCATCGCGGGGAAACAAGAGATGGCCTTCCCAGTCCCTCACGCCCCTCTGAATGATCGCACGCATGCCGGCATGATTCGTCATAACCCATTCGTCCGTCGGGTCGAGCCATAAAATAGCCATGTATCCTCTGGGACACTGCACGACGAGAGTTTCCGCGTACCTCTCCCTGCGTCTGATCATGTTGTCGTTTCCACTTTCGCTTTATGCCTCATCCTCTCCGGCCCGATCCGCAAAAACGATGACATCGATCCGCTCCGTCTGTAGCCGGCCGGAATGTTCGCCCAGCGCCACCACCACAAATTCGCCGCCGTGAAGTTCACTGGGGGCGAGCCGCTGGAAGCCCTTTTCGATAACGGTCTCCGCTTCAATCAGGCACTGAGTGCGACGGGTTCCCACCGGTGTTCTGGTTATCAGCACAAGATTCGGGGTGGACTGTGGGTGGTTGACCACCGATTCGACCTGTCCCCAAATCGTGGGCATAGACTGTTCCTCGTTTACATGCTGGATTGGAGGGGACGGCCCGTACGCCGCCGGCACCGAGCCGCGCCTTCTCGCGCCTTCAGATTATTGGGATCGCAGGCCAGGACCGCCTTCCAGTTGAATAAGGCCTCCTCGGATTGGTCTAACCTTTCCAGCAAGGTCGCCAGCTCACACCGCGTCAAGATATCGGTGGGACAGACAGCCAGGACTTCTTGCAGCCGGGCGATCCGCTCGATCCATTCCCCGCTCGCGAGATAGTCCATCGGCCGGTTCGCCTTCGGTAAGGCCCAGGCTTTCACGACCATAACTTTTCCCCTCGCTGTCGCTCCACGCTTCGGAGCAGGGTTACTATGCCTCGATCTTGCGCCACTCGAGCGGGTCAACCTGCTCGATCCCGTGGTTCGCCCGAATCTGCGTCCCGGTCAGGCGCACGGTTTTCCCATCCTTCGGCATTTGGATTCCAAGTTCCTTACGGACGCTCCGGAAAATATCGATGATATGGTTCATCTGCTTGACATCCAGATCCTGCACGCTGAGCATCGCATCTTCGTGGATGTCGTGACAGAACGCGACCGTGAGACAATTCGTTCCCGCTCGGATCATCCGCAGCGCGAGATTGGCATAGTGACAATGGATGCCGATGAAGAGGGCCACTTCGATCTTGTTGTGCCAAATCGTGAGATTCGGGTGATTGGGATTGATCCCCTCTTCCGGATCGATTTTCGGATATTTCGGGCGATAGTCCGGCATGGGGATGATCATCACGTTAGGAATCTCCGCTGCGAGTTTCAGCAACGCCTGCCCCTTGGCAATCCATTCCGGGTGCCAGGCCCAGAGATACAAGGGACCGGGAAAGATCGTGGGATTGCGACGCGTGAATAGTTGCCGGGCGGATTCGGCAATCACCTCGTCCTCCGGCGCCTCCCGGCCGTAGAGCAAGCCATATCCCGAATCGGGAATAGGCACACCCAATTGCGTAGCCGATGGCGGCTGGAATCCCGCCGGGCCAACATCGATCACTCGCTCTGAACCCTTCCCTCCTGTTGGACTCATGAAATTCTCCTTTCACCGCCCTCCATCGTGTGCACTTGCTAACGGTGGCGGTTGTGTCACCCGTTCATTCCGATCCTGGCTCCGGCAGCGCGGAAGAAGGCTGTCGAAATCGCGCCTGCGGCGAAGGCCCAGGGGACTGAACCATGCTTTCGGAAGCGTGCGATTCTTCATTGCGTTTCTTCAGCAGCCGGAGCGTTCTCATGTCGCGAAGCACCGCATAGGCGGCTACGAGCATAACCAGCGCAATAACCGGGTTAAGATTCATCTCCCACACCAGGCTCCCAACAACCAACACGAGCGCGGCGAGCGCACATGCGATTTCTAAGATTCCCACCCGATTTTTGCCGGCTGTGGATTTCACCCATCCCCTCAAAAGAGCGCAGGCGATTGCACAGCGGATGCCGTGGTCAGAATCCGTGGGAGCTTTGCTCTGCGTAGAACAAAATTGAGGACTTGTGTCGTTAACTGAAATTCGGGTGAGATCTCACCTGAGCGGAACCTGGATGAACCTGCAAGAATTGCGTGAAAGACCCATCGATACGTCGCCCATTTTGCGGAATTCTATCGCTGCTTCTACTAGTTAGAGAAAACAAAGGTCGCGCAATATTTGCAGCAACAGGGACTCTGGCGGCAGGAGGCACGAGATTTCGAAAGGAAAGAAGAGGAAGAAACAGAAAGTAGAAGGCCGGAGGTGAAGTTAGTCTCGAATACCGTATTCCTTGATCTTGTATTGCAGCGTCCGCAGACTAATGCCTAACAGTTTGGCCGCCTTCTCCCGATGATTAGTCACTTCGGCCAACGTCCGCCGAATCACGTTCCGCTCGATCTCTTCCAGCGACGTCCCCAACGTAACCAGCATGGTGCGGGTGTTCTCCTTGCTGGCCTGGATTTCCTCCGGCAAATGTTCCGGCTGAATCATTTGATCTCGTACCGTAATGACCAACCGCACCATGAGATTCCGGAGTTGGCGAATATTCCCGGGCCACGCATAGAGCCGCAGCAGTCGCATGGCCTCCCGCGAGACATCCTTCGGCTCGCGGTGATGCTGCGCCGAAAACTCGGAGAGGAAGCTGCCCACCAAGAGAGGAATGTCGTCGGCGCGTTCGCGCAACGGAGGGAGATGGAGCGGAACCACGTTCAGGCGGTAATAGAGGTCTTCGCGAAAGTCGCCTTGCCGGATGGCTTCTTCGAGATTGCGATTAGTAGCGGCGATAATCCGGGTGTCGATTTTGATCAGCTTTGTCCCGCCCAACCGCCGAAATTCCATCGTCTCCAGCACGCGCAGAAAATCCACTTGCGACTTCAGGGATAGTTCGCCCACTTCATCCAGGAGCAACGTCCCGCCGTCGGCCAACTCAAATCTGCCCACCTTGGACGTCACGGCTCCGGTGAACGCTCCCTTCTCGTAACCGAACAACTCGCTTTCAAACAGATTCTCCGGCAAGGCTCCGCAATTCAAGGTGACGAACGGCCCGTTCGCGCGAGAGCTCTTGTGATGAATCGCCCGCGCCACAAGTTCCTTGCCGGTTCCGCTTTCGCCCGTCAGTAACACCATGACGTCGCTGCCGGCGACCATCTCCACCAGGTTGTAGACATGCTGCATCGGGTCGCTTTCGCCCACCATCTGCTCGAAGCGCGTCCGCGTTTCGAGGCGGTCTCGGAGCTGCTGGTTTTCGGTCGCTAGGGCGTGCCGATCGAGTGCCTTGTCTATCACGACAGGGAATCGCTCGCGATCGATAGGCTTAGAGAGATAATCGTAGGCACCGAGTCGCATCGCTTCGACCGCCGTATCAATGGATCCGTAGGCGGTCATCACCACGACTTCCGTCTCCGGCCACCTGTCCTTGAGACGGCGAAGGAATGCCATGCCCCCGATGCCGGGCATCTTGAGATCGGTAATCACCAAGTCCGCTTTGGCATCTTCGAGACGCTCCAGAGCTTCTTCCCCACTCCCCACCCCGCAAACATGGTGGCCCTTCTTCTCGATCATCGTCACCAAGGCGTTGCGAATATTGACCTCGTCGTCCACGACGAGGATGTCGGCGATCCGGGTCATGGCGCCACCACAACCGTTTGAGGCCGGCCAACCGCCACCGGGAATTTCATCACGACCGTGGTGCCGTTCCCCGGCAGGCTGGATACTTGGATCGTTCCGGCATGATCTTGGATGATCCGATACGCAATGGCCAGACCAAGTCCGCTTCCCGTGGGTTTCGTGGTGTAGAAGGGCTCAAACAGCCGGGAAAGGTTCTCTTGCTTGATCCCGATCCCCGTATCTCTCACGGAGATTTCTACCCACGGTTTCCCGCCGGCCCTGCATTGGACCGCTGCGATCCGGCAGACGCCGCCGTCCGACATGGCATGAAACGCATTGACGACAACGTTCACCAGAACCTGGCTGATTTGCGTCTCGTCGCCCAAGACCGGCGGCAATCCCTCCTCCACCGCCTGCTCGATCCGAATCTTTCTCTCCTCCGCTTCGAACTGCATGAGCGCCAGAATGTGCGCGATCAGTTGAGGCACGTCGACTTCATGAAGACTGACGGCTCCGGGACGAGCGAATTTCATGAAATTATCGAGGATGACGGACACCCGCCGGCATTCCGCGTTTAGCACGTGCAGGTAATGCGCAGCCTGCGGCGCCACCGCACCTTTTTCCTTCAGCTCCTCCTCCAGCAAGTGCAGATTCAAGTCCATGGCGCTCAGCGGATTTCGGAGCTCATGGGCCACCCCGGCAGACAAGGTATGCAAGGCAGCCAGTTTCTCGGCGACGCGGACTCGCTGCTCCAACCCAAGCCATTCCGTGACATCTTGGGCCTGAAGAATCACACCGGCACGGTCGCCGTCATCGCCGGTCAACTCAGCCGTACTGACGCGGATGGTGCGCGTCATGCGATCACGGCTTTCATAGGGTAAGTCCTTCTGACTCACGTGTTGGTGGGTCCGCAACGCTCCATCGAGCACCACCCGGATCGTCTCGCCCTCGGCGAAAACGGACTCGTAGGGATTGCCCAATAGGTCGCCTGAGGACCGTTTTAAAACCGTTTCAGCCGTAGGATTGACGGCCGTGATGACTCCGCTGCGGTTAATCGTGAGCACTCCGGTCGGAATACTTTGCAGAATGTTGCGCGCTAACCCTTTGACCTCTTCGAGGGTTCGCCTGGCGTTGTTGTAGTGCAGGAACGCAATCACGGCGGCAATGCCGATCGCGCTGACCAGGAACAAGAGGACGGTCACAACGATCAGGTCGCGGCGCGACTGCCACAAGGCTGGAAACACCTCGGGAAGAATCACCAATACGACGAGCGCCAGGAGCAGTAAAACGGATGCAATCAGCCGAAACGGGACCTTGCGGAATAGCGTAGCCTCTGGAACAGGCCTGAACATCCGGTCACCCCAAGAGAACACGGCGGTCGACTAATTCTCCGATCGCCGGGTCATTCGAAATGAAGATTGTGGACCACGCTTCGTCCTTCGAGCACAATCTCCGTAAGAGGATCAGTCTCAGATTTGGCTCCATGTTGTGCAACGTCCCGTCGAAAATGAGAAGAGGCGGGCGCGTCACAATCGCGCGCGCCACTAAAATGCGCAGGATTTGACCTTTTGTAAACATCTTTCCCCCGGCCGTGACCGGGGTTTCCAGGCCGAGGGGCATCCTGTCGACTTCCTCCTCCAGTTCCACAAATCTTAGGGCCCAGCGGAGATCCTCGAATCTGATGGACGGCCGTCCAAGCGAGATGTTCTCTTCCAATGTGCCTCCAAACAGCGAAAGATGCGAGTCCAGAACCAATCCGCGCGCAGCGTTGATATAGTCCATGGTCACATCGCGGAGATCGACGTCATTGTAACGGACGACCCCTGCCGTCGGTCGATAGAGACCGGCCAGCATCAGCGCCAGCGTCGACTTGCCGGTGCTCGTCGAGGAGATGACCGCCACCTTCTCGCCGGGCGCCACTTCCAAATTGAACTGCTCGAAGAGGGGCGGGGCGTTGCCATAGGCGAACGCCGCATCTCGGCACGTCAACCGCACGCCATGGATCGTGGGATCGGGCAAACGGGCTGTCGACGCCACGGCCCCGACTTCGTCTTTGGGAAGAGAAAACACGCCTTCCAGCTCATGCAACGATGTGAGAATGTAGGTAATGGCGTACATACGGCGCGTGACCGTGTCCAGATTTAGGAGCAACGTGCTGACGATGACTTCGGCCGCAACGAATTGACCGAGAGTGATCTGGCCGATCGACAGCAACCATCCTCCAAGCCCGATCATCCCGCTGTGACAGACCGCTTCCCAAATCACCGTGCTTCGGTATTGGCGCCAGGTCAGAATGCCGGAGCGGTCTCTCCGAGCAGCCAGATACGCCTGTGCGAGAAAATCCGTCTTCTTGATCAGGAGCGACGCACTCTGCGTAGCCTTAAAATGCAACCGATTCAGCGCGAGGTCCTGCATCCAGGTCATAAGATCGTAGTTGAGGCGGGACACGGTCTGAGTCGCGCGAACTCCTCCTTGCCCGGATGCGGTCAACACCAGTGCAAATCCTATGAGCAGAAAGGAGTTGTAGATAAGAAAATACGGGTGATACATGACGAGGATCATCATGCCGGTCGTCCCGGAAATCGTCACGTTGATGACATCGACTAACACCACGACCACGGCGCGTGGTAAGAGTTCGGCCTCGACAAAGTAATTGGCATGGCTCGGCACAAATACTTCTTCCCGGATCCGAGGAAGATGTTCCGTCATGGCAATGGCAATGCGGGTGTACAACCGTTGAAAGAGCGTTTCCATCGCGCTCGTTTGGAAAACGCGGAAAAACCCGATGAACAGGAGCCCGATCAAGATGATCAGGGCGAGCGTCAGAATCATCACCGGCTGAATCGCAAAGGCGAAGGTGTTGATGAGCTCCTGCACGGTCAGGGGGACGACGAGCGAGAAGAGGCCGATCGCCACCGCGTAGGAGACAATAATAGTGAGGACGCGTTTTTCGAGACCGACAATGAGCACGAGCCGGTACAGATCAATCCAAGCTGAACGCCGCGCAGACCGTGCAGTCTCTCTCAGTCCAGGCACAAGCTCCTCCGGAAATGTTGTCGAATCCGCCGTGTGCCGTTGTAATACATTACCTGGATCGCAACTCGATGGCCAGTGCCAAAATGACTCGGTTGTGGTTTGACTTGTGAATAACTTAACGAGGCATCGGCCGCTTTTAACTCATTTCCCGGTGCCCCGCGAACAATATTTTCTCCTCTAATCTGGCCTTGCATGCAAACCCATACATTTCATGAAACTCCCACAATATCTTGGGGCATGAGAACACCGCTTCGTCAATGCTCAAGAAATAGGCAACGTCGTCAGCGTCCTGCTTTCTGGCCTCGCCAAAATGCAGTTCAACCGATTTATAAACAGGATTATCCACAGAAGTTGGGGAGAGTACTATGCCGCTGAAATGAAGCCGGTTTGCCCATCGGTTGAACCCAAAGGCTCTACCCCATCTCACGCCGCGCGACGAGGTGTACAGCCCCTGCCTTGATCGCAGCTACCAGAGGCGCTCCCGGCGCCAGATGAAGTTCTTCCAAAGCCGACCGCGTAACCGTGGCTCTCAATGGAAACCCACAATCGATTCCGACCCACGCCAACGCGCCTACCAAATTAATCTCTCGTACGTTCCCCGCCAGATGGTTCCGAGCGCTCGTCGTGGCGCTGCCGACTTTCTCTAAGACCACATCTTCCGCTCTGATGCAAACAAATACCTCCGGTCCCACGTCTTCTGAACCCAGCGCCACCACATTGATACCGTTCACCTGAACTGTTGCCAGCCCCTCACGAGTGCTCACGATCAACCCCTGCACCACAGTCTCGACGCCCACAATACGAGCCACCTGCGCATCACAGGGACGGCTAAAGACATCTTTCGGTGTTCCCACCTGCAGAACTCGCCCCTCGTTCATCACAGCGACCTGATCGCCGAGGGTCAGGGCTTCAGCCCAGTCATGCGTGACCACAACACAAGGAAGTGCGAGTTGCTTGAGCAACAGCCTGAGTTCCCCGCACAAGCGAGACCTGGTCGGCACATCCAGCGCGGAGAGCGGTTCATCCAGCAATAACAACCGCGGCCGCCTCGCAATCGCTCTGGCAAGGGCCACGCGCTGTTGCTGCCCGCCAGACAACTGCGCCGGCCTTGCGCGCTCCAACCCGCGAAGCTGAAGAAGCTCCATTGCGTCTGCAACACGTCGTTGCCGCTCATGGGCCGATAACTCACTCAAGCCGAACTCTATATTGCCGGCTACCGAATGAGTCGGAAACAGCGCGTAGTCTTGAGACATATAGCCCAGCCTCCGCTCCTGCGGCGACATCCGAGTTCCTGCGGCTGTCTCAAGCCACGTCTGGGCTCCGAACCGGATCCTGCCTTGCTCCGGCCACTCCAACCCTGCCAAGCAGCGAAGGAGCGTCGTCTTGCCGGACCCCGACGGCCCGAAGACAATCAAGACGCTGGGCGGCTCCAGCGACAGGGTCAACTGCACCTCGATCGTCATCCGACCGGGAAAGGTCTTGCTGATTTCGACGATCATCTCTGCGGCCATACCGACCACACCTTCCGATTCACCGCATAGACGATCAGGAGCACCCCGTACGACACGGCCAACAGGAACAGGGCCGTCTTCGCTGCGCCGGCATAATTGAGCGCCTGCACCTCGTCGTAAATATCGATGGAGACGGTTCGCGTCTCCCCCTCAATATTGCCGCCGACCATCAACACAACGCCGAACTCCCCCAACGTGTGGGCAAAGCTGAGCACAAATCCCGTCACGACTCCGGCTTTGGAAAGAGGCAGGATGAGCTTGAAAAAGGTCTTCGCCCGAGAGACACCTAATGTCCAGGCTGCTTCAATCAAGCGACGGTCAACTTGGTCGAAGGCGGTCGCAAAGGGTTGGACGGCAAACGGCAGGCTGTACAGGACAGACGCCAACAGCAACCCTTCAAACGTGAACGGTAACGGATGACCGACGATATCGACATACAAACGGCCGATGGGAGTTTGCGGACCGATGGCCACCAGAATATAGAAACCCAGCACCGTCGGCGGAAGCACGAGCGGCAACGCGACGACCGATTCGACGAGGAATTTCCAGTGCCGCCGGGAGAAACTGAGCCAATAGGCGATGAGGAGTCCGATGACCACGAGGATGAGAGCGGTCAGAGTCGCCAATTTGAGCGTGACCCAGATGGCCGTCCAGTTCATAGAATATCCGTCATTCGTCAGTCGCCATCGGCCGCTCGTGAAGAAGCGGCAGCCATTTGCCGGTCATGGCCTTGCATCGCTGCCGGGAAGAACGAAACCGTAACGGCGCATGACGCTCTGCCCCTCCGGCCCCTGGAGATACCGGAGAAACGCCTTTGCGCCCGTAGGATTCTTGCCGGCCTTGAGCAGCACCGCCCCTTGCTCCAGCACCGGATAGCTGTCGATCGGCACCTCCCAATACTGACCGGCTTGTTTCATAGGTGGCGCGAGCGCAAGGGAAAGCGCGATGATTCCGATGTCCGCCGCGCCGGATTCGATAAATTGGGCGGCCTGTGAGATGTTCTCACCAAGCACGAGCTTATCCTTCACGCGATCGTAGATGTTGAAATGTTCCAGCGCCGCAACCGCCGCTCGTCCGTACGGCGCGTGTTTCGGATTTGCGATGGAAATTTTCCTGATTGACGGATCGCGCAACACTTCCATCCCCCGCTGATCAAGGGCCAATGCCGACCGTCCTGGAACCCATAACACGATGCGCCCGATCGCATAGGAGGACAGAGAGTCCGGAACGGCGTGGCCGCTCTCGACCAGCTTTTGCGGATATCGGATGTCCGCTGAGAAGTAGAGGTCGAACGGCGCGCCGTTCTGAATCTGCGAAAAGAAATTCCCGGACGACCCGAGCGACAGTTTGACATGGTGGCCCGTCGCCTGTTCGTACGCCGCGACCAACTCCTTAAATGCAAAATTCAGATCGGAAGCCGCCGCAATGACCACCTCTCCCGCAGAGACCGGCGCGACGCTCAGGACGAGGAGCGCCATCGCCGGCAGCCATCGAGCCAGCCATCTCATCGCAAGCACCTCAGAAAAATATCTGATACTGGAGTCGGATCGCATTCTCGCGTAGCGTGCCTCCTGCCGCATCGAGCGGGACGGTGCCGGACGGGACGGTGCCGTTGACGGCAGGCAGCGGTTCACTCCGTCCGATGGTGTAGCCTCCGGTCCCCATCGCCAGATTCGTAAACTGCAATGTGATTGTCTGATCGTAGGTACCGTTGACATAGTACGTCAGCGCCACATTGACTTCTTTCACCAGATCGCCTGCGGCATTCGTGTCGGGGTCCCAATAGGCATAGCGTCCCGCCAGTTCCAGTCTCCGCGGAAGCAGGAAGTAGCCCGATTGGGCGTACCACCCCTGCGCATTTCCCAACAGACCCGGAGCGAAAGCCGTACAGACTCCGGCGTTGGTTTGAAGACAGGGGGCCGATTTGTCATGGCGCGTGACGTTCTTGAAATAGTACTCGGTCTGGAACGAAAAACCACGGTACTTGAACACGTAGTCCGCAGCCCAGGTGGAGTAGTCCACGACTCCCCACCCAAGCTGGCGACCGTTCCCGAAGGCCGCCAACTGGCGACGATAGTTCAAATTCGCCAGATCGATGCCGACGAACGCATTATTGGAGCTGGTATTGATGCTCGGGTTGTAGGAATAGCCGGCGCCGACCGCCATCTGCGGAGTCTCCGAATAGACCACGTCGCCTTCTCCATAGCCGGGCCGCCCCATGATGTTCCACATGAGACGGCCGGCAAACATGACCTTATTGATATCGAGGCGCACGTTGGAATTGATGTTCCGCTGATTCGCCGGACAGCTCGCGGGCGACGGAAAAGGATTCCCGCCCGTTTGCCCCCCCGGACAATCTTGTGTCGGCTCCTCGCTCGTGAAGGACCCCAACCGATTGAAGTTGGGTCCGGCCCCGTTAAACACACCGAAATAATAATTCACCGGATAGAGTTCTTCGTCGTTCATCAGCGTGAGCCCGATGTCCCGGCGGTCGAGCCCGCTGGCCGTAAACGCATCCATCACCAGTGCCCGTTCTGCAAACTGCATCGAGGCGGTGGAATTGATCTGCGCCCGATTGAAGTACACTTTGTATTGGCCAAATTGGACATTGGCCCAGGGTACGTGCGTGCTGGTGAAAAACCAGTCGAAGAGCTGCAGCGACCCCGGCGCCTGCGCGTTCTCTGCCGTCTCACCCCTGAGCTGGATGAAATATTTGAAATCAGGATTGAACAGATGCCCCATGAAATACAATCGCGCGCGGCGTAGATTGAATTGTGTGGACTCCCCTTCCGACCGGTTGGCACGGTAATCACCGAACACACCGAGCAGTTCCGGGAAGTTCTTCGCATCGCCTGGATTGCGCCACGCATCGTTCCGCCACCGGGACGTCATGCGTCCCATGAAACGCGCACGAATTTTGAGCAGGAATGCGTTATCGTTCAGGGAAATATTGAACCCGCGGTCGTACCAGAGCCTGTAACTGGGTTGCAGCGCATAAGTCCTCGCTTCAGACTCCTGAACGACGCGATCATATTCGTCCTGTGTGATCGTCCCCTGTTTTACGGCCCGTTCGAGCAAGAGCTTCGTCGCCGGGTCCATGCTCTCGACAAACACGTACTTCCCGTCTTTCTCGACCAAGCGTCCAGACTCCGCCGACCAGACTACAGAAGCGCCGATGCCGTTTATGCAGATGGCTGCAACGACACCAGCAAGCCACCAGTGCTTGCCTCGTGGCTTGGCATCTACACGGGAACGTGCGCTCATCGTGACGGCTCTCGCGTGGGCACGATCGCGGACTTGAGAAACCCACGGTAGTCCAACCCCCTGGTTGTTCCAGACCGGTCGACCATCCAGAATCGTCCTGGCTCGAAGTAGAGGAGATACGACCCCGGCAACGGCGGCGGCGTCGGATAGTTGTAATCATATTGGTCGGACTTCCGAATGGGGATCTGGGCATGGAACTGCTCGATCGTCACATAGAGAAACGGCTCCCGGATCGCGACCCACCCAGCCGTCACATCCCGACTTGCAGCAGGATTCAACCCGGGCGCGCGCACCTCGAACCTGATCCGCTCATCCGGGCCAACCCGTTGAAAGGCCTGACTGAGATGTGGAGCCAACAGGTGAATCTCATCCTCACGAAACAGAAGCCGGGGTGGCTCTTCCTCGGCATACCAGCGGAGCGGCAGCGTCTTCTGATGGCGAAGCGAGAACCCTCGAAGGATGGCCGTCACTTCTGCGGTAGTCACATGAACAGGATGGGAATATCCTGCCGGTTCCACTTCGTGCTGGAACACCACCGAGACCCGCTCGCTATCCTCGATCACGGTCGTGGTGTACGGCAGCCGTGCGCAGCCGACAGCAACCGTAGCAAGTCCCACCCACACCAGGCCTAGTCGTCGGATGGCATTATTCATGTTCGGAAAAGCTGAAAAGGCCATACCCCAAACGTCTCAACAGATCTTGCGCCGTCGGCGTACGCGCAAAGGAAAGAAATTCGGTGCAAAGCGTTCGATTCGGGCAACTGCGCTCCATGGCCATCGCATAGATTCGTGGCCGATGGTGTCCTGCCGGCGCAACGGCGACGACGCGAACACGTTCCTGTTCCTGCACTGCATCGGGCCCGAACAGGATGCCCACGTCGGCCTCACCTCTCAGAACATGATCCAAGACCCCACGCGCATCCACGGCCACATCAAGCCGGCTGGCCAAGGTTCGTGCGATCCCCATCGATTCCAGACATACCGCCGTCTCCTGTCCTAACGGGGTGATCGCAGGATCGGCCACCGCCACGCGCCAACGAGGATCCTGCGCGATCGACTCGAACGACGCCGGCGCCTCTATGAGCGATTCCGGAACGACCATGACAAGCGGGATCGTGGCATAGACGGTTCTGGTTTCGGGCAACACATATTGTTTCTGTGCGAGCCTCGTGAGCAACTCGTCACCGCCGGGCGCAACGAGATGCACAGGGCCATGCTCGGCGACCTTCAACCCTTCGTTTTCCAATTGAGCAATGGTCCGTCTCAGATCGAGCCCTCGTTCGTATGAGAGGTAGACACGGACGTCCGCATGCGCCGTTTCGAACGCACGCGCAAGCGCCTCAAGCGGCACTCGCACGGAGGGAGACGCCGCAATGACAAACGACTCCGCAGAGGCTTCTGAAGGGTTCGTCGTGGACAGGGACAAGACGAGAACAAGCCAAAAGCACCGCTTCTGCATGAACGCCAAGATAATCATGCTAAGGAGTGAACGGTGCCCGTGTTCGTTGTGTCATATCCGCCCAGCGCTTCGATTTCGTTCCGAAACGGGCGGCTGACAATCGTGTCGAAGAGATTGGCGAGTGTGGGATGGGACTTCAGATAGGCTTTGGGAACGACCAGATCGTAGCGAGCGGCCTGGAGAGGCACGAACTCAAGACCAAAAAGTTTCGCCGCAGACCGGATGCCGATCCCCACATCCGCCTGATGTCCCGCAACGGCCCGCGCCACTTCGAAGTGCGAGGGCACGATCGTGTCATATCCCCGCACCTGTATCGGATCGATTCCCGCAAGTCGCAATCGCTGATCGAGCAACAACCGGGCTCCCGCCCCTTCTTCCCGATTGACAAGAGTCACCGTGGGCTCAGCCAGATCGGCAGCGGTACGGATGGACTTGGGATTCCCGGGACGGACCAGAAAACCTTCTTCCCACGTTGCGAACGTCACTACCATGAATCCGTCTCGCTGGAGGTGCTTTCTGAGATACGGCAGGTTGGACTCGCCAGACTTGGGATCCACGACATGGAGGCCCGCAACATGGACCTCGTTTCGTTTCAACGCCTCAAGCGCCGCCATGCTGCCTAACGTCCATCCGACCAGCGTGCTCTTATCCTGCCGCCGCCGAAGGTACTCTCCCGCCAAGAAAATGGCCGGGTCGCAGCCGGCCACAGCAATTTCCTGCTCAATGACTCGACGATCTCTCAGAAGCTGGATGCGAACACGATTCGCCGACTTGCCGATTCGACCCGAGGCAACGGCCGGCCCGATGATCAGCCCATCTGCCGGAACCGTATAGTTGAGCACATCACCCAAGTTGGCCACCGGTCGGACCACCACGCGCTCTCCAACCTTAACCACCTTCACACGTGTCCGCGCCAAGTCGGTTCGACTGATCGGCCTCGACATGACAAGATCGCCTTCGATGACTTCTCCGCTCGCGATGAGACTGAAGAGATCCTCGACCCGGCAATCAAGCGCGCCGGCCAGACGGAGCGCAACAGCGGTCGTGGGAAGATATTGATTAGCCTCGATGGCGCACACCGCTTGCCTGGTTATTCCCGCCGTTCCTGCCAGCGCTCCCTGCGACAATCCTTTCCCCATCCGCAAGGAACGAAGCCGGTTCTCGATATTGCCGGAAGGTTCGGCCCTGTTGTTTTCGCTCATGACCGACATGACCTATCAGGTTACTATACATATTGTCAAGTATACTGTCAGCCAAAACCAGAACCCGACATGCACCTATGCACGGTCTATTCATGGGTGCTTCTGCTGCAGTCGCGGCTTTCAGGCAGGTAAGATACGGTGAGAAGCGCAGGGTTAGCTTTTCGTTTTCCGCCACTCTTCCATAATGTTCACGCTTGCACTCGTGCCGATTCGATCCGCACCGGCCTCCAACATCGCCAGCGTCGTCTTCAGGTCACGGATTCCGCCGGAGGCCTTCACCTTCGCGCGGCCGGCTACCGCCTCCTTCATTAATCGAACATCTTCCACCGCCGCTCCGGCAGCGCCGAATCCGGTAGAGGTCTTCACATAGTCCATCCCCGCCTCCACGGCCAGACGACAAGCGGTGATCTTTTCCTCCCGCGTAAGATAGCAGGTCTCCAAGATGACTTTGTGTTCGACCCCCGGCGTGGCGTTGACCACCTCCGCCATGTCCGCGCGTACCAGATCATAATCGCCCGATTTGAGTCGGCTGATATTGATGACCATGTCGAGGACCGTTGCACCTCGCGCTACTGCCTCGACTGCTTCGGCCACCTTGTTTTTCGTCGTGTGCCCGCCCAGGGGAAATCCGATCGGAATGCCGACCTGAATTGCCGTGCCGGTTACCGCTGCCACCGCCTCATTGACATAACAGGGCGGCACAAAAATGACGGTGAACCCGTATTGATCGGCTTCCCGACAAAGACGCAGGACATCCGCCTTGGTGGCTTCGGGACGCAAAATCGTATGGTCGAGCAAGGGCGCGAGAGTGGAAGGCATGGTCCTCATGGTCATGGGAGGAAACTCCGTGGTCGTTGTCGGGTTGATGAGCAACTGTTAGGCGTTAGGCGCCGCTCGCCGTCACGTTCTTCAATCCGGATTTCCGAAACGGGCGGCGCTGATACTTCTCAACTGCGAGGTTGTGTTCGACCAAGGTCGCGGAAAACTGGTGGGTGCCGTCATTCCGCGAGACGAAATACAGGTAAGGAGTCGGTGCAGGGTACAGGGCTGCCCGAATGGATTGGGCGCCGGGACTCGCAATCGGTCCCGGCGGCAATCCGCGAGTGCGGTAGGTATTATACGGACTCGGGCTCGCGAGATCCTTTTTTCGCAGGTTGCCGTTGAAGGACGGCAAGCCATAAATCACCGTCGGATCGCTTTGCAGCGGGATGCGCCGTTTCAACCGATTATGAAATACCGCCGAGATCAACTGCCGCTCCTCTCCGACGCTGGTTTCCTTTTCGACGACGGAAGCAAGGGTCAGCACTTCATGGATCGACAGGTTGAGCTGCCTCGCACGCTCGCGCAGATCCGGTGTCAAGACCTTCCAGAGGTTGCCGACCATCGTCTGAATCACATCTTTTGCCTTGGTCGCGCGGGCAAATCGATACGTGTCGGGAAACAAATAGCCTTCGAGCGTCTCAGCCTGGACTCCAAGGGAACGAACAAAGGCCTGGTCCTTCACCAACTGCATGAATTCAGCCGGATCCGTAATGTCGAGCTGGCCCAGGACGTCCGCCATCTGTCCCATAGTGAATCCCTCCGGCACCGTCACTTGGTGCAGCACAACCTTCCCCCCCAGCAGCTTATTGAGGATATCGATCGGAAGCATCGCCGCGTTGAACTCGTACTCGCCGGGATGGATCTTGCGGTCGGCTTCGTTGGCCCTGCCGAGCATCAGAAATGCGGATCGGCTCTTGATGAGCTGCTCCCGAGCCAGGAGCGAGGCCACCTGCTGGAAGGTCGAGCCTTCGGGGATGATGACAACCTTGGAAGGAAGCTTCTCGGCTTCTGTAACAACCGGGCTTTCAGCCCAGCGTATCATCTGATACGCGGCCGCCGTGGCAATCACCACCACAATCGGGAGGAGCCATAGTACCAGTCGTGTGGTCTTCGTCATCTGCGCGGGCACCCTCATGCGGCGCCATCGAGAATGCGTCGGTTATGTCGCGCGGGGCATCTGCATCGGATGGCACGCCGGCGTTCGTGAGATTCTCCAGGTAGCTTCGCAGCAGGATCGCCGCCGCGACTCGATCGACGATGCCCTTGCGCTTCTTGCGGCTGACATCGGCGGCGATGAGCATTTCCTCAGCCGCCTTGGTCGTCATTCGCTCATCCCACGTCACTACCGGAACAGACAACGCCCGCTCCAATCGATCGGCGAACTCACAGGCCGCCTGCGCCGCAGGCCCTATCGCCCCGTTGAGCCGCAACGGGAGACCGAGAACGACCCGATCCGCTTCATGGACCCGCACCAGTTCCCGAATATGGGCCAGGTCTTTTTCGATCGTCCTCCGCTCGTACGTTTCAAGCGGCTGAGCCGTCCAACCCAACTCATCGCTGACGGCCACACCGATGCGTTTCGTTCCATAATCCAGCGCCAGAATGCGTGATTTCGACATCAGTTTACCGCTGCAACGCCGATTCGACCAGTCCAAAAACCTTTTCCAGCGCCGCTCCGAGTCGCTCAGGGTTCTTGCCTCCCGCCTGCGCCATCTCGGGGCGTCCTCCGCCCGTCCCTCCAACTTCCGCCGCCATGTCCTTGATCAGCTCACCGGCTTTGAGTCGAGGTACCAGGTCTTTGGTCACAACCACCAGCAACATGACTTTGCCCTCGTTGGCGGCGCCCAAAGCAATCACCCCGCTCTTCATCTTATCCCGCAATTGATCCGCCAACGTCCGCATGCCGGCGACATCCAGGCCATCGGTACGCTGCGCATGCACCTTCACACCCTGGACTGTCCTGGTTTGCGACTCGACAGCAGACCCGCTCGCCATACGGAGCTTCAACTCATCGAGCTCCCGTTCTTTGTCTTTGAGCTGTGTCACAAGCTTGCGGGTCTTAGGAAGCAGTTCGGCCGGACCCACCTTCAAAAGCTCGGACAGCTCGCGGATATCCGCATCGAGCCGTTTCATGTGGGCCAACGCGCCGCTTCCGGTCTGCGCCTCGATACGCCGCACGCCGGCTGCCACACCCGTCTCGGACACGATGCGAAACACTCCGATCTCGCCGGTATGCCGGCAATGCGTCCCACCACACAGCTCCTTGCTGAAAGACTCGATGCTCACCACACGAACCTGATCGCCGTACTTATCGCCGAAGAAGGCCAAGGCCCCGCCGGCCACCGCGTCCTGTACACCCATGACCTCGGTACGGACGGATTCGTTTCGTCGAACCTGCTCGTTCACGACGGTTTCGATTTCATCGATGTCTCGCGACGACAGGGGCCGGAAATGAGCGAAATCGAAGCGGAGCCGATTGGGCGCCACCAGCGAGCCGTACTGTTTTACATGAGGACCCAGCAACTCGCGTAACGCGGCATGGACCAAATGCGTTGCCGTATGATTGCGCGCCGCGTCATGCCGCGTCGTTGGGTTGACGCTCATCCGAAGACGTTCGCCTTCGTGAATCCGACCCGCACGCACCGTTCCTTTATGCAGAATCACGGTCGGCGCCGGACGCGTGGTCTCCTCGATCTCGACCCGTCCTTCCGGACCGCTCAACACCCCTTGGTCACCGACCTGCCCACCGCCCTCCGCATAGAACGGTGTAACATCCAGCACCAGTTCAATCTCGTCACCTTCGACCGCTTCCTTTACCAGCCGCTCGCCTTTGAGGATGGCTTGCACGATGCTCTCCGCGTCCAACCGCTCGTAGCCGACAAATTTCGTGGCGCCCACTCGCCCGGCCAGCTCAGCCACCACCGGTCTCGCAGCTTCCACTTCAAATCCTGCCGTCTTCCTGGCACGCGTCCGCTGTTCTTCGATGGCATGATCGAATCCGGCTTCATCCAGCCTCATCCCCTGTTCGCGGCAGGCCTCGGCAATGAGATCGAGCGGGAATCCATACGTATCGTACAGCTTGAAGACATCCGTGCCCGGCAACGTGGTTTGTCCGGCCCCGCGCGCTTTGGTCAGCATCTCGTTCAGTATCGGCAGCCCCTGATCGAGCGTGGCAATGAACCGCTCTTCCTCTCCCCGCGTAGCCTCGCCGATCGTGCCGGCCGCGCTGCGGAGCTCAGGATAGGCGGACCCCATCTGCTTCACTACGACACCCGTCAGCTCGTGCAGAAATGGCTCGACGATGCCTAACAAGCGCCCGTGTCTGGCGGCACGCCGCAGGATGCGCCGCAACACATAGCCGCGCCCTTCGTTCGACGGCAGAACGCCATCCGCCATCAGGAACGTGATGGCGCGAAGATGATCCGCCACCACCCGCATCGAACGATCTGCCGCATCCTTCTCGCCATATCCGTATCCCGCCCGAGTCCCTATCGCGCCGAGCAGCGGTGTAAAGAGATCGCTGTCGTAGTTACTGGACTTGCCTTGTGCGACCGCCGCGAGACGTTCGAGTCCCATCCCTGTGTCGATACTGGGCTTCGGCAACGGATGCAACGTGCCGGAGGCATCGCGGTTGTATTGCATGAAGACGAGATTCCAGATTTCGATGACCCGGTCACCCTCACCGTTCGGCACATCGTCGCCGGGGACAGAGGGACCCTGATCGAAATGAATTTCCGAGCAAGGCCCGCAGGGGCCCGTGTCGGCCATCTGCCAGAAGTTGTCTTTTTCGCCACAACGCATGATCCGCGCAGACGGCACCCCGATCCGCTCCCACAGACGATAGGCTTCATCGTCGTCCCGGAACACCGTCACCCACATCCGCTCCTTGGCCAGACCGACCGTCCGGGTGAGGAACTCCCACCCGAACCGGACGGCGTCCTCCTTGAAGTAATCGCCGAACGAAAAGTTGCCCAGCATTTCGAAAAACGTATGGTGCCGTCGCGTATACCCGACATTCTCCAGATCGTTATGCTTCCCCCCGGCCCGGAGACACTTCTGGACGCTGACGGCACGGCGATACGGACGGGTCTCCTCACCGAGGAACACCCGCTTGAACTGGTTCATGCCGGCGTTCGTGAAGAGCAGCGTGGGATCTGCCTGGGGAATCAGCGGCGCACTCGGCACAGCCCGGTGCCCTTGCTCCTCGAAGTAGCGGATGAAGGCATTGCGAAGACCCTCTGCCGTATGACTCATGATCCGTTACACTCCATCGTCTGTCTCAAGCTTCAGGGTCGCCCGGATCGTCTCATCGTCAAATCCACGCTGCTGCAGCAGGCGGACTAGACGACGGCGGTTCACCGCAGGGCGAACCGCCTGCTCATGCCGAACCACCTGCTCGGCCAATGCTCGTTCGCCGCTCCTGCGATAGGCTGTTTCCAGAACACGCTCGACGATTTGTTCCGCAACCCCTTGCGCATCAAGTTCCGCTTTGAGTCTGGCACGGCCGACCGGCTTGCGCGAAAGCCTCGCATCAGCCCAGCGCGCCGCGAATGCCTCGTCGTTCAGGTAGCCAAGCTGAACCAGTTGTGTGACGACCGCTCGTCGCTGCGCCGAGCTTGCTCCTTTCGACTGGAGATGCCGGGCAACCTGCACTCTTGTCCGATCCCGACGAGCCAGGTACCGGATTGCCAGCTTCAAATACACCGCACTTGGAGCGTCTTGCTGCTCGCGATTCACTCCTGTCCGAAATCCGCCGCCTCAAGCTTCAAACCAGCGGCCCCTCGTCCCGTCAAGAACCGGATCGCCCGGCGTGACTCCGTTTCTCCTCACCACGCAGCTCAAGGCGTTTCTCTTCTTTGGTTTCCGCCCGCTTCTCCACCGCCCGCACAGGGACACCAGCCAACTCGCGTAGCTTCGCTTCAATTTCTTTTGCGACGACCGCATTATTCTTGAGATAGTCCCTGACCGCGTCACGGCCCTGACCGAGCCGCTCTCCTTTATAAGAGTACCAGGCACCGGACTTTTCCAAGACCTTCTTCTCGACACCCAAATCGACCAGCTCGCCGGTCTTTGAAATGCCTTCCGCAAACATTACATCGAACTCTGCCTGCTTGAAGGGGGGAGCCATCTTGTTTTTGACGACCTTGACCCGTACGCGGCTCCCTGTCACCTCCTGGCCTTCCTTGATCGATTCGATACGCCGGATATCAAGCCGCACCGACGAGTAAAACTTGAGCGCGTTGCCTCCGGTCGTCGTTTCGGGATTTCCGAACATGACCCCTAGCTTCATTCGAATCTGGTTGATGAAAATCACCGTCGTCTGTGATTTCGAAATCGCCGCCGTCAATTTGCGTAGGGCCTGCGACATAAGCCTCGCTTGCAGCCCCATATGGGCGTCGCCCATCTCGCCTTCGATTTCTGCCCTCGGCACCAAGGCCGCGACCGAGTCGACCACGATCACATCGATCGCTCCGCTCCGAACAAGGGTTTCGGCAATTTCCAGCGCCTGCTCGCCCGTATCCGGTTGGGACACGAGCAAGTCGTCGGTCTGAACCCCCAGCTTCCCGGCATAGGTCAGATCCAACGCATGCTCGGCATCGATGAAGGCCGCAATGCCTCCCGCTTTCTGCGCTTCTGCAATCGCATGGAGAGTCAGCGTTGTCTTGCCGGACGCCTCCGGCCCGAAGATCTCAACGACTCGCCCTCGCGGGAAACCGCCCACTCCCAGAGCAATATCGAGCCCTAGAGAACCGGTCGAAATCGCCGGTACATCGGCAGGCGCCTCCGCCGTCCCGAGTTTCATCACCGCGCCCTTCCCATATTGCTTCTCGATTTGGGACAGGGCAAGGTCTAACGCGCGCTTCTTGTCATCCTTTTCAGCCATGTATCACTCCTTCTCTTGGATCGGAATCGGGGGATTATACCGAACTTCCCCCCGCAAACCTAGCCCACCTTTGGATGAAAGGTTCACGCGCATTGTTCATGACGGTTTGTCGCGAAATCGCCTGTCTGCGTGTCCGCCCGCCTGCATGGCTGCGGGCAGGCACAGGCAGGCGCAGTCGCGTCGCGAGATGGGCACCTGTCTGCCGTGCCCGGCACAGGCAGGCGAGTGCGCGATTGCAGCAGAAGCGCTCATGAATAATGCGGGCTAGAGGCGAGGGGCAAGCGGAATGGTGATCAGAATCCCACCCATCACGTCATTCTGCTTGAAGTTCTGCTTCGGACTGTCCGGGTGGGCGTTGTGACACCCGATGCAGGCCTGAGCAACGGCTCTGTCGGCATAGATTGCCTGCAAGTAGGGATCCCGCCCGATCATGACCACTTCGGTATAGGGACGATCAGGATTCTGCAGGGTTTCCCAGAGCCCTTTTTGCTCGAACTCGGTCTTCGGCCCATTGCGTTTGTTGATCGGCCAGAGGCTGATAAGCCGATAGGCAAGCCCGGCTTGTGTCGTGCCAGCCACCCGGGATGACTCATTCAAAAATTGGGCTGGAAGCGGCAATGTTTTGGCTTCCCGCCAATTTTCCGAAGCGACCACAACACCCTTCACCTGCATCCTCTCCACGACATCGGTCGTATAGAAGGTCCGATCAGCCTGGATCACGGCATGCAGGTAGTCGGCCACTTTTTCCGCGGGAATCCCAGTCTGAGCACAAGCCTGAGTATTGGAGTCCTTTGCCCCTAATGAAATCCCTATGTATCCCAGCACTGTGATGCAGGATGCCACCGCTCCCCATATGAAGACTTTTCTGAACATGATGCCCTCTCCTTTCTCAGGTCTATGTCGGCTCAGCGAGCGACAAAATCACTGCATGAGTGCCTGCACGCCTCTACTCGGATCGCGTTCCGCGACGCCCGCTCATGGTGAGGGGAATGAGATGGCGATCCCACCCATAACCTCATAGAGCTTGTAATCCCGCTTTGGGCTGAAGACGTGGCCATTGTGACACTCAACACAAGCTCTCGTGACGGCCCGATCCGCGTAAATGGCTTTGAAGAAGCGCTTGTCCCCCTGGGTAATGATGCCGGTATAAGGCTTACCAGGTTCCTTTGCCACCGCCTCTAACCCGGCCTGCTCAAAACCATCGGCTGGGCCGTTCTCCTTGTTAATCGGCCACAGACTGATCAGCCGGATGCGCAGACCCATGCCCTGTCCTTCAATATCGCGTCCCGCCATGAGGATCATTTGCGCCGGTAGCGGCAAGGCCCCCCGTTTCTTCCACTGTTCTGTAGCTCCAACGATGCCGAGGTCCTGCATCCGCTCCACCACGTGGGTTGCATACAGGGTTCGATCCGACTGAACGACTGCATGGATGTATTCGGCCACCACCTCAGGAGGAATCCCGGCCTGCTCCCCGGAATACGCGAGATCCCGTGCCACGCCCCCCAGCGTGAGCGCGCAGAAACCAACGAAGATAAGAAATTCCTTCCTCGTCGTGCGCATGGCAATCCTCCTTGCAGGCCACGCAGCCCCGCTACGAGCGGGGCTGCGTCTCCTTGGTTACCAGAATCAGCAGTTCCTTCCCCTCTGGACGTTGCTCCCCATGCTGACTACACCAGATGAGATCGTACATGGTCCGGAAGTCGGAGAAAGGCGCCGTGAACCGCAAGGTCAGGATGTCCCCGGGATTTAGGCGAAACCCGGCCGCTTCCTTCCTGAAGATCCCGGTCGCCCGTCCCGCGAAATGGATGTCGGTCCGTATGAAGAGGGGAGAAATGAACTCATGAGGGGTAGTATCCCCATTCCGCAGAATGAGAACCGTGTCCGCACCGGCGACAAGCGATACGCCGGAGGCGTACGGCTGTTCTCCCTTGAGAACCTGGTACCGCCCATCCCGGATGATGATTTCGACCTCGACGGCCGGCGTTTTTGATAAAGGATGGGCGCCGTCGTGTACATGGGGGACACTGTCACTCTCCGTGGCTTTGGCGTGATGAAGGACGAGAAACGTCCCCAACGCCCCCCCTAATATGACGACCGCAAACGAGAGGGCCAGTTTGGCCCAGAGCGTCATGGGGCTCTCTGCCGAGTCAGTGAGAGATCTCTTTGGTGGGCTCCAGAACAAAGATCTCACCTCGCATGGGATCGCCATGGAGTTTCCCATGGACGTTACACCAGAAAGAGAACAACTCAGACGAACGCTCCGGGAGTTCAAAGCGGAGAATCACGCTCTCCCCTGGATCAATGCGCACCCCGGTAGCCGTATGGGTATAGACTATGGTCGCTTTGCCGGAGAACTGGAATTCGACCCGATGGAACAAAGGGGAAACGAACTCATGTGCGACACGGTCTTCGTTGCGGAGCAGGATGACGGCGTCCCCCCCGGCGACCAGTGAGAAGCTCGGGCGCTGCGGCTCTCCCTTCATAGCTGCCCCCTTGACGACGTGGAAAGTCTGATCCTTCATGACGAGGATCACGTCGGGTTCATACTCAAACTCGGCAGCCTGAGTGGGGTCGGGGGGAGCAACCTGAGTCAGCTCGGAAGGGCCGGCCGAGCCGAGCAACACAACCGCAAGGGCCACGGAAATGACACAGGCATGAAATGGATGGGGAACCCCCCTCTCCATCATACGGTCCCTTTCTTCCCTTCGATGCCGGTCTGTCACGCAAGCCCATACAGTTGGGGAAACACGACCATCGAATCAAAAGAGAATGGGCTTCAGCCGGTCCGCCCAGCCGAAGCCCATTCTCTCCTGGTCACCCGAGAGACTCATCGGGCGACCCGGAGATGCTCAGTTTCAGCCTCCTCCAATCTCGCCCCTGGTCTCGGCGATCACGATCTCTCCACGCATTTTGTCTCCGTGCTGCTTTCCATGGACATTGCACCAGAAAACATCATAGAG
Organism: Nitrospiraceae bacterium; assembly: GCA_037442105.1. Lineage (GTDB taxonomy): Bacteria > Nitrospirota > Nitrospiria > Nitrospirales > Nitrospiraceae > JBBIQV01. The sequence goes on along the minus strand of JBBIQV010000004.1, from coordinate 56,279 downwards.
AGTGTCAAACTCCTTCAGGTCTGCCGGGACCTGGAAGGACAATATGACGGTCTGTCCGGGGTCTATGCGAACGCCGGTGGCTTTCGACAGCTTCACAAGCGTAGCCGTGCCCGATATTCGGAACGGCACGTTGTAGAGCAGCGGGGATACGAACTCATGAGCCACAAGGTCTTCGTTCCGAAGACGAATGTCGGCTTCCATGCCGGCCACGAGCAAGAACCCCCTCTCGCTCTGTCCTGATATGACCTGAAATGACTTATCCTTCATCACCACTTCTACATCAACCTCTCTTTTCCGAGTGGGTTCGGGCCGGGCTTCTTTCTCCCAGTACTCCCGAAGGGCCGGCATCGAGATGCGGTTCATGCTCTCATAGAGAGGTGGGAACATGAGCGCGATCTCCTCGGAGGTGCCCTGTATCACGGCCACACGCTTGCCATCCGCAGTGGTCATCTTCATCTTGCCCCAAGGAACGGGGAAATAATGTTGGTCTTCGTTGCGGACGACAATGCCGTAAGCAGTTCCCAGGTCGGTATCCAGAACACTCGCCACAAGAACTCCAAACGCTTTTCCCTCTGTCGTTCGCACGGGAACCTGTGGGCCTTCGCTGAGAGTGAGCGCCCCCTGGGGAACGGCCAGGGCTCCCCCTTCCCACTCTCGGGGCAGTCCAAGTTCCGCAGTCTTTAAAGTCGGCGTCCCCTCAAGGTACCGCATGAAGGTTACCGATCCGAGATCCGAGATCTCAGCCTTCACCGGTTCTCCCACGTGAAACGGACAATCCCCAATCCGAAAGCCGGTGCCCGGCTTAGTCTCGACTTTCCCCTCCTTCTTGGCTCCGGGAAGAGTCTTACAGACCATATGGGTTGCGTCCGTGACTGCCAGCTTTATCTCATCACCCGAGGTCTTCCTCACCCAGTAGGCATCCGGCTCAACCTTGGTAACAAACCCGGTGATCACGGACTCCGCCCCCCCGATCGTCACCTGCGCCTTGTCCTGAAACGACTGCGCCCCTGCGGTGGTCGCAAAGGCAAGTACCCCAACCGCTGCCAGTATGACACTGAAGTACCGCATGGCTCGTCCCTCCTTGCTAGAGACATTGGTATTCGCATGACCTAACGTCGCCCATCACCTCCGTTTCTTGATTGGCCACCATCAACGGTCTTATTGTGAGGATGTTCGACTGCGTTAGATTTCTTGGAACATGGGGCTAAACGGCTTGACTGAAAAAGGACGCTTGGGCGCATGATGGTCGCCTTTTGCAGAAACTTTACTTCTGCGGCGCCAGGTCAGATGGTGTATTCTGCCCCTTACAAGCGGCAAGCGAAATCACCCATGGGAGGGAATTTCGCTCACCCTTTCGAGTGATAGCGACTGGAGGTGATGAGGAAAGAGGAGGAAAGAGAAGGGACGGAGCAACGGGCAAGCTGGCTGGCCGGCGAGGACCTTTACTCCCTCAGCCGTACCTCCCACAGCTTCGTATAGACCGGCCCGGTCGGTCTTAATTCACTTTTCATCAGCGCGACTGCCCCCACCACCAACAAGCCCAAAGTCAGCGGACGATCCGCTACGCCGCTTTTGGCCAGCGCCGGCCCAACGGATCGCTCCCCTTCTTTGATCCGCACCAACGTCAGATGTGGGTTGAATGGCTTCGTCTCACGGGCGAAGCCGAATCCTTCGCAGATCTGCTCGATTGACTGATGCAGCTCGGCCAGCCGCTTCGCGCCATCTCCCCGTTCCCACTCCTCACTCGGTCCGACCCAGAGAACACGAGGGCTTTGAGAACGAGGAAAGGATCCGAGCCTTTGGAGTGGTACGCTCACAGCTTCATGACTTCCAATCGCCTGTTCAACTGCGTCGCGTAGCGCTCCAACCAGTTGCTCGTCGGTGTCGCCGAGGAACTTGAGCGTCAGATGGATCGATGCCGGCTGCACCCAGGAGACCCTCGCCTTTCGCTGGATCTCCCGATCGAGCCGTTGCTTCAACTCCCGTTGCAGCTTGGCAAGCTCGCCCCGCACGACTTCGTTCAGCTCAACCGCCAGAAAGGCGCGGATCATTTTGCCCCCTCGCCGATCAGCCACCGGCGGAGCAGGTCTAATGCTGCTTGCGACGACCGTTGCTTGATCATCGAGCGGTCGCCATGAAACCGGAATTCCTTCGTGATTGGCTCTCCGTCTCCGCTATCCAATCCAACGTAGACCAGCCCGACCGGCTTGGTCTCGGTCGCACCGCCCGGCCCGGCAATGCCGGTGATGCTGAGACCCACCGAGACGTTGCTTTGCTCGCGAATGCCGCGCGCCATTGCCGCCGCCACTTCCCCGCTCACGGCGCCGCAACGTGCAATCAACTCTGCCGGCACGCCCAACATTTCTATCTTGGCGCGATTGCTGTAACACACTGCAACTCGATCCACATAAGCAGAGGAACCAGGCACCTGCGTGAGACGATGGCCGATCAAACCGCCGGTGCAGGATTCGGCAACCGCCACGGTAAGGCCCCGTTTGGCCAGGGCTCGTCCGACCACTTCTTCCATCGTGTCGTGCCCCTCAGCAAAGAGCCAGCGGCTTAATCGAGATCGAACTTCTTCCGCCAAGGGTTGCAGCAGATCCCGGCGCCTCTCTCGTCCTTTTGCCGTTCGTCTCTCGTGCGAACCTGTCCCCTTGGTGGTCAACGACACCAGCACACCCAGGGGCGACGCCAGCAAGCCCAATTCCACCGGAACTCCTTTTGGAATGAGCCCGTTCAACTTGGCCTCGACATCCACTTCCGGCAGACCGAACGTGTGAAAGACCTGTCGCTCAATGGGGCTCGGAGACCGCCCCCTGTCCTGTGCAACCTTCGCCAGCAAGATCGGCATGGCTTCTCGCGCAAACATCTGCTCGGCTTCCTGTGGAACGCCCGGTAAGGCCACGAACACTGTTTTCTCCCACGTCAGGCTGAACCCCGGCGCAGACCCGACCGGATTGGCCAGGACGGTGGCGCCTGACGGAATCATCGCCTGACGCACCTGCGCCGCGCTCGGTGTCCGTCCCCACTGAGCAAGTCGCGCGGTCATGCCCTCCAGCGCTGCTTTCCTGCGACTGAGCCTGTGTCCGGTAGCCCGAGCGACCGCTTCCCTCGTGCAATCGTCCACGGTTGGACCCAAGCCTCCGGTCATGACGATCAGGTCGACCCGTCTCACAGCGGTCTTGATCGCCTCGACGATGTTCCGCTCGTCGTCCCCGACGACCGACTTGAAGCGTACGACAATCCCGATCGACGCCAACTGTTCGGCCAGGAAGAGCGAGTTGGTATCGAGCCGTCCTCCTATCAGGAGTTCTGACCCGATGGCGATGATTTCGGCAGCGCGCATCGACTTCCTCTCGCGACGGCTCGCTCTGCTCATTCGATTTGAGAAAAGTCAAGGTCGAATGTCACCTGCCCGCCTCCTGACAGAAAAACGGAGAACGTCGTCCGGGCAACCGGATCGAAATCCGCGTAGGCGAAGGACGCCACCACCTTGGCCCGGTAGGCCGGCGACTTCGGCCACACTGAACTGCGCGCAGCCTGGCCGTCAAACCGCACCGACACCGGCTTGATTGTCCGACCCCCCTGATCGAACAAGGCATAACTGTCGATGGCGAAAGTGGAACGGTCTCCATAGAGGATGACACCGACCAAGAGCGTCTTGCCGTCGAGAATCTGCGCGATCTCGACTTCGTCCGGCGTGGCGCCCCGGAGATAGAAGTGCGTCCCCATGACCGCAAGCCCGCCAAGCTTGGTCATCAAAAATCCTCGCGGGTGCAAGTCGCCGTCCTCGCCAAACCAGGCATACAATTGATCGGGAGGAATCCGCTGCTCGGCCGCCTGCTTCCCCCGCTGTAACGCGGCCTGGACCTGCGTCGCAGTCGGGTGAACTTCGATGGCCTGGCTCGTGGCTGGGCATAGCATGCAGACCAGCAGCGCGCCAGGACCAAGAGCGGTGACCATCCGACCGGCGAGGGTACGGAACCTCTTCATGATCGAGAGCCAGTAACAGATCGTTCCAGCCGTGTCAACGCTGGGCTGGGCTACATCCAGTCTGTTGACAATACTGAAAGCGAAATGCTAAACAAAACTTCCTCATTAGCTGCGCGTTTTCAAGAAGTTTGTTTCATGGAGGACCGGTATGTCTAGCCCTGAGCAGCCGCCCAAGCGCCAGTATGTGAATTTCGCTTTCTATAAGGTCGATCCTGCTTGGCGTCGTCTCCCGGACGATGAGCGCACGCGCGGAAAGCAGGAGTTTATGCGTGCGGTCGAGGACTACAGCGGGAAAGTGATGGTCCTCGCCTATACCACAGTCGGCATCCGCGGGGATTGCGATCTGATGCTCTGGCGGATCAGCTACGAACTGGAGCTGTTCCAGGAAATGACCACGAAGATTCTCACGTCCGGCCTTGGGAAGTATGTGACGACTCCTTATTCTTACCTCTCGATGACCAAACGCTCGATCTATGTGGACCATCACACCCACGAGAATCAGGAAAGCAAACGCCTGTCGATCATCCCAGGCAAAAGCAAGTACATCTTTGTCTATCCATTCCTGAAAACGCGGGAATGGTTCCTGCTCACCAAAGCGGCGCGGCAGGGCATGATGGACGAACACATCGAAGTCGGTCATCGGTTCCCCTCCGTTAAGCTGAACACGACCTACTCGTTCGGGTTGGACGACCAGGAATGGGTGGTCGCATTCGAGAGCGACAAGCCGGAGGACTTCCTGGATCTGGTGATGGCCTTGCGCGAAACAGAAGGCAGCCGCTACACGCTGCGAGATACACCGATCTTCACCTGCGTCCGGAAAAGCTTGAAAGAATCGCTGGATACCTTGGGCGGGTGAGCGACGGCGGAGTTGACGCTCAGGCACGGCCTTCGGTCACGCGATCGAAGGCCGTTGCATTTTGGGACGACCTCTCGGGGCCCTCTCACAGTCCCAGCCACCGGCATCTGACGGGTTAATGATGTTCCGCACCCACTTCTCAGCTACCCCAAACCCTCTGGCAGCCGCACTGTCGGCCCTCCTTCCCGGACTCGGTCAAGCAGTACAAGGACAACCGGCGACAGCGGGAGTGTACTTCGGCACGACGCTCATCCTGATCATCTTAGCCATGGTTACAGGCCACCTCGCCGGTTCAGGAGCGGAAGTGTTCATGTTCATGCTGATCGTTCTGCCCTGGTGGGCGATCCAGAGCTACGACGCCTACCTGTCTCTCTCCCCACACATGGCGAGACTGGGACGTACCTGGCACAAGGTATGGACACGCGCGCATGATGTGCGGTACCTCGGCGCGCTCTTCCTGCTGAGTGCCCTCATGGATCTCTATATTATCCTCAAGCAGCCTGACTATGCCCTCTCGGTCTTCTGTACCAAACCGGACGGCAGTCTGGGCGTCCTTGTCAAAGCCCAATCGCCGACGATCCATACCTTCATCGGCGTCGGATTCTTGCATCTCCGCCGCTGGTCGTTGCTGCTCTATCTGGCCTATGCGAGTTTCGGCCTGATCAATGCTGTGGCCAACTTCGCCTGCTTCGGCTATGGACGAGTCCGCACAGTCTTTCTGATCAGCCTCATGGCCTTCACCGCTTATGTGCTCTGGCGGCGGGACTGTTTCCTCCCATCGGAGCCACATCCGAGGCAGGCTTGAGACTTTGACACCCAAACCTGGCGTATGTTACAGAGATAATTAATTTGCCTGCCTGGAGCAGGGAGGACGTCCGGCCATGGCCGACAACAACGCAGTCTATGCGATTCGCTTCCCCGACGGGTCCGTGAGTTTATACATTGACGAAGAATACGCAGTGGAACGCGGCGTGGACCCCCAGAAACTTGTCCGAGTCGAAGTGCCTCGCGAGCTGTTCATCAGCGGGACGGTCCAGCAGATCCGTGAATATGTCGCCCTCTACTTCGAACAACAGCAGGCCGGGTCTGCTTAAGGCCAAGCCGACCATATAATCCCCCTAATCCAGATGCCCTCGCTGCTCACCCAAGAACAGATCGAGTCAGTCATCGCCTCCCTGCCGATCCAAGGCCGTATCATGCTGCGGCTGCTCCTGCTCCAACACTACGACGTGACGCAGGAGGAGATTGAGTACATGGCCATGGACCGGCCTGACCCACGCGCTCAGTCAGGGCATAAATCGACCAATTATGGCACCACGCGGGATGCGATCCACAGCATCGAGGAACGCCGGGATCAATATCGCCGGCAGGTTCGGCTACGCCGCGAACGGACATGGCTGCAAACTCAGTGTCTCCGAAAGATGAGCGACATGTGCGACGCTCTGGCGAGCCAGGCCAAGCAGATGCTGAGATCCAAGTTCGGTGTTTCCGAAGAGAGGCTTCACCGCTTGAGCGCAGAAGCAAGGTCGGCTATTCCCAAACCTGCTATTCGAGCACTCGATCAAAGATGGGAGAACGACGACATCACCGCCGAGGATTACCAGCGGGAACGATTGTGCATCGAATTGCAGACCCAACTGCGGCTCGCGGAGAAATACCGCAAACGGCTGGACTTGGCTGACCGGGAATGGCAGACCGCCAACGCCTCCCCGCTCCAGGACCATGAAATCGCGCACATCTGGGGAATACCAGCCGGCGCCTTAGCCGCGCGCAAGGTGAAGTATTTGAACCAATACCTGCAGGCACTCCACAAGGCCCTCCAGGGAACGACCACCACGAATGATCCTGCCAAGATTCCCCCCCTCGACTTATGGCGAGAAACCCTGACCGCGTTAACCGGGCGGCCAGTTGAACGGTCCGTCTCAACCTACGACGGACTCGAGCGGACGGAGGAGAGATTGCTGGAAAAGCTCACCTCGTTCGCCTGGGGCACCATGCCTGAAGACCTCGAAGCGAAGTTCTGGTTGTCGCTCGTCCATGGCGCAAGTTCCGCCGCCATGCATCCGGAACTCACCCGCTCCCTCTTCGGCCTCCAGCGTTTGGCCGCCATCCTGGCTGATCTGGATACCTCACCGGAGTCGCTTGAAGAAGTGCTCCTCGCCCGTATCACCCCGAACCCAAAGACTGAAGCAGTTGAGCTCTTAGAGGAGAAGAAAGGGGAGCCGGTGATTGGAGAGATGGCGGAGCACATCCTCAAAAGCATGTTAGGTGAACAAAACCCGGACAATTACAGCGGACGCGGGTAGGGTCCCACGCCGGCCTGATGTCCGCTGGCCCAGTTCCTGCGCTCGCCCGACGCATCTTTTTTCCGGCAGTGAAAACTTTTCTAGCTAGAGTCTCCTTGAAATTCGAAAAAATGACGGTATAATTGCACCATATGGTTTTGCCTCCTTCAGTCCATTCTCATCGTCCCCGCGCACTGGGGGTTTATTGGAAAATGTTTCTCCTCGTCATCCCTCTTCTTGCAATTTTGTCGGCGGCTGGCGTATCGGCGAACCTGCTGGAAATCGCCGAACTTCTGTCCCACCCCGATCAATACGATCATCAGGTGGTGACCGTCACGGGAAAGATAACCAACGTGCAACTCGCAACGAATCGGCAAGGACAGCCGGCCTACGGCTTTCTCTTACAGAGTCATGCCGGCACACTGAAGGTGGTCTCTCTCGGGCAGGCGGAAGTGCGGGAAGGCGATCAAGTCATCGTGGAAGGTATCTTCAGCCGTTTGCGCCAGAGTGGCCGCATGATTGTGTATAACGAAATCAAGGCTACCGCGATCAGATCACTGAACCATCTCAATCCCGATCTTGTCGGGTGATCTTCTCCCAACGGAACTCCCGCCGAACTACCTCGCGTCACTACAACTTCGCAGCCGCTTGAAGCGCTCAATGCGACGCTCTCGTTGCGCACAGCCCCACAACGCAGGCCAAGAATCCAGGCCGTACACGAATGCTCCTCGGCCATTATCCTTGTCCCTGTTGAATATCCAAGACCTTGACATCGAAATAGAGCGTCTTGCCTGCGAGCGGGTGGTTCAGATCAAGCACCACGGTGTCCTCCCGGATTTCCGCCACACGCGGAAATACCGGCGTCCCGTCCGGAGCTTCTCCCTCGAGTTTCGTGCCGACTATCAAAGCTTCCACAGGAATCCGCTCCTTGCCGACTTCGAAAAAACCCTCCGGCTGCATTTCCCCGTAACCTTCCACGGGATTCACCGTGACGTGTTTCGTCTCTCCGACACTCATCCCCTCCAGTCCTTTTTCCAAACCGAGGATGATTTCACGCGCGCCGTGCGTATAGGTGAGCGGAGCATCCCCCACGTTGCTTTCGAACACCTGCCGATCATCCAACCACAATGTGTACTCCACCGACACCACCGCCCCCCGTGTCACAACCATACACGACCTCCTTTCGATTCCACGAATATCAAGACGAAATCACTCTCCGCCAGGTGACGGATAGCTAGCCCGCATTATTCATGACGGTTCGTTGCTGATCACCAATAAGCGAGACGTATTCGCCGGAATAGGGTGAGGATCTTAGCGTGAGGCCGGTGTCGGACTGACGAGGAGAACTAACCGGTTTCCCGGCTCACCACCAGCGAAAGGGGCCGGAATCTAGGTGGACAAACTTCGATCGCGGATAGTACCCCACACCGCCGTACTCGATCGTCATCGCGGCCTGCCGCACGGCCCTTGGGTGTACGCCAGGGATCTGGATATCGATCGCCTGGCCTTGGACGTGCAAACTGTTCTTCACCGCCCGGCGTCCGGCTCGGACCAGGAACTCGTTGTATTCTGGAGACCGGAACCCGGATACGACATGGATCTCGCGATCTCCGCCCACCGCTTTCTGGACGAGGTTCGCATACTCGATCACCCGCACATCCATCGCCGCTACTTCACCTGTGTGGTGACATCGCAGAATGAAATTGATCTCGTCGAGCGCGCTCTGATCGTAGCGGCCATCCTCATCCCGATACGTCACGGCCAACCGTTCGTCCGTGTGCAGGTTATAGAAGGTCAGCCGCCCCTCGGGCATCTGGCTTGCTCGCGCCCCGGCCGGCCAGGTGACGAATCCGCCGAGGATCGCGCAACCAAAGAACGAGGTCGTGAGGAACGAGCGCCGAGTCCACCACCAGGGATGGTCAAGCACGATGAGTCTCCAACGAGGGGACACCCCACCCACGAGCAGAAAACGTCATGGCCTTTTACCAAAAAGCCGGTGCTCGGTCAACCTTTCTCTTCACTGTCAGAAAGCACACGGCGCTTGCCGTCAACCGGGAGAGGCTATCCCGCCCCCTCTTTACATCCTTTGCCGCTCCGCCCGCTCCTCGATCTCCCCCGCCAGCAAAATCGCCTCTGCAATCTCGCGCATGGATTTGCGCAGGTCCATGCTCTGCCGCTGGATCAGCTTGAAGGCCTCTTCCTCTGAGAGTTTCTTCGCGCGCATCAAATAGCCCTTCGCTCGTTCGAGCAACTTGCGCACCGCCAACGCTTCTTGCATCTCGAAGGATTTCTCCATGAGCGTCGTGTGCTCGATGGCGATGGCTGCCTGATTGGCGATGGCTTGCAACAGCTTGACCTCCTCGCCCGTGAACATGTGGGGGACCGAGGTATAGCTATTGATCACGCCTACCGTCTTCTCGCGGATCATCATGGGCACGCACAATAACGAACAGAGTCCTTCTCTGATCGCCATGTCCGGATACATATAGTCCTTCTCTTTCGTCACATCCGGCACGATGATGGGACGCCGTTCCTGCACGGCCCGTCCACTGATGCTCTGGCCGACTTTGAGATTCGGCTTGCGCCGGTACTGTTCGCTGAGGCTCTGGGCCGCGACGATCCGCAACTCGCCTGTCGCTTGGTCAAGCAACATGATCGAACAAATCTTGGAACCCATCATTTGCGCCGTCATGGTCACGATGAGCTGAAGAATATCATCGATCAGACGGTTGGAGGTCACCGTCTCCGACACCTGCGAGAGCGTCTCCAACTGGAGCGCCTTGCGCTTCATCTGATCATAGAGACGGGCGTTCTCGATCGCCCCACCCACCTGGTTTGCGATGGTCGACAGCAGCGCAAGCTCATCGGAACGATATTTGCGCGACCGTTTGTGTTGGACGTTGATAACCCCCACCACTTCTCCTTTGGCCATAATGGGCACCGAGACGAATGCTTGGTAGCGGTCCTCCGGCAGGTTGTGGAAAAACTTAAAGCGGGAGTCGTCGCTGGCATTGCTCGGAATCACGACGCGGGTCCGCTCGCGCGCGACCCAGCCGGTGATCCCCTCGCCGAGCCCGATCGTAATGCGGCCGATCAGCTTGGGATGCGGATTCTTCGACGCCCGAAGAATGAGTTCGTCGTGGCGGTCGGAAAGCAGATACAGCAGGCAGGCATCGGCTTTGGTGACTTCTACGACCACCTCGACGATGTGTTTCAGGACCGCCTCGAGATCCAGCGTATTGCTGATTGACTCGCTGATGCGGTGGAGCACGTCCACTTCGCGAGTCCTTACACGCAAAGCCTGATCAAGCTGTGCGATGGAACGCCGTTTCGATTCCATGAATTCCTGCCGTCCTGACGGCGTGCGAATCTGTCCTCTCGAGACGTCAGGCTTGCCCTGTGTTGTGGGAGGGCGCACGCGCCAGCCCGCGTCGTCTTGTCTTTTCCGATTTCTTCCGGCTACGGAACCAGTCCCGACATACCGTGCGCGCCAGCGGGGCAATCACGACCTGACCGACTCGCTGCGGCCACACGCCATGCACGCGCCCCTGCGCCACCTTCTTGTCATGCAGCATCGCATTCCATAGCTGGCCGAACGTGGCGCAAGGCAACTCATCCGGCAGTCCCGCCACCCGTACCAGTGCTCGAATACGCTGCACCACATCTTCGGAACAGATCCCCTGATACCGAGCCAGATCGGCTTCGTGCACGAGCCCGATACCGACCGCCTCTCCATGAATGAGAGAGCGATACCCCCCGATCGCTTCCAGTGCGTGACCGATGGTGTGCCCGTAATTCAGGATGCGCCGCCGGTCGGCCTCTCGCTCATCCTCCGCCACCACTTGCGCCTTGATTTCGCACGAGCGTTTAATGATGTAGGTGACCGGCATCTCTTGAAGTTTCAGCAGCGCCGGCATCTCCTTTTCCAAAAATTGGAAGAATCCCTCGTCCGCTATGATCCCATACTTGATGACCTCCGCCAAGCCAGCGATCCATTCCCGCACGGGTAACGTCCGCAGAGTGTCCGGATCTACCAAGACCACTCGCGGCTGATAAAATGCGCCGATCAGATTCTTACCAAGACGGTGATCGACGCCCGTCTTTCCTCCGACGCTCGAATCCACCTGCGCAACCAAGGAGGTCGGCACTTGGACAAACGGAATTCCTCGCTGATAGACGGCTGCGGCAAATCCGGTGAGATCGCCGATCACTCCCCCGCCCAACGCCACGAGAACCGATGTTCGCTCGAATCGATGAGCGGCTAAGACATCCAGAATCTTCGCCGTAGATGCGAGCGTTTTCGTTGGTTCCCCTGGGGGAAGAACGACCGGCACGGTTTCAAACCCGGCTCCCCGAAGCGATCGCGCGACTAGATCTAGGTAATGCTTGGCAAGATGGCGATCTGTAACAACTGCGGCCTTCCCCTTGAGCCCGAGTCCTAATAGAGCCGACCCGACTTCCCGCACAAGTCCGGGGCGGATGACAATGTCGTAGCTTCGGTCACCGAGCGAAACCGTAACAGTTTGTTGGGCTATCGAACCCATCGTCTTTGAAACGCGCTGTTCCCCGGTGAGAGAAGGGCTGCGACACTGGCGAATCACCGGTCGACCAATTCCGTCGGAGGTCGGAGCAGGAAAAGCAGGCTCAAGCGGGAAGAATGGTAGCACAGCCTTGTGGAAACTAAAAGGATCTCACATAGGCCATATAAGCATCGTAGTTGCGTTTCATTTCCTCCAGGCTATCGCCTCCGAATTTCTCAATCATCGCGTTCGCCATCTCGTAGGCCACCACGGCCTCGCCGACCACGCCAGCCGCCGGAACCGTACAGATATCCGACCGCTCAACGGTCGCCTCGAACGGTTCTTTCGTCCGGATATCCACGCTCATCTTCGGGCTGTACAGCGTCGAGATCGGCTTCATAGCCACCCGCATGACGATCGGTTGGCCGTTCGTAATCCCGCCTTCAAGGCCTCCGGCATTGTTCGTGTGGCGGAGAAATTCGCGGCCGGTCTGATCGTAATAAATCTCGTCGTGAACTTCCGAGCCGAAACGGCGGGCTGATTCGAAGCCCATCCCGATTTCGACTCCCTTCATGGCCTGGATGCTCATGGCCGCCATCGCCAGCCGCGCGCTCAGCCGCCGATCCCACTGAGCATAGGTACCCAGCCCGATCGGCGGATTCGTCACGACGACCTCGAAGACCCCCCCAAGCGTATCGCCACGGTGCTTGGCCGTTCTGATCTGCTCGATCATCTTGACACCAGCCTCCGAATCCGGTGACCGGACTTCAGACAATTCCGCCCGCTCATAGGACTCGACTGGATGATCGCAACGCTTGGCAACGACGCCACCAATTTCGACCGTATAGCTGATGACGCGCATCCCGAAGTGACCGAGCAGCGCCTTGGCTACCCCGCCGATGGCCACGCGAATCGCCGTCTCACGGGCGCTGGCCTTTTCCAGCACATTGCGGATGTCCCGATGCCCGTACTTGATTGCGCCGACTAAATCGGCATGACCAGGCCGCGGCCTTGTAACGACCTTCTCCGTCGGCACCGGGCCGGGTTCCGACGCCATGACTTCCTTCCAATTATCCCAATCCTTGTTCGCAATCAGTAGTCCCAGTGGGTTGCCGATGGTTTGCCCCTTCCGGACACCGCAGGCAAACTCGATGCGGTCTTCTTCGACGCGCATACGGCCGCCGCGCCCGTACCCCTTTTGGCGGCGGGCCAAATCCTGATTGATCATGTCGGCGGTTAGCGGGAGACCGGCAGGAACGCCTTCGAGGACAGCGATGAGATACTTCCCGTGGGACTCGCCCCCATTCAAATAACGCAACATCCTGGGGGCGTTTATTAACTCTTGACGATGCTCGGTGTCAAGAAGATCAGCAGCTCCTGCTTTGCGACATCCTCTTTCTTGCTCTTAAACAACCAGCCGAGGACGGGGATTCTGGAGAGATACGGCACACCTGTGACAGTATTGCTTTGCGTATCGATGAAGACACCGCCGATCACCATCGTTTCCCCATCGCGCACCAATACCTGCGTGGTAGCCTCACGCCGGTCGATGCTTGGTCCGGCGGGATTGCTGCGCGCGCCGACGGCATTCCTCGTCGCCCGGACCTTGAGAATAATCTGTTTGCCCACTTCCTTCGGATCGCGCGAGGTAATCTGCGGCGTCACGTTCAACTCGAGATTGGCATCCACGAAGGTGGTCTGAGTGCCCTGGAGCGAGATCGTCTGGAACGGGATCGATTCGCCCTGGGAGATCTTCGCATCCCTCTTGTCCAGCGTCGTAATTTTTGGAGCGGCGATGACCTTCGAAAGACCCAAGAGCTCTCCAGCGGACAATCTGATATCGAGAAGAGCCCCATCCGTTTTCCCGAATGTGAACCCTGCCGCCGGGATGCTCGTCAAACCGCTCACCGCGGCAGGCAAATTCACAAGAAAATCCGAGGTCTGATTGCCGAAGGTGCCGGTACTGCCACTCTTGAAATTCGCCACGCCCTGAGCCGAACCCATCGTGTTGACGTTCTGGATACCCCATTGCACCCCAAGAGCGCGCGAATAGGTCGTATCGGCCTGAACGATCCGCGCTTCGATCTGAACCTGAGGCACCTCGAGATCAATGCTGTCAACCAACTGCTTGAGCGTGGCCATCTTTGACTCTGCATCTCGGATGATCAGCGAGTTGGTGGCTTGGGCGAAGTTCATCACGCCCCTGGGGCTGAGGTATTGGCGCAGCGTGGTCATTGCTTCCTGCGCATTGGTATTCCGCAAGTAGAGCACGCGTGTGACCAGTTCCTCCGCCTTGACTTTGGACTCTTTCGCTTTCGCTTCTTCTTCCTGTTGCCTCGAAATATTCGCCAGGCTATCCACCCACACGATGTTGCCCTGCTTAATCATGCCCAGATTATTCATCCTGAGCAGCATGTCCAACGCCTGGTCCCAGGGCACGCTTACCAGCTTCATCGTAACTTTGGCCTTGACCGACTCTCCCACGACGATGTTGAACCCGCTTACCTCCGCGATGAGGCGCAGGATATTGGTGATATCCGCCTGCTGGAAATCGAGCGAGATTCGTCGACCGACAAAGCGCTTCTGACCCGTCACAACGTCAGGTTCACGGTCGTCTTTTTCCTCTTCGATGGCCATCTGAACTAATCGGGGTTTGATCTTCCCGGCCGCCGTGCGAGCCGTCAACTGCGCATGCTTGATTGGGGGCTTCTCGCGCACCTGATCGGACGGCAGGGACTCCGACTCGTTGAGTCGTGACATATCGACAGGCACACTATCCACCTGCGCGACGCGGGCCGTCTTCTCGGCTTCCCGTGCCGTCTGAGCCGCGAGGGTGATTGCAAGGCGATCGTTGTCCTCCTGAACGGTATAGGTGCTCGGACCGGGCAGATCGAACACCAGCCGTACCTTATCAGCATGATAGCCGACTCGAATGCGACTCAACCGGCTATGCCCCACTGGTAAGACCGATTCACGGATTGTCGACGTCGCGTTGATGAGATCGACGGCGAGACGCCGGTCACCAATCAGTTGTGCCCGATAGTTGAATTGGCCGTCCCCGAAGAGATGCACGACTGCACTGTCGTCATTTCGGTTCACTTCGATCTTCGTCAGCATTCGCGTTGAGCGGCTCGCTGTCCCATCGCCGCTAACGGCCGGCTGAGAGCCACCTGTTTCACCGTCGTACCGGCCAACACCCGTTCGTCCAGAATCGCCAATCTGCCCTTCGGTGAGATCACCGGCCGCCTCCGCTACAGCCTGTCCTCCTGCAGCCGAGTGGCCGACGACCGGAGAGAAGCTTCCGGCTGATATGAAGGCGAGCATGGAAACCCAAATCTTCAGGTGTTGATGTGTGGGTGTCATTCGGATCCCTCTTTGGCATGGAGAAGCTTGACATGCTCTCGCTCCTGCTTCTTCCCGTAGATGTCGGTAAACCGCTCCTGTACGATAATGCCTCGCTCCGTTACCGCGCTGACAACTCCGTTATTCATCCCAATGCGGGTCCCCCGACGGACCGTATAGCCCTTGCCATCAGGCGTCTGGATCAGTGCGGTATATCCGTAGGCTCCCCACACAATACCGATGAGGTTCAATTCCGAGAGGCCGACCTGCTGCAGTGGGGGCAAACTCGCGTCAGGTTTTCCGCTCTCCGCACCCGGTTGCAGAATCGGAGCAAATGGATCCCGACGCCCTGCTGGATCGTACGTGAATCCTCCTCCCTGACCAACCGCCCCGTCGCTCTCGAGTTGAGGAACGCCGGGCTGCGGAAGGCTTGCCGGCGCCGCCAGCGCTTCGGGAGCTTGCCGAGGGAGATCGGTAATCGGCGTAACCTTCAAGGAGTCGGGCCTCATCGGACTAATCTGTCCCGTATGCCCGACCGGAGTACTTCGTTGCGCCTGCGCCACATCCCAACAGGTAGCCGAGAGCGCGATAAGACAGCTCGTGCTTCCGAGTAGGAGACTTTCGGTTAGACTCTTCATGGACGCCATCTCGCGTGCCTCACTTCTTCGCCGTATTCGTCGGCGGTCCCGCCTTCGGCATCTCCTTCGGTGCGGCATAAGCCACAAGATCAAACACGGTTTGTGTCACAACTCTCCCCTGATCGATTTTCGGAGCCCCGATTTTCAAATCCGATACATTGACGATTCGAGGCAATTTGTTGATCCGATCGAAGAAGAGCGCCGCCGTGTGATAGCTCCCCGCCACTTCGACATTGACCGGCATTTTGACGAACAGCTTGGAGGGATCTTCAGCCTGAGCCCCCGGCTTCCACAGTTTGATATCGAGACCAAGGCGAATACCGAGATCCGATAGTTGCTTCAGCAACATCACCGCTTCTTCCTCAGGCGGAAGTCGCTCTTTCTTCTTGGCAAGATCGATTTCCAATTGTTTCGAAGCCGCGATCAGCTCGTCGAGATGCTTGACCTTAATGGTCAAGGCCTGAATGTCGGTGTCCAACTTACCGATCTCGACCTGGAGTTGATCGAGCACTTCGGTTTTCGGTTGGACAACGAGATAATAAAAGCCGACTCCGATCCCGGCTATGAGGAGGCCCAAGAGCGCTACCTTCTGAGCAGCAGGAACATTCCGCAAAAACTCGAAGCTGATCACTGGAAGCTTCATGTTATCCTTTCAGAACCAGCCCGAGCTTAAACTGGTACACGCTGGCCTTGCTCTCCGACACTGATCGACTCTCGATCAATTGGATACTCGAGAAGTAGTCGGTCCGACGAAGGTTGTTGACAAAATCTACAACATCATCGTTGGTAAGAGCCCGCCCGTCCAATTCCACATTGCTTCCTTTTATGGCCAGCCCCACCAACCACAGCTTCAGCGGGTCGAGACTCTGGCTCACATAATCCAACACATGCACGGGCCCTGAACGGGATTTCTCCAACTGATCGATGATCCGGTTTTTGTCTTCAAGCAACTTCTTTTTTTGCTCGAAATCTTGGACTTGCTTAACCTGCTCCTTGAGTAACGCAACTTGCCGTTCCTTGTCCTGCTTGTCAGTCTGGCGAGCTTCGATATCGGAGTCGAGCGATTCCGAGTACCACCAACATCCAGCCAAGGTAATGATGATGAGTCCCGCGCCGAGAAGAGCCTCCGCTCTGACATCCCATTGCGGTTTAGCCTGCTTCCCGCGTGGCCCCGGTAGTAGGTTGATCCTGATCATCGGTCACCTACCGTCCTCAGAGCCAGACCAACCCCTACCCCTGCCAGAGGAGCCAGATCTGCGAGCAGATCAGGGTCAAGATCGGACATCGTGGTGTCGATTTCATTAAAGGGGTTTGCGATTTCCACAGCCACATGCATGCGATCCCGCAACTGCTGCATCAACCCGTTCACTTTGGCACCTCCGCCGCATAAGAGAACCCGATCCACTTCAACGGCAGATGCGGTCGACTTAAAGTAATCGATCGTCCGGGCGATTTCCGAGGCCACCTCCGCATTCACGCTATCGAGCACCGGCGCCAACGCATCGCGGGTCTCTCGCTCGCCTTTCTTGGCTGCTTCCGCCTCCTCATAAGACAATCCCATTTCGCGCTGAATCGCCTCTGTATAGCGATTGCCTCCCAACGGAATATCACGGGTGAACAGCGATGTGCCTGCCTTGACGATATTCACGTTCATCACACTCGCACCGATATTGACCAGCGTCGTCGTGTCATCTTGGACGACAGGGTAGTTAATGGCGTGCATGTTTTCGATGGCGAAAGCATCCACGTCCAAAACCACGGGCACCAACCCGGCTCCCCTGACCAACTCGGTGAGGTCGTTGATCTTGTCTTTCTTGGCTGCGACGAGGATCACCGACATATCGGGTTCCGCATCGCCCACCGCTTCGCTTGAATTCACGACGTGAAAGTCGATATTCACTTCGTTGATGTCGAACGGAATATACTGCTCCGCCGCGAGCTTGACTTGCGCTTCGAGTTCTTCATCGGGCATTGGAGGCAAGCTGATCTTTTTAATGATCACAGCATGCCCTGAGATGGAGATGGCGACTTGCTTCAATCTGACATCCGTCGTTTCTATCAGCTCTTGAATCGCGCTCACGACCCTCCCCTCATCCATCACCGTCCCGTCGACAATAACCTCGGGTTCAAGGGGTTTCACGGCAAACTTTTGCAGGAAATAGCGTCCTTTGCTCTCCCTCAGTTGAACCAACTTGATCCCACTCGATCCGATGTCGAGTCCGAGCAGTTGGCGCTTAGGCGAGAAGAGGGAGAAGACGTCTTTCTCGATCAATCCTTTCACAGCAGCCAACATAAGCTCCCCCTCCGCAACAGCTCACATCACCGCTTTTCGAGCCCTCATAATTCTCTTGATCTCGTTGACGTTCTCAGCCGTATACAGCCGCCAGTTCCGCCAGTCCCGCGGCGGACCGGAGATGAGTCCCTCTCGCTCCCATCTGAATAAGGTGGCGCGCGAAATGTCAAACAAGTCGCACACTTGGTTAGTCTTGAACCACTTTTTGGGGGAGGAACGTTTGACCTTACTCACGGAGCGCTCAAATACTCGATCTGCATTTGGCCTATGAGGTACATGACTAAGTATAGTCAATATGCTCTAGCTGTCAAGAAATTGCCCAAGCGCTTCTGAATGAGGCAGGAGATAGAACCGAACTTCTTATGACTTGTATAAGTCCCGGTGGGTTAACGACGCCTTGTATCCCAGCGCAGAAAAGCTTTCCTGGAGCCGTGCCGCAATTGAAACGGACCGGTGACGTCCTCCGGTGCATCCGATGGCGATGGTTAGGTAGCTGCGTTGTTCTCGCTCAAACAAGGGGATGAGAAATTTAAACAGTCCTTCCAGCAGTCCGAGAAAATTCGTCGCCTCAGGATCATCAAGGACATAGGCTCGAACACGAGGATCCAGACCGCTCAGGGGTTTGAGATCAGGCACAAAGAAGGGGTTTCTCAGGAACCTCACGTCGAAGAGAAGATCGACGTCGTACGGCACTCCGAATTTGTAACCAAACGACAGGAGCGAGATGGTAAGACGCCGCGGCTGGTTCTGTCGAGCAAACTGCCTCCCCAGCAGCTCTCGCAGTTCATGTATGTTCAAGTCGGACGTATCGATGATACGGTCAGCATAGCGTCGCAGTTCCGCTAACCGCTCACGTTCCAGCCGGACGCCTTCGAGCAACGGCAAATTGGGCAGAAGTGGATGAGGCCGCCGAGATTCTGAGAAACGCCGAACCAGAACCTCTTCTCCGGCCTCCAAGAAGAGCAGTTCGACCGAATGTCCGAGAGCCTTCAGACGGTCAAGGATCCCGATAAGATCCGTAAAGAACATGCGTTCTCGGATATCGATACCGAGCGCCACGTTTCTGATCTCACTATTCTGTTGGTTACATAGATCTACAAAGGTCAACAGTAAGGCGGGTGGGAGATTGTCGATACAAAAGTACCCGGCATCCTCGAAATACTTGAGCGCGTGGCTTTTCCCTGACCCTGAGAGTCCGCTAATGAATACAAGATTGAGACCCGCCATGCCTCGCCCCTACCGCTTACGATTGGGGATCAATTAACTCCAGCTTCCCATCAGCTACCCTACGGAGCACTTGCACTTTTCCCGATACCGCGTTGATAAACACGAGAAACGACGAGGACTCGCCAGCCAACCGCCGACGGGCATCCTCTAACCTCAGCGTGAGAAGCGTTGGACGATTGACCTCCACTTCCTCTTCCTCAAGGGAGACTCTTTCACGGAGTGGTGCCCGGAGCCGCTTGCCGGCCTTCGGCTTGTGACTTACCAGCCGTTCCTTGCGCTTCCGAACTTGCGCGGCAATCCGGTCGACCAACTCATCAATCGCCGAATACATTTCATCGGTCGAGGCTTTGGCCTGTACGATTCGGCCGTTCAGCGCACAGATCCCTTCAGCCGTGTGGCGAAACTTCTGCACTCGCAGCAGCACCTGCGAATCGCCTACCTTCAGCCCATACCGATCCAGTCGATTCAATCTCGTTTCGACATACCGCCTGAGCGCGGGAGTTACATCAATGTTGAGTCCGGTAATTCGAATGCGCATCGATCTTCCTCCTGACAAGAAAGCTCACTACGTCACATTCTCTCGCCACATTAATTTGCCACGGCCGCAGAGGGATCGCGCAACCTCCCGCAAGATTCAAACCGGCCGGGCACTCGACTGGCATCCAGCTTCACCGTATGCTGCGTGGGGGATTTGCAGCTCCTACCGGTTAGGGCAACTAGAAGAAGCGGCGCCGTTGGCTGGCAGAGGGGATGCTCTCTTCAGCACGATACTTTGCTACTGTTCGCCGAGCGATCATGACTTGCTGGTTGCGCAGGCGGGCGGCGATCTCTTCGTCCTTCAACGGACTCGAAGCATCTTCCTCCGCAACCATCTTGCGGATCATTTCTCGTACCGTCACCGACGACAGCATGTCAGAAGGTTGATCCACTCGTTGCAGACCGGCATTGAAAAAATACTTCAACTCAAGCATCCCCTGGGGACAGTACATATATTTGTTGGCGGTCACGCGGCTAATCGTGGATTCGTGCATCCCAATATCCTCTGCCACCTGCTTGAGGACCAACGGCTTGAGATACCGCACCCCCTGCTCAAAGAATTGCTGCTGAAACTTCACAATACTGGAGACGACCTTCACGATCGTCTTGTTTCGTTGCTCGATGCTTCGAATGACCCACTGCGCAGCCCGTAACTTTTCATCCAAGTAGGCTTTGGTCTCAGCCGACGGACTGGTCCGAGAGGCGAGCATCTGCTTGTAATAGGGGCTGATCCTCATCCTCGGCAAACCGTCATCGTTCAGCAATACGACCCACTCCCCTTCATTCTTGACGACAAAGACGTCGGGCACGATCACGTAGTTCTGGCTATTCGAAAACGGCCGACCCGGCTTCGGCTCAAGCCCCACGATGATTTTGGTCGCTTGAAACACCTCGTCCAGGGTTGCATTCAACGCCTTGGCAATGCGTCCGTACTGTTTCTTCTCCAGATCTTTGAGGTGGTGAACGATGATGCCCTCGATCACCGAGCCCCGCAAGGCGCACGGTCGTGCACCGAGCGATCCCATTGGACTGCGACCGAGATAGCCGATCTGCAGCAGGAGACATTCCGAGAGATTACGCGCACCCACGCCGGTAGGATCGAATGTTTGGATGTCCTTCAGGACCGATTCCGCCTCCTCAATCGTGAAATCGGTCTGGGCCACCAGTTCTTCGAGGGAGATCCGGAGGTATCCGTCATCATCGAGGTTGCCAAGAATCAAACGCCCGATAGCCTTCTCACGTTCCGAGAGGGGCGAGAGTGATAACTGCCACAGCAAGTGATCCTCGAGCGAATTGGACTTGGCGACCGTCTGTTCGTAGGACGGCAGTTCGTCTTGGTTCGAGGAGGGATATTCCGTATCGCCTGCGCGACGCTCACCATCAAAGTAATCCTCCCAGCTCGCCGCCGACAGTTCCTCAGGACTTTCCGATCCTTCCGCCGCATTCCCCTCACCGGCCTCCTCTTGACTGGTCGAAGAGGACGGGCTCTCCCCAGGAGAGACTTCTTCCCCGGAAGCCTCTGCCTCGTCTCCGTCGGAAGCCACTTCCTCAAGCAGAGGGTTTTCCATCAAATGCTGGGCGAGGCTCTGCTGAAGTTCCAACCGCGAGAGCTGCAACAACTTGATCGCCTGCTGCAACTGCGGCGTCATAATGAGTTTTTGACTGAGCCGCAGATCGAGCCGCAACTTCATGCGTGTGCCACCTCGTCGCTCACAAACGGAACCGTTCGCCTAAATAAACGGCGCGCGCTGTTTCACTCTTCACGATCACATCAGGCGTTCCCGCCTCCAAAATGAGCCCTTCATTAATAATATACGCGCGATCCGTGATGGACAGAGTTTCCTGTACATTGTGATCGGTAATCAGGATCCCAATCTGTTTGTGCTTCAGTCGCGTGATAATCTGCTGGATATCCGTCACGGCAATAGGATCGATCCCGGCGAAGGGTTCATCCAAGAGCATAAACCGAGGATTCGTAGCCAGTGCACGAGTGATTTCCAAACGCCGACGCTCGCCGCCCGAGAGGGCATAGGCTTTGCTGGTCCGGATGTAGGCGAGATCCAGTTCCTTGAGTAATTCTTCAACCCGTTCCCTGCGCTCCGACGCCGGCATACCCAACATTTCAAGGATCGCGGCAATATTATCTTCGACCGAGAGTCTCCGAAATACCGACGATTCCTGCGGTAGGTAGCCGATCCCCTTGCGCGCGCGCTTATACATCGGCAGGTTCGTGATGATCTCGCCATTCAGTGCAATCGCGCCCTCATCAGGCTGGCACAGCCCTACCATCATGTCGAAAATTGTGGTTTTCCCAGCGCCATTTGGCCCCAGCAGCCCCACCACCTCGCCCGCGTGAACGTCAACCGTGACCCCCTTGACGACCTTCCGTCCTTTGAAACTTTTCACGAGCTTGGTGGCGACAAAACGCTCCTCCACCCTCCCGTCCTGCGCTGGAGGGGCCGTTTTGTCTTGTATCGCTGAACAAGCCTGGATCAACGCCCTGAACCTCCCTCTCCTTCAATCATGACATGGGAACCGCCTTCGACCACGCTCCGATCCTCAGCTAAAAACATCGTGATCTGTTTCCCGGTCACTCGAGTCCCTTTTTCCCAGGCGATCGGCTCACCGGTCAGCACGATTTTTTCTTCGTCTTGATAAAAAACGGCCTTCTGACAGGTCGCACGGCCTCCCTCTTTGTCGATCTTGACTCGGCCGGTCGCTTCGATAGTGCTCACCGAGCGATTGGACATCACCGGGAACGCCTCGCGGCGCGCCCCGCCTCCCCTCTCCTTCTCGCGGCTCACTTCTGCCTTGTTTCCTGTTTCTCCATTCTTGGTTTCCACAGCACCCTGGTCCGTCGGCCTGAACGAGACCACCATCTTGTCGGAATGCACAACCAACGTGCCCTTCGTCAGCACCACACTCCCTTCGAAAATCGCTTGGCCATCCTGATTGTGAACCGTCATACGCTGCGACGTGATGGTCGTGCTGATTCCCTGCGACGGGGTCGTCCGCGATAGACCAGCATCGGCCCCCAAGGCCGTCATGGCCAGGCTGCCCATGACGCTACTCAGCAGGAGCAAGATCCACTTGAACATCGTCTAAGACCTGGAATACCTCTAAATCCAACTTAGCGAGAAGACCCTGTCCGTTGATCTCCATCCCCTGCCCCTTGATGACCACCGGATCGTTTGTTCGAATTTCTCGCTGGCCCTCAGACCACGCTAAGTGATTCGTATAAATCGTATAGCCGTCGCTCGTCTCAACAGCAATAGGAACACTCCGGTTCGACAACACGAAATCTTTCTTGACTGTGTCCAGTGTCCCCTCGTCGCCGTGCAAACTGAGTTGCTTCCCTCTGTCACCATACAGAGTCACCTGAACATCGTCGAGCACAGCCCGATGTTCGCCCTGAAAAAGCCGCGCATGCTTGGCATGTACCTCCCATTGCACAGTCGCACCCTTCGTTTGCCGAAACGTAAATTCTTGGATGCTGCCATCGGCATGTTCAAAACTTGAAGAGGGCGCCACCTGCGGCGTAGAGACTGACTCGGAGCGAGTCAGTAAGAGATAGGCCAGAGACGATGCGAGGATGGCGCTCAAACCGAGCAAGCCTCTGCGAAGCCACCGTTCCCACATCGCACCTCCTCCTACACGTCACATGAAAATAATCTGAACCACATGGCACGATAATAGCATCAGGCCGAAGGCAAGTAAACTCTTTGGGCCGAAGAGAAAACTGAGGACGAGCAATAGGACGCGCTGACAGGATCCCCTGAGCGAAATCCTGTCCATCCTTGTTAGTCGGTCGATATCTGGGAGGAATAGGAAGTGAAAGGTTACGAAGCGGCCGACGCCTCTGGTTGAGATGGAGCGCCGGCATCCGGACTCTTGGTAGTCCCACGACTCTTGGTGCTCTTTGTTGGTTCCGCCTTCGCCACGAGCTCAATGGCCACCATCTCCGCGGCATCCCCCACACGGCGGCGCGTTCGGATAATACGGGTATACCCTCCGGATCGGTCTCGAAACCGCGCCGCAACATCGCTGAATAATTTCGAGACGACCGCCTTGCTTCGGAGAAAGCCGAGCGCGCGCCGTCGGGCCGGCAAGCTTCCTTCTTTCCCAAGCGTAATCATCCGGTCGGTAAACCCTCGTACTTCTTTCGCCTTCGCCGCGGTGGTTTCAATTCGCTCTTGATCAAGCAACGAGGTGACGAGGCTCCGAAAGAGCGCCCATCGGTGTTTGGTTTTCCGCCCGAGCTGTCTACCCTTCTTATTATGCCGCACGGTCCATCCTCTTGTTCGTCATTCAGCCTTGGAGCCGCTATCGCTCGACGTGAGCGCATCGATTTTGGTTCCCAAGCCTAACCCCATTTCTGAGAGTATTTCTTTGATCTCATTCAACGATTTCTTCCCGAAGTTCTTGGTCTTCAACATCTCGGTTTCCGTTTTTTGCACCAGATCCGCAATCGTCTTGATATTGGCGTTCTTCAGACAGTTCGCGGCCCTGACCGACAACTCCAGCTCGTTCACGCTGCGGAAGAGGTTCTTGTTGAGTTCGCGAGCCGCCTCCTCTTTCGCCACTTCGGGTCGTGCCTCTGTGCGGGCCTCCGCCTCGATGAAGATATCCAGATGGTCGCGCAAGATGCTGGCGGCTGTTGACAAGGCATCGCGCGGAGTGATGGTACCGTCGGTCCAAATCTCAAAGGTCAGCTTGTCATAATCAGTCATCCGCCCGACCCGGGCATTCTCGACATGAAAATTCACCCGTTTAATGGGAGAAAAAATGGAATCCACGGCAATCACGCCGATCGGCAGCCCTTCTTCCTTGTTACGTTCAGCCGGCACGTATCCCCGCCCGTGTTTCACCACCATCTCCATGTCAAGCATCGCATCCTTATCCAAGGTCGCAATGTGAAGATCCGGAGTGAGTATCGTGAGATCGCCGTCATGGATGATATCCGATCCTTTCGCTTCGCCCGGTCCTTTCTTCTTCAGGCGAATCGTTTTGGGCTTGTCCGTGTGTGACGCGAGACGGAGGCTCTTGATGTTGAGGATGATCGACGTGACATCCTCGGTCACCCCAGGAATCGTGGAAAATTCATGCAGCACACCCTCGATCTTCACGGTCGTCACCGCCGCGCCGGTCAAGGAGGAAAGAAGCACGCGGCGCAGCGCGTTTCCAATGGTCGTCCCGAACCCCCGTTCGAACGCCTCCGTGGTGAACCTGCCGAATGTTGGGGATAGCGTGTCCTTGTCGACTTCGACCCGCATCGGGATCTGAAAGTCTTTCATCGATTTGAGCATGACTCCCCCTTCATATGATCACATGAGCCAGAAAGCCCGTGGGCCGTGTCGCGAACGGCGAACCAGACAAGTCGGGCCACGTGCTACCTGGAATACAGTTCCACAACCATCTGCTCGTTCACCGGCAGAGCGATTTGCTCTTTTGTCGGCAAGGCGCGAACCGTTCCTTTGAAGGCCGCCTTGTCCAACTCCAGCCACTCCGGAATCCCACGCCCGTCCACCGCTTCAAGCGCCGCCTGGATCGAGGCCAGATTCCGGCTGCCCGGCCGCACCTCCACCACATCACCGGCTTTGACCAATGCGCTTGGTATGGTCACCTTTCTGCCCCTCACCGAGATATGGCCGTGATTAACAAACTGCCGCGCCTCCTTGCGCGAAGCTCCAAAACCAAGCCGATACACGACATTGTCCAAACGGCATTCCAAGAGACGAAGCAACATGTCGCCGGTAACTCCCGGCTGCCGTTCTGCTCGCTCGAACACACCGCGGAACTGGCACTCCTGCAAACCATAGATCCGCCGCAATTTTTGCTTCTCGCGCAACTGCAAGCTGTAATCGGAGGTACGCTGACGAGCCTGACCATGCTGGCCGGGCGGATAGCTGCGCCGCTCGATGGCGCACTTTTCCGTCATGCAGCGGGACCCTTTCAAGAACAGTTTTTCACCTTCTCTCCGGCACAGCCGACAGACAGGGCCTCGATATTTCGCCACTCTATCCTCCTCTTCAGAATTTCATGATTTGGTGATCAGGCGATCTGAAAGACTCTTGCCCACCGATATTCTGATCCGATGATTCAATCACCAAATTACCAAATCCCCAAATCGTCAATTCTGCTACACGCGTCTCCGTTTCGGCGGACGACACCCATTGTGCGGAATCGGCGTCACGTCCCGAATCAGATTGATGCGCAGCCCCGCACCTTGGAGCGACCGAATCGCCGATTCTCGTCCCGACCCCGGGCCGTTGACATAGACATCCACTTGGCGCATACCGGACTCCATCGCCTTCTTCGCCGCAGCCTCGCCGGCCCGCTGGGCGGCAAACGGCGTGCTTTTGCGCGATCCTTTGAACCCCTGATTACCCGCGCTCGACCAGACCACCGTGTTCCCACTCAAATCAGTAATCGTTACAATCGTATTATTGAAGGACGCCTGCACGTGCGCCACTCCGCTTTGGACCAGCTTCCGTTCTTTTTTCTTACCTTTTTTGACGCTCATGCACGCCCCCTACGATTCTGCTTGCGATTGATGTCATGCACCACTTGGTGCGGCAGTCGGTTTCTTCGGCTTACTGCCAACTCCTGCGCGACGACCTTTCCGCGTCCGTGCGTTCGTCTTGGTCCGCTGTCCGCGCACCGGCAGCCCCTTTCGATGACGGAGCCCGCGATAGGTTCCTGTGTCGATGAGACGCTTGATGTTCATGCTGACTTCTTTGCGAAGATCGCCTTCAACGGAGAACTCGTTGATGACTTCGCGGAGCTTGACGACCATATCTTCGGTCAAATCCTTAACTCGGACAGCTCTGTCCACGCCGGCTTTCGCCAGAATCTGTTGCGCAGAGATTCGCCCGATTCCATAGATATAAGTCAACCCGACATCAACGCGTTTCTCTCTCGGCAAGTCCACACCCGCAATCCGCGCCATGTTTCCTCCAAATTTCCTTGCCCTACCTAGGGACAGATGAAGTACCCCTCACTGCGCGCGTCGAACGACCACTTTCTGAAGTGGGGGTTCCGCGAGCACAAGGGGTACTTCATCTGTCCCCGATTCATCCCTGTCGTTGTTTGTGCCGCGGATTCTCGCACAACACTCGCACGACTCCACGGCGTCGCACGACCTTGCACTTCGCACAAATCGGTTTAACCGACGATTTGACCTTCATGACCCCTCACACATTCCTACTTGAAACGGTACGTAATACGCCCCCGCGTCAAATCGTAGGGGGACAACTCCACCGTCACTTTGTCTCCCGGCAAAATGCGGATGAAATGCATGCGCATTTTCCCGGAGATGTGAGCAAGGATGACGTGACCGTTGTCCAACTTTACCCGGAACATCGCGTTCGGCAATGTCTCCGCCACCGTCCCTTGGACCTCGATCACATCTTCTTTCGGCACGAACTCCTCGTTCCTCCTTCGCCTAAGCTTTCCGGCAACCCACTACAACTTGCTCAGAATCCGAGCCGGGCCAGTGGGCTGAATCGCGATCGTATGCTCGAAATGGGCGGAGAGACTGCCATCCTTGGTAACCGCCGTCCACTGATCGTCTAAGATCCGGATTGCGCTGTCTCCCATATTCACCATGGGCTCGATCGCGAGCACCATTCCCGGTTGTAGGCGAGGCCCCTGTCCCGGCTTCCCATAGTTCGGAACCTGGGGTTCCTCATGGAGTTGTCGTCCGATGCCATGCCCGACGAACTCGGTGACGACCGAATATCCTGCCGCTTCGACACGACGCTGAATCGCGTGGGAGATATCCGAAAGCCGATTGCCCACGACCGCCTGCTCGATTCCGAGAATCAATGCCTCCTCTGTTACCCGAATTAACTCCGCGGCTTCCTCGGCGATCGTCCCGACCGGAACCGTCACCGCCGAATCGCCGTAGAACCCTCCGACTATAGCGCCCAAGTCGAGACCGATAATATCCCCTTCTTTCAACTTCCGTTTCGACGGAATCCCATGTACGACTTGCTCGTTCACCGACGCGCAGAGGGTCTTCGGATAGTTCCGATAGCCTTTGAATGCCGGGGTCCCTCCTCGCGCGCGGATTTCCTTCTCCGCCACCCGGTCGAGATCGTCCGTCGTCACGCCAGGCCGCACTTCCTTTTTGAGAACTTCTAATGTTTCAGCGACCACCTTCGACGCCCGGGCCATGATGTCAATCTCATCAGGCGTCTTAAAAACGATCATGCCATCCCGCAACTCGCAAGCAGTTTACTCAGCCGGTTGTAGACCGCATCTACCGAGCCCGCTCCGTCCAGACAGGACAACAGCTTCCTTTGCTCGTAATAGTTGATTAGCGGCGCGGTTTGTTCCTCGTAGACCTTCAATCGAGCCTCGACAGTTTCCTTCTTGTCGTCGCTTCGCTGAACTAAGGCGCTGCCGCACCGGTCGCAGACCCCGTCGCGCTGCGGGGGAGCGAACTCTATATGGAAGACAGCTTGGCACTTCGGACAGCTCCGCCGCCCGCTCAACCGTCTGACGACATCTTCACGGGAGACCTGAAAATTGATCGCCCGATCCAAGCGGGTTCCGCACGAATCCAGAATTTTCGCCAACTCCTCCGCCTGCGGCACCGTTCTGGGAAACCCATCCAGAATAAATCCTTCGGCACAGGCCGGCTCACCGATTTTCTCCCTGATCATCCCAATCACGACTGAATCTGGAACCAGCTTACCCTGATCCATGTAGCTCTTGGCTTCCAACCCCAATAAGGTCTTGTTCCGCACCGCTTCGCGAAGGAGATCCCCAGTGGAAATTTTAGGCACATGTAACTGAGCCGCCACGCGGTCCGCCTGCGTCCCCTTTCCCACCCCTGGAGCCCCTAGAAACACGAAACGCATCATCGACGATCACCCGCTCCGGCCTCGGAGACGACCCTTTGCCAGAAAGCCCTCATAGTTGCGCATCAGCATGTGTGACTCGATCTGTTGAGCCGTATCCAACCCGACACCGATCACGATCAACAACGAAGTTCCTCCGAAATAAAACGGCACGTTCAGCTTATAAATGAGGAACTCAGGAATGACGCATACGATCGCCAGATACACGGCACCCACAAACGTAATTCTGGTGAGCACCTTATAGATATAATCCGAGGTGCGCTGACCCGGCCTGATACCGGGAATGAATCCTCCATACTTCTTCATGTTGTCGGCCATATCGACGGGATTCAGAACGACGGCCGTGTAAAAGAAACAAAAGAACACAATCAGGCTGATGTACAACAACGTGTACAGCAACGACCCGGGAGCCAACTGGGCCCCGATCGACTTCACCCAGGGGGTTTCAAAGAACCCCGCGATCGTCGCCGGAAACGCAATGATTGACGACGCAAAGATCGGTGGGATGACACCGGCGGTGTTGATTTTCAACGGGATGTGGGTACTCTGCCCCCCGTACACCCGCCGCCCGATCACCCGCTTGGCATACTGAACCGCGATCTTCCGGCGCCCGCTTTCCAAAAACACGATCGCTGCGACCACCGCCAGCATGACAAGAGCCAAAACAACGAGCAGAACAAAACTCAACTGCCCGACCTTGTACAAATCAAAGGTCTGGGCGATGGCGCTCGGCAATCGCGCCACAATACCGGAAAAAATGATCAGCGAAATGCCGTTTCCAATCCCGCGCTCCGTGATTTGCTCACCGAGCCACATCAGGAAGCCGGTCCCAGCCGTGAGCGTAATCACGGTCATCATCCGAAAGCCCCACCCCGGCGTCAGGACGAACGCGCCTTGGTTCATCCCTTCCAAGCCGACGGCAATCCCAAATCCCTGGATGAGCGCGATCCCAATGGTCCCAAAACGGGTATATTGGATGATTTTCTTTCGCCCCCGCTCACCCTCCTTGGCCAGCTTGGACAGATGGGGGATCACCACCGTCAGCAACTGGAGAATGATCGATGCGCTGATATAGGGCATGATCCCCAGCGCAAAGATCGTAAGCCGAGACAGCGAGCCTCCGGAAAAAATATCCAAAAACCCGAGGAGCGCACCACCTTGCTTTTGTAGAAATTCCGATAACGCGTCGCCGTTGATGCCCGGCGTCGGGATATGCGCCCCGATCCGGTACACAACAAGCATCCCGAGAGTAAAGAGGACCCTGATGCGCAGCTCGGGAATCTTGAAAACGTTCTGAAAACTGGTCAGGAGTCGCTCAAACACTGCGAATGACCTCGGCTCTCCCTCCAGCCGCCTGAATTTTCGCCTCCGCGGACTTGCTGAACTTGTGCGCTTGGACCACGATCGGCCGCTTCAACTCTCCCGCCCCGAGGACTTTGATCGGCTGTCGGTCGCGCTTGATCAACCCAGCTTCGATCAATACCGCCGGCGTGATCGGGTCGTTCATCAGGTCGGCCAGATTTTTAAGATTCACGATGCTGTATTCGGTTCGGAATGGGTTGCGAAACCCGAACTTCGGAAGACGCCTGATAAGGGGCATCTGCCCGCCCTCGAACCCAGGGCGTTTGCCCCCTCCTGATCGCGCCAGTAATCCCTTATGCCCTTTGGTCGCAGTCTTTCCATGTCCCGACCCAGGTCCTCGGCCAATCCTCTTCCTTTTTTTCTTTGCCCCCGCGGGAGGCGCCAGTTCATGTAAGTTCATTGTGGCTGCACTTCCAACAAATAGTCGACCTTCTTAACCATCCCTCGCACTTGAGGAGTGTCGGGCCGAACGACCGATTGGCTCACCTTCCGCAATCCCAACCCTCGCAGCACGAGACGATGGCGTTGAGGAGCGCCGATCGGACTCCGCTTGAGCGTGATCCGCAATCCATGCCCCGACTTGTTCGTGCGATTTACCGTGCTCATGCCCCTACACCCTCTGTTGCGCTTCCGCTTCTACCCCACGCCGAAGCCGCAATACATCGTGAGGATTTCGAAGTTGGGTGAGGCCTTCCAACGCGGCCCGTACGGTATTAAATGGATTCCCGCGCCCCAGAGTCTTGGCGATCACATTGTGCGCCCCGACCAATTCCACAACAGCCCGTACCGCTCCACCCGCAATGATGCCCGTTCCTTCCGACGCCGGCTTGAGCAGTACGTGTTCCCCGCCGAAGAGGCCATGCACTTCATGGGGAATCGTGCCTTCTTTCAACGGCACATGAACGAGATGCTTTTTGGCCTGTTCCACCGCTTTAGAAATGGCGACCGGCACCTCTGCAGCCTTCCCCTTGCCTATTCCCACCCACCCATGGCCATCGCCCACCACCACCAGTGCGCAGAAGTTGAATCGCTTGCCGCCTTTCACCACTTTGGCGACCCGGTTGATGAAGACGACCTTGTCTTTCAAACTCAGTTCATCAGCATTAACTCGCACGCAGTAATTCTCCTCTTACAGCCGACTAAAATTGGAGCCCGCTTTCACGGGACGCTTCCGCCAGGGCTTTGACCCGTCCGTGATAGAGACGCCCTCCACGGTCAAACACCACCGTCTGCACCCTGGCAGCCTTGGCGCGTTCAGCCAGGAGCTTACCCACGGCTTTGGCGGCTTCGATCGTCCCACTTGATTTGAGCGATGTCCGCAACGTCTTATCCAAGGTTGAGGCGGCCGCCAGCGTCGTCCCCTTCACATCATCGATAATCTGCGCGTAGATATGCGCCCGGCTGCGGAAGACATTCAGTCTCGGTCGCTCCGGCGTGCCAAAGATTCGCTGGCGAACTCGTCGTTTCCGTCGCTGCAGTTGACGAGATTTTTCCGCACTATTCATCGCCATCCCCTACTTTCCGGTCTTCCCTTCCTTCTTTCTCAACACTTCCCCGACGTACCGGATCCCTTTTTGCTTATAGACGTCTGGCGGTTTGATCGCCCGGAGATTGGCGGCTACCTGCCCAACAAGCCGCTTGTCCGCTCCGCGGATCGTGATCAAAGTTTGTTTATCCACCTTTACTTCAATGCCTTGTGGAATATTGAAGATAACAGGATTGATATACCCCACATTGAAGCTCATCACCCTCCCCTGCACCTGAGCCTTATAGCCGACACCCGTAATCTCTAGGGACCGTTCGTACCCCTTAGTGACACCATGAACCATATTATTGAGCTCGGCGCGAACCAACCCGTGCAGGGCTCTGACTTTCCGATCATCATCCGATCGAGACACCTGAACCTGCCCCTTATCCACGGCCACGCTGATTCCCGTGGCGATCGGCCAATCCAATTTCCCTAACGGCCCCTTGACCGACACGAACCGATCAGCGACCTTCACCTCGACCCCGCTGGGAATCGCAATGGGTTTTCGTCCTATGCGCGACATGACTCCTCGACTCCTGAAACCAACTTCCTACGACCCACTCCCTGCCGACAATCGCCGTCACGAGAAAATGCGTTACCACACTGCGCAGAGCACCTCGCCGCCCAAACCAGCCCGCCGCGACTCCTGATCGGTCATCAGCCCTTTCGACGTGGACAAGATGGACAGTCCGATCCCATTTTGAACCCTCGGTACATCACGGCTGCCGACGTAAACCCGGCGACCTGGCTTGCTGATGCGCCGCATCCCAGTGATCATGGGCTGATCCTCTCCGACGTACCGGAGCTTCACGCGCAAGACCGGATGGTCATTCTCGACACTGTCCTCGATCCCCTGAATGTACCCCTCGGCTTGCAGAATCTGCAGGATGTTACGCTTCAACTTCGAAGCAGGAACAGACACCACATCATGGCGGCGCCGCGCGCCGTTCTGCAGTCGAATCAAGAGATCAGCGATGGGATCAGTAACCATACCTGCTTTTCACAACCTCCTAGATCAATCGTGAGCTCCGCACACACATCCGCTCTCGATCTCGCCAGCCCCCTTACCAGCTCGCCTTCCGCACTCCCGGGATTTCTCCACGAAGGCTCAGGAAGCGGAAACAGATCCTGCACATGCGAAAGCGCCGCAGAAACCCCCGTACTCGCCCGCACAGCGGACAGCGATTGTACTGCCTGGCCGTGAATTTTGGTTTTACCGCCGCCTTGTTCTTCAGTGCTAACCGCGCCACTCGTGCTCCTTTTTTTCTCAGATCGCGCCGACTCCGGCCGGACTCCACCTTAGCTAGGTTCGGAACGGCATGCCTAGATGTTTCAGCAACGCCTTCCCCTCGTCGTTTGTCCTCGCAGTAGTCACGATCGTGATATCCATTCCGTGAATCGAGGCCACGTTATCGTACTTGATTTCAGGGAAGATCAATTGCTCCTTCAACCCCAACGTATAGTTCCCTCGCCCGTCGAAAGCCTTCGGGGACACTCCGCGAAAATCGCGAATACGCGGCAAGGCGGTGCTCACGAGTCGGTCGAAGAACTCATACATCCGCCGGCTGCGCAAGGTGACCTTGGCGCCGATGGGCATGCCCTGCCGCAGTTTGAATCCGGCGATTGCCTTCTTTGCCCGCGTAATAATCGGACGCTGACCGGTAATCGTGCCCAACTCGGAAACCGCGCTTTCGAGCAACTTCACGTTTTGAATCGCCTCACCCATCCCAACATTCAGCACGATGCATTGCAGCCTCGGTACCTGCATCAGATTCTTGTACCCGAACTCCTTCATGAGCACTGGCACGACCTGCTGCCGATACGTATCACGAAGGCGCGGCTGGACAGAAGCCTCGCTCACGGACTCTTCGGCGGTCGCGTCATGGGCAGCAGCCTCCTTCTTAGGAGACGTTTTCTTTTCGCCGACTTTCCCGCCCCGTCCTTTTTCGACCTTGGCCATCTCCGCTCTACCTCACCCCTATTCGACGAGTTCTTTCGACTTCTTACTGAACCGGGCTAGCCGCCCATCCTCTAGGCGCCGGACCCCAATCCTGGTTGGCTTCCTGGTCACCGGACACAGAAACATGACGTTCGACACGGCGAGCGGCGCTTCTCGTTCGATGATGCCGCCCTGCTTTATTTTTTGATTCGGCTTTGTGTGGCGCTTGATGATATTGAGCTTCTCCACCACGACCGTCCCCTCGGCCGGATTGACGGATAACACCTTACCGGATTTGCCGCGCTCACGTCCGGCAATGACCACGACCGTATCGCCCTTCCGAATCTTACTCTTGTGCATTGTCTGCATGTCCCCGCTCACCTAGCCATTGCTCAGAGCACTTCCGGCGCCAGAGAAATGATCTTCATGAATTTCTTCCACCGCAGTTCACGCGCGACCGGACCGAAGATACGAGTGCCGATCGGCTCCCCTTGCGCATTGATCAAGACGCAGGCATTCCGATCGAACTTGATATAGGACCCGTCGTCGCGCCGGACCCCCTTCGTCGTTCGGACGATGACGGCTCGGCTGACATCCCCCTTCTTAACCGTCGCCTGAGGAATCGCTTCCTTCACCGCCACCACCACAACATCGCCCAACGACCCATATCGCCGCTTAGACCCGCCGAGGACATGGAAACACATCACCTGCTTTGCGCCGGAGTTATCTGCCACATCCATGTAGGTATAGTTCTGAATCATAAAGCGACTGCCCCGCGTCTCAACTATCGCCGGAGGAACATGCTAGCTCACCCGGCCTTTCTCCAGAATCTCCACAACCCGGAAATGTTTCTGTTTACTGATCGGCCTCGTTTCGATCAACCGTACCCGATCCCCGACCTTACACCCGTTCTGCTCATCGTGCGCTTTAAGCTTCGTGATGCGCCGCAACACCTTCCGATACATCGGATGGATTACCGAGCGTTCGACCGCCACCACCACAGTCTTGTCCATCTTGTCGCTCACGACCCGCCCGACCAACTCGTGCCGCTTGCTCTCGACTTCTGCCATAATCCTTATCCCTTGCCTTGAGACGCCGCGCCTGCTGCGGCCAGCTCAACCTGCCGTAGCACTGTCTTGACCTGCGCGAGGTTGCGTTTGGCCCTGCGAATCTGCATCGGGTTCTCGAGACGCCCGGTTCCCAATTGGAACCGAAGATTAAACAACTCTTGCTTGAGCTGACTTGCTTTCTCCGCCAACTCCGGCGCCGTCAACTGTCGCAACTCTTTCACGTCCATGCTTCTATCTCACCCACGTGCAACAACAACTAGGCCACTAAAACTCGCTGCGTGACACGAACCGGGTCTCCACCGGCAACTTGTGTGCCGCCAGCCTGAAGGCTTCTTGAGCAACCGCAGGCGTGACGCCATCCATTTCATAGAGGATACGGCCCGGCTTAACGACTGCCACCCAATATTCAGGATTCCCTTTTCCCTTACCCATACGCGTCTCCGCAGGCTTTTTAGTAATAGGCTTGTCAGGAAAAATTCTCGTCCAGACCTGCCCGCCGCGCTTGACATAGCGTGTAATTGCGATCCGAGCTGCCTCAATCTGCCGGCTTGTAACCCACCCAGGCTCCATGGCCTTGAGCCCAAATTCGCCGAGCGTGATCTGGCCTCCACGATACGCCTTTCCGCGCATCCGACCTTTTTGCATTTTACGAAACTTGACTTTTTTCGGTGCGAGCACAGATCCCTCGTTCCCCCTAGACGACCAACCGATCGAACCCCAAATCCGCCTTCTGATGCAGAGCCGGCAAAATCTCCCCTTTGTAGATCCAGGCCTTCACCCCGATCTGTCCCATCGTCGTACGAGCCTCCGCAAAGCCGTAGTCCACTTCGGCGCGCAGAGTATGAAGGGGCACGCGACCCTCTCGATACCATTCGGTTCGCGCAATTTCCGCCCCGCCCAAGCGACCGGCCACCATAATCTTGATCCCCTGCGCTCCGAGACGAAGAGCGGACTGCACGCTTCGCTTCATGGCCCGCCTGAACGCCACGCGCTTTTCCAATTGTGTCGCGATATTCTCGCTCACCAGTTGCGCATCCAGCTCAGGCTTCTTGATCTCTTTTACAGTTATGTAGACTTGCCCGGCATATTCTTTCTCGAGTGTCGCCTTCAACTTGTCGACCTCAGCACCCTTTCGTCCGATGATGATCCCGGGGCGGGCGGTATGGATGATGACGCGCGTCTGATCCCCCGACCGTTCGATTTCCACCTTCGCGACGCCGGCATGATAGAGCTTCGCCTTGACCATCCTCCGAATCTTGATGTCTTGGTGCAGGAGGCGGGCATAGTCCTTCCCCGCAAACCAACGAGAACTCCACGTGTAGTTGTAGCCGAGTCGATAGCCAACTGGATGTGTTTTTTGACCCATGCTAGAGCCGCCTTAGGATGTTAGAGAGAAATTCTTTCTTGCGCCGGTCGACCGCTACTTGCCGCTCCCCGCCGGCGGCGCCGCCACGATAATTGTAATGTGACTGGTTCGCTTATGGATCGAATTGGCGCGCCCCATCGAGCGGGCCCGGAAACGTTTATACGTCGGACCGCAGTCCACAAACGCTTTCGAAACCCACATCGAGTCGCTATCGCCCATTTCCTTCTGCTCGGCGTTGGCGACAGCCGAGCGCAACACCTTTGCCACGACCTTCGCCGCGTTCCGCGGCGTGTGTCGCAACATGGCCACTGCCTTGGGAACTTGCTGCCCGCGAATCAAGTCGACGACCACTCGAGCCTTCCGCGGCGCCACTCGCACAAATCTCAATATTGCTTTCGCTTCAGCCATTCTCAAACTCCGTCACCGTCATTCGTTAAACGTCAGTTGCTCGCTCACCTCATCATCTTTTTCACGATTGACGATTGACCATTGACAATCACGCTCTACTTCAATGCCACAGCCTTTTCCGTCTTGGCTTGTCCATGTCCTTTGAAGAATCGGGTAGGAGCAAACTCTCCCAGTTTGTGCCCCACCATATTCTCCGTCACGAACACAGGAATAAACTTCTTCCCGTTGTGGACGGCCAGGGTATGACCTATCATTTCCGGAACAACCGTGGAACGCCGAGACCAGGTCTTGATAATCTTCCGGTCTTTCGTTTGATTCATCTGCTCCACTTTCTTCAGCAGATGGTCATCCACAAATGGTCCCTTCGTAATAGATCTCGGCATACCTCGCTCCTATTTCCGACGGGTGATGATGAATTTGTCCGTGGCCTTGTTTTGCCGCGTCTTATATCCCTTGGTAGGCAGTCCCCACGGAGAAACCGGATGCGGATTCCCTTGGCCGGATTTTCCCTCCCCCCCACCATGCGGATGATCAACAGGATTCATTACAACGCCCCGCACATGCCCTCGCCACCCTTTCCACCGCGAGCGTCCTGCTTTGCCGACCGTGATGTTCTCGTGATCAAGATTCCCCACTTGCCCTACGGTGGCCATGCAGGTCGCCAAAATGCGCCGCATCTCCCCGGACTTTAATCGTACCTGGACATAATCGCCATCACGCCCCATTACCTGCGCAAAACCACCTGCGCTGCGGATCAGTTGCCCGCCCTTGCCGGGCTTCAGCTCGAGGTTGTGAATCGTGGTACCCAGTGGCATATTGGCTAGCGGCAGCGCATTGCCCGTACGCACCTCAGCATCCGGTCCCGACTGTACTAGGTCTTTCAGGCTCAACCCAACCGGAGCCAAAATGTAGCGTTTCTCGCCATCCGCATAGTGGAGTAATGCGATCCGCGCGGAGCGATTCGGGTCATACTCAAGCGCGACTACACGAGCGGGAATCCCGATCTTGTCTCGCCGGAAGTCAATCACCCGATAGAGGCGCTTGTGCCCTCCTCCGCGGAAACGAACGGTCATGCGACCGTCATTATTCCGACCGCCGGAGCGAAGATGGAACTTGACCAACCCTTTTTCAGGACGCTTTTTCGCCAGTTCTTCCCCACTCACCGCCGTCATGCCGCGCCGTCCCGGCGTCGTTGGTCTGTAGGCTTTCAGTCCCATTTCTTTTTCCCTCACCCCTCCGAGCGGGGTTGACCGAGCCGGCTTTCACTGCGCGCGTCGAGCGACCACTTTCCGAAGTGGGGGCTCCGCGAGCACAAAGACGGCTCGGTCAGCCCTGCCCTACGCGCTTTCGTACAACTCCAGCTTCTCGCCTTCCTTCAACGTAACCAGCGCCTTCTTCCAATCCGGTCGCCTTCCCGCAAAGCGCCCAAGCCGCTTCATCTTTCCAGTCACGTTCATGACATTCACCCGATCAACTTTGACCTTGAGCAGCGCCTCAACAGCCCGCTTAATTTGGATCCGGTTCGCACTACTCCGAACCAGGAACCCCACTTTATTACCCTGCTCCCGCATCGCGGTGATTTTCTCGGTCAGTAGAGGCTGGATCAGCACGTCATGCAGATCGCGTTTCATGCCCACGCCTCCCTCACCCGAGCAAGTTCCCGCTCCGGAATGACGATCGAATGAGCGCAAAGCACGTCGTAGACGTTGAGGTGTTCCGGTCCCACCACTTTCACTTTGGACAGATTCCTGGCCGCCTGCTTCAGATCGGACCGCCCTTCTCCCGCCACCACCACCGCACGCCCCGACACACCAAGCTGTGCCAGCGCTTTCGCCAACAACTTGGTTTTCGGCTGCTCAAGCGCCAAATCTGACACGATCACCACTTCGCCTGCTGCCAGCTTGGCCGACAAGGCACTCTGGAGCGCAGCCCGATATTTCTGCTTGGGCATCGACACTGCGTAGCTACGCGGCTTGGGCCCGAACACGGAACCACCATGCCTCCAAACAGGGGAGCGCGTAGACCCCGCGCGAGCTCGGCCCGTGTGCTTTTGCTTCCATGGCTTCTTGCCCGATCCGCTCACCTCGCCACGGCGCAACGTCGAGGCGGTACCCTGTCGCTCGCATGCACGCTGCATCACCACGGCCTCATGAACCAATACCGCGTGCGGCTTACAGCCGAACACCGCCGCGGGAAGCTCGACCGAACCGACCTTGGACATCTTCAAATCGACAACATCAACCGTGGGCATGCCTTAAGCCTTCTTCGATTTTCGAACGAGTACCAACCCATTATCCGCCCCGGGAACTGCTCCTCGAACAAAGAGGAGGTTCTCTTCCGGACGCGATTCAATCACTTTGAGCCGCTGAACCGTGACACGCTCCGCCCCCATATGACCAGGAAGCGTCTTCCCTTTCCACACCCGCGAGGGAAAGGCGCTACTGCCGATTGAGCCGGGTGCGCGATGGAACATCGATCCGTGAGATTCTGGACCGCCTGCATAGTGATGCCGCTTCACCACACCCTGATAGCCCTTCCCCTTCGACACCCCTACCACATCGACCCAATCGCCCTTCTTGAAGATGTCAGCCTTGACCGATTGCCCGACCGTAACATCGCCCAGTTTTCTGAACTCGCGAAGCCAACGACTCGGCGGCACCTCATGCTTCTTGAGGTGCCCGCGTTCGGCTTTCGAGAGCTTGCGCTCCACCGTCTCGCCGAACGCAAGCTGAACCGCTTCATACCCATCCCGCTCACGAGTCCGGACGGTCACCACACGGCAGGGGCCAGCCTCGATCACCGTTACCGGCGTCAGCCGGCTCTCGTCATAGACTTGGGTCATTCCCAGTTTTTTGCCCAGCAATCCGTCGGTCATGATTAGCTCGTCATCAAGCTTTTAGCTCTCAGCTGACAGCTGATGGCTGACTGCTCACAGCTTTATTTCCACGTCCACGCCGGCCGCCAAATTCAACTTCATAAGCGAGTCCATCGTTTCTGGCGTAGGCTCCATAATATCCAGCAGACGCTTGTGCGTGCGGATCTCGAACTGCTCTCTCGATTTCTTATCCACGTGCGTCGACCGCTGCACCGTAAATTTTTCGATCTTGGTCGGCAGCGGGATCGGCCCCACCACCTTCGCCCCGCTTCGGCGCACGGTCTCGACGATTTCGGCTACCGATTGGTCCAGCACCCGATAGTCAAATCCCCGGAGCCTGATCCTGATTCGTTGATCCACTTTCACACTTCACTCCCAAGCTGTCAGCTGACAGCTCTCAGCTTCAGGCCAAGATTTCCGTAACCACCCCCGAGCCGACGGTCTTGCCGCCCTCGCGCACCGCAAACCGCAACCCTTGATCCATCGCGATCGGGCTGATCAACTCCGCCGCCACACTCACATTGTCCCCCGGCATCACCATCTCCACCCCCGGATTCAACTGCACGATGCCCGTCACGTCCGTGGTCCGGAAATAAAACTGCGGCCGGTACCCGTTGAAGAACGGCGTGTGCCGCCCCCCCTCTTCCTTGGTCAACACATAGATCTCCGCCTTGAACTTCGTGTGCGGCGTGATGCTCTTGGGCTTGGCCAACACCATCCCCCGCTCGACTTCCTCTTTCTTGGTGCCCCGCAGGAGCACGCCGATGTTGTCGCCCGCCTGCCCTTCATCGAGCACCTTGCGGAACATCTCGACGCCCGTGACGACGGTGCTCTGGGTGGGGCGGAGCCCCACGATCTCGATTTCGTCGCCGACCTTCACAATGCCCCGCTCACAGCGCCCGGTCACGACCGTCCCCCGCCCGCTGATGGTGAACACGTCTTCAATCGGCATGAGGAAGGGCTTGTCGATCGGCCGCTGCGGGGTGGGAATGTAGGTGTCCACGGCGTCCAGCAGCTTGAGAATGGCGGGCACGCCCAGCGGGCCCTGATCGCCCTCCATCGCCTTCAGCGCGCTCCCCTGAATGATCGGGGTCTTGTCGCCCGGAAAGTCGTACTTGCTGAGCAACTCCCGCACCTCGAGCTCGACAAGGTCCAAGAGTTCCTTGTCGTCCACCTTGTCGGCTTTGTTGAGAAACACGACGATGTAGGGCACGCCGACCTGGCGGGCCAGCAGAATGTGCTCGCGGGTCTGGGGCATGGGGCCATCGGCGGCGCTGACGACGAGGATCGCCCCGTCCATCTGCGCGGCCCCGGTAATCATGTTCTTGACGTAGTCGGCGTGGCCCGGACAGTCGACGTGCGCATAGTGCCGCTTGTCGGTCTCGTATTCCACGTGGCTGATGGCGATGGTCAGAATCTTGGTCGCATCCCGCCGCCCCTGACTCTCGCTGGCCTTGGCCACCTCGTCGTAGCTGATGAACTTGGCCATCCCCTTGTCGCTACAGACCTTCGTCAACGCGCTCGTCAACGTCGTCTTCCCGTGGTCCACGTGCCCGATCGTCCCGATGTTCACGTGCGGCTTGCGCCGCTCAAATTTCGCCTTCGCCATACCCGTTCCCTCCCCTGCTTCTTCTTCCCCTCGTTCCGGCAGCGGTCGCGATACCTCCGACTGCGCGCATCGAGCGAGCACTTTCTGAAGTGCGGGCTCTGCGAGCACGGGGGATGTCCCGTCCGCTGCCCACCTTATTCCCCTCGATACTTGGCGATAATGCCCTCCGCGATCTGCCGAGGTACCTGCTCGTATCGGTCAAACTCCATGCTATAGGTAGCACGCCCCTGCGTCCGCGAACGAAGATCGGTGGCGTACCCGAACATTTCGCTCAAGGGGACCGAGGCTTCAATCGCTTGCGACCCAGCCCGCACTTTCATGCCTTGAATCTTGCCGCGCCGCCCGTTCAGGTTGCCGATGACATCGCCCATGAATTCTTGCGGAACCAGGACCTCCACCTTCATGATTGGCTCGAGCAGAACCGGATCGGCTCTCTTGCAAGCATCGGCAAAACCCATCGATGCGGCGATCTTGAAGGCCATCTCATTGGAGTCTACTTCGTGGTACGAGCCGTCGATCAACGTGACGCGCACGTCGCGGAGCGGGTATCCGGCAACGACTCCCGTCTC
This sequence comes from Nitrospiraceae bacterium, assembly GCA_037442105.1. Taxonomy (GTDB): domain Bacteria; phylum Nitrospirota; class Nitrospiria; order Nitrospirales; family Nitrospiraceae; genus JBBIQV01. Next base: position 14,995 of record JBBIQV010000004.1, on the reverse strand, counting down.
AAGCCGCTCCCTAACGCCTTTTTCGACCGCCGGAATGTATTCCCTAGGAATGGCGCCCCCCACAATCTTATTCACGAACTCAAGGCCCTTGCCGGACTCGGCCGGCTCGACCGTCAACACTACATGCCCATATTGGCCACGACCACCAGTTTGCTTGATATACTTGGACTCGGCCTCCGCCTTCTTGCGAATGGTCTCCCTGAAGGCGACCTCCGGCTTCCCGACGTTCGCTTCAACCTTGAATTCGCGAAGCAGGCGATCGACGATGATCTCCAGGTGTAATTCTCCCATGCCGGCAATGATCGTCTGAGCCGTTTCTTCATCGGTCCTCACCCTGAACGAAGGATCCTCCTGCGCCAACTTCTGCAGGGAGAAACCAAGCTTCTCCTGATCCTGCTTGGTCTTAGGCTCAATCGCCATGGCGATCACCGGCTCGGGGAATTTCATTACCTCAAGAAGAACCGGCTGTTTTTCCTCAGCCAATGTATCTCCGGTCGTCGCCCCCTTCAGACCCACCGCCGCTACGATGTCGCCCGCGTAAGCCGCATCGATGTCCTCACGCTTATTCGCGTGCATCTTGAGCAAACGCCCGACGCGGTCCTTGGTGCCCTTGGTAACATTCAACACAGACGAGCCGGTCTTGAGCGTTCCCGAGTAGACGCGGAAATATGTCAACTGGCCGGCGAACGGGTCCGACATGATCTTGAACGCCAGCGCCGCAAAGGGTTCATTGTCGGCAGGGCGACGCTGCGCTTCCTTGCCGGTATGTGGATCAATTCCGGTCACAGCGGGAATATCCACTGGGGATGGGAGGTAGTCCACGACAGCGTCGAGCAACTGCTGCACTCCCTTATTTTTGAAAGCGGACCCACACAGGATCGGCGTTACTTTCATCGTAATGGTCCCGGCCCGAATTGCACGGCGGATTTCCTCCTCGCTCAACGACTGGCCATTGAGATACTTCTCCAGCACTTGTTCGTCAAACTCGGCCACCGCCTCCAACATCTTCTCTCGATATTCTTTCACTTGGTCAACCAGGTTGGCCGGGATCGCGTCAATCTTATACTTAGCCCCTAGGGTTTCGTCGTCATAGAAGTAGGCCTTCATCGCAACGAGATCGACAGACCCTCGGAATTCCGCCTCCCGACCGATGGGGGCCTGAATCGGCACGGGTGTTGCGCCTAATCGGTCGACCATCGTTTGTACGCTCGCGTAAAAATCGGCGCCGACTCGGTCCATCTTGTTCATAAACGCAATCCGCGGCACACGGTACTTATCCGCTTGCCGCCAGACCGTTTCCGACTGCGGCTCCACTCCTTGAACCGAATCGAACACCGCCACCGCCCCGTCCAACACGCGAAGCGACCGCTCCACCTCAATCGTAAAATCCACATGCCCCGGAGTATCGATAATATTAATCCGGTGGTCACGCCAAAAGCAGGTGGTCGCCGCCGCCGTGATCGTGATACCTCGCTCCCGCTCCTGCTCCATCCAGTCCATGGTGGCGGCCCCTTCATGGACCTCGCCCATCTTATGGGTCATACCGGTATAGAACAATATGCGCTCGGTCGTCGTAGTCTTCCCGGCATCGATGTGGGCCATGATGCCGATGTTCCGAGTCCGCTCTAACGGAGCCTGGCGAGCCACTTGATCCCCCACAAAAAAACGATGCTGCAGTTCGAGCCTCTACCCATTGCTGCGACCCAGGGGGGGCATCCGCCTGCGGAGCGCAGCACGGCCCGACTGCAGCACAGAACGACGTTACCAGCGATAATGGGCGAAGGCCTTGTTGGCCTCAGCCATCCGATGCACGTCTTCCCGTTTCTTAACCGAAGCCCCTGTATTGTTCGACGCGTCCAGCAGCTCCGCCGCGAGCTTCTCGTGCATGCTCTTACCGCCTCGCGCCCTGGAGTACTCTGCAATCCACCGCAAAGCCAGAGACAAGCGTCGACTCGGCCGTATTTCTACTGGCACCTGGTAGGATGCCCCACCCACGCGCCGGGATTTCACTTCCACAATCGGTTTCACATTATCGAGCGCCGCACGGAATACCTTTAGCGCGTCCCCGCCCGTCTTTTCCTGAATCAGATCGAACGCGCCGTAGCAAATACGCTCTGCCGTACTCTTCTTTCCATGCTCCATCAAGATACTGATAAACTTACCGACGAGCTTATCTCGATGGCGTGTATCCGGTAACGATTCGCGTTGACCAAAAAATTGACTGCGCGGCATCTGTAGCTATCAGCTAATAGCATCAGCTATCAGCTTCCTCTTATTTAGGTCGCTTGGCTCCATACTTGGACCGCCCCTGCTTTCGATCCGCCACACCAACCGCGTCCAACGATCCACGGACAATGTGGTAGCGTACGCCGGGCAGGTCTTTCACGCGTCCGCCTCGCACGAGGACGATCGAGTGCTCCTGCAAATTATGCCCGACTCCTGGGATATAGGTCGTGACTTCCATCCCGTTCGTCAACCGAACACGCGCGACTTTCCGTAACGCTGAGTTCGGCTTTTTGGGCGTCGTCGTATAGACTCGAAGACACACACCCCGTTTTTGGGGGCATGATTTCAAGGCGGGACTCTTCGTCTTGGCCTTGACGAGGCTCCGTCCTTTTCTCACTAGTTGATTGATCGTTGGCATCAGAGTCTCACTTCTCGCCGCAAGAAAAAAACCGCTTTGTGGCCTCAGCATTCATGACCGAAGCCGTGGGATTATAATGAGGCAATGCCCTGATGTCAAGCGTTGGCCTCTCGCCGCTGCGAACATTAGCCACGAGCCGCATCACCAGTAGTGGCTGCCACACCCTCCTGGCCGATTGCCACAGACTCACCGCCTCCTTCCTGGATAGCGGCTTCCGGTTTTGAGCTGATCACGAACGTGTCCCGATACTCATCAAATCCGGTCCCGGCCGGAATCAATCGGCCGACGATCACGTTTTCCTTCAGCCCTAGCAGATTATCTTCTTTCCCATTGATCGCGGCTTCCGTCAACACGCGCGTCGTTTCTTGGAACGAGGCGGCGGAAATAAAACTATCCGTAGTGAGTGCGGCCTTGGTAATACCCAAAAGGACAGGCTTGCCCAGCGCTGGCTTTCCGCCCTTCCCCAACACCCGCCCGTTCTCTTCTTCGAAGACCCACTTGCTGACCTGGCTGCCCGGCAAGAACTCCGTATCGCCCGGGTCTTCGATGCGCACCTTGCGCAACATCTGCCGCACGATAATTTCGATGTGCTTGTCGTTGATGGTGACGCCTTGCAAGCGGTAAACGTCCTGCACTTCGTCCACGAGGTACTTCTGCAGCTCCTTCGGGCCGAGCACGTCGAGAATGTCGTGCGGATTGGCCGAGCCGTCCATCAGCGGCTCCCCGGCGCGAACCCAGTCGCCTTCATGCACATTGACGTGCTTGCCCTTCGGGATGAAGTACTCCTTCACATCCCCCATCTTGTTATCGACGAGCACTTTGCGCATGCCCTTGACGAACCCGCCATAGGACACCTCGCCGTCAATTTCGCTGATCACGGCATGTTCCTTCGGCTTGCGCGCCTCGAACAATTCCGCCACGCGCGGCAGACCACCGGTGATATCTTTGGTCTTGGTGGTCTCCCGCGGAATCTTAGCCAGCACGTCGCCGGGATGGACCATCTGTCCCTTCTCGACAGAAATATTGGCCCCAACCGGCAAGAGGTACCGCGCCACAGTGGCGCCGCTGCCGGAAACCTTGGCTGTCTTTCCACTTTCATCCTTAATGGAAAGGCGGGGTCGGAGCGTCGCGCCGGAATGCTCGATGATCACTTTGCGCGACAGACCCGTGACCTCGTCGAATTCCTCCTTCATCGTGACGCCTTCGATGATGTCGCCGTAGGCCACCTTGCCGCCCGCCTCCGTTAAGATAAACAGCGAATAGGGGTCCCACTCCACAAGCTTCTGGCCCGTTTCCACGCGGTCGCCGTCCTTGATCTTGATCTTAGCCCCGTAGACGACGGGATACTTCTCGCGCTCGCGACCCGTTTCGTCTGCAATGGCGATCTTGGCATTCCGGTTCATCACTACCCATTCGCCCTCTTTGTTCCGAACCGCAATGCCCGCGTTATGTACATCGGCATTTTTCTTGGCGTCGAAGCTCATGAATTTGATATGGCCAGCATGTTTCGCTTCGAGCACTGTTTGCTCAACCACCTTGCTCGCAGTTCCACCGATGTGGAAGGTTCGCATCGTAAGCTGCGTACCTGGCTCCCCGATGGACTGGGCCGCAGTCACACCAACCGGCTCGCCCTTCTCGACGAGACGGCCACGAGCCAGGTCGCGTCCATAACAGAGGCGGCATACGCCCCGCCGCGATTGGCAGGTCAGCACCGACCGGATCTTCACACGATCGACTCCGGCCTCCACGATCGCCTTGGTCCGTTCTTCATCGATTTCCTCGTTCTGCGAAGCGATAATTTCTCCGGTCACCGGGTCGCGGATATCCTCCGAGGCCAAGCGACCCAGAATGCGCTCCTCCAACGGCTGAATGACTTCACCGCCCTCGACCAAGGCGCCCACGATAATCCCGTCACTGGTTCCACAGTCGATTTCGCTCACGATCACGTCTTGCGCGATATCGACAAGCCGCCTCGTCAAGTAACCGGAATTTGCGGTCTTCAACGCCGTGTCCGCCAAGCCTTTGCGAGCACCGTGCGTCGAGATGAAGTACTGCAACACCGTCAGCCCCTCGCGGAAATTGGCGGTGATGGGCGTTTCGATGATTTCGCCGGATGGCTTTGCCATCAGTCCGCGCATCCCGCCCAACTGGCGAATCTGCTGCGAGCTACCGCGGGCGCCGGAATCCGCCATCATAAAGATTGGATTGAAGGACTGCTGCATCTTAGGATCGCCGCCGCTGCCCAGTTCCTTCATCATTTCGTTCGCCACCTGTTCCGTGACGTGGGCCCAGATATCGATCACCTTGTTGTAACGCTCGCCGTTGGTAATCAACCCTTCGGCGTACTGCCTTTCGATCTCATTGACCTCACGTTGCGCCTTGCCGATCAAGTCTTCTTTCTTGGTCGGAATGTGCATGTTGTCGATGCAGATCGACACCCCGGCCCTGGTCGCATACTGGAACCCAAGGTCTTTGATCCGATCGAGGAACACCACCGTCTCACGATGCCCAGCCTGGCGATAGACCGCATCGATCAGCTTGGTCATTTCTTTCTTGGTCATCACCTTGTTCGCGGCCGAGAAGGGGAGGCTCGGCGGAAGGATCTCCGCCATCAAGATGCGTCCCACGGTGGTTTGTACGAGCGCCCCGCCGATGCGCACCTTGATGCGAGCGTGCTCTTCGATCTCCCGCGCGTCATAGGCGATACGGACTTCCTCGGGCGATCCGAAGATCTTCCCTTCGCCTTTGGCTCCCGCCCGCTCTTTCGTCAGCCAGTAACAACCCAGTACCATGTCCTGGGATGGCACCGCGATTGGCTTCCCGTTCGCCGGCGATAGGATGTTATTGATCGACATCATCAAGACGCGTGCTTCGACCTGCGCCTCCACTGACAACGGCACGTGCACCGCCATCTGGTCGCCATCGAAGTCTGCGTTGAACGCCGCACAGACCAACGGATGCAACCGGATCGCTTTCCCTTCGACCAACACGGGATCGAACGCTTGGATACCCAGACGATGCAGCGTCGGCGCACGATTGAGCAGGACCGGATGCTCACGGATGACTTCGTCGAGCACGTCCCAAACCTCCGGACGCTCCTTTTCCACCAATCGCTTCGCGCTCTTGATTGTGGTAGCCGCGCCCCGCTCCTCTAGCTTGTGGAAGATAAAGGGCTTGAACAGCTCTAGCGCCATCTTTTTCGGCAGCCCGCACTGATGGAGCCGCAATTCCGGCCCCACGACGATCACGGTGCGGCCAGAATAATCCACGCGCTTACCGAGGAGATTCTGGCGGAAGCGACCCTGCTTGCCTTTCAGCATGTCGCTGAGGGACTTCAGCGGACGCTTGTTGGGACCGCGAATAGCCCGCCCGCGTCGGCCATTGTCGAACAAGGCATCGACCGCTTCCTGCAACATCCGCATCTCGTTCCGGATGATCACGCCGGGCGCCTTCAGTTCAATCAGCCGCTTCAACCGATTGTTCCGGTTGATCACCCGCCGATAGAGATCGTTCAGATCGGAGGTCGCAAACCGCCCGCCGTCCAGCGGCACCAACGGTCTCAACTCCGGTGGAAGCACGGGGATCACGTCCATGATCATCCACTCGGGCTTGTTGCCGGACTTGCGGAACGCTTCAAGCACTTTTAGTCGCTTCGCATACTTCTTCTTGAGCGCGGCAGAGGTCGACGCCTTCGCCTTCACTTGCAGTTCATCCCACAGTGCGTTGATGTCGATCTTCCTGAGCAGGTCACGGATCGCTTCGGCGCCGATCCCGACTTTATAGGACCCGCTGCCGTACTCCTGCTGAAGTTGGCGCAGTTTTTCCTCGCTGACGAGTTCTTTTTCACTTAGATTCGTGCTGCCAGGATCTACCGCCACGTAACTTTCGAAGTAGAGGATCTTTTCCAACTGCTTGAGACTCATGTCCAAAAGCGTGCCGATCCGGCTGGGCACACCCTTGAGGAACCAAATATGCGCCACCGGCGCCGCCAGCTCGATGTGGCCCATCCGCTCCCGACGCACCTTGGACTGAATGACCTCCACGCCGCACTTGTCACAGATGATGCCACGATGCTTCATGCGCTTGTATTTGCCGCAGTTACACTCCCAGTCTTTGATCGGCCCGAAAATCTTGGCGCAGAACAGACCGTCTTTCTCCGGCTTGAACGATCGATAGTTGATCGTCTCCGGTTTCTTTACCTCTCCATAGGACCAAGACCGGATCTTCTCCGGCGAGGCGACCCTGATCCGCATGGAATCAAAGGATACCGAGTCCCGTGGCTTCTCGAACAATGTATAGACGCCTTCCAAGGTATGACCTCCCTTGTATGAGGTAGGCTGTCAGCTTTCAGCAATCAGCCTTCAGCACCGACTTCGCTTCGTATCCCGGCTGACCGCTACTGGCTGATTGCTATCGTTATTCTTTCGATTTCACCAGCTCGACGTCGAGTCCCAGACTTTGCAATTCTTTCACGAGGACGTTGAACGACTCGGGGAGACCCGGCTCGAGGAACGGCTCCCCTTTCACCACTGCTTCGTACATGCGCGACCGGCCAGGCACGTCATCGGACTTGACGGTCAGGAATTCCTGCAATGTGGACGCGGCACCATAGGCCTGCAACGCCCACACCTCCATTTCTCCCAATCGCTGCCCACCGAACTGCGCCTTCCCACCAAGCGGTTGCTGCGTCACCAACGAGTAGGGCCCAATGGAACGGGCATGGATCTTGTCATCGACGAGGTGATGCAATTTCAGCACGTACATATTACCTACCGTGACCGGGCTACCGAACGGTTCGCCGGTCCGTCCATCCGTAAGCACCGTTTGCCCGGAAGTCGGCAGCTTAGCTTTCTTGAGCAGATCCTTGATCTCCGACTCTGAGGCTCCGTCGAACACCGGGCTGGCCACTTTGACTCCCAAGGCCTTGGCAGCCCATCCTAAATGCGTCTCGAGAATCTGTCCCACGTTCATACGAGACGGCACGCCGAGCGGATTCAAGACGATCTCGACCGGAGTGCCGTCCGGCAGATACGGCATGTCCTCCTCGGGCAGCACCCGCGAGACCACGCCCTTGTTCCCGTGGCGTCCGGCCATCTTGTCGCCGACCTGGATCTTCCGTTTCATCGCGATGTAGACCTTGACGAGCTTGATTACGCCGGGCGGCAGTTCGTCCCCCCGCTTGAGGCGGCCGACTTTCTCGTCGTACAGCGTCTGAAGGATCTCGATCTGCTCTTTCGCTCGCCGCTCGATGTCCTCCAGCTCCTTCTGTTCATCCGGATCGCTGAGCATGATGTGCCGGATGGCATCGTCCGGCAAGCGCTTCAGGATCTCGGCCGTCAGCTTGCCTTTCTTCTTCAAAATGACGTCGCCCGTTTCCGGGTCCATAATGTCCCGACCGACGACTTTACCGAGCAATAGTTTGCGAACTTTCTTGGTTTTCTCTTCTTCGATGATCCGCAACTCGTCATGGTGATCGCGCTGCAGCTTCAACGCATCTTCGCTCTCGATGCTCTTGGAGCGTTCATCCTTATCCAACCCCTTGCGCGAGAAAATCTTCACATCGACGACGATCCCCTCGACGCCGGGAGGAACGGTTAGGGAAGTATCCTTCACATCGCCGGCCTTTTCACCGAAGATCGCCCGCAGCAATTTCTCTTCCGGCGTGAGCTGCGTTTCCCCTTTCGGCGTCACCTTGCCGACCAAGATGTCCCCCGGCTTGACCTCCGCGCCGATGCGGATAATGCCGCTTTCATCCAAATTGCGCAGGGCTTCCTCCCCCACGTTCGGAATGTCGCGGGTGATTTCTTCCTTGCCCAGCTTTGTATCGCGCGCCTCGACCTCGAATTCTTCGATATGAATCGAGGTGAAGGCATCCTCGCGAACCAGCTTTTCGCTGAGGAGAATCGCATCTTCGAAGTTGAACCCACCCCACGGCATAAAGGCGACAAGCACATTCTTGCCCAACGCCAACTCGCCGTGATCGATCGCCGGACCGTCGGCCAATACCTGGCCTTTCTTGACCGGCTGGCCGATCCGTACAACCGGCGTTTGCGTGATACACGTATTCTGGTTGGAGCGCTGGAACTTGATCAGTTCGTACACGTCGAGCCCGGCATCGTTCCGACGACGCCCTTCTTTGGAATCCGCTCGCACGACAATGCGGGTCGCATCCACACTCTCCACCACCCCTGCCCGCCGAGCTTGCACGACATAACCAGAATCGCGCGCCACAACGGCTTCCATCCCAGTCCCGACGAGCGGAGCCTCCGACGTAATGAGCGGCACCGCCTGGCGCTGCATGTTGGACCCCATCAAGGCACGGTTGGCGTCGTCATGCTCAAGAAACGGCACCAACGCGGTCGCCACACTGACCACCTGCTTCGGCGACACATCCATATATTCGACTTTGTCGGGTGACGCCGTAATAAAATCACCGCCGTATCGGGCCGAGATCGTTTCCGATACCAACCGGCCGGACCCGTCGACTTTCGAGTTGGCCTGCGCGATGACATATTTGTCACCCTCGATAGCCGACAAGAACTCGATGGTATCCGTGACGCGGCCCTTTACGACTTTACGGTAGGGCGCTTCGATAAATCCGAACTGGTTGATGCGTGCATAGGTCGCCAGCGACGTGATCAAGCCGATGTTCGGTCCTTCGGGCGTTTCGATCGGACAGATACGACTATAGTGCGAGGGGTGCACGTCGCGGACCTCGAAGCCGGCCCGTTCCCGTGTCAGCCCGCCAGGACCGAGCGCGGACAGACGGCGTTTGTGCGTAATCTCCGCCAGCGGGTTCGTCTGATCCATGAACTGCGAGAGCTGGCTGCTGCTGAAGAACTCCTTGATCGCCGCCACCACCGGCTTTGCGTTGATCAAGTCGTGCGGAAGCACGGTCTCCATATCGAGCAGGTTCATGCGCTCTTTGATGCTGCGCTCCATCCGAACCAAACCCAGCCGGAACTGATTCTCCAACAGCTCGCCGACCGAGCGAACCCGGCGATTGCCCAAATGGTCGATGTCGTCGATCTCTCCCTTCCCCATTTTGAGATTCACAAGATAGCGGATGACCTCGACGATATCCTGCGCCGTGAGCGTCCGCTGATCGAGCGGCAGATCGAGTCCAAGCTTCTTGTTGAGTTTAAGCCTCCCCACAGGCGACAAATCGTAGCGCTTGGCGTTGAGAAACAGGTTGTCGAACAGCGCCTTCGCCGTATCGATCGACGGAGTTTCTCCCGGCCGTAAGCGGCGATATATTTCCACCATCGCCTCTTCCTTGGAGCCGGTTCGTTCCATCTCCAGTGTGTCGAGAATGACAGGTGTCGCAGTTGCGGTATCCAAATAGATGACCTTGAAATCCTCGACCTCGCTCTCCAGAATTTTCTCGATGATCTCCGCCGTCAGACGCTGATTCTTCTCGGCAATTTTCTGCTTGCTCTTAGGATCGACCAACTCGGTCAACACCGCTCGGCCCACAAATTCCGCCGGCGCGGCAGGCACTTCCTTAATACCGGCTGCCTTCAAGCGAGCGATCAACGTCCTGGTCAGCTTCCCACCCTCCCGAACGATCGGCTCCTTGCCCCCCTTCTCCGTCACTTCCGTGGCGCACCGCAGCCCGTGGTGGATCTCCGGATCCAACTTCCGCATCAGTTTACCCTTGACCACGCGAATCTCCTCGACTGGATAATACATCTTAAGGAGATCGTCGGCCGAATAGCCGAACGCTTTCAGGAGAATCGTTGCCTGCATCTTGCGCCGGCGATCGATGCGGACATAGAGGATGTCCCGGGCGTCGAATTCGAAATCGAGCCACGAACCACGATAGGGGATGATGCGGGCGGAATAGAGGACTTTGCCGCTCGCGTGCGTCCGACCCTTATCATGGGTAAAGGACGCGCCAGGAGACCGGTGGAGCTGGCTCACGACGACCCGCTCTGTTCCGTTGATAATGAACGTCCCCCGTTCGGTCATCAAGGGAAGCTCTCCGACGTAGACCTCTTGTTCGCGCACATCGAGGACTTTCTTCTTGGGTCCCTTGTCTTCTTTATCGAACACGACCAGGCGAACGCGGAGCTTCAACGGCACCGCAAAGGTCATGCCCTGCTCTTGGCACTCCCGCTCATCGTACTTCGGGGCCCCCAGGGAGTAGCTGGAGAATTCCAACACAGCCGTATTGTTGTAATCGGCGATCGGAAACACGCTCGCCAAGGCGGCTTGCAACCCCTGATCGCTCCGGCGCTCCGGTTCCGCCTCCATTTGGAGAAACTCTTCGTAGGAGCGCTTCTGTATCTCGATCAGATCCGGAATCTCGATACTGGTACGGATTCGAGAGAAGTCCTTCCGTTCGACGAACTCACTGAGAGTCGTTTCGGGCATTCCTCACTCCTCCAAGCTAAATCGTCACGCGCGCACCAGCCGTGCGCGCCTCTCGTCAACCGCCAGTCGCCGACCATCCACACAAGGTTGACGAATGACCATTGACGCTCTTACTTCTTACTTGATCTCGACCTTTGCTCCGCCTTCCTCGAGCTTCTTCTTCATCGTATCCGCTTCTTCCTTCGTCACGCCGGTCTTCACCGGTTTCGGGGCGCCCTCGACAAGATCTTTGGCTTCCTTCAAGCCAAGACTGGTCAACTCGCGAACCACCTTGATGACCTGAATTTTCTTATCCGCCGGAGCGCTGGCGAGGATTACGTCAAAAGCCGTCTTTTCCTCTGCCGGAGCCGCTGCCGCGCCACCTCCGGCCGGGGCAGCCGCCACCGCCACCGGAGCCGCCGCCGTCACACCAAACCGGCTCTCGAGCCCCTTGACCAATTCGGACAGCTCCAATACGCTCATGCTCTCGATTGCTTTGATCAACTCGTCCTGCGATAGCCTTCCTTCTGTTGCTGGCATGTCCCCCTCCCCTTTCTTTTTTTCCTGAATAGCTGCCACCACTCGCACTAATCCGCTCAACACACCGCTCAACGCATAGACCAGACCCCGCACCGGCCCCTGCATGGCTGAAAGAAGCATCGACACCAAGACTTCCTTCTTCGGCAATTTTGCGACAGCGGCCAGTTCGGCCGGCTGGACGACCTTGCCATCGAGGACGCCGACGGTAATCTTGATCTTTTCCTCGCGTTTCTCAGCCTGAATGAAGTCCCTCAACACCTTGGTCGGCAGAACAGGGTCGTCGTAGCCGATCACGACGCCCAACGGCCCCTTAAAGTGCGGCTTCGCACCGGCGATGCTAGTACCCTCGCAGGCCCTCGCCGCCAAGGTGTTCTTGACGACCTTGTATTCTGCCTTGGCCCCGCGCAACTGCCTGCGGAGTTCCGTCACCTGGTTGACCGGAAGGCCCGCGCATTCAGTCAGAATCGCGATCCTGGCTCGACCGAACTTTTCCGTCAGCTCAGCAACCGCTGTCGCTTTCTCTTCCCGTTTCATCTCCCTCTCCTATTTTCTCTCCCTAGCTTCCTTCTCAACTCCACGCTTTGGCAATGGCCACCGTGTCCAGTTTCACGCCGGGCCCCATCGTGCTGGAGATGGTCACGCTCCTAAGGTACCGGCCCTTGCAGGATGCCGGCTTGGCCTTCATTACCGATTCCAATACAGCCTGGGCGTTATCGTAGAGTTTCGTGGGCTCGAACGAAACCTTCCCCACCGGAACCTGAACAATCCCCGCCTTCTCCACCTTAAATTCCACGCGGCCCCTTCGAATCTCCGCAATAGCTTTTCCCACTTCGAAAGTCACCGTGCCGGTCTTCGGATTCGGCATGAGTCCGCGCGGTCCGAGGACCTTGCCGAGCTTTCCGACGGCCCCCATCAGATCAGGCGTGGCAATGGCGCAGTCAAAATCCATCCATCCGCCCTTGATTTTTTCCATCAGATCGTCAGCGCCGACGTAGTCGGCACCAGCCTGGCGCGCTTCCTGCTCCTTTTCTCCCTTCGCAAAAACGAGGACCCGCACCTTCTTCCCCGTCCCGTGCGGCAAGGCAGTAGTGCCGCGCACCATTTGATCCGATCGTTTAGGATCCACTCCCAGCCGAATCGCCAAATCCACCGACTCATCGAACTTGGCATAGGCAGCCTTCTTTACGACCTCGACGGCATCCCGCAGGCCATAGAGGCGAGGCTCCACCTTCTCCGTCGCTGCCTTCATCTTCTTTCCCATGTCCCTGCTCCTTACTTATGCTTTGCTCGCATCCAGTCGTTACTGGATGACAACCCCCATGCTCCGAGCTGTGCCCTCAATAATTTTGATCGCCCCTTCCAGATCGGCCGCATTCAAGTCCGTCATCTTCTTCTGGGCGATTTCCCGAACCTGCGCCTTCGTGACCTTACCCACCTTGTCCTTATGAGGAACCCCGGAGCCCTTGATAATTCCGGCTGCCTTTTTGAGCAGATCGGAAGCGGGCGGAGTCTTCAGGATGAAGGTGAATGTGCGATCCTTATAAACAGTGATGATCACAGGGATAATGCTGTCGCCTTCCTTCTGAGTTCGCGCATTAAACTGTTTACAGAACTCCATAATATTCACGCCGTGCTGGCCCAGCGACGGGCCGATGGGCGGGGCCGGGTTGGCCTTCCCCGCGGGGACTTGCAACTTGATCTGCGCAGATACTTCCTTTGCCATTGAATTACTCTCCTAAGCGAGCAGCGAGGAGTGAACAGCTAGTAGCATGGAACTATCAGATTATTTGCAGCGTGCTGCCCGCTCATTGCTGTTCGCTGCTGGCTATTCGCTACTGGCTGACTGTCTAAATCCGTTCCACTTGCAAGAAACTCAGTTCGACCGGTGTTGACCGGCCGAAGATGCTGACGAACACCTTCACTCGACTGTGATCGGTGTCTACCTCGTCAACCACTCCATTAAAACCTAAGAAAGGCCCGTCGATAATCCGAACGTTGTCCCCCTTGATAAACCGAATCTGCTCGCGCGGGCCGGCCGTGCTCGCATCCACCTGCTTCAGGAGTGACTCCACTTCCTCCGCCGTAAGGGGAGTTGGCTGGGCTCCGCCTCCGACAAACCCGGTGACCTTTGGAGTCTCCTTGATCATCTGCAAAGTTTCATCCGTCAGCGGCGATTCGAGTTCGACCAAGACATAGCCCGGGAAAAACTTTCGTCGGGAGGTCCGTCGCTTTCCATCTTTAATCTCGACCACATCTTCCGTCGGCACTAGCACCTGGCCAAGCTTCTCGACCAATCCCATCTGGTTAGCTCGTTCCAGGAGACTGGTTTTCACACGCCCTTCAAACCCGGCATAGGTATGAATGACATACCAGTTCTTATTCATCGCCACCCCTCAGACCAACACCGGACACTCCACCCACATCCGGCCGCCCCCAAACTCATCTCCGTGTTCCGTACGTCATCAGGCGACGCTGCCATCAAATGATCTTGCGCACCAGCCACGCCAGGAACGAATCCACCACCGAGAGATACAACGACATGATGATGCAGAACACGACGACAACCGTCGTTGAGCCAACCGTTTCAGCCTGTGTCGGGAACGAGATCTTCTTCACCTCGCCCCTGACGTCGCTAAAGAATTCGCGGATCGACGCGGTCAGCTTCGAAAACATCCTTGCCTCCTAATTTCTGAATCATTCCATCAAGTTATTTATCTCGTCGCCAAGAGCAATTGGAGAGGCTCCGGGTCGAGCAAGCTTCTACATCAAAAACCAACCCCCAAGGTGTCCATCCAGGCGCCAAGAGCCATCATAGGACGCCCAGTACGAGCAAGCTTGGGGTGGCAGGGGCACTAGGAATCGAACCCAGACCTTCGGTTTTGGAGACCGACGTGCTAGCCGTTGAACACCATGCCCCTCCGCTTCGCGCAGGCAATAGGCAAAGGGCGATAGACAACTAGGTAGCGGAGGTGACCGCTATCAATCCTCTTACCGATAGCCCATAGCCTATAACCTCTCGCCTATTTCACCTCCTTATGCGGCGTGTGTTTCCGGCAGACGCGGCAAAACTTGTTGCGCTCCAGTCGGTCAGGGTCGTTCTTCTTGTTCTTCATGGTCGAATAATTCCGTTCTTTACAGACCGTGCAGGCCATGTCGATGATTTCGCGCATCTCAACTCTCCTTAGCTGTCAGCTGACAGCTCTCAACTTCAGGCCAAGATTTCCGTGACCACCCCCGAGCCGACGGTCTTGCCGCCCTCGCGCACCGCAAACCGCAACCCTTGATCCATCGCGATCGGGCTGATCAACTCCGCCGCCACACTCACATTGTCCCCCGGCATCACCATCTCCACCCCCGGATTCAACTGCACGATGCCCGTCACGTCCGTGGTCCGGAAATAAAACTGCGGCCGGTACCCGTTGAAGAACGGCGTGTGCCGCCCCCCCTCTTCCTTGG
>JBBIQV010000003.1:113279-146975 GCA_037442105.1 Nitrospiraceae bacterium | reverse complement strand
ACCGGCACGAGGCAGGCGTATGCATTGAAGCTCAACCCCAGGAACAACAGAATCAGCAGCCCTGCTAACAAAACGCGCCAGCGGTCCATCGGAGATCCATTTTTGTGAAAGCGAAAAAATCCTACCAGCGCTCACCCCACATTGTCAATTTTATCGCCCTCCCCGATCGATTTTTCTGCCGGCCCACTTATGCTAGACTCAGCCGACACATAAGGAAATCCTACACAACGACGACAAAATAACATGCTGCCCCCAACCAGTCATCAGAACAAAACGCGGTTGGTGAGATCAGTGCAGGCGATGACTGTCGCGTACATGATGTGCACGATGCTGATCGCCTGCAGCTCGATGCCCAGGCACCTGACGGTAATTCACGAAAATCTTCTAGGATCTGTGTATCTTGAAGAGATCCCTGATCCGTCCTTTCAGACGACCCATCCGATTTCGCTGGGTCCTGCCGTGATCGCCCGGATACTGCACGGCGTGCGGGTTCAGGACCAACAGAGACTGCTCCAGACCGTGATCGCGGGTGACCCGTCACCGGCTCACGCCTTTTCTGATGCCGATGCCGAGTTCTTAAGTCCCTTACTGAGCATGGCTCTCTACAAGGCAACATCGGACCAGCGTGTTGGGTTCCGCGTCTTTCACAACACGGCTGCAGGAAGCGAAACGACCGGCGGTTTCCTTTACACACATGGCCGGTCGCTTCATTTCACATTGACCCACTTTCGCTATAACGCAGAAAGGCTCATGGCCGGTTCCAAACCTGGCCGGCAGCTTCCTGATCCCACGGGGTTGAATCAACGGCAGGTGCTGTTTGTCCCCGAAGCTGCGAAGAGATCGAGCATCTACGAGCAGCCAGCGTCATCCAGTGAACCTCCTCTGGCGACTATCGTCATCGACTATGAATTGTTGGCAAAACTCTCGGTTCCGCAGCCGGCACCAGCTCAAGCCCCGGATCCAGACCGCGCGCCCGAAACCGACCAAGGCTCCCACACCAGCCTCCGGGCCAATAGCGCAGCAAGCTCGAAAGGGACGGAAGCCACAATGTCCGAAGAACTCCGCTCCGTGAAAGAACTCGTCATCAGGAAAGATATGGAACTGGAGGCCTTGAAAGAAGAAGTGCGCGCGCTCCAACGCCGACTCGACGAGCGCGAGGCTGAACCGCCGAAGCCGAAGAGTCGGAAGCCGGCCACGCCCCTACAGAAATCCGCGCACTAACGGGTCGGCATTCCCCGCCGAGAATCCTCTCCGAGCCCCTCAATAACGCCGCAAGGCCGGCGCCGGCAAGCCCCACAAGTGCGCTCGGACAGTGCCCCACATTGCCTCCAAGATCGCACTCAGGTCTGGAGCGGATCGGGCCAGCACCTTCAAGGCCAGACCCGGAGCTGCCGTCATGGAAACTCCACCCAGCACAAGACCCGGCCGCTCATCCAGAATTGCAGCCAAGCCGTCTTCCAGCCGTTTCCAGACCTCCGCGTTGAACGCATCGCCAATCAGGTAGAGTGACGCGACATAATCCCAGTCCCTCGCCAGCCCAACACCGTCAGGTGTTGAGCCGGGAGTGAGGGTGTACCGCTCCAGCAGCGAATCGCCGCACGCCGTCACAACCCGAATTTCGTTTTCCAGGCTGGCGAAGGCCCATCGTTCGCCACGAGCCACGCGTCCGGAGACGATCGCATCCCACAGGACGATCGTCGCGCCGGGAGCCAAGTTCACGCGAATGCGCTGTTCATAGCGCGATCCGGCAAAGGGAATCACGACTTCCGGCAGCCATTCGAGAATCCCGCCGGGACCGACCGACAGATGAATGTCCTGCACGGCGGGTTCGCCGTGACTGCGATAGACCCGGGTCGCAGAGGGCGTCGCGACGACCGCGTGAGCGCGGGGACCGATGGCCATTTCGACCGAGAGCCGATCGCCCCCGACCAAACCGCCGGACGGATTCACCAAGAACGCATAGGCGCAGCCGGTCTCATCGCGATAGGTCGGCGGGAACCAATGCCAGGGGCTGGTGCAGTGCGCGTGGGAAAGGACGGTCGTCCGCCCGTCACGGGCAAACGCCACGTTCAGATGGCCGGCTCGTCCGACGGCAGTCAGAGCGCCGGACTGTGCGAGCACTCCATCCGTCACCCTTGCGGCTGACGTGCCGGAAGCCGTTGCTCGACCCACGCGATCACCTGTTCGAGCCCCTGTCCTGTGAGAAGATTGGTAAAGATGAACGGCAACTCGCCTCGCATGCGGCGGCTGTCTCGCTCCATGACCGAGAGGTCGGCGCCTACATGTAGGGCAAGGTCGATCTTGTTGATGACCAGCAGATCGGAACGCGTGATGCCGGGGCCGCCTTTGCGCGGTATCTTGTCGCCGGCGGCCACATCGATCACATAGATCACTTTATCGACAAGCTCCGGACTGAACGTGGCAGCCAAATTGTCCCCTCCACTCTCGACAAACATCAAATCAATATCCGGATGGCGCTTGAGTAAATCATCCAGGGCTTCTTGGTTATGCGAGGCGTCCTCTCGAATCGCTGTGTGGGGACACCCTCCGGTTTCGACACCGAGTATCCGGTCCTGTGGGAGCGCCCCACGACGAGTCAGGAATTCCGCATCTTCCTTCGTAAAGATATCGTTGGTGACGACGGCCAAACTATAGCGATCGCGGAGGCGCCGGCAGAGGGCCTCAACCAATGCTGTCTTACCGGACCCCACCGGTCCGCCGATGCCGATTACTGGAATCTGCTTGGCCCGCGCCTGCGTCGGTCTCCCGCCGCCATGATGATGGTCGTGCATGAAAAAGTCTCCAGGGAGCAGCGAATAGCTCCTCCGAGAGCGAGTAGCTCATAGCAAACAGCGAATAGCTCAGAGTTCTTGCTACCTGCTACTCGCTATTCTCAGAGCAGTCCGCTGCTAGCTATTCGCTATCTGCTACGATCGGAACAACCGCGACTCCAACCGACTATGGCGCATGGCATAGATGTCCTGCAGAGGCGACCAACTACTCATCTGCCGTTCTGCTGCCGCTTGTCCACTCACTAATTGAATAGTTGACAACCATTCGCCCAACAATCGTTGGCCTTCCCGCTGTCCGATCGGCAACAACTTCATGGCGGCGGAGATGAACCCCACAGAGGCCTGGTACAAGTAGGCGGCGATGACCGCTTCTTTGGTCCAACCGGCTGCCGCAAGAACCAACCCCAGGCTGACCGGTAGATGGCCGGGACTGCGGCCGGCTTCCACTATTGTATGGAAGTCAGCGAGTATGGGATGACGATGCGGTTGTTCGACGGCGAGCCGGATCACTTGTCGCCCCATCTGGCGACTCGCTGCGCGGGATTCGCGATCCAGTTTCATGGCCTCCAGCGCGGCATCGGCTGCGTGAGCAATGTCCAGATTGTCGCTTATTACCGCTTCGTGAGCCAGGCCGACGGCCACGGCCTCTCGCCTACCCAGCCCATTCGTGAGCAGGTCCAAGACATAGCGCGAGAGATCCTCCGCATTCCGAACAGCGTGATCCTGAGCCGCAGCTTCGAGGCCGGAAGAAAACGCGTAGCCGCCAGAAGGGAAGAAGCTATCAACGTACCGAAGCCCGATCAAAAGTGAAATTGTATTCATGCACATTCCTGGCGAGAGGCCCTCGTGCCCCTCGCCTTCTTAAAACAAGAAATACCGCTGAGTCATCGGCAGCACTGCCATGGGGTCACACTGTAAGATCTGTCCATCGGCCTTGACGACGTAGGTCTCCGGATCCACTTCGATACGAGGCAGCGCGTCGTTCAGCTTGAGATCACGCTTGCCGATCCCGCGGCACTTCTTCACCGCGGCAACCTTCTTCTGCAAACCGAGTTTCTTGTGAACGTCGGCACTGACCGCCGCGTTCGAGACAAAGGTGAGGCTCGTCGTAAAGGGCGCGCGGCCGAAACTGCCGAACATCGGCCTGGTCAAGACCGGCTGCGGCGTGGGGATGGACGCATTCGGATCGCCCATCGCGGCCGACATGGGAAACCCACCCTTCAGCACAATCTCCGGTTTCACACCGAAGAAAGCGGGTTTCCACAGCACGAGATCCGCGAGCTTGCCCACTTCGACAGAACCCACTTCGTGGGCGATCCCATGGGTGATGGCCGGGTTGATCGTGTACTTGGCCACATAGCGCCGCGCGCGGAAATTGTCGTTGGACCCGGCCATTTTTTCAGCGGCCGTCTGGGAGAGCGTGCCGCGCTGCACTTTCATCTTGTGCGCCGTCTGCCACGTGCGGATAATCACTTCTCCCACCCGACCCATCGCCTGAGAGTCCGACGACATGATGCTGATCGCCCCCATGTCGTGCAGGATATCTTCAGCAGCGATCGTCTCTCGCCGGATGCGCGACTCTGCAAATGCGATATCCTCCGGCACGCGCGGGTTCAGATGGTGACAGACCATCAGCATATCGAGATGCTCGTCCATCGTGTTCACCGTGAACGGCATCGTCGGATTCGTGGACGACGGCAGCACGTTCGGCTCGCCGCAGACCTTGATGATATCCGGCGCATGGCCGCCGCCGGCGCCTTCCGTGTGGAACGAATGGATCGTCCGTCCTTTGAAGGCCTTGATCGTATCCTCGACAAACCCGGCTTCGTTCAGCGTGTCCGTATGGATCGCCACCTGCACATCGTATTCTTCCGCCACATCGAGACAGGTCGCGATCGCCGCCGGCGTCGTGCCCCAATCTTCATGCAGCTTGAGGCCGATCGCACCGGCTTCGACCTGCTCGCGCAATCCCTCCGGCAGCGAGGAGTTCCCCTTGCCCAGGAACCCGAGGTTGATCGGAAACCCGTCCGCCGCTTCCAACATACGAGAGATATTCCACGCGCCCGGGGTGCAGGTGGTCGCATTGGTCCCGGTTGCCGGACCGGTCCCGCCGCCGATCAGAGTCGTCAATCCGTTGGCCAAGGCCTCGGTGATGATCTGCGGACAGATGAAGTGGATGTGCGTATCGATCCCGCCCGCCGTGATGATCTTGCCCTCGGCAGATAACACCTCCGTCCCAGCACCGATCTCCATGCCTTTTGTCACGCCGTCCATCAGATCAGGATTGCCGGCCTTGCCGATGCCGGCGATGCGGCCGTCGCGAACGCCGATATCCGCCTTCACGACGCCCCACCAATCGATGATGATCGCATTGGTGATGACGAGATCGAGCACGCCCTTCGCTCTGGTGGCCGATGGCGATTGCCCCATGCCGTCGCGGATGACTTTGCCCCCGCCGAATTTGGCTTCTTCGCCGGGCACCGTCAGGTCGCGGGTAATTTCGATCAAGAGGTCCGTATCGGCCAGGCGAACTCGATCGCCGGTCGTCGGGCCGTAGAGATCGTTATACTGGCGGCGAGTGAGCTTCATGATCCAGCCCCCTTTGTCAGTAAGCCCAACTCTTTGACCTTGGCCAGCGCCTGTTGCTTCACAGTCGGATCGTCCAACCTGCCATGCGTGAGACCATTGATGCCGTACACCACGCGATTTCCGCCGATCGCCACCAGCGTCACGCGCTTTTCTTCGCCAGGTTCAAAGCGCACTGCCGTCCCGGCCGGTATTTGCAGACGGAAGCCGTAGGCCTTCTCCCGATCGAACCGTAGCGCGCGATTCGCCTCGAAGAAGTGACAATGCGAGCCGACCTGAATGGGACGGTCTCCCGTATTGGCAACAATCAGCTCCGCCGTCTGTCGGCCATTGAACGCGACAATGTCGCCTTCGCCAAGAATCACTTCGCCGGGAACAATGGCTGTCGGCTGAATCGCCCCCTTCGTGGCGCCACGACTCACTCTCTTCCGCTTCGCCGCCTTCCGCTTGGCTTTGGTCTTCTTTTTCACAGACACACCTATCGAATCGGTTCATGAACCGTGACCAGCTTTGTGCCATCAGGAAACGTGCCTTCGACTTGCAACTCGTGAATCATCTCCGCTACGCCAGGCATCACCTCGTTCTTCTTCAGCAGCGTCGCGCCGTAGCTCATCAGATCCGATACTGAGCGACCATCGCGTATCCCCTCCAGAATCGCGGCGGTGAGATACGCCATCGCTTCGGGATGATTCAGCTTCAATCCGCGCGCCTTCCGCTCCTTCGCCAGATTCGCGGCGACATAGATGAGGAGCTTCTCCTGTCCCCTCGGCATCAAATGCACGCTGCTTTCCTCCTTTCGTCCCCTTGGCAACGGGGCCGGCTCAGGCTACTTTTTGCGAGCGGTTGTGTCAACTCGTCGGCTGACCTGCTCCTCCTCGGAAGAAGAGGACACATGGGTGATGTAATCTTCTCTGTGTCAAAGACGAAGGGTGTAAGCTGGGCGCTGACGAGGCGAACCCATTCTCCACCAATCTCCACCAAAGGAGGCGTGCACCTATGCCGACGCGAGCACCGTGGACCAAGCAGTGGCAACATTTCCGTTCCGAACTCCGCGAGCAGTTTTGGGGCGATCTCGCCCAGCCCACCCGGCAGAGTTGGCAAGACTGGTTAGGGCGGCTGTCGCTGGAGGCCCGGGATCGGTCTCTGGGGGTGCGGGAGTACGAACGGCGTCCGGCGCGGGCCGATGCCCGGAACGGGTTTTACGAGCGCGAGTTTGTCCCCCGCCTCCGCACCCTGCTCGGCGCGGCGCGGCGGCGCGATCACGCCGTGATGAAGGCAATGGTGTGTTTGGTGAACGTGTAGAGCGTGGAGCGGATTCTCTTCTCCCTCTTCAACCGGTTTAACTTACAATGGCGCCAGCGCACCCGTCGCCAATTGACACAAGCGGCGTGACATCACCTCGCCGTTGCAGCGTTTCCCACGCAAGGTATATAAAGAGCATGACCGACGAGCGGACTGCCCCATGAGCCACACACCTCCTCCATCGGACCGGTTCCAACGAGTCGCGCAGATCATGGCGACGCTGCGCGCGCCAGGCGGCTGTCCGTGGGATCGCAAACAGACACACGAATCCCTCAAACCCTACCTGCTCGAAGAAACGTACGAAGTCCTCGAGACGATCGATCACCGAGACCACCCGCAGCTCAAAGAAGAGCTTGGTGATGTCCTGCTGCAAGTCATCTTTCATAGCCAGATCGCCGCCGAAGCCGGCCATTTCACGATCGACGATGTGCTGCAGCAACTCGGCGACAAGTTGGTCCGGCGGCATCCGCACGTGTTCGGCAAGGGGCCGCAGGAATCCTCTGCTCCGGATGCCGACCAGGTCCTCAACCGATGGGAGGAGATCAAGCGCGCCGAGCGCCAAGCCGATGGACGGCCGGAATCTATGCTGGACGGAGTGCCCAAAACTCTACCTGCGCTGCTGCGCGCCTACCAACTGCAAGCTCGCGCCTCGCGAGTCGGCTTCGACTGGACACACAATGCAGCGGGCATTGCACAGGTGTTCGGCAAGATCGAGGAGGAGATCCACGAGCTGCGGACCGCATTGGCGACGTGTGAGCAGCCGGTCGACCAGACCAGCACCGGGAATCCTTCCCCTGCGCGGGAGGCCATTGTGGCCGAGGTCGGCGATGTCTTGTTCTCGCTCGTCAACCTAGCGCGGCTCATCAAGGTCAACCCCGAAGATGCGCTCCGCCAATCTTCCGATCGTTTTTCTGATCGGTTTGCACATATCGAACAGTCTGCGGCTCGGACGGGTCGCCGCGTGAGCGATCTGTCTCTCAGTGAGATGGATGCGCTGTGGGAACAGGCGAAGCAACATGCCGCGCGGTCGCGGCGCTCCCGGCATGATCCCGCTGCAGACGCGCCCCCCTCTGCGGGAGACACACAACCATGAGCGGGGAAGACTACCAGGAAGGCAAACGCGCCGGAGCACATCCCCTCGTCGTCGTGTTCGGGATCATCATCGGCCTGTGGGCGCTGATCGCGCTGTTTGTGCCGAGCGGCAAGCAGAGGCAGGCAAACGGACCGGAGAGTCCGCAGGCGCTGGTCGCCGAAGACCCGGAAGCCGCGCCCGTCATGTTCAAAGTCCACGCAACGGTGACGGACGTGAATGCCATCAGTCTCATCGTGCCATCCGAAGCGACTAACAGCCAGATCGTCGGGCTTCTCAAGCGCCTCAGAGAGGCGAGACTGGCCGACACCCTCTCCACGCTCTTGCCGGCCACCACGCCCGGACATAAACTCGGCAATCACGCCGTGGCGGAGATCTATATTTTCTCGGATCCGCAATACGCCGTCGCGGACGCTGTCCGTGCGCTTGCCCGCGGCGCGCACGCCCCTGGTGCACTCTACCCGCAAGCCATCCCTTTCGAGGTAGCGATGGAACAGGTCCGCGGCTTCTACCGTATCGATCTCCACGATACCGGCAACCCCGACACGGGATCACTGGGATTTGCGGATGAATCCGGTGTCCATTCCAGACAGTACCGCCGCATCTTTTGACGGCAATCAATTGAATCCATAGGACTGGCTGGGATTTTTATCCCCAGGTTACCTGGCCGTGTCACCGAGAGCTCTTAAGGGTTTCATCCTCCCCCATATCTTGTGGTCCCCTGCGAGCCGGACACAATGACTAAAACTTAGGCAGCTTGCTTGTTGCCCTATTGATTCAGCCCATCGCTTCTACGAAATGGGACTTCTCCACAACCTTATCCACAAAAACTGTGGTTGAAGAGATCAAAGTACCTTCCTAGAATTTGAGCCTTGTGCGGATTTCAGCCCGGATGGTTTCCCGTTCAGTCGCTACCCACACGTCGAGCTGAGGGAACAAGTGCCCCAGAGGGCCGGTGAAAGGATCGATCAGGACATCACGGCGCTCGGCCAACATGCCCTCCGCATCAACGATCTTGAGTTTTTGATCGGCAATTCGACGAGACAGGATTTGATTAAGAAGCAATTGCTGCCCCGGAGAGCCGGTCACGGTTCCCAAGAGTTTCTGTTTCACGTGCTCAAGTTCCGTGGGGATCGAGACTTTGATCCGGACCAGATGGCACAAGGGCCAATGCGGCCGCTGGATGGAGTAGTCGTACGAGAGCACCGGCTCATTGGGTTCCCGAAACGGTCCCGCAACGTGCTCAATCGTCAGCTTGTCGTCCACAGTGCTGAGGCGCTCTCAGATGACAGATGGTAAAACTTCATACAATATAGAATCGCGCTCTTTGCTTTGACAAGCGGAGGCGTTCGCCTCGAACTCCGTCAGGACGAGAGTGGCGCGAAGTGGCGGAGAACCGCAACGGCAGTGGATGAGCCATCCTTGATGCAATCGGGAATCCCCACACCCCGGTATGCTGCGCCGGTTACAAACAGTCCTGGAAATTGACTCAAGGCCGTTTCGATCCCCGTCACACGGTCGAGATGACCGAGCATGTATTGGGGCATCGCGTGGTCCCATCGATTCACCTCCGCATAGCGGGGCGTCGCAGTAAGACCTGCCATATCGGTCAGGTCCATCCGAACCCGCTGGAGGAGCGCCGCATCATCCAGTTTCAATATCCCCTCGCGGCCGACACCTCCTATATAGCACCGGACTAAGAATTGATCCGGCGGAGCGCGATGCGGCCATTTCAGGGAGGTCCAGGTCGCCGCAATGAGGTCCCGCCCTTCCACACGAGGCACGACAAACCCGTATCCTTCCACCATTCGGTTCACGGCTTGCGAATCATATGTGAGCGAGATGGTCGCCGTTGACGCATAGGGAATACGCTCCATCAAGCCCGCTGCTATAGGACTCAACGGCCGGACCAGCTCCGCACTGACATAGGCCGGCGTCGCAAGAACCAGTGCCTCCGCCGAGAGAGCCGAGCCGTCATCCAGGATCACGTCGTACATCCATCGGCCGACTTGATGCGATCGCACTCGTAACGCCGCGACCCTGCAGCCAGTGCGGAGCGTGGCACCCTGACGTTTGACTCGGTCGGTCAATGCAGTGATGAGATCAACCAACCCTCCTCGGAGTGTGACAAACATCGTTCGGCGAGGACCCGATGGCGGAGCCCCGCCGGAACGGGCGCGGCGGCTTGCCGCCACCCCTCGAATCACGCTGCCATACCGTTCTTCAAGCTCGACAAACCGCGGAAACGTGGCCCGCACGCTCATCTGTTCCGCGTCACCGGCGTAGATGCCTGCCATCAGCGGCTCGATGACACGTTCGAACGCTTGCCGTCCGAACCGGCGGCGGAAAAACGACGCCAGCGATTCGTCCTCCGTCGAGCGGCGGGCAGGCACCAGTGCGTCCAACCCCATCCGCGCAAGACCTGTCCAGCTTAGGAGCCCGCTCCGCAAAAACGGCCCGAGTTGGTTGGGCGTGAAGGTTACCAGCCCTTCCGGCAGTTCGTACAAGCGGCCTCGAAAGAACACCGAGGCTTTTTTCGCGGTCTCGTTCGTGTTGATGAGGTCTTCGGACAACCCCAGCTTGCCGCACAATTCCAGTCCCGCCGGCTTCTGCGAGAGAAACGAATCCGGGCCGGCTTCGATGACCAGGTCATGAACCCGCCGCGTGAGAATCTTGCCGCCCCACGCCTGAGCAGCTTCCAGCACCGTACAGGCGAGCGACACTCCCGCCGCCGCAGCTTGTTCCTGCAAGGCAAACGCCGTCGACAAACCGGCGATCCCGCCGCCGACGATCACAACTGTCCGGGAAGAGCCCGTCACGGGGAGACAGATGAATGAACGATAGAGGAATCGTGGGCGTCGATGACCGACGCCAATATGTCGATAAAGGCGGACGAGGCGTTCAGCATGGGAATGCGCTCAAGCTGCACGCCCTTGGCACTCGCGCGCTGCTTCAGTTCGATATCGATGTCATAGAGGACTTCCAAGTGATCGGAGAGAAACCCGATCGGCGCCACCAACACCTGGCGGTGACCTTCCGCATGGAGTTCATCGAGGACGGTTTCAACAGACGGACCAAGCCAGGGTTCGCTGGTACGGCCTTGACTTTGATACGCAAATTTCGCCGTGACCGCCCCCAACTTGCCGCAGACGGCCTGCATCGTCGCGCGCACTTCATCGGGATAGGGATCCTTCATTTCCCGAATCCGTTCCGGAAGGCTGTGCGCCGTAAACAGAATAGGGACACGCCCTCGCATCTCCGCCGGAAACTTTTGCATGCCGAGATGCACATTTTCCACGATGGCCGCAATCAGCATCGGGTGCCGGTGCCAGCTCTGCACGTAACTGACCGGCGTCTCATCCCTGAGCGCAGTCCGCGCCTCCTCTACTTTCTTCATATAGGCGCCGATGCTCATGGAGGAGTATTGCGGCGCCATGCAGAGTCCGATCACGCGCTCGGGGAAATCATCGAGCAACTCGGCATAGGCATCCTTGATGTACGGATGCCAATGCCGTAATCCCACATACGTCCGATACCGCTCACCCCCTGGTCCGTTCAACCGCTGCTCCAGCTTCCGCGCCACCTCGCGCATGATGCCCAATACGGGAGATTTTCCTCCGGTCGCGCGATAGCGCTCGCGGATTTCTTCGACAAGCTCCGGCGGGGTCGGACGCCCCCCTCGTACATCCAGAAGATAGGGCTCGACGTTCTCCAGACTATTCGGCCCCCCTACCGCCATCAGCAGGATTGCGACCGGTCTCTGCGGTCCCGGCATTCCTCTTCTCCTGAGCGAATAGCTGGTAGCGAATAGCCAATAGCACGGGAAGGTCGGGAAGCAACTCATCCCCTTTCGCTGTATGCTATTAGCTATGCGCTGCTCGCTTCAGACTTGGCGCTGGCTCAACTTGTGCACCATCTCAACCGTCGCCGCCACATGTTCCATCGGCGTATTCGGCAAGATGCCATGCCCGAGGTTGAAAATGTGACCGGGCCGGCCCGCCGCGCGACGGAGAATATCTTCGACCCGGCGCTCGATCTCACGCAACGGGGCGAACAAGGTCACGGGGTCCAGGTTCCCCTGCACCGCCACATCGTGCCCAACCATCGCCCACGCGTCATCCAAATTGATCCGCCAATCCACGCCGATCACATCGCCCCCCGCCTCGCGCATCGAGCGCAGCAAGCCCGCCGTCCCGGTGCCGAAGTGGATCAGGGGCACGCCTTCTCGCCTGAGCCCCTCAAAAATGAGCTGCACGTGAGGGAGCACATACTCCGCGTAGTCACCGGCCGACAAACAGCCGACCCAACTATCGAAGAGCTGAACCGCCTGAGCCCCAGCCTTGATTTGGCGTCGTAAGTACCCCGTAATCACGCGGGCAAACTTGTCCATAAGTTTATGCCATGCATCAGGCTCTCGATACATCAGTTGCTTGGTCAGAATGTAATTGCGCGAGCCGCCCCCTTCGATTGCGTAACTGGCCAGCGTAAACGGGGCGCCGGCAAAGCCGATCAACGGCACACGGCCGTCGAGCATCTTCCTCGCCATCCGAATGGCTTCGGCGACATAATCTAACTCGCTGCCATCGATCACTTTCAGTCGCTCGACCGCAGCACGGTCCCGGACTGGGCTATGGATGACCGGCCCCTCACCCTCCGCAAACTCCAGACTGAGTCCCATCGCTTCCAACGGCAACAAGATATCGGCAAAGATGATGGCAGCATCCAGCGGAAACCGTTCAATGGGCTGGAGCGTCACTTGCGCAGCCAACTCAGGCGTCCTGCACATCTCCAGGATCGTGTGCTTGGCCCGCAGTGCGCGATACTCCGGCATATATCGGCCGGCCTGGCGCATGAACCAAACAGGCGTGCAGTCCACCGCTTCTCGCCGGCAGGCTTTCAGAAAACGATTCTTCATGGGAGCGGCATTCTAATGAGGGACCGGACAGGGTGTCAAATTCAGACAAGACCCAATCGCCGTGCAGTCAGCGCCTAGGCAGTCACACGAAAAAGTGGACATCCTCCCTGGTTCCGATAGAATGAGCCTCGGCGCTGGTTCAGAAGCCGCAAAAATTCTTGTACCATTGTGACACACTTTGTGTATAATCCCGCCCCGTCAGTAAGAGGTCGTGCCTCGTCTCATAACGTCACGACCGACCGGCCTGCGGCCTGTCCCACGTTCCACCTTCATCGAGCGCCGCGGTGTCAGCAAGATTGAACGGGACCCCGGCGCCTCGCTGCACCGACATTCGCCGATCCCTTTAGAGCTGGAGGAAAAGATGACGGAGATTCGACCGCTGCGTGTATCCAAAGGACAAGAGCTGTGGCTTACATTCCTGCGCTGGTTCGATTCCTGGGCCGGCCTGGAGCACATGAAAACCGACGGCCCGGCGCGCGTCGATTGGTTCCGCTGCATCCCCATCATCGCCGTCCACCTCATGTGCCTCGGCGTGATTTGGGTCGGATGGAGCTGGACCGCCATCAGCGTCGCCGTCGCGTTTTACTTCGTCCGCATGTTCGCCATCACCGGCTGGTACCACCGCTATTTCTCTCACCGGACATTCAAGACTTCGCGCGGCTGCCAGTTTGCCTTCGCGCTCTTGGGTTCATCCTGCGCACAACGAGGCCCGCTTTGGTGGGCCGGACACCATCGCCATCACCACATCTACTCGGACACCCCGGAAGATATGCATTCCCCCCAGAACGACGGGTTCTGGTGGTCGCACATCGGGTGGTTTACGTCTCGAAAATACTTTGCGCCTCCGCTCAAGGCCATCGGAGATTTCGCGAAATATCCCGAGCTGCGGTTCCTCGACCGATTCGACATTCTCGTCCCGACCCTCTGCGGATTCGGCATGTTCGGCCTCGGAATGTTGCTGGAGGCTGTTGCCCCGAGCCTGGGAGCCAACGGTCCGCAAATGTTAATTTGGGGATTTTTCATTTCGACCGTCGCGCTGACCCACGGCACCTGCACGATCAACTCCCTGTCCCATCAGTACGGCTCTCAGCGGTACGAGACGGGAGACACCAGCCGGAATAATTTCTGGCTGGCGTTGATTACCCTGGGTGAAGGCTGGCACAACAATCACCATTACTATCCCGCTTCGACGGCTCAAGGGTTTTATTGGTGGGAGATCGACATCACCTACTACGGGTTAAAAGTGCTGTCCTGGCTCGGGCTTGTGTGGGATATTCGCGAAGTACCTGTCTATGTCCGAGACGGGAAAAGCAAACAGGAAGCAATCGCTGTCTAGGAACGTCTCTTATATCCAGTCGGATTCAGCTCGTATGGGCCCGGCTATAGAGCGATCTTTCAACGCCTGCCTGATCTTCTGGCTCTCCGAATCCAGCCGAGCCATCTCTGCTTCCGGCACAATCCAGGCATCCTCCGGAGCCAGCTCGATCCGATAGTGGTTCTTGCGCATCGAGAACCATTCGATATAGGGGTGCGGCGCGAGATGCGGATGCGGATCGAACGAGATCAGACCCACGTCCCCGACCTGCGGCACTTCAAGATCACCGAGCACGTGGCCGGCGAGATCCTCATCGGCAAATCGGCTGTTGCGGAACTGAATCGCCTTCCCGGCAATCTCCCCTTTGAAATTCCCGATAAGGTAAAAGTCCACAGGACCCACCGCGGCAAACGTGATCCGGCCGACGACGGTGCCGTCGACTCGATTATCCAAGAACCCATCGCATACCCAACGGCTATTTCCGAACTTTTGCGCCACCAGTCTGTCCCCGACAAGAATATTGCCTACACCGTGCCCAACGAGGTTTCCACGTGGGACGTCTCCGTCGCAAACGATCCGATCACCACGGCACTGAAGATCAACCCACTGCCGACCCATCCTTGTGCGTCCAGCGATTCGTCCAGAAAATACCACGACAGCCAGGCCGCATACGCCGGCTCGAGCGAGAACAGCAAGGCCACTTGTTGCGCCGGCAACAGCCGCTGCGCCCACATTTGCACCGCGAAGGCGCCAGTCGCCAGCACGCCGGTCACCCCGAGGCCGATCAGCAAGACCGTCGTGGGCCGAAAGGCATCGAGCGACGGTGATTCAATCATCATCACCGGCATCATGGCGGTGGTGACAAAGACCAACTGCCAGACGAAGAGAGACACCGGATCGGCTTCGCGGGTAAATCGCTCCAGGCAGGCTATGTGCGCGGCGAACGCCGCCGCGCACGCCAACGTCAGCGCATCGCCAAGATTGATCGACGCCGTCGGCTTCACGAGCAACCATAGCCCGATCAACGCCACCAAGGCCGCCCCCCACACGTGGCCGCCGAAGCGACGCAGAATGAGCGGAACAAACACCACGTACAAGGCCGTGATAAAAGCGGAGTTCGAGGCGCTCGTGTACCGCAACCCGACCGTTTGCATCGTGTAACCGAGAAAGAGCCATACGGTTGCAATCAAGCTGAGCCGAACGATGTTTCGGTCGCGTCGAGGGATACGACCCGTCGCCCAGAGACCTCCCAGGATCAGAATCGTGCCGAGCAAGAACCGAACAAACAGAAATGACAGAGGCGGCATTTGCTCCAAGACCGCCTTAGTCGCGGGAAACGTGGCGCCCCAGATCAGGGTGGTGAGGAGGAGGGCAAATCGTGGCATGCAATCAAGTGAGGGGTGGTCGGTGATTAGTGAAGAATTGCACGGATTCGGTTGTCTAAACCAATCCTTCCTCGCCCATCACTCGTCACCTTCACGGCTTACACAACGGACATTTCCGTTGATCAGACGTGCCGGCTTGTTCCATTGCGGCAAGGGCCCGTTCCTTGTCCGGATAGTCGAACCACCCTCCTTCCCAGAAATCGCTGCTGGAGACGTTCGACGGGACCTCCGAACATCGGTCACGGTGGAGCGTTACTCGGTCAATAGCACGGGCAATGTGGACCCAGTAAATCATGAGGGCCAGTTAGGGATGAGGCGTAAGGAGTGAGGGATATAGCTCTCCAATCTCTCACACCCTACCCTTTACCCCCTTACTGGTTCAGGGCAGGAGCTGCCACTCATCCTTTTCGATGAACACCTTCGCACCGGTCTCAAGTTTCTTGATATCTTCTTTCTCAAAAATGCGCATATAGCGCTCGATCCGATCCGGATCGTCAATCCGCTCTTCCTGCATCATCCCGCTCGAACTCTTATACTTTCGGACCAACAACGGCATACCGCTCCTCCTCTTAATCACCCACTGTGAAACCGTGAGTTGTGCTACAATAATCGAAAATTACTCGATCGGTCAAGTATGCTGGACCGCCTGCAGCACCGCCTGAACCGGCTCACACGCACGGAATCAATGGAGTTTTTCCATGCCGCTGTACGAATATCGATGTGAACATTGCGAACGGCAGTTTGAAGTCGCCCAGTCGATCCACGCAAGACCGGAAGACACTGTGTGCCCCCATTGCAAGGCACAGAAAGCCACACGGCTATTCTCGTCCTTCGCCTCGAAAGTGGTAGGAGACCACAAACCTGGGTTCACGGAGATGAAGGCCTACGACATGTTGAATCAGCGGCTCGACAAGTTCACGAAGCTGCCGCCGCCCATGGGAAAACGTCTCCCCCTCGCGCCGGACACGCTGTCAACCACGGGCTCCTCTTCGGACAGTTCCACAGAAGGCAGCGGTTCTGGCGGATCCTGAGTGATGGCGTTTCCCCTCTGTTCTGTCTACCTTCTTACACCGTCGGACTTCCGGTGAACACTCGCATGAGGATGAGAAAGGAGAGAGCATGAGCGTGAGAGTGATGCTGGCGCTGTGTCTGGCGATGGTGCTTCCCGTCGCTCCACTCACCCAGGCGCAGGCTGAAGTGTCCGGATCAATTACCATCGCCGGAAACGGACCGGAATTGACGACGATCGAGCTCCTTGCCAGAGTGTTTGAAAAAGCGCACCCCCGGGCGTATGTGGATGTGCTCTGGGACGATAACTCCAAACCGGTGGACATGGTGAAGTCCGGCCAGGCACAGATTGCCGTGACCGGCGCCGAAGACCCTGAACTGGACGCGACGCAGATTGCCTGGGACGGCATCGCAATCTTGGTCAATCTGTCGAATTTCACCAAAGAGGTGACAAAACAGGAGGTGGCCGATATCTTTTTGGGGAAGGTGAAGATGTGGTCGGAGTTGGGAGGGCCGGAAACGAAAATCCTCCTCATCGATCGCCCCCGAAATCAAAACGTGAAAGACGCCTTCGAAAGCCAGCTTGGCATCACCGGAAAGATTCCCGAATCGGCCAAGGTCATCTCTCGCGACGACAAGGTCATCAAGACGGTCGTGGGAACGCTGCCTCCTCTTTCCGCCGTCGCCTACTTGTCTCTCAGTCAGGCGCTCGCGGCAGTCACCACCGGCGTCGCGGTACGGGTGTTGCCGATCGATAAAGTTGAGCCGGAGATGCCGACGGTCAAGGACGGTCGGTACTCATTACGGCGCCCTGTCCTGTTGCTCTCGAAGAAGGAAGCCAATCCTGCGGTCGATGCCTTTCGCCAGTTCGTGTTGTCCGACGCAGGCCAGAAAATCATTGCGGACACTTACACTCCCGTCAGCTCCAAGTAATCTTCATGCCTAAGGAGGCACGTATGTTGACCCGAACGCTCCCAACCCTCATTGTTGTGCTGGCTGTCGTGGCCGTTCCATTCCTGACTCACGCCGAAGAGCAGGGGTCCACTCTTGAAGGCACCGGCTACAGCCTCTTCGATACGGAGTCGATCAAGGGCTTCGACGCCTCTAAGATAGAGAAAGACCCGATCTGCGACCGTAACAAGCGCCCTAAGATCATGAAGGTCGAACCCGATGAGGCCAAGCCCGGCGACAAGGTCGTCATCAAAGGCGAGAACTTCGGCACGAAGGAGTGCTTCCACGGCGTCACGTTCAGTTCCGCCTCGAAGGAAAAAGTCGACTACAAGTTCGTCAACGATTCGACAATCGAAGCTACCGTACCGCAAGCCAAGGCCGGCATGTCTTTCGTCATCGTCGTCGCCGGCGGTGGCAGCGCCCAATCAAAGCCCGTTTTGATCAAGAAGTAGATCGAGTCTCCCAGGGCCCCCTCAGGGGAGGGATATTCCCTCCCCTGTCAACTCCCGCCTATCTCCTCCGACCCCGCTACCCCGTCTCGACAGGACTCCTGATCCTATGCTAGGTTACGCGCTCTTTTCTCCATCCATCGGGATGGATCACATCCGCCCGTCCACGAGACGAGCAAGAGGCGAACTGCGCATGTTCAAGAAGATCCTGGTCGCCAATCGGGGCGAAATCGCCATGAGGATCATTCGCGCCTGCCGCGAGTTGAATATCGCCACTGCAGCGATCTACTCAGAAGCCGATTCGACCGGCATCTACGTCAAAAAAGCCGACGAAGCCTACCTGGTGGGGCCGGGACCGGTAAAAGGCTTTTTGGACATGCAGCAGATCGTGGACTTAGCCAAGCGCATCGGCGCCGATGCGATTCATCCCGGCTACGGATTTCTCTCCGAGAACGCCCAGTTCGCTCACCTTTGTCAAGCGAACGACATCGTGTTCATCGGTCCCTCTCCGCAGGCGATCCACTTGATGGGCAGTAAGGTCAAGGCCCGCGAGATCGCCAAGCAAATCGGCGTCCCCATCGTGCCCGGAACCGAAGGGGGCGTGGCGCATATCGCGGAGGCGCTGGCCTTCGTCAACACATCCGGATATCCCGTCATGATCAAGGCAAGTGCGGGGGGAGGCGGACGAGGCCTTCGTGTCGTTCGATCCGACGCTGAGCTTCGGGACGACATGGAAGTCGCAGCCCGCGAAGCGCTTGCAGCCTTCGGCGACGGCAGCGTCTTTCTGGAGAAATACATCGAGCGCCCGCATCACATCGAATTTCAGATCCTGGCCGACAAGCACGGCAGCATCATCCATCTGGGAGAGCGGGACTGCTCGATTCAGCGCCGTCACCAGAAGCTCATCGAAATCGCCCCGTCGTTGATTCTTACACCGAAGCTGCGGGCCGAAATGGGAGACGCCGCCGTCGCCATCGCCCGCGCGGTGGACTACGACAACGCCGGTACCGTGGAGTTCCTGCTCGACCAGGACGGGCGCTACTACTTCATCGAGATGAACCCGCGCATCCAGGTGGAGCATACGGTCACGGAACAAATCACCGCCATCGACATCGTACGCATTCAGATCACGATCGCAGCCGGAAAGCCGCTCGAAATTCGACAGGACGAAGTGACGCTCCAGGGCCACGCGATCCAATGCCGGATCAACGCCGAAGATCCGCGAAACAACTTCCGCCCTTGCACCGGCACCGTCACCGCTTACCTCTCTCCAGGCGGCATCGGCGTCCGTATCGACGGGGCTGTGTATAAGGACTATTCGATCCCGCCCTACTACGACGCCTTGTTGGCCAAACTCACGGTGCGGGGACGAACATGGGAGGAAACGGTCAGCCGCATGCGCCGTTCGCTCGAAGAGTACGTTCTCCGCGGCGTCAAAACGACGATTCCCTTTATGAAGACCATCATGCAGGAACCGGATTTTCTGGCGGGACGCTTCGACACCTCCTACCTGGAAACCCACCCGGATTTGTTCAACTACGACGAACTGGAGCAGCCGGAAGACTTGGTCCTCGCCATCTCAGCGGCCATCGCTTCCTATGAAGGTCTCTAAACCAGCGCGGTGAACCGGATTCCCTGATCCTATGGCAGCACGGAAGAACAAACCTCTGGCAGCAAAAAGCGCCCGCGCCGCGAAGACTGCCGCGACTCGCGCTCCACGACGAGCCCCTCGTCCGGGCAAGCCGGAACTGGAGATCAAGCCGGCACCCGGCAAGAAGGTCCTCATCACCGATGTCGCGCTCCGCGACGGGCACCAGTCCCTCCTCGCCACCCGCATGCGGACCGAAGACATGCTGCCCATCGCGCAGAAACTCGATGCTGTCGGCTACTGGTCCTTGGAGGTGTGGGGTGGAGCCACCTTCGACACCTGCCTGCGATTCCTCAAGGAAGATCCCTGGGAGCGGCTCCGTGCCTTGCGCGCAGCGATGCCGAACACGAAACTGCAGATGCTGCTGCGCGGCCAAAATCTGGTCGGCTACCGGCACTATGCGGACGACGTGCTCGATGCGTTCGTCGAACGGTCCGCCGAAAACGGCATCGATGTCTTCCGCATCTTCGATGCGCTCAATGACGTCCGCAATCTCGACCGCGCGATGAAGGCGGTGAAGACCTGCGGCAAACACGTCGAGGCGGCGATCAGCTATACCGTCAGCCCCGTGCACAGCATCGACCGGTTCGTCGATATGGCGAAACAACTGGAGGACATGGGCACGGACACCCTCTGCATCAAGGACATGGCCGGCCTCCTCGCTCCACTGGAAGCCTACACGCTGGTACGCCGGCTCAAAGCCGCCGTACGGGTGCCCATTCACCTCCACACGCACTACACGTCCGGGATGGCCTCGATGGCGTCGCTCATGGCCATTCTCGGCGGATTGGATATGTTGGATACGGCGATTTCCCCGCTGGCTGGCGGGACGTCCCACCCTCCCACGGAAACCCTCGTCGCTTCATTGCGGGACACTCCCTACGACACGGGCTTGGACCTCACAAGCTTTCGACCGATCACGGAGCACTTCCGAACCGTCCGTCGCAAGTACCGGCAATTTGAAAGCGACTTCACCGGCGTGGACGCCGAAATTCTCACCTCGCAGATTCCCGGCGGCATGCTCTCGAACCTCGCCGCGCAGCTCACCGAACAGAATGCGCTCGAACGGATAAAAGAGGTGCTGGACGAAGTACCGCGGGTCCGGAAAGAAATGGGCTACCCGCCGCTGGTCACGCCCACGAGCCAGATCGTCGGCACGCAGGCAACGCTCAACGTACTCACCGGCGAGCGATATAAAGTCATCACGACCGAGACGAAAAACTACTTCCTCGGCCTGTACGGCCGTGCACCGGGGCCGGTGGATCAGGAAATCATGGCCCGGGCCATCGGCAATGAAGAGCCGATTCGCACCAGACCGGCCGACCGGCTCGAGCCGGAGTTGGAGGCGCTGAGGAAAGACCTGCCGAGGTCGGCGGCGACGGTGGAAGACCGGTTGTCGTTCGCCCTCTTTCCCGCCATCGCACGGGAGTTCTTCGAGGCGCGCGAACGCGGGGACCTGACGCCTGAACCCCTGGAACCGGCCACCGCCAAAGGCCCGGCTGTCGCCCATGAACTTCATCTTGCCCCGGCGGAGTTCAACGTCACCGTTCATGGCGAGACCTATCACGTCAAGGTGTCCGGTTCAGGCCGCAAAACCGACGGGCGGAAACCCTATTACATCCGCGTCAACGATAAACTTGAAGAAGTCACGCTCGAGCCGATTCAAGAGGTGCTCGCCGGCGTGCCGGAAGCGCCGGAATCCGGTGGCGGCGCCAAACCCAAACGGCCGAAGCCTACCAAGCCGGGCGACGTGGCGCCGCCGATGCCGGGCCGCGTCGTGAAGGTCCTCGTCGCGCAGGGAGACCAGGTCAAATCCGGCGATCCGTTGCTGATCATCGAAGCGATGAAAATGGAGAGTCGCGTGCCGGCTCCGATCGACGGGCGGGTCACAACCATCCTGGTAGCTGAAGGCGAGAACGTGAAGACCGATGAGACCCTGGTGCAATTGGAGCCGGCCGGATAACATTCTCCTGTCCGTCGATGTCCGCTTTTGGCCCTTGCTCCTGGCCTGCATGATCAACGGCTGTACCTCTTCACCGGACATTCCTTCCTGGTTTGACTCGATCGAACGATTGCCCATCCACACCACCGTGGTCGATGGTCATCGGATCGCCTACCTGGATACCGGCCAAGGCCCACCGGTCATTTTGATCCACGGCTTCGGGGGGTCCATGTGGCAATGGGAATATCAACAGGCGGCACTGGCAGCCCGCCACCGCGTCATCACGCCGGATCTGCTCGGCTCAGGACTGTCGGACAAGCCGGATATCGAATACCGCCCCGACCAACTCATCTCATCGTTTCACGGATTCATGGACGCGCTTGGCATCACACAGGCCACCCTCGTTGGAAACTCGATGGGAGCCGGCCTGGCGATCGGCATGGCGCTCTCACACCCGGAACGCGTCGATCGGCTCATCTTGATCGATGGCCTTCCGGATCGGATCGCGGAAAGACTGACCAGCCCGCTCATCCGGCGGGCGATCGAAACGAGCGCGCCAGCCTGGCTCGTCACGCTCGGAAACTGGCTCTTCGGCAGGACCACGATGGAATCGGTGCTTAAGGAGATTGTGTACGACCACAGCCGGCTCACGCCGGCCGTACTGGAACGGTCGAACCGCAACCGCCGGCGTCCCGGCCTCATCCCGCCGATCCTGGCCGTGAGTCGAAACGTGCCGTTGTGGGAAGAGGGTTATGCGAAGCGTTTGGGGGAGATTCGCCGGCGGACTATGATCCTGTGGGGCGAAGAAGATCGCGTGTTTCCCGTCCAGGTCGGTCGTGATGTACAGGGAGCGATTCCCGGTTCAACCTTGGCACTGATCCCCAAGGCAGGCCACATTCCGCAATGGGAACAGCCGGAACTCGTGAACTCTTTCATCCTGCGGTTTCTCGAACATTGACAGAGATGCATCCACACTCCTATACAATTCATACGGCCGCGCCACGCTGCCGGCGTGGTTCATCCGGGAGGACTTCATGAATAGATTGAGTCAGATGCAATCTCGCGCGTTGATGTTCTTCGCCGTCGTCTTCGCCGGCTGCGCCGGCATGGGACAGTCCGCGGAGTCCGGTTTCCTGTACAAAAACTTACCGATCGCAACCGGCACCGCCGTGGCCGGCGAAGGCAACACCGTACTCTCCAAAGGCACCCCGCTTGCGCTGGCCGGCACTGGTATCAAGGTCGGAGACACCGTGCGGGACGTCAAGCTCGCACAATTTGATCTGTCGCTGGTCAACGTCAACGATACGAAAGGTAAAGGGAAGGTGCGGATCATCAGCGTCGTGCCTTCGCTTGACACGAAAGTCTGCGAGCAGCAGACGCACGTTCTCAGCGAGAAAAACAAAGGCCTCGACAGGATGGTGGAGCTCATCACCATCAGCGTCGACACACCCTTCGCCCAAAAGCGGTTCGCCGAAGGGGCAAAGATCAAGAACATGACCTTTCTATCCGATTACCGCGGCGGGGAGTTCGGCAAGGCTCATGGCCTGTTCTTGAAAGATCCTCACATCCTTGCGCGAGCCATCATGGTCGTGGATGCGCATAACGCCGTCCGTTACCTTCAGATCACGCCGGAGCTGGCTGAACTTCCCGATATGGAGGCCGCTTTCCAGTTCGCCCGATCCCTCGTGACCGCCAGCTAACCTCACAAAGAACCCCAATGCCGTTTTCCGATCATCTTCACACGCTTGCGAAACCGATTTGGGATGCCCAACTCAAGCACCCGTTCGTTCTTGCGCTCGGCAAGGGAACCCTCCCCGAACGGAAGTTCAAGTACTACATCTTGCAAGACGCGCGGTTTCTCGGCGATCTCTCCCGCGTGTTTGCCGCCGGCGCGCAGAAAGCGCCGGACTCCGACTCCGTGCTGCGTTTTGCCAAGCTCGCAGAAGAAACCATCACGGTCGAACGGAGCCTGCACGAGAGCTATGGTAAACGCTGGAAGATGACCCCACGGCAGATGACGTCCGTGCCGATGGCCCCGACGAACTATGCCTACACCAGACACCTGCTGGCGGTGGCGCAAAGCGGATCGGCTGCGGAGATCACCGTCGTCGCCCTGCCCTGCGCCTGGATCTACTGTGTGGTCGGGCAACACTTCTTAAAGAACGGCCCCCCGCCGAAACACCATCCCTACCGCGATTGGCTGATGCTCTATGCCTCGCCCGAATTCGCCGAAGTCCAGAGGTGGATGCGGAAGAAAGTGGATGAGTGGGCCAAGCACGCCGGACGGGATGAGCGCCGCCGCATGGAGGACTCTTTCGTCATCAGCTCGCGCTACGAGTGGATGTTCTGGGAGATGGCCTGGAACGAGGAAAAGTGGCCGGTGTAAAGAGGATGGATTATTTGGAATTGGAGGGGCGACAGGGCGCCTCTCGTGCTCGCAGAGCCCCCACTTCAGAAAGTGGTCGCTCGATGCGCGCAGTAAGAGCCGCCCTGCCGCCCCTCCCCATCTCACCGGCCAAGGAGGAGGAGAGAGTGATAGAAGGAAGCGATCGGTCGACACGCGCAGTTTGGAACACGCCAGTCACCTACCCTGGACCACACCGGCCAAGGAACACTTTAGGGCACCTCTTCTGCTCGCGCGCACCGCGCGCATCTGAGATGTGAGATTGTCGTTTATGGAGACGATGGGCTCGTCCAACACGCGCGGTTAAGCGCGCCCATCACACTCTCGCGCTGAGAATGTGAACAGCGGTAGACGGTCAGAAGCAATCCGACCGATGGAGGGGTTGCTTCATGGTTTCGGCAGGCTGCCAACCCCCATCCGCGACGCCATCGATCCCTCGCGGGCCGACATCACCAGTTGGGCTGACTTGCAGGACTTGGAAGAGGGCCGGTTCGTGCCAAGGAGAAAACCCGTGTCCTAGCCGAAACGGAACGAGACGATTCCGCTCCCTTCCCTCCATTCATCCTTTCAGGGTGTCAGGGTGCCGGAGATCCGTGTATACTTGAGCGCATGACTCCCCGACAAACGATTGTCCTGGAAAGCCCCAGACGGCGCCCCAGCAAACTGAGTCAGTGGCTCTCGAACGTGAAGATCGAGCATGCCAGACTCATGACGCCCGAAGAACGGCTGATGACCGCCTTGCAATTGTCCGATTTCTGCCGTGAACTGAACCGCTCGTGTTCCCGGAAGCCTTAACCCAGATCGTTGGGCGCCTCGATCAGGCGCGGACGCAACGCCTGCTTCAGGCCTACGCACTGGTCGGCGGTTTCGCCGTGTCGGCGTGGGGCGTCGCGCGAGCCACCCAGGATATCGACCTTGCCGTTGCGCTCGGGACATCGGAGCCGCAGGCGCTCGCCGCTCACCTCGGAGCAACGTATCAGCCTGGAGATGCCGATGATCCGTTGCACGGCGTGTTCCGGCTTCTCCTGAAGTGCGAAGGGCAAGACGTGCCGGTTCAACTGATCGTCCTCCGGCAGAAATGGGCCGACGTCGCCTTCCGAGAAGTCGAGACCCTGAAGGTTCTCGGTTCTGCGGTGCCAGTGGTAAACTGGCAAGCCCTGGTGCTGTTGAAACTGTATGCTGGGGGACCGGTCGATCTCCAGGACGCCAGGAGCATTCTTGCCGTGTGCAATCCGACCGCAGCGGATCGGAACAGTCTGATCGCCCAGGCCGAGGCGTTGGGACTCGCCCAAGACGTGCAAGCACTGCTCGACCTTCCTTCCTAATCCGCATGATTCGTGACGGTTTGTCGCGTCTCAACGAACAGCTCAGAGCCGGTAACGAATAGCGAAGAAGAACTCCGTTGCCGCCGGCTACTTGCTACTCGCTGTTGTCCGGTTTGTTTTCATGAAGTGACTGCAATTCAAATCCGTGTGAGCCGCCAACAACCCTTTAGATCACCTGCGGGGCAAGGACGCAGCGCGACCAAACGCGGTCACCACGACACCCGACATGCCCAGGGACGGATCCGTTCTCAACCAAGCGAGATTCCGATGGCAATTGATTTCTCAAGAACAGTGCTCGTCGTGGACGATACATCCACGATGCGTAGCATCGTCAGAGGCATTCTGAGAGGACTCGGGTTCCGCCATATCGAAGAAGCCGAGCATGGGCAAGAGGCGCTCGCGAAGCTCCGGGGGGACGTACGGCCTCGTGATTTCCGATTGGAACATGCCGGTGATGAGCGGGATCGAACTGCTTCGGGCGATCCGTGCGGACGAGAGGTGGAAAACGATGCCGGTCCTCATGGTCACTGCCGAAGCCACGAAAACAAACGTCATGGAGGCCATCCAGGCAGGCATCACCAGCTATATCGTCAAACCCTTCGCAGCTGAGACGCTCGGGGAGAAGATCACCGAGATGTTCGAGTGAGCACGAACGAAGGATCGAATTGGGGTCTGGTCTTGCAATCCAATATAGCAGAACGTGCCCGCGCAGAGATAAACCTTCAGCACCTCACCGAGCACATCCAGAAATTGCCGGACTGCCCAACATCAGATTAAGCGGCTCGCCGATTTCTTGTACGTCCGCTTGTGCGAGAGGGTGAGCCAGGACGCGGGATGGAAAGCCCCCGGCGTCGGGAAGCATTTCACGGGGCAGGTTTGTATCCTGAAAGAAAGTTAAGCTCGACTGGGTTCGAGGCGATCCATGCGGATTTTGAGGATAGTGGTGTGTGATCTCTTCCACCTGCTCCATGTTCATAGGTCACTTGTATAGACCGATCTCCTCAAAATGCAACGGAGGACAAACAGGCATCGGGAATCTTTCCGTTGTTCAGTTTGTCCCCTGCCTGGATTCGCGCCAAAGCATGGCCGCCAGCCCGCCGGCGATGAACAGGCCGAGGTAGCTGGCCCACACCGGAATCACGGCCCCTCCGATCACGACCTCCCAGCCCAACAGGATGCGAAGGACGTGCAGGCAGGCGACGAGCGTGAACACG
Source organism: Nitrospiraceae bacterium (assembly GCA_037442105.1). Lineage (GTDB taxonomy): Bacteria > Nitrospirota > Nitrospiria > Nitrospirales > Nitrospiraceae > JBBIQV01. The sequence goes on along the minus strand of JBBIQV010000003.1, from coordinate 120,649 downwards.
ACCACGGCGACGGTAGTAAAAGGTTTCATGGCGGCTCCTCCTCGATTCTGCCTACGAGTACGCCGAACGACGAGAAAAAGCAACGGGACGGCATTTCTGGTAGAGTGCTGCTGTGACGCAACGGCACATCTGGTTGAACGTTGGTGGGCTGATCGGACTGGTTGTCTTGCTGGCGCTGGTGTATTGGCGGAATACCGGGTCGCGGGCGGTACCGGGGTTGATCGAGTCGCTGAACGACGCGGATGCTTCCGTCAGAATCATGGCGACGGAGGGATTGGCGAGGATCGGTTCTCCGGCCAAGGCATCGGTTGCCGGTCTGCTGAATCACGCGCTTCACGATGCGAATCACAGCGCCAGAACGAACGCGGCTGCGGCGCTCAAGACCATCGACCTCTTAGCAGCCCGGCAAGTGATGGACGCTTACCTGCCGGCGCTGCAAGACCAGGACGTGCAAGTCCGGCGGGCAGCCTGCGAGGTTCTGGGAAGTTTAGGGCCGGTCGCCAAGCCGGCGGTCCCGGCCTTAGTCAAGGTTGCGCAGGACCCTGACGATCTCGTGCGTGATCGTGCGGTACGTGCGCTCGGCCACATCGGCATTCCTGGGCCGGAAGTCACCTCGGCGTTGACTCGCGCGCTTCATGACCGGGCGTTCACCGTCCGCCACGCGGCGGTTGCGGAGTATGCCTTCTCGACAATGGCCAGTGGTGAGACTGTTGCGGTGCTCACTGCGTTGCTGAAAGACGAGCAGAAGACTATCGCATCACTCGCCCAAATTGCGCTCGACAAAGCCCGGCAGGACCTCAAAAGCGAGGCGGCGACGCTCGCCTATATGTTGTCCGGAAACGGCGCCAAAGACTATGCCCTGCTTCAAGTGGCCAAGCTTGGGCCGAACGCTGCCGGAGTCGTTCCTGTTCTGATTCAAACTCTCAAGGATGATGTTCCGTTGCACCGCTACTTGGCCGCTGAAGCCCTGGGCGCGATCGGTCCTGGCGCAAAGGAGGCGGTGCCGGCCTTGACTGCCGGTGTGAACGATCCGGACCCGGTGGTGCGCCGGAGCGTCATTGAAGCATTGGCCGCAATCGGCTCGGCACCTGCAACCGGTGCGAACATTCTTCCTGTTCAATAGGCATAACGCCATGCACACGACCGACAACCATTCGCGGGCAATCCTCACCTTGGCCTTCTATTGGGGCAGCATTCTCTTGGGCATGATACTGCCGTGGCTGCTCTTACTGGCCTTCGAGATTTCTGCTCACCAACGGACATTGGCCCAGGCGTTTGCATACGTGCGGCTCCATTTCTTTACCCCTGGGTACAACTTCTTTCTGATCGGCATCTTGAACGCCGTTCCCTTCATGATCTTTTCCGTGTTTCTGTTGTTCCACCTGGGACGCACACCAGTACAGGAGCCGGCCTTCTTCTCGCGCCGGATGGCCGGAGTATTGGGCGCGTTGCTGCTGATGTTCGGAGTAAGCTTCTGGACCCATGTCACCACCTTGGTGCATCCTGATGCTCAAGGAGCATTGGCGTACCTCTTCCTCCCGCTCGTCCTGACGGTCTTGATGCCGTTAGGCTATGCAGGCGGACGACTGGTTGGGAAACTTTGGACACGTTGATCTATGAGGTTTATGGCCGTTGGATTTCACAATAGACTGAAACTTATCGGCTGCATCTTCTCGTTGCTCACGGTATCCTGCGCCTACTTCGAGGCCGGCTATTTCGAGAGCAAAGTCAATGAGGCGACGATCGAGATGGTCGCTTCGCGTTACGGGGCTCCGCATAAGGAGGAAAAGCTAGCCGACGGCCGGACAGTGTGGACCTATTATGACCGCGGGAGCGCCACGACCGGCTATGCCGGTTCCGCGAGGGCGAACTATTGCCAGGCCTACCTCTTGACGTTCGATGAGCAGAAGATTCTGCGTGACTGGAAGAAGGAGTTCTGTCGCTAGACACCCTCTTCCAACTCAGTATAATGGGCCCGTGCTCCTCCCCCCGATGATACGAATGCGCCTGATTGCGTTGGCCGCAACAACATTAGCAATCCTCTTCAGCGTGTCTGCTTCCAGTCTGCAGGCGGCCTCGAAGTATGAGGAGAGCCTGAAGGAACTCACCGAGGGAGTGACGGCTGAGGCGATCAAGGGGAAGAAGCAACGCCTGGCGATCGTGGACTTCACAACGGTTCACGGAGAGGCCACGCCGCCGGGCCAGTTTCTGGCCGAAGAGCTGGCGACCCATCTATTGGTGGCAGGCGAACTGAAGGTCGTCGATCGGAAACTGCTGGCATCGAGCATGAAGCGTCAGAAGCTGACCCAGTTAGAGCCCGCACAGGCGAAGGTGGCGCAGAAAGTCGCCAAGGCCGTCCGGGCCGATGTCTTCGTGACCGGAACGTTCGTCGAGACGCCGGAGGGAGTCCAAGTCACCACCAAACTGCTGGCTCCGACCACCATGCAGATCCTCGGTGCGGCGCGAGCCACCATCCCTAAGATAGGCCCCTTGGCCGATGTGATGAAACCACCGGACCGACCGAAGACGGAAAAGATCGAGACGCCGAAGACGGTGACCCTCCCGCCCTGGTCCAGCTCGAATGAGTTCTACCGGTTGACCGTGACGGAAATTCAACAACAGGAACGGCAGGTCAAGCTCGTTCTGGCGCTGGAAAGCCAGTCGCCACGAGACGTCAAGATATTGTGCAAGCTGCAAGACACCTATCTGGAAGATGAGCATGGGGTCCAGTGGCGCCAGGAAGCGGCGGACAACCGGGAAGGGCTCTGCACCAGGGGAGCGGAGTTATCGCCGCGAGAGAAGGAACGGACACCGCTGACATTCACAGCGAAAGATAAAGATACGGTTGCCGGCACGGTCTTCACACTGCACTTCCATGAAGCGGCGCCGCGTCGCGATGCGATCGTGACGATCGGCGGGCTGAAATCCGAGCCGGGGACCATCCCTTCGGCGGCCGAACCGCCGGAAACTGTGCCCGCGCCGGGCCACTGAGCGCGCCCTTCCAGCAACGGAGTTTCGAGGTGATCAAACAAGTATTGGCCATCGCGGGTTCCGATTCCGGCGGCGGCGCCGGTATCCAAGCAGACATCAAGGCTATGTCCGCGAACGGTGTCTTCGCGATGTCGGTCATCACCGCCGTCACCGCACAGAACACGGAAGAGGTGACGGATGTTTTCGAGCTGCCACTACAGATTATTGCCGCCCAATTGGATGCGGTGTTCGACGACTTCGACGTGGCTGCGGTCAAAACAGGCATGTTGTCCTCCCCCGAGATCGTACGCGTCGTCGCCAAGATGCTGCGTCCGCAGCACGTGACCAACCTCGTCGTCGATCCGGTGATGGTATCCAAGACCGGCCATCACCTTCTCAAGCCGGAAGCGATCGAGGCGCTGAAGAAAGAGCTGATCCCCCTCGCGCTGATCGTTACGCCGAACATCCACGAGGCGCAGCAACTCTCCGGCATCGAAATCACTACGTTGCCGGACGCGCGGCGCGCGGCGAAGGTCATCCACGGATTCGGCTGCAAGCACGTGCTGATTAAGGGCGGGCACCTGCCGGCGGAACGCGCAACCGATCTGCTGTACGATGGGCGATTCTTCAACGTGTTCAAAGGCGAGTTCATCGATACACCGCACACGCATGGCACCGGCTGCACGTACGCCTCCGCCATCGCCGCACAACTGGCGCGAGGCAAAGCCGTCCCTGAGGCGGTCCAGGCGGCCAAGTCATATGTCACGGAAGCCATCCGGCATGGCCTGGCCATCGGCCACGGGAAAGGGCCGACGAACCATTTCTACTTCCTGGAAGGATGATAGGGGATGCGGCGGCTCGACTGCTCTCCAATGCTGTTTCTCCTGACAGGGCTGGCCTGGCTGATCGTCGCCTCGCTGGTCGGCATGGCCGGTTTTCTCGGCATCGTGCGCGGAACTTCGCTGCCCACCTGGCTTCGCCTTCTCCACGTGCACGGCGCGCTCGTGGGCGGAGTTGCGCAACTGATCCTGGGAGGGATGCTGACCTTCATCCCAACCTTGTTGATGACGGGACAGAAACGATCGGACTCCCATCCGATGCTCTATCTTGCCATCAACGGCGGCACAATCGGCTTGCTGATCGGCTTCGGCTTGCACAACCACACGGTGGTAAGCGGGGCCGGGGTCCTCATCATCGTCGCCTTCCTGTCGGTGGCAGGCGACGCAATCCGGCAGGCAAAGGCCAGCCTCAATTCACCGCCGCTGAATCTGTGGTTCTATGGGCTGGCCCTCGTCGCGTTGTTCGCCGGGCTTGCGCTGGGCGTCGGTATGGCCTTCGGTCTGTTCACCGGCTGGTACGGCCACGCGCGGCTCTCGCATATCCACCTCAACCTGTTGGGCTTCGTGACGCTCACGATCATCGGCACGATGCACAACTTGCTGCCCACGGTATTGCAGACTCCGTTGTACAGTCCGGGGCTGGCCCGCGCCGTCTTCATCCTTTGGCCCGCCGGTCTCCTTCTGCTGATCGGAGGATTTTCTCAGTCGTCCCTCTGGAGCGAGATCGCCGGCGGCGGCGTCCTGATCGTGGCAAGCGGAGCCTATGCGTACAACATGCTCAAGACCTGGCTCAATGCCGGCGCCCAAGAAACCGCCGCCTCAGATCACCTCCTCGTCGCCACGTTGTTCCTGGTGATTGCCGTCATCATGGGAGTGCTCGTCGGCGTGAACTTGCTTTGGGACCCTCCGGCCTTGCCGTTCGGCACCTTGCATTTGGTCGCCTATACCCACATGGCGCTCGTCGGCTTCGTGCTGCAGACGATCGTCGGCGCTTTGTCCCATCTTCTGCCTGTCACACTGGCGGTTCGGCGAGTGGCCAGCCACAAGAAGCGGTCGCCCTATCTCGACCAACTCACTCGGATCGTCAACCGCTGGCGTGCCGTCCAAATCGGCTCGTTGAGCCTGGGAACGATGGGCTTGGCCGTGGTCGCTTCTCTCACTTGGAGTCTTCCGCTTCATGCGCCTACCATTCAAGTGAGCGCCTGGATAAGCTTTATTCTGCTGCTTTTCAGCCTCACCCTCTTCGCCACGAAAGTCGCGCACCTGCTCGGCAAACAACCGGCGAAGTAACGGCGCACCATGGAAGAAACGTGCTCCTTCACGGACCAGCAGGGCCATCGGATCGCAGCAGTGTTGACCAGGCCCGCCGAACCTTCCGACCGCGTCGCGGTGCTGTGTCACGGATTTCTCTCCTCCAAGAACAGCACGACGAACAAAACCCTGACCCGCATGCTCGTGGAGCGGAGCATCGCAACGTTGCGATTCGACTTCTTCGGACAAGGCGAGAGCCAAGGCCCCTTCGAACGTCTTACGACGACCCTCGCCGTGGAGCAGGCAATGGCCGCGCTGGACTTCAGCGCATCGAAGGGCTTTCGGAGGATCGGGCTGATGGGCTCAAGCTTCGGCGGATTAGTGTCGATTCTCACGGCAGCTCGACGATCCGACTTGGCCGGCCTCGCATTGAAATGTCCCGTCGTCGACTTTGCGGAAGAGTTGCGGCTAGAGTTCGGAGAGGAGGAACTGGCGAAGTGGAAAGCGACCGACACGATCCCGGACATTATGGGCGGCCCGAACCGCGTGAAGCTTGCCTATGCCTTCTATGAAGACTGCCTCCGCCGGATCGCCTACGATCCGGCCAAGGCGATCACCGTCCCGACCTTGATCGTCCAGGGCGACGAGGACGAGTTCGTGCCCCTGCACCAGAGTAGGAAGCTTTTTGACGCCCTACGGACGACAAAGCGGCTGGAGCTGCTTTCCGGCGCCGATCATCAATTCACAAAGGCAGAGGACTTCAAAACCATGACGACCTTGATCGCCGACTGGCTTGCCACCCATCTCTTATCATCAAGCTCGTTACATTGACCGACGAACGCCGATCGACGCATAGACCCTCACTCTCACTACCCCTTCTCCATTCATCACAATCACACATCACCGATCACTTGTCGCACTTTTTGCGCAGCGAAAGCCGGTGTAGCTGTTGCGCGTGGTAGGCGGGAGCTTAAACCTTCCATAGGTCAGCAGGTATTTGGGGAGGTCGGACCACGAACCGCCACGAAGGACCTTGAACTGGCCGTCGATCGGTCCCTGAGGGTTTCGCGAGGGGCTTGTTTCATAGTAGTTCGCGCCATACCAATCCTGGACCCACTCCCACACATTGCCGGCCATCTCTGAGAGTCCGTACGGACTGGCTGCTTGTTGGTACTGTCCAACGGGCATCAACACCTGGCTATAGCTGAAGCGGGCGCCGAGGGCGAAATTGGCGAGGGCTGGTGTCGGAGCGGAGTTTCCCCACGGATAGAGCCGCTCATCTGTGCCTCGGGCTGCCTTTTCCCATTCCGCCTCGGTAGGTAAGCGCTTGCCGACCCATCGACAATAGGCCTGCGCATCCTCCCAATCCACCCCGATCACAGGTCGATCATGATGCAAGGCGAGATCGACCGTTTCCCACTGCCAGGGAGGGGTTCGGTTGGTGGCCTTGAGAAAGGCGGCATAGTGCGCGGTAGTGACTTCGTGCAGATCCATGGCATAGCGGTCGAGCCAGACCTGATGGCGCGGCCGTTCATCTTCCAGAGCCTGCGTTCCATCCACCCCCATCCAGAACGGACCTTCTCCGATATCAGCCGTCGGCGCCTCTGCCACGTGACCCTCAGCTTCTTTCTTGAGTTTCTTCAATCGCTCGAGCTGTGCAGTAGCCATACCCACAGACATCCCGATCGCCATCATCAGGCAAATCGCGACCACGTTCCTCACCCTTCACCTCGCCTCAAATAGTACCGAGCGCCGCGAGCGGTCCCGACTGCGGCCGTCGAAGGAGCACTCGCGACGTTCAGTACACCCTTCCTCCCACGACCCAGTGCCGATCATCGGGCACGTCGATCAGCAGCCGGCTCAAATTCATTTCCGCCAACTGCGCCGCGACTTCATCTTCCGTGAACGCTGCAAGCAACGAACGGTAAAAGTCCCGGCGCAGAACTGCCGGCTCGTTCGCAGCATACCGGTTCACGATTTCCTGCGCCGCCTCCGGCGATACAGGCCGGAGCAGGTCCATGACCAGCACCGGCGATCCCGGCTTGACTAATTGTTTCAGCTGATACCAGAACTGGAGCGGGTTCGGGATATGGTGCAACAGGCTATTCGAGATCGCGGCATCGGCCGGCTCAGATAAGACGACGTCCTGAAGCCGCTCGCACCGAAAGGTAATCCGCGCCGAGAGGCCGGCTGTTCGGACTGCTTCCGCAGCCAACCGAATCATCGGCTCAGCCGCGTCGATCCCGGTCACGTGGCATCGGGGTAACGCTCGCACGAACCGAATCGGAATGTCCCCCGGCCCGCAACCCA
>JBBIQV010000003.1:97258-113243 GCA_037442105.1 Nitrospiraceae bacterium | reverse complement strand
CGCGCCCTTCCGTCAGTTCGGGGAAGCACCCGCAGAAACGATCTACGAAACCTTGGTTCTCCTCCGCAAAGTCCGCACGAGCATAGGCGAGGGCTTGCTCCGGATCATCCATCAATTCCGGCTCAAGCACACGAGGCATCATCTTCATCAATCCAGGCCATCCGCCTCGATGCTGACCAAATCACAAGGCCGCACCAGCCCCTCTCGAAGTACTTTCGCATACAGCCGGCTCCACCCCGGATTCTTCTTCTGGGAAATCCGTTTGTAGTCCCGATCACGGAACCACCGGGCGTTCGCCTCACATGGCGTCGTGTAACTCGTAATCTCCACCTTGACGGCTGGGCCGATCCGGAGCCGATCCCCCGGTTTCAGCGTGGCCCACGCGACGCCCGCCAGCGTCAGGTTCTCCCCCGCCGAGCCCGGCGCAATTGAATGTCCGTCCTTCTGTAACGATTCGATCAGCTCAAGCGAAAAAAGGCACAGGGCTCTGTCCGGCCCTCCGTGGACCTTCAAATTCCGTTGCCGGTCGCCACAAACGCCGGCGGCGTTGATCATAGCCTCTCGCACAGGAGACTTCGGCACTCCGCCGTCGGAGACATTGATTTGGTGCACGTGCGGATATGGCGGACGCCGCGACTGCAACATCCCAGTTTTCCCCTCGCACGATTCGGGGGCCATCAACTCAATCGCGACCCAGCCGTCGCGCTCCCGCACGGTTCCGGCCGATGCGCCGTTCGAGGCGAAGACGGTGGCGATCTCCGCCTGCTGATCGAGTAAGAGCCCTGAAACCAGCAATCGCGTCCCACGCACCGCATAGGCACAGAGAGCGGGCGACAGATCGAGTAACGTCTGTCGATCGAGGTTCGCCAGAATGAGATCGATTCGCTCAGCGCTTTCTCCCAAGCTGTCCTCGAGCGTACCCTCTCGAATATCCAACTCCGGACCGAAGCCGTTTGCAGCCACAGACTCACGCGCGCATTCGACGGCGACCGGATCAATATCGAAGCCGATGGCCTTCGCAGCGCCGAGCCGCAATGCGAGCATCGCCAAAATCCCGCTGCCCGTTCCTATATCAAGCACCCGATCGCCGGGGTGAACCGCGTCCTCCAGCCACTCCACCAGCAACTGCGTCGTCGCATGATGGCCCGTGCCGAACGCCTGCTTCGGATCGATGATCAACTCTACGTCGTCAGGGCGCCGGTCGACTGCCCGCCAACTCGGTCTGATCACGACACGCTGGCCGATGCGGATCGGCTGGACGGACTGAGCCCAGAGAGCATTCCAATCCCGGTCGGCGAGCTGGTCGATCGTGATCACATTGTCAAGCTCACCATGACCCAATTCTTTCAGGATGCTCCGCAGATCGTTCAGCACATCCGGACACCACTTATTCGCGGGCCAATACAGGCGAATGAGGTCACGCTCTTGCCATGCCCCCTGCACAGCCGGATCGTTCAGTTGGGCGACCACTTCTCCCGCATCTACCGACGACGCAATGCGCACCTCGACCCACTCGTCCTGATTCGTTTTTCCTCTCGCCACTCGCCTCTCGCCCCTTCCCAGTGCCAAGTTGACTGTGCGCCCCGCAACCAGTAAGGTCCTGCGAGTATGCCGGCCTGCCCGCAACCACCGACAACTGAATCGAAAGGGCACCGTCTCGATCGTATGCTGGCCCTCAGCCGGCGCCTCGCCTACCGAGGGCAACAGGCCAGCGTGCGCTTTACCCGCTGCCGTCTGGCAATATTTATCGCCGGTGTGTTGTGTTCCGTGATCCCCTACAAGCTCGGATGGTTTGCGCTCGGCAACGCCGCGCTGGCGCTGTTCGTGCTGATCTTTCTCGTCGTGGCCTGGTATCATAACAGGCTCGAAGACCGCTTGCATCGCCTCCGGCTGTGGCAGGAGATCAAACGCCGACACCTCGCGCGCGTGACGCTGGATTGGGCGTCGCTGGCTGCCACCCGCATCACCGCTCCCGATCGACACCCTTATGCGACCGATCTCGACCTGACCGGCCCGCGCGGTCTTTTCACACTCATCGATACGACAATGTCCTCGGCCGGGCGCGAACGGCTCACCTCCTGGCTACTGACCCAACCTCCGGAATTTGAACAATGGCGAACTCGGCAGGCCCTTATCAAGGAACTGGCGCCGCTGGCGCGCTTTCGCGATCGCCTGGCGCTGGAAGCTGCGCTGATCAGCGAGCCGGAAATCGACGGACAACGCCTGCGCGTTGCCCTCGCCACTCCCGTCCGGTTCCCCAACCTGCTGCCATTGCTGCTGATCGAGGCAGGGTTCGCGATGCTCACGGCCGGCCTGGTATTTGCGGCAATGCTCGGATGGGCTCCCGGCTACTGGCTGTTTTCCTTCGCCGCCTATGCGCTGATCTATTTTTTATTGGTGGGCGGGCACAGCGAGGAAATCTTCGAGCACTCGGTCTTGGTCCATTTGGAACTCGAAAAACTGGGGGCCGTCTTTGCGCACATCGAACGGGGAGCTTTTCCGCACAAGCCTGTGTTACAGAGCCTGTGTCGTTCCCTGGCCGACAGCCGGACCGCCCCTTCAAGGTCGATTTGGCAGGCGGCCGGCATCATGCACCGGCTCAGCGTCAGGGCACACCCTCTCATCCACCTCGCGGTCAACGCCGTCGGTCCCTGGGATCTCTACTACACGCTGAAACTGCAGCGCCTCCAGGATAAGATCCTGGCGCATCTGCCTTCCTGGCTGGACCGACTAGCCGAGTTGGACGCCGCCTCGGCACTGGCGAACGTTGCTTATCTGCATCCCGACTATGCCTGGCCTTCGCTGATCTCCGATTCCGCGTCCGTCACCACCAACGGCAGCCCGGAGAGCCTACTCGCCACCCATCTCGGTCACCCCCTCATTCCCGCCTCCCAGCGCGTGACGAACGACTTGGCCATCAAGGGCACGGGGTCCCTGTTGCTCGTAACCGGTTCAAACATGTCCGGTAAGAGCACATTCCTCCGCACCGTCGGCATCAATGTGTGCTTAGCGCAAGCCGGCGCACCGGTCTGTGCCGCCGGCTTCGAATGGAGCTGGGCGAGGCTGATGTGCTGCATTCGCGTCGAGGATTCCATTGCATCGGGCCTCTCCTTCTTTTATGCGGAGGTCAAGCGGCTCAAGATCATCTTGGATGCCGTGCGAGACCATGCCGCGCCTCCGGTGTTATTCTTGGTCGATGAAATCTTCAAGGGAACAAACAACCGCGAGCGCCTCATCGGCAGCCGCGCCTACATCGGTGAGTTACGTCACGGCAACGGATTCGGTCTCATCACCACGCATGACCTCGAGCTCACGGACCTGGACAAGACCATCCCGACACTCACCAACGCGCATTTTCAAGAAAGTGTGGATCGCGGCGCCCTGACCTTCGATTTCAAGCTCCGCCCCGGCCCCTGTCCGACGACGAATGCGCTGCGGATCATGGCGCTGGAGGGACTGCCGGTGCCTCCGGCAAGCCCATGAGCCTACGTGGGCTTTCCATGAAACCTCCGCTCTGCTGATTCCTCTATCTGGTGAGAGCGGTAATGAGAGCCACATCCGTCAGAAACGGCTCCTGCGCTTCGATTCCACCCGGTCGGCTATTGACTCGCAGCTATGGTTGAGAATATCTTCTCGGCTTCATGAAGGCGTCTCATGCTCAAGCACTTTCCGCCGCTACCCTGAAACTTCTCTACCCGCTTGTCCGCATCCTGCTGCGAAACCATTTGTCCTTTAAGACCTTTGCCGAACTGGCTAAACAGGTCTACATCGAGGTGGCCCAAACGGAATTCGGGATCGCCAACAAAAAGCAAACGATATCCAGGATTTCTATTCTGACAGGACTCACCAGAAAAGAAGTGCATCGTATCCTGCAAAAGCCGAGCGAAAGCGACCCGGCGACAACAGAACGTTACAACCGTGCGGCGCGCGTGATCACCGGCTGGGTGCGAGACTCCGACTTTGGTGATGGGAAAGGCCATCCATCCCCTCTGCGCATGGAAGGCAAACGGACCTCCTTCAGTGAACTGGTTAAACGTTATAGCGGCGATATTCCGGTCCGCGCGGTGCTGGACGAACTACTTAGCGTGGGAGCCGTGAAGTGTCTGAAGGATGGTCGCATCTGCCTCTTGGCGCGTGGCTATGTTCCACAGAAAGGTCCGATCGAAAAGCTCGGCGTCCTCGGATCTGATACCGCCGACCTCATTGCCACCATCGACCACAACCTCTACCAGAAGCCCGCCAAACCACGTTTCCAGCGAAAGGTGATGTACGATAATGTGCCTCTCGCTGCGGCTGAAGAATTTCACGCGATAGCGGCAGCGTGGGGACAGGAACTCTTGGAAGCCCTGGACCGATGGCTGTCTCATCATGACCGCGACGCGAATCCCTCCGTGAAAGGAACTGGTCGGGTCCGCCTTGGAGTGGGAGTTTACCACTTCGAGGAACAACTGGATTTCGAATCCAAAAGCCCCACTTGATGACGATTCACATTGCTCGAAGCATTCTTGTGGCGGATGTGAGACCGCCGGGACATCCTGCCGTCCCGGCGGCTTATTTCGGAACAGGCGTGCCGTAGTAGGTGTCGACCATCACACCCATCTCTTTGAGCATGGGCGTGGGAAGGGTCCCGCCGGCACAAATGATGGCGGCATCGTTCTTCAGTTTGATCGTCTTCCCCTCTTGAGCGAGAATGATCCAGTCGGGACCGATCTCTTTCACATGGCATTTCAGATACACTTTGATTTTGCCCTGAGAGTCAGCCTGTTTTAGTCTCTGGCGGTTCTTTTCTTTTGGTCGCGTGAAAATTTCGTCTCCCCGGCAGGATAAGGTGACCGTAGTTCCCGGTTCATCCGCCACGGCCAAGGCGGCCTCGGCGGCGCTATCACCGCCGCCCACCACTAACACATGCCGCCCTCGATACTGTTCTGCGTCAATCAAGCGATAGACGACCTTGGGCTGCTCCTCACCGGGCACTTCCAGCTTGCGCGGCGTGCCCCGCCGACCGATGGCAAGCAGAACGTTCTTGGCCTTGTAGCTGGACTTGGAAGTTTTGACGATGAACCCGCTTCCCGTATTGCTGATAGCCTCCATCCGTTCGTTGAAATTGATCTTGAGGCCGGTGTCGCAAACGACCTTGTTCCAGAATGCAAGGAGTTCCTCCTTGCTGATTTCGTATCGGTTGAACTTGCCCACGATCGGGAGTTTCATGGGCGCCGTCATCGCGAGTTTCCGGCGCGGATAGTGATACACGGACCCGCCCAGGGAGTCTTCTTGCTCAATCGTCACAAAGCGGAGTCCATATTCTTTGGCGGCCAGCGAGGCGGAGAGACCGGCCGGCCCCGCGCCGACGATCACAACGTCCAACTCGCTCCCGCCACCCTTGTTCTTGCGAACAGAGTCCATCGCCCGCTTCCCCTGCTCGATCCCTTTGCGAATGAGTCCCATCCCGCCCAGCTCGCCGGCGATGAAGATACCGGGAACATTGGTTTCGAATGTCGGCTTCACATGCGGGATATCAATGCCGCGTTTTTCCGTGCCGAAGACGAGCTGAATCCCTTCAACAGGACAGGCCGCTTCGCAGGCGCCATGGCCGATACAATGGTCCGGCTGAACCAGCACCGCTTTGCCTTTCACAATCCCGAGAGCCCTTTCGGGGCAAACTTTCACGCATGCGCCGGAGCCGATGCAGCGGTTCGGGTTGATGACGGGATGCAGTGTCAACGGCTCGGTGATTCCGGCCGTCTTCGTTTCTTCCAAGCGGGCCCGATCGCGACTTTCTTTTTTCCGATGGCGGCGGTGGTAGAGCGCCAAGGCAAGGACGATCGGGAGCAGATACAGCAACGTGGTGACGAGGGAGAGAGACATCGGGAATTCCAAACGTTACGGCAACTCCGTATCGATCACGACCTGAATCCCATCTGCGCCCGGCTTTACCGGCTTGCTCGTTCCTTGCAGATCTCCACTTTTCGGCACGGCGTCGCCGGATTTCGACAAACGAGCGACGATCTCCACAGCTCCCGCTTCCGAGAGTTTTCGCGAAGACATAGGGCTATTCGAGTCATCGAGACGAAACGTGAACGGCAGATCCTTTTTGGTGGCGCGAACGATCGCGACCGGCATGGGTGGTCCCTCGACCGCCCGTGCAAACACGAACAAGGTGTCTGTGAACGAGCCTTTGCTTGCCAAACCGGGGGCCACACTTACCTTTCCTGTAATCGCTGCATTTTGTTTGGCTGAAGCGGCCCGGGTAGGAGAGGTTTCTTCATAACTCACCACCACCTTCCGGGACCCTCCGATGAGATTCCTCACTTCATTCACGTTCGCGGTCAGCTCCTGCTTGATCTCCGGCTCGACATCAGGAGGCAACTCCGTGCGCGCCTGCTCCCAATATTTGAGGGCACGAGAATAGTCCTTGTGGTCGTAGGCGATGGTCCCTGCCAGCATCAAAGCCTTCAGGTTGTGCGGATCGAGATCCAACGCCTGCGCGACCAATCGTTCGGGTTTCCCATCGAGCTTACGACCGTGAATGACACCTAATGCGTCGGCGTAATCAGCCAGCAACTGGGCATCATCGGGGATTATGGTCGCAGCTTTTTCAAATGCTATGACTCCTTCCGCATGGCGTTCCAATTCCACATAGGAACGGGCCAGGAGGGCCCAGCCTGCTCCGTCGCTCGGGTTTTCCTGTAGCCGCTGTTTGAGTCGCTCGGCCAACGTGTCGAGTCCTCCCCCCGACCGATGGTCATACTCTGTCCCCGCGCGCACTTGGGTCGTCGAGACGGTCGGATGTGTGAACGCCGGCAAATTCCCAAACTTCAGATACAGCAGCACGCTCACCAAAGGAACCAGCCCGGCAAGCGCCAACGCCATCGCACGGCTATTGAATTGGAAGCTTGGTGGAGGCTGCACTGCCTCCGACTCGTTTATTTCTTGCAGAAGGCGATGCTCCAACTCTCGGCGTGCTTGCTGGTACTGCGTGTCGGTCACAACACCGTTCTTCAGGTCTTGCTCCAACTCGACGACGTGCTGCCGGTAGACCACCAGCGTCTTGTCACGGTCCGCGTTTGAGACCGGCGGAGTACGTTTCAACAGAGGCCATACCAGGATCGCAAGGGCAATGAGAGCCATCGCCGCGGCAATGATCCAAAAAAGCCAGGTCATGACCGACGAGTTCCTTCTGAAAGCAACTGCGCCGCTCGGTCGTGCTCTTCCTCCGAGAGGACCACAGCGGCTAATTTCCTCTGTCTTCGCTTCAACGCCAGCACGAACGTCATGCCGCCGATCGCAAGCAAGACAAAAGGTCCAAGCCAGAGTAGGATCGTGGTGGCCTTCAATGGCGGCCGGTAGAGCACAAAATCACCGTAGCGTGCCACCAGGAATTCGATAATATCCTTGTCGCTCATGTTCCTGGCGATCATTGCGCGAATCTCTCGGCGCAAATCTTCGGCCAGCGGGGCGTTGGAATCAGCCAGTGTTTGGTTCTGACAGACGAGGCAGCGCAATTCGATGGCTAATGCTTTCAGACGAGCTTCAACGCGCGCATTATCAGCCGACGGCCAGGTTTCTTCCGCGGCCGCAATCCATGGAACGAGCAGGAGGACCAACAACAGCCGTTTCATTTCTGCTGTAACTCCTGAACGAGAGGCAGAATCTTCCCCTGCACCGTTTCCTCATCGAGGGGACCGATCTGTTTATAGCGGATGACCCCGGTCTTATCGATCACATAGGTCTCCGGCACGCCATACACGCCGTAATCGATTCCGGCACGACCGGTCTCATCCATTACCGTCACGGGGTACGGGTTGCCCCACTGCCTCAGCCACGTCAACGCCTCGTCCCGACGATCTTTGTAATCCATGCCGTAGAGGGGCACCTGACTGCTTTGCGCCAACCGCATGAGCACAGGATGTTCATCGCGGCAACCGCCGCACCAGGAGGCCCATACATTCAGCAACCAGACTTTTCCGACAGCGTCTTTTGGCGAAAAGACCTTCTCCGGATTGTGCAACTGGGGAAGCGAAAAATCCGGCGCCGGCTTACCGATGAGAGGCGACGGTACCTCGCGCGGGTCGAGCTTCAACCCGACGCCGAGAAATCCCACCAGTACCACAAAGACCGCAAGCGGCAGGAGAAATCGTTTCATCAGACTTCTTGGGCCACCGGCTGGACCGTCGCCGGTACGGTTGTCTGCTCGCGCCGCATCGTCAAACGGTACCGGCGATCACTGACCGCCCAGGCTCCGCCCAGCGCCATGATTAAACATCCGCCCCAAATCCAATTCACAAACGGCTTGTAATAGAGCCGTACACTCCACGCATCACCGTCGAGCGGCTCGCCCAACGATACATACAGGTCGCGCAACAGTCCGGAATCAATGGCGGCTTCCGTCATCGGTTGATTCTGGATGGTATAGATTCGCTTCTCCGGACGCATCTCGGTGATGTCGCGACCATCCTTGGTCACGCGAAACGTGCCGCGAGCGGCAACATAGTTGGGCCCCTTCAGTTCCTCTACCCCTTCAAACCGGAACGTGTACCCGCCGATCGACGCCGTCTCTCCGACGCTCATGCGCAGGTCTTTCTCGATTTCATATCCCTTCACCAGGGTCACGCCGACGATGAACACCGCAATCCCGCAATGGGCGAGCAGCATTCCCCAGTATGCCCGTGGGAGACAAATCAGCCGGCTGAGCATGTGATTACCCACTGCATGGGCGAGTCGTTCGCGGACGTTGACCACAGTGGTTGCCAGAATCCAGCCTGCCAGCAACAGACCAAGGCTGATGAGCGGCGTCCATTTTCCCAGCACAAACGGCAGGAGAACAGCGGTTGCGAGGCTGACTCCGAACGCCCAGCGGAACCGCGTTGCGAGGGCGGGCAGCTCAGCGTTCTTCCACTGCGCGATCGGCCCAATCCCCATCAGAAAAAGAGCGGGCGTCACGAGCGGAACGAAGACCGTATCGAAGTACGGAGGGCCGACGGAGATTTTCCCAAGACCCAGCGCGTCGAGAAATAACGGGT
This sequence comes from Nitrospiraceae bacterium, assembly GCA_037442105.1. Taxonomy (GTDB): domain Bacteria; phylum Nitrospirota; class Nitrospiria; order Nitrospirales; family Nitrospiraceae; genus JBBIQV01. The sequence continues at coordinate 104,223 of JBBIQV010000003.1, read as the reverse complement.
AGAGTGTGCCGAGCATCACCGAACCGGTTGCCACAACCAACAAGACATTATTCGCAAGCAACACGGACTCGCGCGAGACAAGGGTAAACCCACCCCCCAAGCCCACACGAGGGGCTCGCCAGGCGTAGAGGACCAGCGACCCGCCGACCACCACGGCCAGGAAAGTGAGGATAAAGAGGCCGCGCTTCGGATCAGTTGCAAACGCGTGGACCGAGGTCAAGACTCCGGACCGGACGAGAAAAGTTCCGAGAAGGCTCAACGAGAAGGCGAGAATAGCCAGGAGGACGGTCCAGACTTTGAAACCGCCGCGTTTATCGGTAACGGCCAGCGAGTGAATCAAGGCAGTTCCTGCCAACCAGGGCATGAAGGAGGCATTTTCAACCGGGTCCCAAAACCACCAGCCACCCCAACCCAGCTCGTAATAGGCCCACCCGCTCCCCAGGGCAATCCCGAGGGTCAAGAAACTCCAGGCCACGGTCGTCCAAGGGCGAGACCAGCGTGCCCAGGCTGCATCGAGGTTGCCACCCAGCAGAGCCGCAATGGCGAAGGAGAAGGCGACAGAGAAACCCACATAGCCCATGTAGAGCATCGGAGGGTGGAGCACCATACCGGGGTCCTGTAGTAACGGGTTCAGATCGCGTCCGTCCGCCGCAGCCGGGATTAGACGTTCGAATGGATTGGACACCGTCAATACGAACAGGAGAAATCCGAAGCTCACCAGCCCCATCACACCCAAAATGCGGGCCTGCATCGCCTGCGGCAAGTGCTCGGAGAACAGAGTCACGGCCACCATCCAAAGGGTCAGGATGAGCGTCCACAGAAGCAGCGAGCCCTCATGAGCCCCCCATACGGCGGCCAGGCGATAAGACAACGGGAGTTGCGAGTTCGAGTTGGCCGCGACATAAAGCACGGAGAAGTCGTTGCTTGCAAAGGCATAGGCCAGACAGCCGAAAGCGATCATCACAAACAGAAACTGGCCGCGGGCTGCGGGCTTGGCCACTGCCATCCACATAGCGTTGCCGATCGCCGCTCCGGCGATCGGCACAGTTCCCTGCACCACCGCGATACACAGGGAGAGAATCAGAGCGAAGTGACCGATTTCTGGGACCATGTTAGTTTGCTAGCGCGGCACGACCGCTTGGTGGTCGGGCGCTCTGCGCGCCGGAAGCCTTCGCTTTCGCCAAGGCCTCCGCCGCTTCAGGCGGCATATAGTTCTCGTCGTGTTTGGCGAGCACCTCGCTCGCCAGAAAGACGCCATCTGGGCCTAGTCGTCCTTGAGCAACAGCGCCTTTCCCCTCCTTGAACAAATCAGGAAGAATTCCTTTGTACGTCACCGGAACACGTTTCGCCATATCCGTCACGGCGAAATGAACGGTCAGCCCGTCACTCTCCCGCAAAAGGCTGCCCGCCTCCACCAATCCGCCGATGCGGAAACTTCGTCCCTGCGGCACTTCGCCGTTCGCCACCTGGGTGGGGGTGAAGAAGAAGACCAGATTGTTGCGGAACGCATTCAGCACCAATGCCGCAGCGAGCGCGAGCGCGACCAAGCCGATCCCGATCATCGCAAACCGTTTCCGGCGTGGGCTCATCGTTGTTTACCTTCAACCGTTCGCTGCTGAGGAACTGAACGAACCGCCGTAGCGCGCCGTCGGCGCAAAGCCAGCACTTCCCACCCCATGCTCAGGGCAGTGGCTCCGATCGAGGGCCACACGTAGAGTCCATATCCACCCATCATGAGAAACTCCGAGAGACTTCCCCACGCCATCAGCCCACCTTCAGTTCCTGGACCCAGGAGGCATGACGTTCGCGCTCGAGGACCACACAGCGCAGACGCGTGAGCGCCACGGCAATGCTATACATCCAGAACCCGACCGCCACCAGCAACATTCCTGCGACCATGATCGCAGCCATCTTCGGCGCCACCGTCGCGCTGATGGACGCTCCTTGATGCAGTGTGTTCCACCACTGAACGGAGAAATAGATGATCGGCACGTTCACGACGCCGACGACCGCGAAGACGGCGCTGGCACGATCGGCACGCCGTGGATCGTCAATCGCCGCATGCAACAATATCGTACCCAAATACAGGAACAACAGAATCAGCTCCGAGGTCAGCCGCGCATCCCACACCCACCAAGTTCCCCAGGTAGGCTTGCCCCACAGAGAACCGGTCAGCAGCGCAAGAAACGTGAACATCGCACCAGTAGGCGCGACCGCTTGCGCCATCATGAAAGAAGGTCGCACCTTCAACCCCAGTCCTAAGGCCGCCCAGCCCGCCATCACCACGTACAGGAACATCGACATCCAAGCTGCCGGCACATGGACGAAGATGATTCGGTACGCGTCGCCCTGCTGAAAATCGGTGGGGGCCACGAAGAAGCCGATGTAGAGGCCGATGACGATGAACAGCACCGCAGCGAAGGCGAACCACGGGATGAGTGATCCCGCAAGCGGATACAACGCTTGGGGCGACGAAAATCTGAACCAATTGATGCCCGGCAACTTCATCGGAAAGCTCCTAGCCCGCATTATTCATGACGGTTCGTCGCGAAAGCGCGCAGATGCGAAGCGAAACGGGCACTCGGAGGTGCGAAGCCCTGAAGCATACTCGCGCAGTATGTTGAAGGGCTGAGCGCCGAGACTGCCCGTTGCAGCCGCATATCCGCGCTTGCAGCAGAAGCTTCATGAATAATGCGGGCTACTCCATGGCAATGCGCAACGCCGCAGCGGTGGCCCATGGCGCCAGACCAAGCGCCAGCACCAGACACGCGCCCAACAGCGAGAAATTGGCTTCCACCCCCATCCCGGCCATGCTGCTCGACACCGCGCCGGCCCCGAAAATCAAAACGGGTACGAACAGCGGTAATACCAAGAGAGCCATCAGTAGGCCGCTCCCTCGGATGCCAAGCGTGAGGGCTGCGCCGATCGATCCAATCAAACTCAGCACCGGGGTGCCCAGCAGCAATGACAGAGTCAACACCCATAACGATTCACCTCCTAAGCCGAACTGTAATCCAAGCAGAGGCGCGAGCAGGACGATGGGCAATCCGGACACAAGCCAGTGCACACACACCTTGCCGGTCACGAGCGCCGCGAGCAACTGAGGAGTCACCAGCATTTGTTCCAGTGTGCCATCTTGATAATCCCCTGCAAAAAGCCGGCTCAACGACAACATGCAGGACAACAGAGCGGCAACCCATAATACCCCTGGGGCGGTTATCCGTAACACCGCTTGATCTGGTCCGACCCCCAGCGGGAACAGGCTGGTGGCAATGACGAAGAACAAGACGGTCGTCATCAGATCCGAGCGTCGTCGCAAGGCCAGCAGAAGATCTCGCCAAATGATCCCTCGAACGGCCAAGAACATTCCGGATCGGCTCATCCGGTCAGCCTCAAATGGCGAACGCAATCGGCAGCAACGTCAACCTCCTGGTGGGTAGCCAGCACAACCATGCCGCCGGCACTCACATGTGCCTGCAAACGCCGAGTCAAGAGATCTACAGCAGCGGCATCAAGCGCGGCGAAAGGTTCGTCGAGAACCCACAAGGGGCGCGTGAGACTCCACAAGCGGGCCAACGCCACTCGCCGCTTCTGTCCCTGAGATAACACGCTCGTGGGCAGCAGATGAGCGGACCGGTCTAGACCCATAGCGGTCAATGCCGCCCCAACTGATTCGAGCGGGAGCCTCTCGCCCGCCAGAAGGGACGAGACCCGCAGATTCTCTAATGGTGTGAGGTCATCCTTGAGCCCGTTGAGATGTCCAACATAGATCAACTGGGCGACATAGCGTTCGTGCCACTGGCGAATATCCGTCCCTTGCCACCTGATCGATCCCTCCTCCGGCGACATCAATCCGCAGACCAAACGCAACAGACTGGTCTTACCGATTCCGTTGTCTCCTTGGACACACAACACGCCGCCAGGCTGAACCGTAAACGTCACTCCCGAAAAGAGCCGGCGGTCTCCGCGACTGCAACTCAGGTTGGCTACTTCAAGCATCGTTCAAGATGATCCAGGGATGATTTTATGAGAAGTCCCACCGAATACCAAAGAAAAAGAATTGCCGGAGAATCGAGTCGCGCTGGGTTGGGCTGTCGGTGATCGTCTTCTCTACCCCTCCCGCCGCCTCGAATGTCCAACTGTCGAGCCACCGGTAATCAATGCGCAAAGACGGCGTCACGCGATACAAGCGCATATTGGTACTGTCCTTCTGATGATAGAGGGTGACGAACGTGTCCACTTGCCACTTCTGGCCGAATCGTCCGAGAGAATTCAGAGACAACGACTGGCCTTGGTAGGTCGGGCTGTTGATATAACTGCCGTTCATAACGAACGTGCTGTTCTGAAACGGCACATCTGTCCCGATGGCCTGGACGGTATAGGTCCAGATATCGCCGGTCCCAGGCAGCGCCTGGAGGGAACAGGGTGCGTCGGTCACGGCATTAGGGTTCTGAAAAACCACACTGGTCCCAGGAGTCACCACCAGACAGTTGGTCGCGGAGGTGCCGGAGATCCGGTTCATCCGAACATCACCGCCCAATTGCCAGGTTTTGGTGACAGGATGAAGAATGCCGGCCATGAACAGGTCGCTGGTTGCCGTGAGGGTTTTGGCCTGCTGGCGTAAGACACTCTCGTTCTCGCTCTTGAAGATGCCGTCGATCGATGTCAGCCCGCTCCCGAGCAACGCGTTGGTCGTCTGCAGGTACGGGGTTTTGCGGTGGTCCAGCAGTACCGTATAGGTCGTGCCGCCTTCGGTCACCCAGGTGCCGTTGAGCATGGCAACATTCAACACCCCGTAGGAGATGTCGTAATCGATCAGTGAATAAGCGTTCTTGCCGTTCGAGGCATAGCGCAGTTCCCCGCCCACGGCCCGGCGGTCGACAACCCCATTTACCACTTGATTAATGACATAGGCGTTGCCGCTCCACGCCCCCGCCACAGGCCCGATGTCCAGATTGGCCCCATAAAAATGGCGTTTGAAGTCGGCTCGGAAGTTTCGGGGATCATCGGGGACAGACGTGGCATCCAAGCTGAATTCCCGGGGCAGCCCTCCCACCAAGTTCACGTTGAGGAATTGGGGCGCGACGGTGTAGCGGAACCACGCGCCGTCAAACCGATAGTCCAGAATCCCACCGGTATTGCCCGGCTGCCGGCCCACCCGAAGGAGATAGGAATCCTGGCTCGAGTGCTCAAAATAGGCTGCCCTTAAACGGGCAATGTTCCTTCTTACGTCGTCGGCAGCCAGGAAGTCCCAGGAGTGCGTGCCGCGCACCACAAATTTGTTGTCATACTCATTCTTGCGGTAACGACCGGTGATGTCGAAAGCGGAGACCAGCAACGATTGGTCGTGGGTGTTCAGCGTGGTCGTCGTGTTGATGTCTTTGGCCTTCGTTTTTTGCTGAGTATACCCGCCGTAATAGTATTCGTACACGCTACCATAGACGGTCATCTCGTCAATTTGCCTGGCTTGCCTCTCTCCAAATTTGCGTAGAGCGACTTGCGGTTTGGCTTCTGCCAGTGTCGCCAATCTCTGGCGAACTCTTGTTGCGCCTTCACCTTCCGGGTAGGCTTTCAGGTACTGCTCATATTCCACTTTGGCTTTGGCGATCTCGCCGTTCCGCTCACGGGCCAATCCGACCAGTTCTTGAGCGTCTTGCGACTGTTTGTGGGGCGGGAGATTCAACAACGCATTGAAGATCTGAATCGCTTTCTCGTTGTCCCCGGCAGTTAACGCCCCACGGCCCTGCTTCATCAGATCCTCCGCATACCGTTGGATATCCATTCCGGGACGGAAAGGCGGTATGGCGAATGGGCGCGATCTTACCTGAGGGGGTGGCGTGGCCAGAGGCGGTTGAGCTTTCTCCTCCGGCGGAGACGAAATGACAGGCGGAGTGGAACCGGCAATGGCAGACGGCGTCGCTTGCGGCTTTTCCAGCTTTACAGAAATGACGATTCGACTGCTGCGCCTGATATCCCGTTGGCTCACTTTGAACCTTACCGGCCGGCTGAACTTGACGGACAGTCCGTTCGTGGCCTGATCAGGAAACGTCACCGAAAACTTCGGTACCAGGTCGCTCGGCGGGGACGCAGCAAGTTCTCGTCCGAGCCGGCGAGACCGGTCGAGTTCCGGAAAGTCCAAAAACATCCGGACCAGATCACCCTGGTCCGTAGGAGTATGGCGCAGGTAGAGCACGCGCGTATTAAACACGATGTGGATCTCGGCTTCCGTCGGAGTTTCGACGATTTCGATACGATCGAGGACTTGCGCGGAGACTGGAACCGGCACACTGAGCAAGCCAAAGGCAAGGATGGCGCCAAGCAGGACGACGCGTTTTACAAGACGCAACCTGCTTGCACAACTCACATCCAATCGAGTATCTCCCTGAAACGATTGTTAGAAGCCGCCACCGGTCGGGCGGTGTTGGCCGCTGCGGCTTTTGCTAATGGTGGTGAACGTGGAGTTGGTGTACACGTGGCAACTGCCCGAGCAGTCTTTCAGTTCCATAACGGTGTAGAGAATCCTCGGCGACTCGGATTTCTTATGCGGATCGGGCTTGAAACGGCCCGCATGGCAACCAGCGCAATCAGGTTTGTAGGCTGCGTACGGCCAGGCCAGCATTTCATTGTTATTGGTATGGCAGGCGTTACACGTCACATCGGATCGGTGAGCCTTGTAATACGGCGTCCGGTGGACATAGGCATTGACCGGTATCCAGCCGGTTGTACGATGGCAAACATCGCAGGCTTGCGACGTCACGAAGTGACCCGTCGGCTTGCCCCGCGCCGTGCTGCCGTTGTGACAGGTCGCGCAACTGCCCGGCGTCACCCCCGCGTGGCTGAACGTCGCCGGGACCCAGGCCGTCGTCCGATGGCACGTGTCGCAGGCCCCCGTCGTCGGCACATGCGTGGCCGGCTTGCCCCGCGCCGTGCTGCCGTTGTGACAGGTCGCGCAACTGCCCGGCGTC
>JBBIQV010000003.1:77412-97158 GCA_037442105.1 Nitrospiraceae bacterium | reverse complement strand
ATGGCACGTGTCGCAGGCCCCCGTCGTCGGCACATGCGTGGCCGGCTTGCCCCGCCTTATGCTGTTGTTATGGCACGTAGTACAACTGCCTGGCGCAACGCCCGTATGCGCAAAGAAGGCCGGCGTCCAATTTGTCGTTCGGTGACAGCTATTGCAGTTCAGCGTGGTAGGGATGTGGTTGCTGGGTTTGAACGTCGAAAACACTCGCCCGCCGGGTGCGTGGCACTGCATACACTGGGTGGGAGTCCCTCTGAATATTCCTTGCATATGACATCGCTCGCACCTGACCTGCGTATGACCGCCGGTCAACGGAAACCCGGTTGAACCGTGATTGAACTCGATATCAGTACGACTTCTCCCACCTTGCGCTTCTGCGTCACTGCTCACAAAACAAGCTGCGCCGAACAGCAATGCAATGAGCAACGTGCTGAGCGCTTGCGATCCTGGAATTCGAGATTTCCCGCCCATGTTCATCGACAAGTTCAGAACCCAGCCAGACTGTTCACAAACGCCTGCAGCCAGCCAACTTCTGCCTATCGTTAGAATTTGGTGTGTTCGCCCCACGAGCGACAATCAGCAATATTGGGAAAATAATCCCACCGTTGATCCCATCAAGGGCAAGCAAGTCCGGGACCACTATGGAACGCTTTCCTTATGTCGTTGAAATGTCTGGACTGGACGTTCCGGCTTTCAGCGCATGCACAGAAGGCCCAGACGGTTTTGAACAAAAAGGTAGGTCAAAACCACACAGTCTGATCAGGGCACATTTTCCGATTTAGGCTCAGGAATTGCGTGTAACGTGGTAGATCAATAGCAGGTCATGGCATCGGTCGGCATCGGCTTTTCTCGGAAGGAGGCATGTTTGGCTCAGGCTGATACCATCCAGCAGCACCCATCCCATTCCGTCGTCCACTCACCGAAGACTGCGGCGCTTGAACCGGCGGGACCTTCGCAGAATCCGTCCATGCTGGGACGTGCGTACTTGCTCTTAGTCACGGTCCTGCTTGGATGGCTGGCATGGAAAGTCGCCCATGGGAAGTACTACACGCCGCGATCGGGATTCGGATTCTATCTCGGAGTGGCGGGAACTCTGATGATGCTGGCGCTCTTAACCTATCCGCTCCGAAAGCATCTGCGGTGGACGCACCGCTGGGGAGCCCTCAAACATTGGTTTCGCTTGCATATGTGGCTGGGAATCCTGGGCCCCACTTTGGTCCTTTTTCATTCCACTTTTCATGTCCGTTCTCCTAACGCGGCCGTGGCGCTCTTCAGCATGCTGATCGTCGTCATCAGCGGCATCATCGGCCGGTTCGTGTACACGAAGATCCACTATGGCCTGTACGGCAGCAGGGCGACGCTGGAAAAAGTTCAGAAAGAGCTCCTCGGCCGGTCGGACGATGCAAAATCCCGGCTGCATTGCGCTCATCGTGTGGAGCAATGGCTGCTGTCGTTCGAGCAAAGGGCCATTCACACGGAGAGGTCTTTTCCCGCCAACTTGCTTCATTTCTTCACGCTGGAGCTCAGGCGGAGGATAATCGAGTTTCGCTGTGCGCAAGAACTGCGGCACGTCTTACGCGCGGAGAAGCATCCGGAATTTCGGATGGGGGCGCCGGAAGCGATCGGTTTGGCGTCTCTTTATCTCAGGGAGGTGCAGCGTGTCGCACAGTTCAGCACATACGAGCGTCTGTTTTCGCTCTGGCACGTGCTTCACATTCCGCTGATTTACATTTTGGCTGCCAGTACGGTCTTTCATGTGATTGCTGTGTATATGTACTGAGCAATCAGGCGCACCGTGCTGGACTTACTCCGCTATGTTTCCGTTGTAGTCGGTGTGCTGGCAGCGACAGGGATTGTGTTTCCATCACGGGGCGGGGCGGACAGCCTCGAGACCGCGCTCATGCCGGGACAGGTAATCGAGGGACACGCGAAATGGGAAGAAGATTGCGCAAAGTGTCACGCGCGCTTCAACAAGGGAGCCCAGACCAAGCTCTGCCTCGATTGCCATAGGGAAGTGACCAAGGACGTTGCACAAAAGCAGGGATACCATGGACGTTTCAAGGAAGAACGCGAATGCCGTGAGTGCCATACGGAGCACAAAGGCAGGAGGGAGAACATCGCTCCCATCACGGGACAGACGTTCAACCACGAACAGACAGATTTTCCGCTAAAAGGCGCGCACGCCGATGCCAAAAAAGCCGAGTGTAAAGCCTGCCACAAGCCGAAGGTCAAATACCGTGACACCCCGGCAGATTGCTACGCCTGTCACAAGAAGGATGACAAGCATAAGGGAAGCGTTGGCCCAGCGTGCGCCGACTGTCACACCGAGCGCAACTGGAAGGAGACTCGTTTCGACCACAGCAAAACCCGCTTCTTGCTACGCGGCAAGCATGCCGACGTCAAGTGCGTGGATTGCCATGCCGATGAACGGTACAAGAACACACCGATGGATTGCTATGCGTGTCACAAGAAAGACGACTATCATAAGGGCGTGTTTGGTCCCAAGTGTGAAACCTGTCATGGAGAGAGGGATTGGAAGACATCCTCGTTTAACCACGACAAGGACACCACATACCCGCTGAAGGGCAAACATACGAAGACGAAATGTGAGAGCTGCCACAAGGTTCCGGTAGGCAAAGAGAAAACCCCGGCCGCCTGCTACGCGTGCCACAAGAAGGATGATAAACACAAAGGGAATTACGGCGAGAAGTGCGAGAATTGCCATATTGAAAAGGACTGGAAGTCCATCCCCTTCGACCATGATCGGGATACGAAATACCCGCTCAAGGGGAAACACAAAACGACCAAGTGCGAAAGCTGCCACAAAGGACGCTTATACAAAGACAAGACCCCCACGACCTGCTACGCGTGCCACAAGAAGGATGATAAACACAAAGGGAATTACGGCGAGAAGTGCGAGAATTGCCATATTGAAAAGGACTGGAAGTCCATCCCCTTCGACCATGATCGGGATACGAAATACCCATTGCTGGGCAAACATAAACCCCTCAAGTGCGAGAGCTGTCATAAGGGGCATCTCTACAAGGAAAAGCTCAAGACCACTTGCTACGCCTGCCACGAGAACGACGACAAACACAAAGGTCAGGAAGGGACAAAGTGTGAAGAGTGCCACAACGAGCGATCGTGGAAGGAAACCAAGTTTGACCATGACATTACACGCTTCCCATTATTAGGGAAGCACGCAAAAGTCGAGTGCAAGAAATGTCACCTGACGGCCGCGTTCAAGGATGCCAAATCGGATTGTGTCGCCTGCCATGAGAAAGAAGACGTACACAAACGCCGGTTAGGGCTACAGTGCGAGGATTGTCACAATGCACGAGACTGGAAGATTTGGGATTTCGACCACGACACGCGGACGCATTTCAAGCTGGACGGCGGCCATAAAGAGTTGGACTGTTATGCCTGCCATAGAAGTCCAATGGGCAAGAAGGTGAAAGCCTCCGACGCTTGTGTCAGTTGTCATAAGAAGGACGACAAACACGAGGGCAGTTTTGGCCCGTCATGCGAACGCTGTCACGAAACATCGTCTTGGAAGAAGATCAAGCCGGGGGCGGGAGCGCTTCGTTTCCGCTAGCCGAAGAGACGTGTGCAGGTGGAATCCCAGTTCCTCGAACAATATTTATGGTGATCAGTCGGAACCATGTATCGCCGTAGCCTTGCTCCTCTCTTACGCCTGATAGTCGCAGCGTTGGCGATTTTTGTCCTCTATCAGGGGTGGCTGAAACCGGCCTACCACGCCCCGCGTCCCACTCCGTCTACGACAAATGGCGAGGAACCGCCAACCACCATGGATTCCAGGCCAACCACAACAGCGATACCCCTCGATCCCCAAATTCCGTCAGCGCGTCTTGGGGATCCCGGCGAAGCTCCTAACTCCAAACTTCAGGCAATCCGCGATGAATTGGAGAAAGGAAACTTGGGAGAGGCAGCCTCGAGACTTCATAGGTTGCCCACCGAAGTGCTAGCGCACGAACGCGCGCGAAAGTACGTAGCCACGTTGTGGAATAATCTAGGAGTTCAACAAGAACAATCGGGCGGCATCGAGGTGTCAGTCAAGGCATTTCAGAAAGCAGTGGCCATCGATCGAGCCAGTTCGGTCGCCCATCTGAATCTCACCCATGCGTATTGGGGGCTTCGTCACCCTTCGCTCACACCCGAGTTTTTGCAGAAGGTTATCCGTTTAATTCCGCGCGAACCTTTTCCGCATCTGGCCTTGGCTGAACTGCTGCTGGAGAAAGGTGAGGTGGAGACGGCCATGCGCCACCTTAATCAGGTGGTTGAACAAGCCCAGCGCGATCCGACCCTGCAATCCTATGCCCACAGTCTGACGGCAAAAATCCGACTCGCGGCTCAGTCCGACCCACACAAGCTTTTCCTGGCCAATCAGCCGGGAAAAGGCAACGCGCAAGGGCTGATTGCACGGAGTCAGGACGGCGCCGCGCAGATACTCCAAACGAACGTCGCGTCACGACCTGCTCCGATCATTTCAACCGCCAAGGTGACGCGTTCGAAAGAGACCGAGCAACACTCCGATCTCCAACAACAGGAGCACTTCATCGCGAGATTCGCCGGCGACAAGGATGAGGAAGCCTGGGTCCGTGTGCGTGCCATCCTCGAATTTGCATACCTGGACATCTGCCAGAAGTTCGGGCATTTCCCCTCGGCTCCCCTCATGGTGGTGCTGCACACAGCAGAAACCTTTACGAACAGAACGGGAAGCCCGGAATGGGCGGATAAGTTGTACGACGCAGCTTCAAATGAGATTCACCTGCCCGTGCGGGGAGCGCTTGACGACCTAGCTTGGTTGAGCCGGGTGCTGCGCCATGAGTTTGTTCACGCCTTACTTCGTGACAAGATGGGCGCTCATCTCGTTAAAGTTCCTACGTGGTTGGTTGAAGGGCTTGCAATCCTCTTGGCCGAGGATCCATGGCCCGACCTTGAAGGAGCCAGGGAGAAAGGCCCCGCTTTGATCCCTCTCACCTCCTTAGAAAGCCCATGGACCAACCTGGCGGCAGACACGCGGTTAGCCGCTTATCTGGAAGCCTCCGCAGCGGCTCAAAACCTGGTGGACCGGTACAGCATGTTCAAGGTTCGACAACTGATGAACTTACTCACAACCGGCCAGCCTCTCGACGCCGCCATGCAGGACAAGCTTTCCCTCTCCTATGAGCAGTTCCAGCGCCAATGGGTAGAAACCTTGAACGCAAAACAGAGGTCCGGCAATTCATAAGCCCCTCGTGTCATCTCCTCTCATCCCCTCCCCAGACGCAACTCTTCAGAGAAAAAGATTGGCAACCGAAGAATTCCATGATAAACGCGAAGCACAAGCGCTGTGGTGGCATCAGGCGAGCGCTCGCTTTTTATGGCAGCCTCTCAGACATTCACGCAGCAACTCACCGGCTTCTTACAAGATAGACGGTTGTGGCCGCCCAGCCTTCGCCTCAAGCTGACCATCGCGCTCAGCGCGATGATTCTCGCCATCATGGGAACCGGTGCGCTCACCATGCTGACGCAGCAGGAACGGCTACTTCAGGAAGCTGCAGAGGAACGCGCCAGAGCCATCGGTCGAACGCTGGCGGCGGTGGGATCGGCGGCCGTGATCGAGAATTTGTTCCGTCTTCAGGAATCCATGCAGCACTACCTAAAGGACGACACGATCCTCGATATCGACATCGTGGATCCCGACAACTTGATCATTGCGTCCATGAATGAAAGGCGGATCGGCCTGACCCTGGAGGACCACGCGTGGCTTGATGCGCGGAGGCAGACCGCAGAGTCGGTCATGGCTTCTACGACACCGGATGGTCAGCCGGTCCTGGTGGTCGTCGAACCACTGATAGATCGCCAGGTGATCGCCGCCTGGGTTCGCCTCACGGTCTCTCTCGTGCAGGTCCAACGAGAACGCGACGAGACTGCGACTCGAATCGTGTTGATCGCCTCAGCGTTGATAGGAGCGGGCATTCTGGCCATCAGCATGACCTTCCGACGGGTTTCCAACGTCTTTCACGCCGTCATCGCCCAGTTGAAGTCCCCGCTTGACACATTAGGTCGCACCCTCTCGGCCGGCGGAACGGTTGCGCAGGTGCCGGCGCACAGATCGGTCGCCGGCATCGGGCATACGGACGAAATTGATCGGTTGGCGGACATAGCCGGTCAGACGGTCCAGGTGTTGACCGTGCAATCCGAAGCGCTACAGCAATTTGCCCGCACGCTCGAAGAGAAGGTGGCGCAGCGAACGGTCGAACTTGAGCAGGCACGACAACAGGCCGTCCAGTCGCTGGAGGCGCTGCGGGATAATGAACAACAATTGCGAAGCATTGTAGACACCGCCCCGGACGGAATCATCATTGTCAACGGCCAAGGGAAAGTACGATCGAGCAATCCGGCCGCTTGTCGCATGTTCGGATACAGCGCCGATGAGATGGTCGGCAAAGATATCGAAACCATGTTGCAGCCTCCATCCAAGAAAGGTGCGGCAGGCTTCTTCGGATTTGTGCTTCCTGCTGCGTTGTTCAGCCATAAGTCGGTCTCCGTGAATCTCGATCTCATCGGATTGCGAAAGAACGGCGCTAAGTTCCCGGTCGATATGTCCCTGAGTCAGGTAGCCCTGCGCGACCATCCGCATCTCACCGCGATCGTCCGCGATATAACGGATCGTAGACGTGCGGAAGAGACCAAGAGGCGGCATGAACTTCGCCTTCGCCAGATGACCGAAGAGCGGGAGCAGATGTACAAAGACCTCCATGACGGAATGCTCCAATCACTCTACGCAGTGGGGATGACGCTGGAATCAACCAAAGTACTCCTTGCCCAGACCCCGCACGAGGCATCGCAACAACTCGACCGAGCCGTCTCGCAGATCCGACGCCTGGTCCAAGACCTGCGGGATTTCATTCCTCGCCTTTGGCCGGAAATGGAAGCCCCGAACGAACTCGAAGCCGCCCTTCACGCTCTTGTCCATTCCAGCGCCGCTTGGCCGTCCATCCCCTTCAAGGTAAAGATAGACCGCGCGACCGCGAGCCGTCTGTCCCAGGAACAAGAACTTGCTCTTTTACACATCGCGCGGGAAGGAATTGGCAATATTGTGCGGCATGCCAGAGCCCGCTCCGGAGTCATTCATCTCTATACCCATAAGAACACCGTTCGCCTTGCTTTGAAGGACGACGGCGTCGGCTTCAAGATAATCAAATCAGGCAGTGCAGGAGGGGGACTCGCCGATATGGCGGCACATGCCAGGAAACTCGGCGGCAGGCTGATCGTTTCTTCCTCGCCCGGACGGGGAACACGGATTACAGCGGAGATCCCCCTGGCTAAACCCACAGGAATGGAGAACGTCTGAGAAGAGGCGTGCGGTTCAATACACGATCCCCGCGCCTCCGAACACGGTAGTGGCCTGGAGAGCACAGCCGTGCGTCAGGCACAAGGGCGATGGGTCTTCCTGTCAAGATTACAACGCTGAGCATCGCACTCTGCCTGTTCGCCATGACTCTGATGATCGCGAATAACGCCCAGGCCATTCCCCCCTTTGCACGTAAATACAATCTGACCTGCACGGCCTGCCACACTGCACCACCACGGCTCAACCCGTACGGCGAGCGTTTCCTCGAAAACGGATACCAGTTGCCCGGCACGGAGAACGGAGGCATCACGGGCAAGCGCACCTTGGGAGACGTCTCATTGGATGATGTCGCCAACTATCTGGGTGTCCGTTTGCGAGGGAACGTCCTTCGGAATCACAGCGTGAAACAACAGAATCCGCCGGGCTCTGATCCCGGCGTTGCGGAGAACAAAACGGAGTTCGGCTTCCCGGAAGTCTTCAGCCTCTTCGCGGCCGGCACGTTGACCAAAAATATCGGGTTCTTTACGGAGCTAGAATCGAATCTGGAAGAGGGGACAACCGGAATAGAACGCGCGTTTCTCACCTTCAACAACCTTGGTGGTCGCGATCTGGCGCACATCCGCGTCGGCCGGATCGATCCTTCCGCATCGTTTTCCTTTTCCACCCTTCGCCAGCAACTGGAATTCGTCGGAGAACACGTCAAAAAGGCCGACGGTGCATTCATGCCGCAGACCATCAACCGGGCCGGACTCTTTCCGCTTGCGACGGCGGCGAAGTTCTACGGCCTGTTTCATCGGGACGGCACGGCACTCTCTCCCTATGCCCCATCCCTCTACAACGGAGTGGCCGAAATGGGCGTGGACGTGCGAGGGCGCCCATTCGGCGACTGGCTGCTCTATCAATTCGGTGTCCTGAACGGCGCTAATGAGGGTTTCGGAGATTCCGGTAAGGCAAAGGATTTTTACGGCATGGTGCGCCTGGATTACTCCAGGTCCAACTTCTTCTCGGCCAGCCTGTCCGGTTTTACATATTTCGGGAACGGTAACGTCAGGGTCCGGTCCGGGGAAGACGTGAATTGGAATCGGTACGGCGTCGCCGCCAACGTGCGGTACGAAATGATCGACATTTACGGGCTGTACACGGCCGACCGCATCGCGCGTGTGCCGACCGCCCTGGCGGCCGACTTCGACGCGACAGCCACCGGCCTCACCGTAGCCGCGGACGCGTATGTGACCAGCAACACGTTATTGTCGGTCCGTTACGATCACATGGATGCCGGCGGAGAGCTCGATCAACGCAGCTCCCAAACCTTTGTCGGATTTCAGGTCAAGCAGTACTTACGGACGAACGTTGCGATCTACGCACGGGACGACATGAATCTCAGAAAATCCGAAGGTGGTGCCGCGGCCGCCCGCAATCTCCGAAATGCCTTTTTCGCGGGGATCGACGTGGTGTTTTAACCTATGCGATACCTGACGTCGGTGACTTTGGCTCTGATTATGTCCGTAGGTCTTGCGGATGCTCCGCTTCACGCTGAGAAACCTGGCGACACCCGAGACACCCTCGAAATGGGCAAAGCCATCTATCAGCGGACTTGCCTGATGTGTCATGGCCGGCAGGGCAAAGGAGACGGACCGGCCGCCTGGTACCTCGGCCGCTATTCGGCGCCCCGTCCGAGGGATTTCACCGCCGAATCGTTCCGGTCTCGCACGACGCCGACAGGAGAGCTGCCGGCCGACCAGGACTTATTTCGCGTCGTTACGCAAGGAATTCCCGGGTACATGCCGCCGTTCGCCAGCCTCACGGAAGAGGAACGGTGGCAAGTCATCGCCTATGTGCAATCATTGAGGCCTGAGTTTCGCGAAGAAGCGCGCAATCCTATAATAATAGGCTTCCCGCCATTCCCTCCTTCTGAGTCAAGTATTACGCACGGACGGACCAGCTACCAACGGCTGGGCTGCCAGACCTGTCACGGACTCAACGGTACGGGAGATGGACCGGTATCCCGCACCGGGGAGTTAAAGAACGAGCGGGGGCTGCACATGCGGGCGACCGACCTCACGGATCGATCATCCTTCAAATTCGGCGCGCGCCCGCAGGACATCTACCGCGCATTGATGACCGGGCTTGACGGGACACCGATGCCGTCCTACGCTGATTACCTTAGAGACAAAGAGGCGGAGGCATGGGACTTGGTCTACTACGTGCTGTCTCTTTCTTCCGAACGGAGGGAGTAACCATGTTCTCTTGCTGCGTGTGTTCTCGGACACCGTTTCGCCGCAATGCGTGGCCGGCATGGCCGATCGCTTGGGTGATGGTCTGCGCCATCGTTGCTTCTCAGCCGCTCGGCATGGCCGACCAAGGAGGGGCGACCATCACCGGTCGCGTCGTCTTTTCCGGGACAGTCCCGCCACCGATGGCCGTGCCGGTGACACGGGACAGCCAAGTCTGTGGGTCGTCGGTTACCGATGATCCGTTAGTCGTAAACCGCGAAACACGCGGGGTGCACAATGCCGTCATCAGCGTGGAGGTGAGCCAGGCGCCGCCCGCTGCGGCCCAACAGGCCACGACAACAATTCAAAACAAGCAGTGCCGATTCGTGCCGCGGATCGGTGCCTTCCAGACGGGCAATCCCCTCGAGGTAACGAACGACGATCCCATCATGCACAACACGCACGTGTACAACGACGAGCGGACGGTCCTGAACGTCGCGCTTCCCGCGGGCGGCAGACCGATCATCAAGCAGACCAAGAAAGCCGGTCTGTATCGAGTCCAATGCGACGCGCATAAGTTCATGCACGCCTATCGCATCGGGTTCGACCATCCCTTTTTTGACGTCAGCGACGAGCGAGGCGAGTTCCGGATCGTCAATGTTCCGTCCGGACACCGGCGTCTGCAGGTGTGGCATGAGTCGCTCGGCAACCTCTCTCGTGAGATCGACGTGCCGCCGACAGGCGAGATAACGATCACGCTGGAGTATCCCCGTCGATAACGGACTCGGCGGGCTACCCGGCAGCGTCCTGTCTGGCAAGCCAGCGGTCGAGGACGGCACGTAGCTCTTCGAAACGGATCGGTTTGCCCAGAAAATCATCCATACCGGCCGCCAAACAGCGTTCGCGGTCCTCAGACATCACATTGGCCGTCATGGCGACAATAGGCACGTGGCGCGCGGCACGAGACGAGAGGGAAGAGCCTTCTTCTCCTTTGTCCGCCGCCAGCTCCTTGTCCATCGCCTCTCGCCTGCGGATCTCCGCCGTCGCGGCAAATCCATCCATCTCCGGCATCCGGCAGTCCATAAAGACCAGCGCATAGGATCGGCGCATTGCGGCATCTACCGCCTCCCGGCCGGTGGTGACGACCTCCGCACGACATCCCAACTTCTCAAGAAATTTCACGGCAACTTTCTGGTTCACCGGATTATCCTCCGCCAGCAAAGTAACCGGAGCGTCTTGCGCCTGCATTTCTGAAAGCGTATGCCGGGTGATCAGCGGAGGCCGGGCTTTTTCAGGCGAATACTCGGCGGCAAGAGGCTGGGCACAAACCAATTCCAAACACCGATACAGTTGGGACTGCCTGATGGGTTTTACAAGATAGGCTGCGATGCCCGCTTGCTGGGCCTGTTTGCCGTCGCCCCGCCTTGCGAGAGACGTGACCAGCACGAGACGGACGGAACGGATCGCGGGATCGGCCTTCATGCGGCGGGCAAGCTCCAGTCCGTCTATATCAGGCATCTGCATGTCTAGAACGGCGAGATCGAACGAGGCACCTCGCAATGCGCTTTCCCGCAAGCGCTGAAGGGCCGAGGTCCCTGTCTCGGCCTGTTCCACGACCATCC
Organism: Nitrospiraceae bacterium; assembly: GCA_037442105.1. GTDB lineage: Bacteria > Nitrospirota > Nitrospiria > Nitrospirales > Nitrospiraceae > JBBIQV01. Next base: position 85,966 of record JBBIQV010000003.1, on the reverse strand, counting down.
CTTTGGCTTTCAGATGAATATCCAAAACCCGCCGATTGCCGGCATGACCATCTGCAATCAACACCTTCTGATGATCGAGGAGTCCGGTAATCGGGGATTGGGGAACAGCGGCCCCATCTTGGAGCGAGAATTTGGCCGTAAACCAAAACGTGCTTCCCTTCCCGGGCACGCTCTCCACCCCGACTGTTCCCCCCATAAGGTCGACGAGCTGCTTGCAGATGGCAAGACCAAGGCCGGTCCCTCCGTACTTGCGTGTCGTGGAAATATCCGCCTGCGTAAACGGCTCGAACAGTTTCGCGCATTGCTCGCTCGTCAGACCGATGCCTGTGTCCGTCACGGCAAAGTGGAGGAGCGATTCCCCGGAGTGTGGAGAATTGAGTCCTGAGGGCTGCGAGGAAGCGGTTTTGACTTCAACCGTCACGTCTCCTCGTTCCGTAAACTTGATGGCGTTCCCGACGAAATTCACCAACACCTGGCGCAATCTTCCGGGGTCGCCTCGGAGTTGCATCGGAATACCGGCATGCACAAGGCTGACCAGCTCGATCCCCTTCGACTCGGCGCGCTCCCCGAACAGCGCAACCACGTCTTCGATCAAGACTCCGAGATCGAAGTCTACCGCCTCCAGCTCTACCTTTCCGGCTTCCATTTTTGAGAAATCGAGAATGTCATTGATCAGTTCGAGCAGATGCTCTCCGGATCGATGCACGACTCGTAGATATTCCTGTTGCTCCGCAGTCATCCCGGTGTCGAGAAGCAAGTCGGTAAATCCGATGATGCCGTTCATCGGAGTCCGAATCTCGTGACTCATGGTGGCGAGAAAAGCCGCCTTCGCATGGGCCGCGGCCAACGCTTCATCCCGGGCCAATTCGAGGTCGCGCGTACGATGCGCGACTTTCTCCTCCAGCGACTGCGTCAATTCCTTCACCGCCAGCGATTGTTTCGTCAGCATTTCGACGGTCCTGTGCGCCAGCGCCACCACTCGCTCGAAGTCTTTGCGCTCGACGTGAGCGGCGCGCAACGATGCAGCGGAGTGCGGTCCAAGCCCTAAACTTTCTTCCACGGCTCTGAGCGGCATGTGAAGCAGATTGACCAGGTGTTCGATTATTCTGGACACTTGGCTGAACGCTCTCCCGACTCCTATAATGCCGACGCATAGGAGAACCAGCGCCCACAACGCGATGTACTGGATGGCACGCGCCCGTTCTTCCTTTAGATGCGCCAACGACACCACCAGATGCACCCACGCCTGAACCTTTTCGTCCTGAAACAAGGGCTCCACAATGACGAGAGCCGGCTGCCCATCATCGGTCAGATCTTCCCAAACCCTTTCTGTCCTGGTGTTCCGCAGGGAGAGCCAGATCGGATCGCTCAAGGTCAGGCCGATCCGTTCCGGACGCATGGCAGCAACGACCAGGTCGTCCCCGTCCACGATATCGATATCGACGATCGTGGTGTCGTACAGGAACTGCTGCATGGATTCTTGCAGACGAAACAGATTATCGAGCACCGCCGCGGATCCCATAGCTCCCAATGTACGCCCGATCGTTTTCGCCCGGTCCTCCGCATTGGTTCGGAGCAGGCGACTCTGGTTCCAGAGCACGACGCCCGCGCCGACGACCACGATGCCGAGAATGACGGTGCTGAGCCCCAAAGTGAGGCGGCGGCGGAGGCTGCCTCCCCAGGGACGGAGGACTCTAGAGTTTCCCGGAGACGGTGGTATCGGCGGGGTATATTCCATAACGCATCATTGCCGGGAAGAAAGCCGCTCGATTGAGCGACGACGCATCTTATCTTCTTCGACGTAGCGCGGGAAAAACTTGAGAATGAATCTCTCGACAAGCGGCGGGAGAAGGAGTCTGCACCGGCTGCACACTGTTGCCAATCCTGATTGGCTCACCGAGCTGCGGAATCTCTTTCAGATTGAGGGAGAGAACAGAAACTTCAAGCCCACGCGGTAACTCGCCGCAAAGGGCGGAAAGTCAATTTGTTCCGCCCACCGGACCTGGGCCAACGCGTCGATAGCTATAGTGGAAATCCTCGTTGGTATGGACACTTTAATGACTTGGTCGATCTCGGGCCTATGGTCCATCACCACAAGCATCCCCCCGGAGCAGACATTCACGGACACCGCAGTGCCACGGATGGATTCTCGAACCGGCAAATCTGCCGGCCTTATCATCTCATAGGGAATCACCCAGTTTGCAAACAGACGTTCCGGACGAGAAGGATAACTCATCGACACCTTCACAGAATTGGGAATTCATTCCCACTCGTTTACCGCAATGGGCTGACCTAATACAATATCGTGAGGAGCAAGTCAACCGATCTCTCATGGGAGGGTTGGCGGCTCAGTCGCGTGGGCGAAAGTCCTCGGTCTGTGTCGGGTGACGCTCCATCATTCTTTCAATCTGAAGTAGTTCCACCCGCTGACCCCACATTCGGAAGGTCACGACATCTCGAAGGATTTTAGCTTTTACCCGAACCCTTAGACCCTCCTCACGATAGCTCGGAGGGAGCGTGCCGGGATCATACTTCGCCCCTTCATCGCTGATCAGTCCCCAAAATCCGCCCTCTATAGACACATGCATCACCTTCCCTAGAAACTCGACCACCTCCTGGCTGCCTGGCTGTGGGTTCTGGGAAGAAGCAGTGGTCCCAACCATAGTAGAAGCACTTATCCAGGCGCCGAGTAGAATACAACCGAGAGTGAAAAGCCTCATCCAATTCCTCGCGAGGGCTCACAAGACGAATCTCAGCCCCACAAAATAAACATCACGAGTCTTGCCGGTCGGAAGCGGCAGCCTCCTGCTCCATCGGACATCAACCAGCGTCGGAATATTGACCGGCTTGCTGGGCGTGGGCATAAAGACCTTCATCGGTTGGTCGATCGCCGGCCTTCGATCCATCAAAACCAACATTCCGCCTCGACTAATGTTGACCGAAAGGGCTTTGCCTCTGTCGCTTCGATTCTTCCTCGCACCGAACTCGTTGACCATCTCGTACTCAATGACTCTCATCAGGGCCGCTCGATCATGATGTCGATCGTTGCTCTCCCTGGCCTGCCACTCCCACCCGAGCGGTTTCATGACTTTGCTCCTGACTTCGGCCTCGGTCCAGGCAACAATACCCCCCGCCAGAGTCCCCTCCAGCTCCACTATCATACCTCTAGCCAACGCATGAAAGAAGGCCTGACGCCCAGCGGAGGTTCCGTCCATCCCCTTAAATTTGTTCTCCTGAATCGCCGTCGTGTCGACGACCATTCCCAGGATCACCACGACAGGTTCGGTCGCTGAGTCCACTGGGCCCTGAAGAGCGGCCTGGGCAGTAGCAGCCGTGCGCTCTACCTCCGCAGCGATGACGTAGTTGTTCATGTATTGACATCCCAGGACCTTGACGCAGTCTCCAGGATTGAGATCGCTCAGCTCGGTGGGAACCCCGACACCTTTGAACCTCGTCCGGCGGTTCACCTGCACCGCCACCCCCGAGAATCCTACAAGGGTCAGCGTCCCGGTGCTGGCACCTCCATTCACAACACGAAAATGCCGCCGAGGCCCGCGACCTGGCCTGTCGCCGCCAGAGGCCGCGATCCCTGTACCTCCAATCCCACCCCCCTCCTGCAGCCCTTCGCCGGAATGCACGGTTTCTATGCGTCCCCGAAGGACGATGTCGGAGTGAGGGAACTTCATACTATGCACCGAGTCTGTCATGGTGTCTGGCGACCTCCGTTCGGAAGAGCTTGTGGATCAGCCGACGAAGGAGTTCCAAACGGACCCGGTTGGGGCCGCTCCACGATCGGCACGTTGGGATTTGGGATCTGACTGCCAAGAGGGTTCTGATCCGCGAATTGGCTTGATGCCGAATTGCCCAGTGGCTGACCGGGTAAATAGACGAACTTCCACTCCGAGTACTTGGACTTGTGTTCGAGGTTTCGACCACTAGGACCGAAATTCGCCTGTTTGATCGGGGCCCGGTCAGACTTGCTGTACACCCCCAAGATGCTCCCGTCCGGAGTCTTGAGAAGCCCCCAGTCCTTCGAACCTGTCATCGGATCCGTATAGAGTTTTCGAAGATAGTGGACCGTCCCTGGGTGTCGGGGGTCACGCAGCAGGTCTTCCAGCTTCTTGGGATATTCTTTCTGCGGGCCAAGCTGATTGAGGTAGTACCTCCCGATGGCGGTCCTGAACTGATTGCCGATAAACAGCAGTTCACCTTCCTTCACACGCTGCTGCGCAAAATGCCAAATGACTCCTGCAAGGGCGAGGTTCGTTCCCAGCATCGCGAGCGCGATCAAGACACCGAGGTAGGTGAATCCCTCCTCATCGGACCGGATGATTCGGAACCCACCGCTTCTCCCCCCAGTCACGGCGTCACCACTCATTGTAGGCCACACCGTTGAGGCCGGTTCCTGCAGCCCCGCTTTTGACGTTGTAGACCGATCCTTGATCCGGATCGGCGGGCGACACGACCTGCCATGTCGAAGCGCTGTCCGTGAGAGGATCAAGGGGGATATTGCGCAGATATTTCTTCGTCACCAAATCGTCCAGAGAATCCGGGTACCGGCCGACGTCGCCGTAGTATTTGTCGAGCGCGTCGCGCATCGTCCAGAGATTCTCTTTGAGCACCGCCTCCTTCGATCGCTCAAGGGTGCGGACATAGCGGGGCATCGTCAGGGTCAGCAGGGTGGCGATGATGGCCAAGACCACCAGCAGTTCAATGAGGGTAAAGCCGACAGTGTGCGTGAGACGTTTGGACCAGCGCATCAAACCCCTACCATTGCGAATATGGAATCCCGTTCAGTCCTTGATCTTGCGACAGGGAATATACGTCGAAAACATCGTTGCCGGGGCTCGGATCATCCGGCGGACTTTCATAGCTGCGAATTCCCCACGTCTCGACCGCCGGCACGGAGGGATCCGCGTGCATCGGGTCGCGGGGAATGCGCCGTAGAAAATAGATCTTTGCCTTCTTCGGATTCTTTGCATCCACCACGCCCTCGACCAACGATTCAAGCGTCTTGGGGTAACCTGAATCGAGAGCCCCTTTGGTAACCCGACCTTCGTCCACGGCCAGCCGGTACGCATCAATAGCCTCGCGGAGTTGCCGCAGGGCTACACGGAGGTCCTGCTCCTTGTTCCGCGTTGAGACCAGATTGGCCAGGGGGAGCGCGGCCGTGGCCAGGACGCCGATGATCGACACCGTGATCACCAGTTCGATCAATGTGAATCCGTTCTTGCCGTCCGCCATCACGACCCTCGGTCAGTTTCCCGATTCCGGAACGATTCGCTCCGAGTTCGACGGCTCGCCGGAATCCTGTGGGTGGTTCCCCCCCTGCGGCGTCGATGCTCCTGGATCGAACACCGGGGGCGGCGTGAACAAGTCGCGCGGAGCCGGAGGTTGAGCAGCAGGCGAGGGCACATCCATGGGAGGAGACGGCGCCACGGCCGGCGCGCTTCGCGATTGATTCGGAAAAGCCCGCGGTTCATCCGGCAGTTTCATACCGAGCGGACCGCTGCGCATGGATTCCGTCCCGAACAGAAATTCGGCTGCATGAGGATCAGGGTGCGGTGCCGCACGGATCAGATGTGGCGTGATCGACAGGACAATTTCCGACTTCCTGTTGTCGTCACGTTGCGAAGAGAACAAGCGCCCCAGGATCGGAATGTCGCCGATGCCGGGAATCCGGCTCGATATCCGGCGTTCTTCATCGGTGAGCAAACCGGCAAGTATCTGAGTCTCGCCGTCCTTGAGCTGAAGGAGAGTGGAGGCGGTGCGCGTCCCGATCTGGTACGCCTGAGTTCCTGAGATCGTGTTCAGAATCTCTCGCACGATGCTGCTGACTTCGAGCGTCAGTTTGATGGCGACATCGTTGTCGCGATGAATGACGGGCTCCACATCGAGCTTGAGACCCACATCGACATACTGCACGCTCCCGGTGACGACGCTCGACCCGACGGTCGTGGGAGTGACGGCGTTTGTGATCACAGGAACCCGATCGCCGATGAGGATTTTCGCTTTCTCGCGGTTGCGGGCCCTGATCCGAGGACTTGCCAGGATATCGGCCGCCGTGACCTCCTTCTTGAAATCCGCCGTGACACTGACCGCCGAAGAATTCACTTGTTCTTTGGTCAACTTCAGGAGTTGGTCGAGGGTGAGCGCGCTCGCTGTCCCCCCCGTCGTCGCGGCGGCTGCTGCGCTCAATGTCCACTGAGTCGGGTACTTGATGCCGAGTTCCATCAGTTTCGAACGCTGAATCTCGATCACCTCGACCTCCAGCATGACCTCCGACTCCGGCAGATCGAGCGACCCCATCAGCTTTTCGGCCATCTGGATCGCTTCAGGAGTATCCCGCATAATGACCAGCCTTGAACGGTCGTCCACGAAGAGCACCTTGGTGTCGAGCATGACCTTAAGGAGATTCATTGCTTGTTTGGGATCGGCGTGGGTCAAGTAGAACGACCGGACCATCTGGTCCTCGTACTGTTTTCGCTTGTCGGGAGTGTTGGGATACACCAGGATCGTATTGTCGCTGAGCACCTTCTTGCGAAGTGCTTGCTGCGAGATGATCAAGTCGAGCGCCTCGTCCACCGGCAGGTCTTTCAGAAAAATCGAAGCCTTCGTGTCACCCTTCACGTCTTTATCCAGCACGAAATTAATCCCGCTCGTGCGCGACAGGGCTTCAAACATCATGGCCAGCTTGGCATCGCGGAACTCCAGATTCACCGGCTTCTCTTGTTTCGGTTTGACCACCGGCTTTGCAGAAGCGTTTCGGACCAGGCGATCCTCGATGTCATGAAGTAACCGGATTGCCTCTGCATGCTTTGGATCGGCCACCAGTATCTGACTCAGCTTGCTCTGAGCCCCGGCGAGATCATTCTGCCTCAGCAGATCCTTGGCAACGGTCACGAGAGCCTCATGCCGACGCCCTTGCTCAATGAGGTCGAGCCCGGTGCGGGCGCTCGAATTCTTCTCGTCGAGAGCCAGCACGCGCTGATACCCGGCTTCGGCTTCCCGGAACCGGGATGCCGAGCGAGCCGTCTCGGCGACGCGCAGCAAGCGGTAGATGATCGATTCTTTCCGCCTCTGTAATTCGGCGCGCAAGGCGTGATTGTCAGGGTCCAGGTGGCTGGCATTTTCCAGCTTCTGCAGGCCCTCTTCGACCCGTCCCGAATCGAAATCCACGAGCGCTTGCTGATAGAGCCGGTCGACCGTACATGCTGATAAAGCAACCCCGATGACGAGCCATACGACATACCGCTGCGACCGGCCTAGAATCGTCTTCATTGTTGTGTTCATGAGGACGCTCCCACGGCTAAGGTTTGTGCAATACTGAGCGGTTTGTAGATCAGCCTCAGTTGGCCGCCTATTTCGCCGTCAACGTAATACATCCCCTCGATTTCATCGCCGACCTTCACGGTGTAGAGCTTGTCGTCCTTCGTCAGAAAAAACACCGAATGGCCCGCCTCCATAATCCTCCCGATATACTTGAACGGCAGGACCGGAGCGATCGGAGCCGGCGGAGGCGCAGGCGGCAACGGCGCAGCCACCACAACGGGTGGCGGCGGAGGGGCCACTGGCGCGACCGCAGGCGGTGCAACCGCAGCAGTGACCACCGGAGGCTCAGGCGGCGTCTGCAGAACCGGATCCGGCTGCACGGTAGGAGCCGATTCCACCGTGGCGCCGGCTCTAGGTTCGGGCTTCTGCTTGCGTGAGGTAGGCTGCGACGATCGAGACGTTCTAGAGAATAGATCATATACCTCTGCCTCGGTGAGCTTCCGCTCCGGCCGGTTCAGGCCAAGCGACAGTTCGGCGCTGACCGGCACAGCCTTGGCTGGAGAGTATGTCGACCCGCGCGGCGACGTCGCTGTCTCCTCAACGGCGGGTTTTGCAGTCTCCACCCTGCCGGACGGCAGATCGGATTCCCCTGAGGGAGCAAACCCTCTCAGGGCAAGTGCCGTAAGACATAAGAGAGTGAGCCGGCGCAAACTGATGAATCCCATCATTGGTCTCTTTTCGCAAAGAGCAAGAGACTGACCTTCGCCTGAACCAAGTCACGTTTGCCCGTGCGATGCTCAAACGTCACCTTATCGAGAGCGGCTGCCGGCACCGCTGCCGACACGCTCCGGAGAAACCTCCTGATCTCCGGGTAGGTCCCTGTGACCGGGAACGAGATGTCGTAGCGATACAGCCGGCTCTGCCCCTCGAGAGTCACGCGATAGTCGGCCTGTTCGAGCTGAAGATTCTGCGCCATCCCCAGATGATAGATGGTGCGCAGCGCGTCCGGCACAGATTGGTCCGAGGGGAAGAAGCCGTAGAACTTCGCCAATTCTTCCGCCGGCCCCAAACCGGCCGGTGCGGCAACAACCGCGTCACGCTGGGCGCGCTCTTGCATCGCCGCCAGTTCCCCCTTTGCTTCACGCAGTTCAGACACAGCCGGTAACACAGCGGAGACGTAGAACACGCCGCCGAGTGTCGCCAGCCCCAGACCAAGCTTCCCGACCGTTCCCAGCCTCATGATCCAGAGACGAAGAACCCACCGTACACGACCGGTGGACAA
>JBBIQV010000003.1:63669-77393 GCA_037442105.1 Nitrospiraceae bacterium | reverse complement strand
CTCCCTGGGAGCGCAGCCGGAGCAGGGAGCGTTCCAGACGCAGCGGCTGGGACCGTGTTCATCCGAACTTGCGGCGCATCGCTCCGGACGAGCTCCTTTTGAATCACGACCCGGCCCTCCATTCCGCGACGACCGAGAATCGAACAGGTTTCCCCGGCGCCTCACGCTGAATCTGATGATTCACAAGCCGGACATGACGCAGAATGTCGTCCTGTCCAAGCTGCACGACATAATCGAGCAGCACATCGAAATCTTTGGATTCCCCGTTGATCACGACATGTCCCTTTTCCGCGTCCGGCTGCACATCGATAACCCTGATTCCCTCCGCGTGCCGGCGAGTCGCCTCCTCCAAGGCGCGGAAGAATTCATCCCACGGGACCGAGAGGCGCCGGAGAACCGCCTTAGCCTCTTTCATCTCCGCCTGAAGCAGTTTTGCATCCCCTGCCGCCTGTTTTTCCCCTTGCACGTTGCGGGACACGAAGGAGCGGAGGGTCTCGATCCGCCCTCCATACTGTTCGATGCCCTGAACCAGTTCCACGTAGTACATGCCGACCGAGACGAGCACCGAGAGCCCGGCCGCAAGCCACAGCAGTCCTTGGCCGTTCACGGAGGGCCGCCCGGTCCGGTAGTCGAGCATCAACGGACGCATGGCATCACCGAGAGCGCGGACACATCCTGCGGCGACCAATACAGACGACGGACCACCCACTGGTTCGTGGGCAGATCGACATCGACGCCATTCGCGACGTACAAGAACACTGTTTGCGCAAATGATGCGTCGTCCGTGACGAACTGCTCGCGTTCAAGCAACGCCACCAGTTCGGACGGCCAGTCCGATCGAACCCGCATGGACCGCACCACGATCCAGTGATCGCGGCCGACTAGCGCAGCACACACCAGCCCCTCCTCGACGATACAGACCCACTGGACTGCTTCGGTGAACCGCCTCCGCCAGCGATTAAAGAGTTCCATCAGCAACGGCTTTACAGAGAGCAGCCTGAGACCACATTGACCGGCAATGTTTTCCAATTCGTCCAGCAGTCCCCGATCCACGGCGCCGGCCAGGAAAGGCGAGCCGGCCTTATCGAGACTGACCCGAACCGCGCAGCTCTGCGCCGGCAGCCCGTACACCCTTGCAAAGCACTGGAGCGCGAACGCCGACTGCTCCGTCTCGTCGCTGAGCCGGTCGTTCCAGGGCACGACCGCGTACCGAACGAGATGATTCGAGAGGGTGACCGAGAGATCGGCTTTCGACCATTCCGGCTGCAGCAGAGCCTCTCCGAGCCGCGCCACAGCCTCCGTCCAGTTTGTCGAACCCGGAGGGAGCGGAGAAAGATGCAGGATCGTGCGCGCGACTGCCTGCGCGCGCAGGCCGCGCTGCCACCGCGCAAGCGTTACCTGATGGGGACCGAGCAACGCCTGGACCCGATCACGCCACAAAAGTGACACGGTTGATCTCCTCCAGCGTCGTTTCGCCGTTGCGTACAAGCTCCAGCGCCGCTTCGCGCAAGAACCGCATGCCGGATGCGCGCGCTGCCTCCTTGATCCGGCGGATCGGCTCCTTCGCGATAATGCGCTCGCGGATATCGTCGTTCAGATGAAGGATCTCGGTAATGGCCTTCCGCCCCTTGTAGCCGCTGCCGTGACACTGCCCGCAGCCTCGGCCGATCCGGAAATGGAAGGAGGCGACGTGTTCCCCGGCCAGGCCGGAAGCAGCGAGCGCCTTTGGAGACGTGCGATCCGGTTCGGCACAGCTCGCGCAGACCAGCCGAATCAGACGCTGCGCCATAACGCCGTTCAACGCCGAGACAAAGTTATACGGGTCCACCCCCATGTGGATGAAGCGACCGATGATGTCCAGCACGTTGTTGGCGTGGACGGTGGCGAACACGAGATGCCCCGTCAGGGCCGACTGAACGGCGATTTGCGCGGTTTCGGAATCGCGGATCTCGCCGACCATGATTTTGTCCGGGTCGTGCCGCAGGATCGAGCGCAGACCTCGGGAAAAAGTGAGTCCCTTCTTCTCGTTCACAGGAATCTGCAGAATACCCGGCAACTGATACTCCACCGGGTCCTCGATGGTGATGATCTTGTCGTGGCCCTTGTTGATCTCACTGAGCACGGCATAGAGAGTGGTCGTCTTTCCGCTGCCGGTCGGACCGGTGACCAGCATCATGCCATAGGGCTCGGAGGCGAGGCGTCGCAACTGGGTCACCGCAACCTCATCGAATCCCAGACTGTCGAGACGCAGGCCCAGAATTCTGTCCGCAAGGGATTGCTTGTCCAAGATCCGCACGACGGAGTCTTCGCCATAGGCGCTGGGCATGATCGAGACGCGGAAATCCACCGTCCTTCCCCTGATCGCCAGCTTGAACCGCCCGTCCTGAGGAATCCGGTGCTCCGCAATGTCGAGATCCGCCATGACCTTGATGCGGGAGATGATCTGCTCGGCGAGATCGAGGCCTTCCACCCCTCCCACGGAAGCCAGCATCCCGTCGATCCGGTACTTGATCTTGAGGCCGCTCGGCCCCGTCTCCAAATGGATGTCGCTCGCGCCGGCCTTCAGCGCATCGTAGATGGTCGAGTGAACAAGTTTGACGACGGGACTGGTATCCACGCTGATGGACTTGATGGACAGGTCCTCGACGGCCCCGGCCGTGCGATGCTCCTGTTCCGCGTCGCGCACCAGACCGTCCATCGCGCGGAGCGACTCTTCGTACCGCCCGAGGTACGCGCTAAAGTCCGCGCGGTGCACGAGGTGCCACACGAAGGGCTCGGCGATCCGCTGTTCCAGCCCGGCTTGCCGCGCCGGCTCAAACGGGTCCCAAAAGGCGATCCCCAGGCGCCGTTCGTGGTCGCGGACGGCCATGCACTCGCACTTGAGCGCCTCAGAGTACGGCAGCAACTGAAAGTCGGGGGTGAGCCGGTTCAGGGCATCAGCCGGTAAAGCAGGGTAGTGAAACGTGGCTGCAAGCGCGGACACGAAGGCAGCCGGAGCAAGCCCCGTCTGCTCCTCCAACACTTCAACCACCCGCCGGTTGGAACGCGCGGCCTCCTCCCGCGCCTGGCGAATGAGGCTGACAGGAAAACTGGCCTGCACGTCGAGCGCGAGGTCGGTCTCCTTCATCACAACGGTTCCGTTCATTGAATGCTCCCCGCCAATTCGAAAATGGGAAAGTACATCAGCACGACGATCGTCCCGATTACGAGGCCGATCACCGCCATCAACACCGGTTCGATGAGGCGGCTCAGCCACTCGACCCATCGGGCGATTTCCTCGTCGTAAAATGCGGCAATGCGCTCCATCATCTCGCCCATTTGGCCGCTGCGCTCGCCCACGCGCAACATCCGCAGCGCAACCGGCGTCGTCAGTCCGCGTCGCTCCATCGCATGCGACACAGACTTCCCTTCGCGAATATCGCCGGTCGCGAGCGAGAGCTGGCTGCGCAGCATGGGTGGCAGCAGTCCCGCCACCATGCCGAGCGCCTGCACGATGGGGATGCCGCCTCTGAGCAACATGCCGAGCGTGCGATAGAACCGGGCGAGTTCATAGACGTGCCAGCGGCTTCCGAGGGAGGGGACAGCCCACAATCGTTCAATCGCCCACCCTTTCACCGCCGGCCGCGTGATTCCGTAGACACATCCGGCGATCGCGAGCAGTCCCCCCATCAGGACTTCACTGCCATGGGCCTCGAGCAATTTTCCCCATTGGAGCAAGAGCTGGGAGAGGAACGGGAGATTTCCGCGGACGTCTTCATAGACACGGCTGAATTTCGGCACCACGTAGAACAGTAAGAACGCCATCACCAGACCGCCGGTCGCCAACAGCACCAGGGGGTAGATCGACGCACTGACGAGTTTCTTGCGGACGCTTTCCAATTGAGATTGATAGACGACGAAGCGGGTGAGGGCCTCGCCGAGGTCGCCGGTCCGCTCGCTCGCCCGGATGGTCGCAACGTACAGCGGCGTAAAACTTCTCGGGAAGTGCTGGAGCGCGACCGAGAGCGGCTGGCCTTCACGAAGTTTAGTCAAGATGTCCTGAAGGATCCGATTGAGATCAGGGCGTCGTTCCTTTTCGGCGAGTGTTTCGAGCGCCTCCAGAAGCGACAGGCCTGCCCCCAGCAAAGCGACCAGCTCCTGACTGAACAGAACAAGAGGGAAGGTTTGCGATCGAGGTGAAAAAGACAAACCGGCCCACTCACGTTTCGGCTTCAGAGTCAGGACCTGGTAGCCCATCCGCTCGACCTGACGTCTCGCCTCGTCCACGTCGAGCGCATCGACGGTCAGTCCTTCGATGCCGCCGAAACCGTGGAGCGCTTTCACCTGGTACTGCATGACCCTCTTCTGCTACCAGTTCTTGATGTCTTCGCCTTCGCCGGTCCCGCCGGGCTGTCCATCTTTTCCGAACGACAAGAGGTCGTATTCGTTATGGTCGCCCGGATATTTGTACACATAGGCTTTCCCCCAGGGATCGAGGGGGACGCCCTTTTTCAAGTACGGTCCACCCCATTTCGGCTCGTTGGAAGGCCCCGTATTGAGTGCCACAAGTCCCTGCTCGGTCGAAGGATACTTCCCGACATCTAAACGATATTGATCGAGCGCTTTCTCGAGGGCGTCCATCTGAGCACGAGCCGCCTTAATTTCGGACTTGCCGATTTGCGAGAAATAACGAGGCCCGACAAAGCCTGCCAGCAGTCCGATAATCACCATGACGACCAGCAGTTCAAGCAACGTGAAACCCGTCTGGCTGCTCCGCCGCGTCACAGGATTCGGTTGTCGCGCTTTCATGTCTTGCTCCTCTTGTTACATCGATAGTGAACTCGGCATTGTTTGCGGACTTGCCGCTTTCTCAGGACTCGTCGTCTTCAACCTCGTCCGGATGGGCGTCGGCTCCTCGGTGGCCCTTGCCCTTCGAGTTCTTGGGCTTCGACCCGATTTGACCGGCTGCCACGAGCGCACTCTCCTGACCTTCAACTCCCTTCACCGTAATCTGAGAAGGACTTGCCGGCAGCGGCGCCCGGAACACCCACAGTCCTCTCGCGGCGTTCCACCTCATAGGACCGAACCCGACCAGTTCCAGCCTGGCATTGGCTCTCAGTACACTGGTGGCCTCAACGACCAGCAGGTGTTTCTTCGAGTTGTACTTCGCCTTCGCGATCGTGATGGTCAGATCGTAGCCGTTGCAATCCTGATCAATCCCGTCGTACTTGATCTCCCGCTCACCGGGATGGACCGCCGGATTCTGATCGTTGCAGTCCACCGTACCGGGATGTCCATCACCGTCTGCATCCATGGCCCCCTGCCCGCCGTTGCGTAGTGCTTCATAGGCGGCTAGGGTATCGATCAGACCATGTCCCGAGTCCTGATCGGGTCCGGCCGTGCCCAGATCGACAGCCGTGCGAGTCACCGCCGACTCGAGATCGCCGACGTTGGCGGTCGGTACCGCACTCAACAGGAGCGCCATCGACCCGGAGACGTGCGGGGCAGCAAACGAGGTCCCGGCGACGGTCGTGTAAACCGCAAGTCCGCCGAAAGACAGATCGGCCGTCACGATGTTTTCGCCGGGGGCCACCACCGTCGGGAAAATCCCGCCGTCGCAAGCGGAAGGGCCGCGACTACTGAACGTCGACACGTTGAGCCGGTCGTCCACCGAGCCGGCTGACATCTGGCCAGGATTATTGGCTGGGCTGACACTGGTCGAGGCGCTCGGACCAGAGTTGCCGGCCGACAAGACCACGGAGATCCCGGCCGTCTTCAGAGCCTCCATTTCGGCCTGGAACACGGCGTTGCAGGTGTTCACCCCCGAGAGCCCCCACGACAGGTTCACGACGTCCGGCGCATCGTCCGTCGCCGGATTGCCGTCCGGATCGAGCACCCACTGCAAGCTCTGGTGGATCACGCTCTCCTGCGACAAACCCGCATCATTGAAAATTTTTGCGGCAATCCACTTCGCATCGGGAGCCATCCCGATCGCCGTACCTCCGGCGGCGCGCCCGACGAGCAAGCTCATCGTCTGCGTGCCATGGCCGTCGGCATCGTGCGGCGTCGGGTGTTCGCTGTTCGGGTCGTACCAACTGTTGGTCCCGCCACGCCATTGCGTCGAAAGGTCGGGATGCTGAGCATCTACCCCTGTATCCAGATTCGCCACGACCACACCCTGTCCTTTAAACCCAAGGCTCCACAGGTCAGGCGCCTTGACAGCGCTGATGTTCCATTCAGGCGTGGCAGTAGACACATAGGTCGTGGTCGGAGCATGGATGACCGCATCCAACCTGATGGACTCCACACTCGGCAGCGAGGCAAGCACCCGAATGACATCCGGACAGGCGGTTAACGCCAGCGCGCGACCGGCCCATAGATGCTTGATCTTTTTTCCTCCCCTTCCCTCGGCGAAGATCCGAACCGATTTATGTTCCCCCTCCGCTTCCCGCTTGAGAGCCTGAAGAAGCTTGAAACGCCGCACCCGTTTATCGTCGTCTTTGAAGGACTTGGGGTCGACCTTTTTATGGAAGGTCACAATTATTGGAATTTCCTCTCCCGCGCCCGGCGACTGCATCGCCGCGTCGAGTTCAGGAGCAATCACCGCGGCGTGACCATCCCACGCCAGAAAACAGCCACAGGCTAACGCCGCGAGACGAACCCACCAAGCCTTCATAGCAATACCCTCTATTCAACCACCAGGTGTTCGATCCTCAGGTCACCCAACATGACCGTCACGACGGCATCCGCTTTGACCTTGCCGTTCAGATTGGCAAAGAGGACCGAATAGGTCCGTTCCGGATGTAAATGACTCCTGGTTTGCTTGAGCGCACCGACTTTGGTCATGGTCGGAACGGGCAATTCGGCTCCACTCTTCTCCTCAATGACGAGCAGCCCCATCTTCGGATGGATCAGTCGCCCGGCCTTCCCCGGATCGAGCACGCGGTAACGAAAATCCAACATATGGCCGGCGGCCGTCAGCCGGATTCCTTCCACGCTGATGCCCCAGGCCTGTTCGATGGCCAGTCGCTGCACCGGCGACACGGACCGGGTGGTGAAAGGCCCATGGTCCCCCCCATGAGCACCGGCAGAACCGGCTGTGGCGAGGGTCAAACTGAACGCCACCCTCCACACCGTCCCGAGTAGTCCGTTGGCAAACCGAGCAGTCCCAGCCGCTGGTTGACTCTTCTGCATCGCCATCTCCTCTCTCTCGCCAATTGCATCATCCGCAGCGTGATGCCGCTCACGGCAGCGGTGCTGCGCTATCTGCCTGAATCTCCGCCGCCGTGAGCGCGCGGTTGTAGATGCGCAGCTCATCGAGCCGGCCGGCGAACCATTCGCCCCACACGCTGCTGCCGCCGATGGAGAGCAGATCATTGTTCGTCGCGATCGGCGCGGTTTGCGCCCGACTGGCAACCTGCACTCCGTTGACGTACAACCTGATGGTGGCGCCGTCGTAGGTACCCGCCAGGTGCGTCCAGACATTGGCCGCTAGTGTCGAGCCACCCACGACTTGCTGCTGCCAGGTGCCGCCCACAAACATCCCCGGATTGTTTGTGTCCGTATTGGCATAGAGGAGGTAGGAGATATTTGCCGCATTATCTTTGGTGATTACGGTCCGCCAGGCGCCGCCACCGGCCGCTGTTGGGTAGACCCAGGCTTCCAGCGTCACGCCGGTGGTCAGATCCAGATCTGCCGCATCGGGGACTGTCACCCGCGCATTGGTTCCATTGAACACCAGAGCCGCCCCGTACCGGCCGGACGGAGTCCAGGTGGCTCCGACGAAAGTCCCGGTGTGACCACGGCCCGTGGCATCGGCCACCGTCGTGCCGGTCCCTTCATTGAAGGCATAAGCCGCCACTAAGCCGGCCGGAAGCGGCGGCGGAGTGCCTGCAACCGTCACGGTGAAGGATTGGGTGGCAAACAGCCCGCCCTGATCCTGCACCCGTACCGTCACGGCTTGCGGGCCGACTTGCGCCGCCGTCGGCGTCCAACTGATCAAACCAGTGGCACTGATCGTCATGCCCGCCGGCGCAGTGGTGAGACTGTAGGTCAACGTCGTTCCCGCATTCGGGTCCGTCGCCACCACTTGATAGCTGTAGGCCACACCCACTGTGGCTGTCGTGGGCGGTATCGTCGAGGTGATCGCCGGTGCCTGGTTGGCTGCCACTGCGATGTTGAAGGATTGGGTGGCGAACAGGCCTCCCTGATCCTGCACCCGTACCGTGACCAATGGCTGCGGCGGACTCACCTGGGCCGCCGTCGGCGTCCAACTGATCAAGCCGGTTCCGCTGATCGTCATGCCGGCGGGCGCCGCCGTCAGACTATAGGTCAGCGTGTCGCCCGCGTTCGGATCGGTCGCAGCGACCTGATAGCTATAGGGATAGGTGGCTACCGCTGTCGTGATCGCTGTCGAAGTAATCGCCGGCGCCACATTCGCAGCCCCTACCGTGAACGTGATCGTCAAAGGCGTGCCCGGGGTTCCCGTAGCATTGGTCCCGCTATAGGGTGTCGCGGTGAGGGTGTGCGAACCGGGGTTCAATGTGATCCCCGCATAGTTGCCACCTGGATTGGCCGGCAGTGTGTAGGGGTTTGTGTTGTCATTCCGAGCCTGAGCCGTCGCGCCGGTCAGAACCAGCCTGACGCTCCCGCCCGTGATCGTTGCCGGCGAGGTGACGGCCTGGAAATTTACCTGGCAGCCGCCGCAGAGCGCGCTCAGGTTGAGGTCTGCCCCATTGACCAGAGGTTGAACAATAATCGGATCTCCGGCAGCAGTGGCGTTACGCAGCGTGATGCTGACGACCGCCGGGCCGGCTGCCGCGACTGTTACGGTGAAGCTCTGCGTAGTGAACAGCCCGCCCTGGTCCTGCACCCGTACCGTGACGGCCTGAGGGCCGGCCTGCGCCGCCGTCGGCGTCCAACCAATCAAGCCGGTGGCGCTGATCGTCATGCCGGTGGGTGCCGTCGTCAGGCTATAGGTCAGCACGTCACCCACGTTCGGATCGGTCGCCACCACCTGGTAGCTATAGGCTGTGCCTGCTGCCGCCGTGAGGATCGGCGTCGAGGTGATAGCCGGCGCGATATTGGCCGCCGCTACCGTCACCGTGAAGGACTGGGTTACGAACAGCCCACCCTGGTCCTGCACCCGTACCGTCATCGCCTGGGGCCCAACTTGCGCCGCCGTTGGGGTCCAACCAATCAAGCCGGTGACGCTGATCGTCATGCCGGTCGGTGCCGTCGTCAGGCTATAGGTCAGCACATCGCCCGCGTTCGGATCTGTGGCGAGTACCTGATAGCTATAGGCAATGCCCACTGTCGCCGTGGTCACCGGCGCGGAGGTAATGACAGGCGGACGGTTCGTTCCCACCGCGAGCTGCGCGAGCATTCCTTGCCGCAAGCGCCGGTCATAAATCGGGTACACGCCATCGGTCGCGGGTGTCCAAATCGCATCGAGCGTTTTTCCCGCTGCCAGGTGCGCCGCATACTGCTCCTTTGGGTACGGCAGAGGGCTCCCATCCTCCGCCACAAGCTGGAAGTAGGCTCCCAGGAGGGTGGGCACGTGGGACTCTAATCCTGCATTCAGGAGTCTCAACAGCACTCGGTCACCGGTTTGGCCGGCATCGATTTGCGCCGTGGTCTGACCATAAGCAGCTCCATTGACGAGGAAATACTTTGGGACATAATTGATCGTGCTCGTAATCGGAGGGGTCCCATAGGTATTGTTATCGACCGCCGCGTGCAGGGTTGGATCCACTTCACTGAAAAGCAATACGTGGTGTGCGGTATACGGAATCGCCGGATAGGCCTCGAGGGGGGCGGAGGCGGAGTCACGTACTACTGCGCCATACAGCCCCATCTGGATCTGAACTTGTGGATGGGTCCCGCTCTCATACAGGTATGTGCCCGGCTTGAGGGTCGGCCAACTATAGATTCCGACCGTCCCCGGAGCGGTTTCCGTCGTAAACGACCGGACCCTTGTGCGACCCTGCGCATCCGTAAACGTCGCCGGCGCTAAGGCGGCAGGCTGTGCCGGAATGACGATCGACGTCGGGACCGGCTGACCGTTGAGAGTCGGAAGGTTGTTTTTCAGATGGATCGTGAGCCCCGACAAGTCCCCGGCCGGCACTTCAAGCAGGGGACCCGGCACGGACGCCGGTTTGACCAGGGTTGTGAACGTGTTATCGCTATATTGCGCATAGCCCCACATCGGAGCGCTGGTCCCATCAGGCATCGTCATCAGAAAGCGCTCAGCCTGGAGGTAGTAGTCGATCGACCATGCGGGCGCGCACATGAGCGCGACCCCGGCCAGTGCCAACCCCAACCTTCTGAACAACCCGTTAAGCATGCGCATCGCCGTCACTCCCGCTTGATTGTTGTAAAAACTCGCCGCGTTCAAATTCTCAGTTAGCAGCCGTTATTCTCAAGGAATCGGTGCACTCGGTGGCAGCACCAGCATCATGGTCAACATCCCGCCGGGGAAAATGTCGTCATTGACCAGTTCCACTTCGTTATGCGAATGCCACATGAACGGGAATGCCCCCAACGGGTTCATCCCCCCTTGGCCGGGCGGTAACGGTTCCACCTTTCCAAGAAACGGACTGCCGCTCCAGGCCTCGCCCAACGTGAGACTCTGAAGCTCGGGCAACGTCGCCGGGAGGGGCTTGCCATGATCCGGCGCATACTCATTCGGTTCGAGCGGGTCCGTGCTGGTATGGCCGTAGATGTCCCAACCCAACCCTTTGCCGTTCCATTCGAAAATGGCGTCGACCGTCTCCCCAGGCACAGTCAGAATAGTGAAGTTGGATTCGGCCAGGTCGGGACCGACTCCTGACACGCTTTGCAACATTCGTCCATCGCGCGCAATCACCCACGTATTGTTCCCATGGTGATGAAACGGATGCCGGTCTCGACCCGCGCCGATGAGACGCAAGAGCACTTTATTGCCCGGATGCATCAACGGCAGACAGTTGTAGGGTTGGTGCGGAAACCACGGCGCTGCAGCAGCCGCCATGGTATCCGGGCCGTTTCGCCCGTTGATGAACCAGAGCGTGGGATGGTACTTGGTGAAATCGACCTGACTCCCCAATCCCAGATCCATCAACCGATGGATGTTCGGGTCCATCTCCGTCAGAAGAAAAAGATATTCGTGGTCGAACGCTGTGTTCGGATGGTCATAGGCATGGTGAAGAGGATCGGCACCGGTCGGCCGCACGACCAACGCGCCGACAAGCCCCATCTCCACCTGCAACTCCGGTTGGGTCCCGCTGTGATAGAGATAGGTGCCGGGGCGCGAGGCGATGAAGGTATAGGTCACCGGCCCACCCGGGGTCGCCGGAGCGCCGGCCGGCGCTTCACGCGTGAGCGTGCCGGCGTTTCCACCGCTGGCCTGCACATTCTGCTGTCCAGGAAACACGATCGACACCGGGACGCTCAACTCATTCGTGAGCGTGATTGACACCGTGTCCCCTTGGTTCACGATCAGCGTGGGACCGGGATATTGCATCAGGCCAGCACCGTTGGCGTAACCCCAGGCGAGTAAGCTCTGTCCATCGCCTGTCGAGATGTATCCGGCCTTTGCGACAAGGGCGAAGGTCGGCCCCGGCACTCCATCGACTACGGCATTCGACGGTGTGGCCGACAGCATCACACCGACCAGCGTGACGAAAAGCGAACCGAGCCGGGCCATTCTCCTAATTGTGTGCATCATTGCTGGTCTCCTTCTTCAATTCCTTCCACAGGCGCATCAGGCACCCGGCAGGATTCTGATTTCAGTCATCATCCCGCCGAAATCTTCCACGTTGTTGCTGAGGTAATTCAGATTGGTCGTATACAGAAAATAGGTGCCCGGAGCGACGCCGGTGGTGTCGATCAAAG
The DNA here is from genome assembly GCA_037442105.1 of Nitrospiraceae bacterium. GTDB lineage: Bacteria > Nitrospirota > Nitrospiria > Nitrospirales > Nitrospiraceae > JBBIQV01. The sequence goes on along the minus strand of JBBIQV010000003.1, from coordinate 65,540 downwards.
CCTCCATCGCCTCACCGCTGCCGACCGTCACGCTATTCGTCTCGTAATAGAGCGAGGCGCCTCCTGGCCCGCGCAGGATATGAGACCCCATGCCGACGATTTTCATCCTCAATCCCATCGTGGCCAGCGTGTAGTCTTTCGTGACGTTCAGATTGCTGATCCGGAGGAGAATCTTCTGACCCGCCGTCGCGGTGATGAGCGAAGAATCCCGCTGGGAGGAGTCGTTGGCCGAGGCGTGACCCGCCGCGACTTTCTCCGCCGGAGGGGGCAGAGGATTGGGATTCACGGTATCGGGATAACCGCGCCCGTTCAGAACGGCATACGTATCCTTCATATTCGCGAAGGGCAGCGGCTGGACTCCGAGATGGAGATCGTGAAACACGGGATCCATCGAACCGATCTGAATGGGATATTCCACGTCGTAGCCGGTCGAGCCGTCGCCGTCGTTGTAGGCGAACTTCGTAAAGGTCTTTCCCCCGAACGTGTAGGACGTGCCGTCTTGTCTGGGATGGACGTAGAGATTGCCGAGCATGCCCATCTGCATGTGCTCCGTCGCTTCCACGTGGCAGTGATACATGAAGGTTCCCGGTTCGACGACGTTGTAGTAGTACGTGAGACTGGACTGCTGGTTGATCGCGATTGAGGCCATCGGCTCCCCGTCAAACACCGGGGCGGCGTTCGGATATCCATGGTAGTGGACCGTGTGGGGATCGAAGAGGTCCGGACGGGTTAAGGTGCCGGCATTGGTCAGGGTGAGGTAGACCTCGTCCCCTTCCTTGAAACTCAGCGTTGGAGCCGTGAAATTGGCCGCGAGAACCCCCCGGCTCAGGGCTTCCGCCAGAGGAACTCCCGTCAGGTCCGAGAACCCGAAAATGTAGAGGGTCTTGCCGTCAGCCATGGAGATGAATCCATCGCCGGCCGAGAGGTGCTTGCACACGATCTGCCGCCCCGGAATCGGTGCGTCTATGATCGCGTCGCCGTTCGTGTCGCCGGGACATTGCACGTTGGCGGCAGCATGGGCATCCACCCCGACCAGGCTCACGCCGATGAGCGCGAGCAGTGAGAGAAGATATGCTCGAGCATGTGTCATGATAGTTTCCTCCTTAAGGGACTCTCCAAGCGATGCTTGCAATTCATTCTCCTATTTCCTCTTCGCCGAGTTGCCGCTCACGGCAACGGCGCCGCCATATCCGCCTGAATCTCTGCAGCCGTGAGCGCGCGGTTGTAGATGCGCAACTCATCGAGCCGGCCGGCGAACCATTCACCCCACACGCTGCTGCCGCCGATGGACAGCAAATCATTGTTCGTCGCCATCGGTGCAGTTTGTGCCCGACTGGCCACCTGCACCCCGTTGACGTACAACCGTATGGTCGCGCCGTCGTAGGTGCCCGTCAGGTGCGTCCAGGTGTTGGCCGCGAGCGTCGCACCACCCGTCGTTTGTTGCTGGAAGGTGCTGCCCACGAACATCCCCGGCTGATTCGTATCCGTATTCGCATAGAGGAGATAGGAGAGGTTCGCTGCATTATCTTTGGTGATCACGGTCCGCCAGGCGCCGCCGCCGGCCGCCGACGGGTAGACCCAGGCTTCCAGAGTCACGCCGGTGGTCAGATCCAGATCCGCCGCATCCGGCACCGTCACTCGCGCATTGGTCCCGTTGAAGACCAGGGCCGCCCCATACCGGCCGGACGGAGTCCAGGTGGCTCCGACGAGAGTCCCGGTGTGGCCCCGGCCCGTGGCATCGGCCACCGTGGCGCCGGTCCCTTCGTTGAAGGCGTAGGCCGCCACCAGCCCGGCCGGGAGCGGTGTGCCCCCTGCTACCGTCACGGTGAAAGATTGGGTGGCAAACAGCCCGCCCTGGTCCTGCACCCGCA
>JBBIQV010000003.1:8989-63569 GCA_037442105.1 Nitrospiraceae bacterium | reverse complement strand
GCGGTCCCGTCTGCGCCGCCGTCGGCGTCCAACTGATCAAGCCCGTCGCGCTGATCGTCATGCCCGCCGGCGCTGTGGTCAGGCTATAAGTGAACGTCGTGCCTGGGTTTGGATCCGTCGCCGTGACCTGATAACTGTAGGCCGCGCCCACTGTTGCGGTCGTGATCGCCACTGAGGTGATAACAGGCGCTTGATTGGCTGAACCTTGCACCTCATCCGCTCCCATATCGGATAAAACGCTCCCATTTCCATCTCCATCGGTGGGCCGGAGCTGGCTATCGATATCCGCGGCAAGGAGCGGATAGGTTGCCTGGTAGGTGTTCGTGCCTCGATCAATCGCCGGCGAGGTTGCGATCAAGTGATAGTCACCCACAGGCGAGAGCGGCCCGTAGTGCACGTCAATGAAGTTGCCGCCTTCATCCAGTGCTGCGGCGGTCTGAAGCGTCGTCGTAAATTCCAACATGATGTACGTGCCATCCGGCTGCACGGTGCCCAATGCGGGCGGGGCGTTGTAATAGGGATTCACAAACACCGTCGCAGAATTCGAATCCGCCACCAGCACATTGGATGAGTGGTATCCGGTGTTCACATTGGTCAGCAGGCTGCTCCGCGGATTCAGTCGAAACCCGGATGACCGGGGAAGCACCGCGAGGTCATCGAAGCCACTGAAGATCAGCCGAGCGACGGAAGGTGTCACGGTCGTATCCACCTGCCAGTACTGTGACCGGTTATGCAGGATGATGTTGTTCACCAATACGGGATCGGAATAGCGGGGGAATGTGGTACCGGCGCCTAATGCCGCCAGCAATTCCGGACTGTGTGCATTGGAAACCACTCCGGCCGGTTGCGGATTGGACTGGTTGGGGTTCCCCGGCGTGAAGGCCGCGCCGGCCGTCGCCGTGCTGTCGTTGTGGGCGATGGTGTTGTTGATCATGAACACCTTGGCCGCATCTTGCAGGGCTACGCCGCCCGCCGCCAGGCCGGCTACATTGTTCACGATCATGTTGTTGAACATCAGTACCTGGTACCAGGTCGAGTTGTTGGTCGGCGAAACGAGCACATCTTGGCCGTTGATGCTGCGCAGCAGCACGCCGCCGCCGTCGCTCGATCCTGCGTTGTTGCCTTGAATCAGGTTCGAGACGATCGTGACCGAGCCGGCTCCCGGCGATTGCTGGATCGCCGCGCCGATCGGCTGCGGCAGACCTGCGATGAGAAGACCACCGCCCGCGCCGGTACCGCCGGTGCCACCGCCGGCCGTCTGCTCGAAGCTCTGGTTGAGCAGAATTTGATTATTGGCAATCAAGCCGTTGGGACTGAGCCCATAGTGGGCGATACCCCCACCGTCGCCCAGCGAGTAGTTCCCGCAGATGTAGTTGTCTGTGATTTGGTAGTTATCACTGCCGGTGTAGAGTGCAACACCGGCTCCCGGCGCGAACAGCGTGCCGTTCTGGCTGATGTGGTTGTGATGAATCGCCACGTGGTCGTTCTGGGCGCTCGGGTAGGTGCCGTTGTTCCGGTCCGCGAGGTCCGAGTGGCCCAGGCGGATACCGCCGCCGTAGAGGCCTTGGTTGTTCACGACATGGTTATTGCTGATCTCGAGGTACCGGGCATACCCGTTGACTATGATGCCGGCAGACTGATCGGCGCCGGTGATGGTGAATCCATCGATACGGGCCGAGACGGTGTTGCTGAAAGCCCCTTGTTTCGTCGCCACGAGGATCCCCGGTCCTTCCTCTGTTTTGAGCAACCCGGTGCCGGGATCAAAGCCGCAAGGGCCGGTCGCCAACGGCAGGTTGTTGCCCTGACCAGGGAGCAGGTCAATTTGCGATGGTGCGCAGTTGGTCAGGGTATTCACCTTCTCCCGCCAGAGTTGCAGATTCTCGGCGGGGCTTCTGACTGCGTTGATCTGGGTCGACGGCGCGCCCCAGCCTTGCAGTTCGACCGGCTTGGTCATGATGAGCATCTCGAAGTAGGCTCCGGGAGGCACGAGGATCAGATCGCCCGGTTGCGCCACATCGAGCACATCCTGGATCTTGGTGTTCGGGGCTACTGTTCGGACTTTAGCGGGATTGTTCCCGACATGGACGGTGATGGAGTTGGTCGTCGCCTGGCCGCTATCGGCTCGTCTGATCACCAACTCGCCGGTCTGCGCGTTCGTCGGCACCGTGCCTGTAATCAGGCTATTCGTCCACGTCACGTTCTGAAGCGCCACCCCGCCGATCGTTACAGTGCCGGGCGTGGTCCCGAAGCCAAAGTCCCGAGCGATGAGCTGCGCGTTCTGGCCATTGACACGGATAGAGTTGGGATCCGGCACCTGAACTGTGCCGACCGACGTGATTGACAGGACGCGACTGCCGGTTGCGCTGATGTAGGGACCGCCGCCGACACCATTGCCTTCTGCGCTGACAGAGTAGATTCTTGGCGTCTTGTCAGGGCATTCACAGTCGAGCTGCCAGTTGCCCGGTCCGGCGAAGGCCGAAACCGGGATCACCGGCGTATCTAAATAGGTCGTCTGGCCCGGTTGGAAGTTGAGCGTGTAACAGAATTGGCTGTACTGTTTATTGAAATAGGGGTCGATGACCATCTGCCCCGTCGCCGGATCCTTGATCGGCCCCGGCGAGTTCAGACAGAACTGCATCATGCTTGGCGACACGCCGCTGGGCAGGGGGGGATTGATGGTATAGGTCGTCGGTACCAGCGCGTTATACGTGCCGAACTCGTCCGTGTAGACACGCGAGATCTCGCGGCCGGTCCAGTCGCGGATGGAGACCGGCAGCCAGGACGGCGCGGCCTTCTCGCCGAAGGTCGGGGCCTGCGGATTGAACTCGTTGGCCACATCGTTCAGGACAAAGCCCACCGCCTGGCCCGCGATCGGCACTTCGGTGAACAAGAAGAAGTCCGCGGCCGCATTCTGGCCGTTTGCGAGATAGACCTGCTTGCGATCGCACAGCGGTCGATTTTGGCCGGCATAGACTCCCGGCACTCCGGGGAACAGGCTGAGTTCAGCCGGAACGGTGCGCACGTCGCCGACGCAGACGGGCGGCAACGCCAAGGGGCTGATCGTGGAGGTGTCGCCGAAGACGACGTTCTTGTCTTCTTCCTTTTGGTGCAGATAACCCTTGGGCGCAACGGATTCGACGATATAATTCAATCCGCCCGGAAGGGGTTGCTCGGCAGCGCCGGATGAGGCTCCACCAGGCACGTAAGTGAAGAACGCAAAGCCTCCATCAAAGACGGCGGGACGGACCTGATTCCAGTTGCGGAGTCCGTCATAGCACTTATCCGATGGCGTGACAGGATCTGTCGGGGACGCGCCTGGGCAGCCGGTCGGCAGATTATCGTCCCAACTGTCGGTCGCGGCGATCTGTACCGCGTCGCCGGCATTGAACACAGTGGGCCCGCCAAGATTGTTGCGTTTCACATCCTCGGGACCCATCGGCGCGGTGCCGTCAGCCCAGCCGAACGGATAGTGGTCTACATCGGCGAGCTGAAAGCCGGCCACGCCATTGACATCCTTGATCTTTCCCGTCCCGTCATCTTGATAGAGGAAAACCGGGACTCGCGGAATCCCTGGTTCCCAGGTCTCTGCCGCTGCGAGGCGTGGATCGTCTTCGGCGCGCGTCGTTGCGTAATGCACAATCCCGGTGATCCCGCCGTTCTCTCCCGGTCCATAGTTGGCTTTTCCCCATTCGAAGATATTGGTTGTTCCGAGAAATGATTGAAAGCCTTCAAGGAGCACAGGGGCCGGCTGGGTCTCCGTTCGAGTCGGCTGGCCATCGACTTGAATCTGTGGGTTGAGCTTGCCTCGGCCGATGAGGCCTTGTTGCACCGGTCCACCGGCATCGACCGTCACGGTGACACCGGTCGCCTTGAAACGTAAGTAATCGACCTCGGCGACAAGCCAATTGAAGAAGGGGAACACTTCATTGAAGGGTATAAAACCGTCCATGTTAGTCGGGAAGGATTGATAGATTGACCCGTCGCGGAACCGGAGATTAATGGCCTGACCTTGAATGCCGACTTCTCCCGGATCGCGTACGCCATTGCCGTTTGCGTCGAAATAGACATAGTGCTCATGCGCGCCGAACCACCGGAACACCGGCACATCGTTCAGATTCAAGTTGCCGCTTGTCACCGTGACCGGCAATGACGCGAAAATGTTATCGAGGAACTGATCCCACATGACGAGCTGATAGGTCCCGGCGGGGACATTGGGAATCGAGAAGGTGCTATCCGCATTGCAGGGTTGGGCATAGAGACCACGACCGGGCCGGCCGAGCTGGAACTCGTTCAATCCGATCCAGCAATTCGGAAGGGGCTGGCCCGAATAGAAGGTATAGTTGGGCGGCCGGGACATGCGGAGGTTGACGATCCGGCCAGTAATGGCGCCGCTTGCCTGCCCCGGCTGGACAGCCGGAATACTGTTGAGCTGCTGCACGAACCCGATTTCGACATGGTGACCGGCCGGACCGAATTCCGCAAAATAGCGCGGCTCGTTGGCCTTGACCCAGGCATCGATTCCTTTTGTCCCTTCGATCGTCGAAGTCTGGGACCAGTTCTGTCCCGCCGGCGGAACGATCTGGACACCGTACTTGCCGGGCGCGAGGTTCTTGACCAATGCTTCTCCCACCGCAAGCCTATAGGGATTTTTCACGGGATCGTTGACGTCGGCTTGGGTCATGGTCGTGATAACTCCGCTACCCAGCGTCTGCACGATTGGAGTGCCGTCGGCGCCCACACCGCTATAGACCGTGCCGAGCGGGTTGCCATAGACGTCTGTAAAGACCTGGCCCGCTAATTCAGAAATAATCACGCTAAACCCGCCCAGACCGGCTTCTTGCGGCAAGTCCACGGTGTTATTGATCGGATTGTTGTCTTCAAAGGCCAAAATAGAAATTTGGGCCGTCGGGATGGGCTGCGGCGGAACGATGATCGTCGCCGTTGTCTGCCCCGGAGCCACGGCTCCGCCACCGATCGAATAGCACCCCTGCCCAGACAGTGCGCAATTGGCGCCCGCAGGCACGTCGGGCAGGACAGAGATGTAATAGCGTTTCGCTGGATTGGGAATCGTCACGACAGCTTGGCCTCCCGTGACGCGACCGCTATCGACCACCGGCATATAGCTGCGATGGAAGTTGTACGCGAGGCTGTTCGTATCAGGAACGCCGGGCGTCACTGGGAGCGTGGCATCCTCTTGAAGCAACCAGCGAAATCCACTGACCTGGTTGCCGGCCGCGTCCGTGACGGTGACGTTGACCGCCGCCGGAGGAGGCGTGGTCTGGCCCCACAGATCCGATCGCCCAAGCAATCCGAGAAGGCACATTGACACGACCACGATACGTTTCAGCGCTGCGCCAATCGACCATACTCTGTTGGCTCTCATCGCGTTTCCCTCTCCTCGACAAGTGAGTGACTCGTTAAACCATTCCATCTCGTCTAGTAATTCGTTCTCTCGCAGCATTGGGATTGCCGTATTCCCGCCTGCTCACCGGCTTTTTCTGTGCCGGCCACTTTTTAGCTCCGAACGGTGCCGGCGACACAGTCGTAGAACTACGGCTCCTGCGGTAGGTAGCCCCTATTTTTTTCGCTCTCCAATACGTAGCTCTTTGGTAGGGGAGCCTGCTGAGCGAACAAACGTGGCGGTTCTTCTTCTTGAAGTGGAGATGGGAAGGGTCGAAGATTGAAAGCTCTCAGCCTTTCAATAAGTTGAGACAGTTGTCGAGTTCCTCCAGGCAGAACAAATGTGAAAGAACAGCGTGCGCTTAGGCCGATTCCAGGCTCTCGATCGGGACGACCTTCACGCTGAAAATCACCTTTCTTTTGGAGATTCTACCGACATGTGGAATAAGTGTGACCAGGAGTCCAACACAGCATCCAGCCAATGCGCTCTTCTTGCAGTATTCTATTTGTAGCTACTTATGCCTAGTCATCATTCTCGTGGCCGTCGCCCACCTGAACCGCCGGACCGTGCCACGACTCGGCAATCGACGGCAAGCGGGCCCTCCAGGAACTCCTCCGCCGTCCGAATCTTCCTCGTCGAGGACCACACGATCTTTCGAGAGGCGCTTCGCTCGCTGTTGACTCTCGATGCCGGGATTCAGGTGGTGGGCGAGGCCGGCAACGGACTCGAAGCCTTGCGTCTCATTCCCGCGGTCCATCCGATGATCGTCGTGGTCGATCTCGCGCTTCCCGGTCTTCACGGTTTGGAGCTGATCCGCGAAATCAGGCATCTGGACCCCAAAATAAAAATCATCGTGCTGACGTTTCACTGTACCGACATCTACGTGCGCACGGCCCTCGAGGCCGGCGCTTCCGCCTATCTCGCGAAGGACGCCTCACACGCTGAATTGTGCCTCGCCATCCAGAGTGTCCTCGACCACAAGACCTATATCAGTCCCACGGTGTCGGCGTATGTGGTCGCCGGATTTCTGTCCGGTGGAAACGAGGCGAGGCAGCAGAGTTCGATCTGGACCCTGTTGAGTCAACGTGAGCGGGAAGTCCTCAAGCTGATCGCGGAAGGACGGCGAAACAAGGAGATCGCAGCCTGTCTGTGCATCAGCGTCCGCACCGTCGAGAAACATCGCGCGAGCCTGGCCGGCAAACTCAAACTCCACACGACCGCGGCCATGACCGCCTTCGCAATCGAACAGGGATTGGTGACCGGAGTGGTCCCTCCGAGCTTACCAGCGCCCGCAGACTCAAATGCCAAAGACTCCCCCGATCACGCATCCTCCGCTTCTCTTTCGAACATTCCACCTACTCGTCGCTCGGCGTAACCACTCCGGTCCATGCACCTTTTGCGGTACTCCCTTCAGGGAATACCGTCTTGAAGGATGCAGGCGTATTCTGGATTTCAGCAGCGTGGAGATGTGGTCATGCTGAGTCTGGTTGAAGTCCTCGGGCTTGTCGGTTTCTCCGGTGGTTGTGCGTTTCTTGCGGCGCGCCTCATCGAGATGATTCGGCATCATCGTTCTTTTCGGGTAGCGGCAAACCGCCGGGTTCGAGGTTTGCTGCTTCCGAGAGCGCCGCGTCTCAGAGAGCGGCTGTAACGGCAGAGACCGACCACCAGAAAGGGAGGTTCGTCCGTGATCAGCACTCGATTCCACTTGCGAACTTACCGTCGGTTTCCGGTTTGCTGTCCTTTCTACTACCAGGGCGACGGGTTTGTCGGACAAGGGATGCTGTGGAATCTCTCTGCCGGTGGCTGGCGGGCAAGCGGTGACCACCCGGTGTTTCCTGGTATGACCATTGCCCTTCGTTTGTTTCTGCCGGACCAGATCAGGCCGGTCGAAGTGGACCGTGCGACCGTGCAATGGCTGAAAGGGCAGGAGTTCGGATTGCAGATCGGTACCATCCAACCCGAGGAGGTGGTACGACTCAATCAATTCGTCACGTCGCTCGTGAACAGATTCACGCTCTCCGGCTTAAGCGCCTTCTCCGCCACCAACGGTCAGGACCCGTAGCCTGGCTGAGCAAGCCACGCCACGCTCCATGCATGCGCGTAATCCCGCTTTCCTTGCCAGCCTTCCGACCATCAGTTAGACTTTCCCCGTCGGAGCTCGCGGGATGTCACGATCAAGATCTGCCGAACAAGCGCGGGGAAAATCCAAGAATGCGATCGCCGTGGAAGAACTCACCCGCGGCATCGAAAAGTTCCAGGAACTGCTCGGGCAAGTCGAGGACCTTAGTCGGGAGGGCTTTCCCTACCGCGATGCGGTACGCGCACGGGCTGAACTGCACATTCGTGACAGCATCAGACGCATCTTTGGGGAGAAATCGTCCGAATACCAAACCTACAAGACCCACAAGCTTCGCACTAATAACCAGGCGGAGATGGCGCACAGCATTGCGCTGTTGAAAGAACTGATCGCTTCACTTGAGAACCGCAAGCTTGGCTTGCTCGGCATGAAGCCGCCTTCCCCTTCTGCACCTGAAGCACCTCCACACCAGCAACCCGCTCAGGCTCGTCCTCAACTGTCCCTTGTGCCGCCCATTACCGCTCCTGCACAGGTGACCATCACGCCGATAGCGGGGACAACAACCCCTGTCACACCGGCTCCCGTCACCATGTCAGTGGCATTAACGACAAATCTAGGCGCCTCGCCCGCCTCGCCCGCCTCGCCGACGCCTGTCACGAACCAGCCTCCCCCCTCTCCGGACCCGGTTCCTCGCGCAGCGGAGGTACAGGCTATCAGTCCCGCAGCCACTCCAACACCTCGGCCCGCTTCAACACCAGCAACGCCCCCTGCGCAACCGCCGCTGAAGACGGAACAGGCGCTGCATTCTCAGAACCAATCATCACCCCAACACTCTGCCTCGCCATCATCACAGGCGGCATCCCCGCTGCCATCCACCGCAACCACGCCGACCTGGGAAACGAACGACAATCCTCCGATTTCAACTCCTGCGCCAGCGGATTCGTCTAAACCGAGAACGAAGCCGCCATCACCAGAGCCTGGCAACGGGGGGTCGACTGATCTGTCGATGCGCGGGAACGCCAACGAAGATCTGCCGATACCCAAGCTGCGTGGCGAGGCATCGCCGGCGCCGGTCCGGCACACACGATCTGAGTCAGATCTGATCGCGCAAGTAAGAACGCTGTGCTCCCGCTTTCATGCGGTGGTCAGACAACTGCGCCTGCGCCGAGAATACCGGGCGACGTTGGAGGTCGAGGATGAATACGATGTGCAGGATCTCCTCCATGCACTCCTGCGGCTGGAGTTCGAGGAGATCGAGATTGAAGATTGGACGCCCAGCTATACCCAAGGAGGAAGCCGAACAACTTTTCTCCTGGCCAACAACACTATCGCTGTCGTAGTCAAGAAAACACGTCCGGGACTCGGCGGGCGAGAGATCGCCGAGCAGTTGCAGATCGACTCCGAACGCTACGCTGCACGAAAGAACTGCCGCACGCTCTTTTGTTTTGTCTATGATCCGGAAGGGCGCATCGGCAATCCCCGAGGATTCGAGTCCGATTTGACCAGCGTGAGTGACCGGTACACCGTCGAGGTGCTTGTCGCGCCGAAGTGAGGATAATATGACGAAGAAACCTAACAAGTTCCGAGAAGCCTCCCCCACATTGAGTAGGACCCCTGGATCGGCTGTATTGACTTCCGAGCGGGGTATCCGCTACGGTTCCTCTCCAACTGCGAGTCAGACGGTTCCGTATACAATTCAGGCCCCTACGAATGGAGAAGCGTTGATGTCTGATCGAGCCTATGTGTTGATTAACGTGTTGCCAGGACAAACGACCGCTGTCGTACGCGCGTTGTCCGACATCAAAGAAATCAAAACGATCGACCCCTGCTGGGGCAAACCCGACATCATTGTCGTCGTCGAAGTCCCTGACCAGGATGCCTTGACGCAATTGGTGTTGACGAAGATCCATTCGATCGATGGTGTCGCTCAGACTGACACACACCTCGTATACCGGCTAAAGGAATCCAGGCCGCTGTGAGGCACGCCCCTGTCACTCTTATGTTAGTGGCTACTGCTGCGCTACTCGGCGGCTGCTCCAGTCTTCCCCTGCAGCCTGCTCCCGATATCGTCGAAGAAACGTTTCCCATGCCGGCCGATCGCGTAAAGCAGGCTCTAGTCGATGTCCTTACCATGGGGGGATATGGATCAATAGAAGAAGACTCAACCGGCAACCTCAAAACCGGTTACCGGGAGGAAATCAGCGGCCCTTGGAATTGGTTACTCCACTGGCGGTTCGGAGTTGATAGAAGTCGCGTAGAAGCGACCGTTACACCACTCCCCGAGACCGGCACGCGGCTGAGGCTCCGCGTCATGTACGAATCCAAAGACGGTCTCTTCGTGAGCTGGGGAGACGCTTCGACCGCCCTGCCGCAGAGCGCCGCGAATCAGCTCCGCCTCATCAAGAATAAGCTCCAGATTTTATAGGCTAGTCCCCCTCAGTTCCCTCCCGGTCCTCGCCCAAATCGAGGCCAAACCGTTCTGCCATCCGGTACAGGGTCCGTCGATCGATTCCGAGAATCTTCGCGGCCTTCACCTTATTACCCTTGGTTTCCTTCAACACCCGAATCAAGTGCCGTTTCTCGACTTCCTCGAGGGTCAGCATCGCCTCGCCCGAGGCTTCCCCCTTCACGGACCTCACATCTTCCGTGCCGACCTGTCCCTGGCGGATCGCCTCGGGCAGATCATCAGGCATCAGCAACGGACCATGACTCAGAGATACCGCACGCTCAATCGCATTCTCCAGTTCCCGAACGTTGCCCGGCCATCGATGCTGTTTAAGCAACGCCATCGTTTCCGGCAGAAAGCCCTTCACCGGATGCACCACACCTCCAGCGAACTTCTGCAAGAAATGTTGTGCGAGCATCGGGATATCTTCGCGTCGATCCACCAGAGAGGGTAACACGATCCGTACGACATTGAGCCGGTAGTAGAGATCGTCGCGGAACTTCCCCTCTTTCACCTGGGCGGCTAAATCCCGATTCGTCGCTGCAATGATCCGGACATCGACCTTGACCGACCCCGTGCCGCCGACACGCCGGACTTCCTGATCTTGCATCACCCGCAACAATTTAACTTGCAGCGCCGGTCCAAGGTCGCCGATCTCGTCAAGGAACAGGGTCCCGCCGTTCGCCGCTTCAAAGAGCCCGGCCTTGGAGCCGGTGGCGCCGGTAAAGGCCCCTTTCTCGTACCCGAACATTTCGGATTCGAGCAACGTGTCGGGCAGCGCCGCGCAGTTGACCGGAATGAAGGGCCGCTCGCATCGCGGGCTGTTTGCGTGGATGGCCCGGGCAATCAATTCCTTACCGGTGCCGCTTTCGCCCTCGAGCAACACGGTGCTCCGCCCTTCCGACACACGCGCGACCAACTTGTACACCTCCAGCATCGCCGGGCTGCTGCCTACCAGATACGTCCACTCTTCACGCTCTTTCTGCTCTTCCCGAAACCGCGCATTCTCCCGAACGAGGCGAGCATGCTCCAAGCTCCGTTGCACGACGAGCGTGATTTCCTCTTTCTTGAACGGCTTGGCCAGATAATCGTAGGCCCCCTGCTTGATCGCCTCAATCGCGCCCTCCAATGACCCAAATGCCGTCAGCAGGACGATCGAAGTGTTCGGACTGAATCGCTTGAACTCACGCAAGACCGCCAATCCGTCTACAGTCCCCATGCGGATATCCGTGAGCACCACATCGACTCGCCCCTGGCGGCCTCGTTCGATCGCCTCGCTTCCACTCGAGAACGCTTCGACGTCGTATCCTTCCCTCTTCAAGGCTTCGGCAAGCAGGTCGCGGGCGACCGCATCATCATCCACTACGAAAATTCTTGCTGAGGACTGCATCCGTTCTCCTTACGCTACGGTCATACGGTTGGCCTTCAGTCCTGGCAATGCGATGACCACGTTGGTTCCCTTTCCCACCTCACTCTCAATCGACAAACCACCGCCATGAGCCATCACGGTTTCCCGGCTGAGAAACAGGCCCAGTCCGGTTCCCCTTCCTACCGCCTTGGTGGTGAAAAACGGTTGGAAGGCTTTCTGCAAGTCCTCCTTGGGCATGCCGGACCCCGTATCCCGCACGGCGAGTATGACCATGGTATCAAGGGTCGTTTGCCCGGTTCGCTTGGCTGTGTCTACTTCCTCATTCGATGGCGTCCGCGAGCCGACCGAGATTCGCACTTCCCCGTCCGACGCCGTGGCCGCCAACGCGTTGGTGAGCAGATTCACCATCACCTGATGGATCCGCTCCGGATCGGCCCACACCAGAAGAGCGTCCGGCACCGGATCAGTCGTGAGACGAACCCCCTTCGCATGATAGGCCGGCTCCATCAGCGCCGCCACCGGCCCGACGAGACGTCCGACCGGCGTCCATGCCGGTTCAGGCTTCCGCTGTCGGGTGGACGACAACAAGTCCTGGATGATGCGGACGACCCGGTTGATCTGTTCGTCGATGATGTCGATCCGCTTCTTCATCGCCGGTGTCACCCCGACCTCCTCGCCCAACGCCTGGACATGCCAGGCGATGGAGTGCAACGGGGTCCCGACCTCGTGCGCAACCGAGGCTACCAGTTGCCCCACGGCAGCCAGGCGTTCGGACCGGTTGAGTGTGTCCTTGATCTCCACGAGTTGGGCGTTCGCCCTGAGCAGATTCTCCGTCTGCAGGGCCAGCGCAGCCCTGGCAGCCTCTTCGCGGGCCTTTCGCTCTTCCCATGTCATCCCGATGTACGCGACTCCGGTCAAGACGCACACCACGACCGTCCGATTGATCACGGCCGCGACGAAACGCCCCGGCTTGGTGGGCCGCAGCAGGCCGATGTAAGTAGCCACTATGCACAAGGCGAGGGTCGCCACCATCAGCTTCCGGCTCCGCAGGGTCGCCACCAAGAGAATCGGCAGCACATAGCCGTACGCCCCGACCACGTTCGCCGGCACGAACGTTTCCAGGACGACGATCACGAGAAACACCGCTCCCGCAATGATGAGGACCAGACGATCACGTTTTTTCATGGATCACGCAGCTCGGCTTGGAGGCATGCGTTGAACGAGGCTTCCCTGACGTACACTCTCTCTTACACAACCGACCCGGTCCGGCGCAACAGGGCCGCAAGGAGTGGGCCGCGCTCGTCCTGTCGGATGTCTTCGAGACCAAGCGCGAGCTTCCGCGACCAGTTGCGGTGTTCTTCCACCGTCCCGGGCACGTTGGTCTGCGCCACTTCGCCGATCAGATCGTCGAGGCTCACCAGCACCACCCAACTGGGAGCACGTCCAAGATAGGCATACACCGCGCGGCAGAGATCAGGGCTCATCGTCGGCGTGCTCGCGGGATCTTCCGTCACTCCCTCCGGTAACAGCCCTTCGGCCCTCAGCGCGCGCAAAATTAGCCCCTTCTCCCGTTGCCGCTCTTCCCAGGCGCGGGATTCAGCCTGTGTATCGGAAAAGAGCCTTGCGCTTGCCCGAACCCGGACATCCTCGCCGGTCCAGTAGCCCGCCAACGTCGGCAAATCGTGCGTCGTCGCGACCGCGAGCGAGGCCGGCGGATACCAGCTCGGCGGCTTCCAACTGCCGTCCCACTGTCGCTCAAAATAAAACACGCGGTACGACATGACTCGCGCCTCGGCCAATCGCTCACGAACCCAATCCGGCACCGTTCCCAAATCCTCGCCGATCACAAGCGTATGCGCGCGCATGCTTTCCAGCGCCAAGATCGCCAACAGGTCATCGGCCGGATAGTGGACGTAGGTCCCCGCCGACGCCGGCATGCCCCGTGGAATCCAAAACAGGCGGAACAAGGCCATGACGTGATCGAGCCTGATCGCGCCGCCTTGCTGGAGATTCTTCCGAAGTAGTTGGATAAACGGTCGATAGGCCGCCGCTCGAAGCCTCAGCGGGTGCAGAGGGGAGAATCCCCAGTTCTGGCCCGCAGGCGCAAAGGCATCCGGAGGCGCTCCACAGTCGGCCCCCAATGCCAGAACGTCCTGGTATATCCAGGCGTCCGCCCCGCACCGATCGCTCCCCAATGCCAGGTCTCGGTACAGCCCGACGGACATGCCCAGGCTGCAAGCCCGGTCGACAAGCCCCTTCATCTGCATCGCCCCCAGCCATTGGATATACTGAAACATGCGTATGCGCTTGGAATGACGGCGTGCAAACTCGCGAGACGCGACGGATCGAGGAGACCGGTATTGTTCCGGCCATTGTTGCCAGACCGTTGATACCGATTGAACGAGCCGTCGCTCCTCATCCAGGGCCTGATAGAGGGCAAACTGCGCCAGCGCTTCCCCTTCCTCCCGTACATACCGCTCAAACAGCCATCCCCGCGCGCTCTTCGGATACGGGGACGGCTCACTGCCGACATAATTATCGCGGAGGAATTGCTTGTACATCGGTTCAAGGATCGACCGTTTGAGCGCGGACACAGCATCGTAGTCGACGTACTCGCTCTTTCTCAGCCGCTCGAGCTTCGCTTGAAACTCCCGATCTCGATACAGACGTTGGGCATCAGCGGAAGTTTTGAACTCCGTGACCGATTCAAGATCGAGGTACACCTCATTCGTGTACAGCCGGCTGTTGGGCGAATAGGGACTGATCGTGTAGGGGTAGGTGTTCTTCAAGGCATGCAACGGATTGAGGCCGATCACCCCGGCCCCCAACTCCTTCCCAGCCCATTCCATCAATTCTGCCAGGTCGCGGAAATCTCCGATCCCCCAGTTTCGAGCGGACCGCACCGCATACAACTGAAGAGACAATCCCCAGGTCCGCTGACCATCGAGAAATACTTGCGGCACAAAGCACCGTCGCGGTGCGATGATAAGGCAGAGGGCGCCGGAGATGGTGGTGGCAGTTCCGGATGAACTGGCCCGTAGATCATAGTAGCCGCAAGGCAACCCTGGTTGAAGCGGCACGGCCAGGCAGACATAACGGATGCCGTCGATAACAGCGGTGCCCCGGACTTCAAGGCCCGATCCTGCTTCACCGGACGCGACCACCTCGCCCTGCTCATGACGAATCTCCCAGACGACGCGAACGGCTTGTTCCCCGCCTTCCTCGCATGGCAGGCGGAACAACCACCGGTTATTCGAGTCATCCTCACGGGCAATATGGACCGAATCGCAAGCCGCTTTCCACGGGGACTCCTCCCACGCACGAAGTTCCCCCTGCAACGCCTCGCGCGTCGCCGTTTGGAATCCCATTGCTTTGAGGATGGCCAGCTTGGTATCCGGTGAGGTTACATGGCGCGTACCGGCAATATCGAAATACTCGGCAACAATACCAGCTCGCTCGGCAAGGAGATCAAGTAAGTCTTGTTCCGACTGCTGGTCCATGCAAGGGAGTCTGAGTGAAGAACGTGGGCAAGTCAAGGCATCCTGTTGTCTTTGCAGTCATCATTGGCCCCGAGCTTGTCGAGAGATGCAAGTCCACGTTGATCACCCCCCCCGGGCCTCATTGCTGCCTCTGTAGTCACGTGGTAGCATAAAAGAAGTCTTTTCTGACAAGGAGGTGCACCCTCATGAGATCTCCGGTATTACTCAAACTCGCTGCTGTCACGATGCTCGCAGTCGGGTCTGATCTCCTCGGTGCTCTGAACGTCAGCGCCCAACCAGGCCGCATCGAACTCGTCGGAGACTATCGCTACACCTACCACGATCCGGAAACCGTCGCTGACGCCAAAAATACAGCCTGTCGCGAGGCGCTGCGCCTCGCCATCACGACGTCGCCCCAGTTTCGAGAGCACACGGCCCCTCTCGTGGACTCCTCCCTCCTTCGGGAGGTCGCTCACACGCTTGCCTCACAGTACGTAAAAGACCAGCAAATCCTCGAACAGACCGAAAAGGGCCGCACGGTGTCCTGCAGGGTGAAGGCGGTGCTCCAAGCCGATGATCTCCCGCACGTCATCCTGGCCCAGACCGGAGCGACGGGTCAGACACCGGGGGTCATTGATCAGAACAGGGCGTTGAGAGTCTTGAGCGTTCGGGAAGAGAACGATGGGACGATTTCAGTGATCTACCAGGCCATCAAACGATTGGACTGGATCGGCACGGCCTACGCCGGAAGCTTGCGTGAGGCGGCCGACCTCATGGTCGATTTCTATGATGATCAGGGAGTGTTGATTCGAACCGACCGTTACCCTGCCCGGAAGACGATGACCGGCGACGATGTCATGAATCCCGGTGAAATCGGTATTCATCGCATCGCGAAACCCCTGAGCGCAAAGACCTACCGCGTCTGGGTCGTGAAGTAACCGCCGAGTCCGTTGGGTCGGTCATACGCCTTACTTCTCCGCCCCGATCGGCGGCAGGTTGATCCCGAATCGCTCAAGCCCCATGATCACGGTCAGCGCAGTCGGTGAATGTTGGACGATTTCTTTCTGCACTTCGATCCGCCGCAGATCCACGAATTCCGGCGCAGTCAGCCCGAGCGATTCCCGGTAGGCGCGATCGGCGATGCCCCGCTGTTTTTCTGCCTTCTCTCGCGCTTCCTCCGCCTTCTGAAATTCCACCATCGTGATCTTTCGCTGTTCCTGAATGATCGTCTGGGTCGTCTGCTCGACGACGCCCTTGGGCGGAAGGATACTGCCCACCACAATCCGATTCAGGTGGACCGGGATGCTCTGCTTCTCGATCAGCTTGCTTTGGACTTCCCGCGCAATGGCGTCCTGCAGCTTCGTTCTCGTGGTCGGATCGGTCGTCAACTGGAAGAGCGGGTACTTCTGCACTTCTTCACGGACGAACGTACGGAACGCTTCTTTGACGTTATTCGCATACCAGTTCGGGCCGAAACGACTGATCAACTCGGGCGACCGCCCCTCCACGACGTTGGCGATCAGGAAGGCATCGAACGAGACCGGTGCATTCTCCGCCGAGATGATGTCGAAATGTTCCGAATATTGAATCGGACGGACGTCCACATCGATAACCTGTGTCGTCACCGCGACGGTGACGCGCCCTGTCTTGACCGGGACCGGATCCACTCCTCCGTGCCCAAAGAAGAACGGCTTTTCGACCAACACCCCTTCATGCCCTGCATCCACCGCGACCAATGCGCACCCTGAGGACATCAGGGACAAGACAAGCACACCCAGCACATCAAAGCCCCCTTTGGTTAACCGAATCATGACCTCCTCCTCTCGTATGAGCCGCCCGCTCAAGGACCGCCGGCATCAGATGGGATTGACCCGAAGGCACGAGGCCCCGGACCGACCTATTCTTTTTTATTACCTTACGAACCGGAGATTCGGAATGTCAAACGAGGGGAAGGACCGGCAGGATTTACTGGATGCCCGCCTGACGCTGGAGCCACCGCACGTACCCGATGATGTCGGCAACGTCACTCGGAGTCACCGTTTCGATCTTCGGCATGTTGCCGAAATTCCAATGATGCGCACGGACTCCGCTGGCTGCCGCCATCTGGAAGGCCTGATCGCCGTGATGATTCGGCTCATAAATCTTGTGCACGAGCGGAGGGCCGTGATCGGTCCCTCCCCCTCGTTCACCGTGGCAGACCGCGCAATTGGCTTTGAACTTCGTCTCGCCGGCCCGGAATTCCGCTGGGATCGGACCAGTTTCCGGCTGGGATGAACCGGACTCGCACGCAGCCAACACGAGGACCAGAATGCCAACGCCCCACAACATCGTTTCGGTCTTCATCATCATTGATGACGCTGCTCCGCGCGCGGCTCACAATGGTCCGTGCCCTGAGTCTCACCCGGCGTCCGGCCGAATTCCCGGCGCAGCTTCTCCGTGGCCCGCTTCATTGTCACCAGCCGATACACACGAACTCCGATCGGCACGAGTACCACCAGCGCAATGGTTAGATACATGAAAAATTCTTCGGACGACATACGGCAGTCTCATTCAAGGAGCTGGCGTCGCGCATATGGAATCGGGTCCTCAACACCGGCTTCCTGAAATCCTTTGCGCCTGATCAGACAACTATCACAACGACCACAGGCAAGATCGCCGTGAACCGGGTCGTAACAACTATGCGTCAAGTGCAAAGGTGCTCCCAACGCGAGCCCGGCCCTCACGATATCCGCCTTGGACATACTCAACAACGGAGCGCGCACCTCAATCCGACAACCTGTCGAACCGGCCCTGGTACCCAGCCGCGCCATCTCCTCGAAGGCCTTGATGAATTCCGGACGGCAGTCCGGATAGCCCGAGTAATCTAATACATTCGCGCCGAAATAGATGGCTCCGGCGTCAAGCACCTCGGCATAGGCAAGTGCCAGCGAGAGAAAAATTGTATTGCGAGCGGGCACATACGTGGATGGAATTCCGGTTTCTCGCTCAGCGTCGCTGCGCCCCTTCGGAATTGCGAGGTCGCCGGTAAGCGCCGATCCGCCGATTATCCGTAAATCCAGCGGCAATACCAAGTGCCCGGCCACACCCATAGAACGTCCGACCGCGCGCGCCCGTTCCACTTCTATCGCATGACGCTGCCCATAGGCAATCGTCAGAAAGTTGAGCTCGCAGCCATCCCGTCTAGCGATAGCTGCCGTCACGGTCGAATCCAGACCGCCACTTGCAAGCACAACCGCTCTCATGAACACACGAAGTATTCTAAGCGATGGAGGAGGACTACACAAACCGGAAGGGGGCGGAGCTTAGTCGCGTTCTTCCTCTTTCTCGATCTTCTCCAGCAATTCTTGTTGCGACTGGCACTCGACGCACAACTTGGCAAACGGCACCGCTTCGAGCCGCTTTTCGCTGACCTCGACTCCGCATTCCGCGCAAATGCCGTACGTGCCCTCCGTCAGCCTGGTCAGCGCTTCATCGATGAGTTGTCGGCGGCGATTACGCATCTCCAGCAAAGAGATACCCAGCTCACGATCAAGATCCATCAAGGCTTGATCCCCAACGTCCCGAGCCGATTCCAGCCGGCGCTGTTGATCTTCGGTTAAGGACTGCCCCAGGCTCCCCTCGATTTCTTTCATGATCTCCTGGCGCTTGCGCATTAGCATCTGATGCAATGCTTCGCGGCGCCGGTCCTTAGCTTCCCGGGCTTTCGCCGACTCCTTGGGCTTCGCGTCCACGAGCGCATGCACGGCGCGTGAGGACTCCTCAACGACAGGCACCACTTTGGACCGGTTCTTCGACACAGCCCGCGGCTTCGGCTTACTCTGCGACGCAGTTTTTTTCTTTGCTTGCACCTTGCTCGCCATAGTCATTCACGCTACAAAGGTCCGGAGGGCAGGAAAAAAGTTTGGCATTCATAGCACGGTAAGTCCGGTTTGACAAGCCCCGATGGGAAGAAATTGGCGCGAATCAGGGGTATAGGATGGTGGAATGGACGTCATACCCGGCGAGTTTGTGCCGTCCGTTAAGGCCCTTCAGTTCGACCAGGAAATCCAGGCCCGCGATCTCTCCTCCTAACTGGCGAACCAACTGCACGGTGGCCGCCGCCGTCCCACCCGTCGCGAGCAGGTCATCGACGATGAGAATACGTTCACCGAGCTCAATCGCGTCCCGGTGAATGGCCAACGAACTGGATCCGTACTCCAAATTGTATCTCACCTCAAAACAATCCGCCGGCAACTTGCCGGGTTTCCGGACCGGGACAAACCCGGCTCCAAGCCTGATCGCCAATGTACCACCGAAAATGAACCCCCGCGACTCGATCCCGACAACTTTCGTGATTCCCTGGCTGCGGTATCTGGCGGTGAGCTCTTCGGTGACCTGCTGAAGCGCTTTCGCGTCCTTGAGCAAGGTAGTGATATCGTAAAAGAGGATGCCAGGCTTGGGGAAATCCGGAACCTCCCGGATCAGGGCTTTGTAATCCATGGGGGGCCACTGTACTACAAAAGGTCGGCCCGCTGCATCGTCTTTTTTTCGATCATTCCCCGAAGCCTGACCAATGCCGCTGTTTCGATTTGCCGGACCCGCTCTCGGGTCAGGCCCAGTTCGCGGCCTATTTCTTCCAGCGTCTTCGCCTCGTCGCCGTCCAGCCCAAATCGCGAAACGATCACGGTCCGTTCCTTCTCGGGTAATGCGGAGACCCACGCCATCATTTCCCGGCGACGCAACACCCCTTCAGCCGTTTCTGCCGGTGAGATGCAGTTGGGGTCTTCGATCACATCCCGCAGAAAGGTATCCGTCCGGTCGTGCAGGGGGCTATCAAGCGAACAGGTCGTCCGAACCAGTTGCTTCAGGTCGATGACCTCTTCCTCTACGGTCTTCATTCGCTGGGCGACTTCCTGAGCAGTCGGTTCCCGTCCGAGTTCCTGCACCAACTGCTCGACCTTCGCAAGGTAGCGATTCAGCCGTTCGACCACATGCACGGGAAGGCGAACAAGCTTCCCCTGATTGATGATCGCCCGTTCGATGTATTGCCGAATCCACCAAGACGCATAGGTGCTGAAGCGAAATCCCCGCTTGTAGTTGAATTTCTCAACCGCCTTAATGAGGCCGAGATTACCTTCCTCCACGATATCGGAAAAAGGGAACCCTCGGTTCATGTACCGTTTCCCGATGCTGATGACGAGGCGGAGATTCGATTCGATCATTTGGGCACGAGCCTGCTCGTCACCGGCCATGACGCGCTTGCCCAATTGCTGCTCCTGCTTGAAAGTCAGGAGCGACGAATTCCGAACTTCCCTCAGATAGGTCTTGAGGGTGTCCAACCCTTCGCTCTGATCCTCCCTCTTGGCTCTGCCGCGAGATACCTTGACCTGCGAGATCGGGGCATCTGCGAGGTCCTCGTCTTCCTCGACAACCTCGGTCTCCCGCCCGTCGTGGGAGTCGTTCGGTTCGTCGTCCTCGTGTTCCACCATGAACGCCTCTGCTTACGCCCGTTTAATACCGGATGCGAAAGTCGTGGTAGACGCCGGACGCCTTTCCCCACCGCACATCGATCCACGTCACTTGTGCCCGCGACGGTCCGACTTTCAACTCGGCAATCAACTCGTCGATGACCGCCTTTCGGCCTTCCACTTCGATTTCGACCCGTCCGTCGTCCAAGTTCCGTACTCCCCCGCTCAGTCCTTTCCGGACCGCTGCCTGAATGGTAAATGCGCGATACCCCACCCCTTGGACCAGACCATTAACGAGAATTGTCGCGCGAACCGGGTGTTCGCCTGACGGATCGGCCATCGTTCACCGACCGTTGGCCGCCGACGCGCAGCCGTGACACGGTCTGCCTCGCACGAGTTGGATGTTCTCACACATGCTGTGATGCGTCACGCGATTTGAGAATATATGCCGGTGTTTTCCATATCGTCCGCGCGTTGCACGGAGAATGCAAATTCTTGGAGGAGGGGACAGCAATCGGCGGAGAAAACGCCCTGAAGGGTTTCACCCCATCGCGTCAATTATGAGACTCCTGGTTGAGCAAGCTTGGTTTGTAATGAATAAGAGCGGAGGTATTTATCCGTGCCGCCAATCACGATAAAACGATGGTGAGCACATGGTACGCGCGAAGTGGGATTTGGTCGGGGCGAGAGGATTTGAACCTCCGACTCCTGCGTCCCGAACGCAGTGCGCTACCGGGCTGCGCTACGCCCCGACTGATCAGCAGAGGCAAACAATACAACTAGTGTCTTACAGGAGAGGGTCGAAACGCAACCCATGAGCTTCGGCGACTCCACGACAAGTCACCTTGCCATCTCGCAGGTTCACACCCTTCGCAAGACCAGGTTCGGACCGGATCGCCTGTTCCACCCCTTCTGAAGCCAGGCGGACTATAAAGGGCAACGTGGCATTGGTCAAGGCCAATGTGGAGGTGCGGGGCACAATGCCGGGCATATTGGCCACACAGTAGTGCACGACGCCATCGACCAGGTACGTTGGCTCGGAATGGGTCGTGGGACGGGTCGTCTCGAAACACCCCCCTTGGTCCACGCTCACGTCCACCACCACCGATCCCGGCTTCATCCGCGAAACCACCGTACGGGGCACCAACTTGGGTGCCCGCGCACCAGGCACAAGGACCGCCCCGATCACGAGGTCGGCCTCCACCACCGCCAGTTCGATCGCCTGCGGGGATGCAGCCATCGTGAGAATCCTGCCGCAATAGAGGTCATCGAGGTAGCGGAGGCGTTCGAGATCGAGATTGATCGCCGTGACCTGAGCCCCCATGCCGATGGCAATTCTGATCGCGGAACTCCCCACCACGCCGGCCCCCAACACGACAACCTTGCCCGGCGCCACCCCGGGCACTCCGGCGAGCAAGACTCCCCGTCCCTCTTGGGTCCGCTCCAGGTAATGGGCACCGATCTGGACCGCCATGCGCCCGGCAATCTCGCTCATCGGCTTGAGCATCGGCAGGCTGCCATCCTTGCCTTCCGTGGTTTCGTAGGCAATCGCGGTGACACGCGTCTCCAAGAGCGCCTTCGTCACCTCCGGCAACGAGGCCAGATGAAGATAGGTGAAGAGGAGTTGGCCCGGTCGGAACAGCCGACATTCCGAAAGCTGCGGCTCCTTCACTTTCACGATGAGATCGGCCCGTTGAAACACCTCCTCTTTGGACGCGGCAATCTCTGCGCCGACCTTTCGATACTCGTCATCGGCGAACCCGCTGCCCACCCCGGCTGACGGCTCCACCACAACCACGTGGCCTGCCTGGTGAAGGGTCTGCGCGCCATCCGGCGTCAGGCTGACTCGATATTCGTGATCCTTGATCTCTTTAGGAACGCCGATGATCATCTGTTGACCTCCACCAAAAATATGATTGCATGCATCATATTATTTATGGCTGTCTTAAGAATGCGGGGGGCAGCGAGCTGGGCGCCGGTCTCACCCGCCCGCCCCGACCGCGCCAAGACGCGGTCCTTCACCGAGCGCGCGCAGCGGGGGTCCCCACACCCGGCGGGGGTGCGAGCACGGTTGGGCTGCTCGGCGACAGGACCCGCATTTTCAAGACAGCCATATTCATTATACGCGCATTCTTAGAGAAGGAAGACCCCACCAAAAGTACAAGCCACGACCATAGACACTTTCTCGAACCCTGGTGTAAGATGCCACTCCGTTTTCCGTTCACGCCATCGGAGGAGAAGCCCTATGAACGACGCTGCCGGAACTTGTCACGCCTGTGGGGCGACAGGCAAGCCCTTGATGAAGTTGTCGCTGGGCAAGGATTTCTTCGGCCGGGCCTACGATCGCCTGTCCCCCTCGGCCGATCAAAGTCCCAAGTGGTACTGCGAATCCTGTTCGATGCTGAAAAACCTCCAGCGGGACTTCCGCGATATCCGCGCGGAGTTCGACAAGCTCACGGGCGGACAGCCTTCCGAGCTCGCCAAGAACGAAGAGTTTCGACGAGCCTCGCTCCGTCTTCGGGAGATCGTCACCATCCTCGACGCCGCCCCCGCCGCTTCACCGTTGTTGGCAAGCGCAGAGGTAACATTCCTGATCGAACGGCTCAACACCGCCACCATGCCGGCCTAATGTCAAGTGCGTCATGCCCCCGTTCAAGCGTCATATCTTCGTGTGCATCAACCAGCGTCCCAAAGACGACCCGCGCGGCTGTTGCGCCAACCTGGGGTCAGAAAAACTCCATGCCCATTTCAAAAGCGAAACGAAACGGCTCAATCTGAAGGGGCTCGTGCGCGCGAACAAGGCAGGCTGTCTTGACCACTGCTCGATGGGTCCGAGCGTCGTCATCTACCCGGAGGGAGTCTGGTATTGGGTCGCCAATGAAGCCGACGTGACCGAAATCATGGAGCGCCACGTCCTCAAAGGCGAGATCGTCACCCGACTGTTGATGCCAGATCAACCCGTGCCCACAAAGCTTGAACCGTTAAAATTGGGGTAGTTCTCCTACCGCCTCTGCCCATAAGCACCATGTCAATGGACGACAAGTGGAAGGCTAACCAAGAGAAAGTGGCCTTCATGAAACAGTTCCCTGGCCTACTGACGGCTTGGGATCAAGCATCGGGAAAGACCGTGGCAGCAGTCGTACCGTTGCGAGGCAAGGAGAGAGCAGCGGTCCTCGTGTTTACAGACGGCTCATTTGCCGCCGTTCCGCCGCTCGCGCCGGAACCATGGGAACTCGGCCAAGCCCTGGTGGATGCCAGAAAACATCTCGAGCCCAAACACCGTGAGGCGTACAAGGAGTACGACTGCCTGGCAAAGAGGGATCAAGAGGCGCGCAAGTCCGCTCGGCTGGAAAAGATTCTCGGCGCGATTCAGAATAACCTGGACCAGATTCCGGAACTGAAAGAGCGGCTCAAAGAACTTGTCAAGGAGTGGAAGTGAGCAGCATCCCGAAAAAGAACATGTTCGAGATCTTCTCGCAAGGTCTCTTCGAAGGAGTCAAACCCATGATGGTCGTTCGCGATCACCTCGTCCGCCACCCGGACCGCTGCACCCATCAAGCCATCTGCGTCCCGATCTGTCCAACGAGCGCGTGGCTTTCAACCCCGCCGTATAAATTCGATGCGGCGCGTTGCCTGGAAAGCTGCCGGCTGTGCCTGGATGCCTGTCCCTCGCAGGCGATCTATGCGGTGTTCAGGAAGGGGGACAAGATGCTGGCGCCGCAGAAGAAGTAGGGGTGGGCCGGGCACCGGTACCGGTCCAGTGCTCCCGGAACCCCCGCTTCAGAAAGCGGCCGTTCGACGGCCGCAGGGGAACCGACACCGGTGCCCGGCCAATAGAGAAGGCTCAGGAATTTTGCCTCGAAATTCTCATTTCACCAACCAGTTCGCTCATTGCATGAATGACGGGCCTTTGATTGACTTGCGAAGATGTTTCGTCCCCCTTACTTCGACTTGTGTTACAGTAAGGACCGCCGTGTGCCCCTCAAGGAGGGGCCTCATGACCATGCGTAGCTATACCGCGATCATCGAGAAAGAAGGGCAAGGCTAAGTCGCACTCTGCCCGGAGCTGGATGTGGCCAGCCAGGGCGAGACGGTCGAAGAAGCCACCGCGAATCTGAAGGAGGCCGTCGAACTCTTTCTGGAATGCGCCGATCCCACCGAGGTTGAGCGCCGCCTCCACACGCAGGTCTTTATCACTCGTTTCGAAGCCGCGCATGGGTGAGATGCGGAGGCTCTCTGGCCGCGAGGTCTGTCGGATTCCGCCTTAGCACACTCTACGCCATCATCAGACAAAGCGGAGTACCACGGAGCACCTTCTCGGATTGCGGCACTCATCAGGGAACTCGGCGTTGCCCCCGCCCAAGTGCTGGAAGGTACCGTCACCAGAACAGAAGAGAATGAACAGGCGCTCCTGGAGCTGGAAGGCGAGTTGGAGCTTCACCGGACGTTGCAAAACGCCCTCAAGCATCTCGACCAGCTCGAAGTATGCCCATAGCGGACTACACATCACGAATTCGCTCCACGATCCTTGAAACCCGGCACGTCGTCTCGCACTCTCTCGCCTATGAAGACCGTCCCCCGGTCGCTGGAATCGTAAGAGGCTCAGCGGCGTTTGCCGACGGCTCCGTCCTCCACTTCAAGGAATTTCTCCAGCTCAGCCCGACCGTGACTCGGCTCAAGTACGCTTATCAGTATGTGACGGCGGACGGCTGTCTCATCCTTCGCTACGACAACGCCCGCGACCCTGCGCGCGACGCCTGCCCTCATACCCGCATCATAAGCACCTGCACGACAAGCTCTCTACGCTGCTTCTGGTCCAACACTCACAGAGACCTTGCACGAAGCCGCTGCCCTTGTAAAGCGCATCGGCCGATGACTCCCGGTGCATTTTCTAGCTGAAACGGTCATTTGGTGCGCTGTAGTTTTTATTTGTTCTTTGGCATTGTGTGACTCTGGGGTGCATATTGAGGGTTTCTCGCCGCTGAGACCGTGCTAATATAGGGTCCGGATCGAGTAGTATGCCTACTGTATTGAGATCTGGCCCGTACCGCTTCTTCTTTTATGCAGGCGATCGTGATGAACCACTCCATGTACATGTGGAGCGGGAGGATAAGGTGGCCAAGTTTTGGCTTTCACCTGTTCGACTTCAAGAAAGCGGAGGATTTTCGCGGTCTGAATTGAACCGTGTTCGGCAATTGGTGCACGTGCACCAGGATCGCCTTAAGGAGGCATGGCATGAATACTTTGGCAATTGATGTTGCCATTCCCACCGCGGAATCTGTGACCATTACAAATGATACGTTGACGGTCGAACTCAGCGATGGACGAAGTCTGTCGGTGCCGCTCGATTGGTTCCCACGCTTAGTCCACGCGACGCAAACGGAACGAAAGCGCTGGCGGTTAATCGGGCGAGGACGTGGCATTCATTGGGACTTGCTCGACGAGGATATCGGCATCGACGGACTCTTGGCCGGCAAGCCGTCGGGAGAAAGTCAGGCCTCCTTTCAGAAATGGCTCTCTGCCCGCCGCGAAACCCAAACTAAAAGAACCATCCTTCGTAAAGGTGTCCGCCGGCGTTAGCATCTGCAGGCTGATCGACCGCTTGCGCATGGTGCGCAGCAACGCCAAAGATTTAGTACTCCCGCCGGCCGACTCCGACGAGTTCATCTTCCTCACCCGCCGCGTCGGCTACACCACCGACGACTGGCAAGCGGGCGCGCGGCATTTGAGGTCGGATATAGAGGAGCATATGAGGAGGACGAATGGGCTCAGGACAGGTCTTCGAAGCCCGTGGTGAGCTTGTCGAACCGTCTGCGGTGAGTTTATCGAGCCGGACGTCCGCCCGTGGCGAGCTGAGAGACTTCCGCCTAATCCCCCCGCATCATGGCTTCTTTCTTCTTCCGACTCCAGCCCTTGATTTGGCGCTCACAGGCCAAAGCCTCTTCACGGGTACTGAACGTTTCGCCATAGAGTAACACCACGGAACGCCGGGTTTGAGTACCCCCCACACCTCCCCCAACTGGTGTTCCGCCACGCGCTGTTCGAGGTTGTCGGTGTGTCCCGTGTAATACGATCCGTCAACACACCGGAGCACAGACACCCAGAAGCTCATGGACTCATTCCGCCATCAGCCGTTCATGCTTCGACAAGCCTGTCCAGAGAAAACCAACCGTCTCCTTCGAGAGCCTCCAGGACGAACGGGTAGTTTATCGGAGGGCTCAGCACGAACGGAGCACACGCCATGTACCGCTGGACGGCCCCTTGGGATTCCGTTCAGGACTCGTCGCGTAGTAGTCATTCCCATACCAATCCGCCGTCCATTCCCACACGTTACCGGTCGTGTCGTGGAGGCCGAACCGATTGGGCTCAAACGAGCCCACTGGCGCGGTCCGGACATAGCCGTCGTCGTACCCGGCCATGATCGTCCAGATGGGGAACTTCCGTTTGGCGGCTTCATCCCCGATGTTCGCCACTCGCCGAGAGCCGGGATTCCCATCGCCCCACCAGTAGATCGTCTGTGTACCGCCCCGGTTGGCATAGGCGTTGTCTTCCTCCTCCGCCGTCGTCACGTAACGGGTCTCCCCCACAAAGGCCGCGAACCGCTTGTTCGTGACTTCATACTTGTCCAGTCGGCCTGCCCGGTGGTGATTCATCCCCGCCTGTCGCAGGGTTGCTTACGTCCAGTTCTCAACGCGGAGACCGGGCACGCGGGACAATTCTCTGACATTGTTGGTGATCAATCGCGCACCGAGGCTGAGTGCGTGCGCGGCGATCAAGAGATCCATCGCACCAACAGGCCGTCCGCGCGCCTCCAACGCCGCCCGAATCCGCCCATAGACCACCGTCGCCTCCCGATCGAAGTCCGCGACTTCCAGTGGCGCAATGAACTGATCAAGGGCGGCGCGATTCTTCACGGGATGACGGCTCTTGCTGGCTCCGTATTCCAACTCCGCCAATGTGACGACAGAAATTCCAACCTCTCCAACTGGAAATTCCGCGAACCGTTCGAGTACGGACTGCGGCTGCTTCTTGATGAGGTAGATGCACATGTTTGTGTCCAGCATAGCCTTCATGAAAAAGCATGCTTTCGCTTTTGTGCCAGCGGCTGTTTCCGCCCCTGCTCCATGAAGTCGTCGGAGAATTTCTTGAGGCTCTCTGCCAGCATCACCCACGATTTCTTTTTGGGACGAAGGATGACCGTGTCTCCTCTTCTCCGGATTTCGACTTCTTCGCCGTCCATCTGAAACTCTTTCGGAAGCCGGACAGCCTGGCTATTCCCACTCATGAAAAGCTTGGCAGTCTTCATGGCCAAGAAACTTCCTCCCCTGCTTGTATATACAGCAGGATATACGCAGTGTGTTTTGTCTGTCAACGGACTTACATGATCTGCTTCCGCAGTCGGCCCCAATAAGCCGTGCCCACGTAGCCGCAGGCGCCGGTGAGGGTCGTCAAGGCCATAATCTGATAGACCTTGCTGCGCGGGATTTTCACTTTCACGGCCGGATTCAGAAGATCGGGCGAGGTCATCACCAGCTTGAGGGATTCGCCGGCGGAGAGGATCGGCCACATGCAGGAGAGCCGGAGTCGCGTTTCATACCGTGGGATCGCCATCGTGTACAGCCAACCTTGATCGAGATGCTCCACTGCCGTGCGGACAAGCTTACTCAGCACCGGCCGGAAGCGCGGAAGATTCTGTTGGTCAAGCAAATCATGCGGCTTCAGCCCAGCTTCTTGAAGCATCGGTTCCGGCACATAACAGCGCCCACGCTGGAGATCGTGCGCGACATCTTTCACGATGTTCGTCAATTGCAAGCCCTTCCCGAACCGCACGCCGACTTCGGACATTTCCCGCACGTTCCACGCGGACAGTGCGCGCCGATGCGCGCACATCAGATCGGTCCAGAATTCACCGACGCAGCCTGCGACATAGTAGGTGTAGCGATCCAAGTCTTCGAGCGTCTTGAGGGCTCTGAGATCCTCCGCCGACTTGCCGGGGAAGACGGTGAGGTCCATCTCCATTCCTTGCGTCAACGTCGTCATGAGCCGTTGTACCCGACGCCGGTCGTCTGGTGAGAAGTCCAGAAAGAGCCGGAAGCAGTCTTCCAATCGTTCGAGCAGCACTCGCTCGGCTGAATCCTGCTGGAACGGTGCCACCGCTCGTTGAATCTCGTGGACTTGCGCCCAGGATATCTGATCGCCGGCGAACTGCCCTTTGAGCTGGCTGAGAAAATCCAGGCGGCGGGACCGGTCGATTAGCTCCGTATCGGCAATCGTATCGGCGGCGCGGGCAAACATGTAGGCGAGGCTGACTTGATCGCGCACACCCGCCGGAACGACAACCAACGTCGTATAGAAGAGACGGGAGACTTGCTTGAGGAGATCGCGGAGCAGTTCGTCTTTGTGAGAATCGGTAGCCGTAAGCACACCTGCTAGCGCACTTCGAGCTTGCCTCCCATCCCCTTCTCCCGATGGCTGGGGAAGAACGGCAATTTCTTGTCGCAATAGATGGCAAACGTGCCGACCTGGGTTGGCGTGAACGTGACGGCAATCGTCTTGCCGGCTCCCACATCCTGCTCGATGGCCAATTCTTTGATGATAAAGTTGTGCGGTGTAATGATCGTCACGCTGGTCAACAATAATTCCACCGGCTTGCCGACCTCGACGATCAGATGACCGGGCGAATAGGAGTAGCTGTCGAGAATAATGGTGGCTCGTTGAACCCCATCAGCCGAAATCGGAACGACCACCGGCAGGGCCGGCATTGCGACCTCTCCGGCAGCAGCCGACGAGGCCACGAGTCCGACGAAGAGAAAGCCGCTCACGACCTGCTTCAACCGTTTCACGATGATGTGTTCTAACAGAAGGGAGGAGGACGGTCAACTTTGGCTCAACCTTATCAGGCACTTCCAGTCCCTTGACCTTTCCGCAAGACGCCTTATTTCATATAGCACTGTCATCAGGGATTCTTTGGCAAGATGCATTTTCGCAGACTCGTTTGTATAATGAGTTCGTCCCGTTTCCCCATGTGTCGACCAGTCATTCTGAAGGAGGATGTCTAGATGAAGTGGTTGAAGGGTATTGGGCTGTTTCTCATCGCAAACTTTCTCATCTACTTGACCCTGTCGTTTACGGCGAACTTGCTCGTCAACGTCGTCCTGCCGGCGTTCGGCATCGACGTGCGCGGGGTGTTCAGCCAGCAGTTGTTGGTATGGTCGCTCGTCATCGGCTTCGGCGGCGCGTTCATCAGCTTGGCCTTCTCCAAGCAAATGGCCCGCGCCATGCTGGACTGCCAACAGATCGAGCAGCCCCGCTCTCATGCCGAGCACGTCATCTATGGGTCGGTGCAAGAGATCGCACAGCGCCTCCATATCAACATGCCGGAGGTCTGGGTCTATGACTCGCCGGACCCCAACGCCTTTGCCACCGGCCCCAGCAAGAATAACTCGATGGTCGCCGTCTCGACCGGCCTTCTTCAGAACTTGAGGGAGGAGGAGGTCAAGGCCGTCCTTGCCCACGAGATGGGGCATGTCTTCAACGGCGACATGTTCACCACGACCGTGCTGGCAGGATTGATGAACACCTTCGTACACTACATCAGCAACTTCCTGTCGTCACTGGTGGGGCAGCCGCAGGGAGACCGCGAAGAAGGCGGCTCCGCGGGCAATCCATTCCTGGCCATGATCGTGTATATCTTCTTGCAGGTGGTCTTGTCGTTCCTGGCCATGCTGGTCGTGAGCTGGCATTCGCGCCGGCGGGAATATGCGGCCGATGCCTTCTCCGCCAGAGTCTATGGAAAGGATTCGATGATCGGAGCGTTGCGCGGCATCGACCGCTGGGTCAACCGGGCCCAGTTTGAATACTCCGGTCAGGACGCCTTGGCCACCATGAAGATCGCAGGGAACTCCTCCGGCTTCATCCATCTCTTCGCCACGCATCCGCCGATCGAAGAACGGATTGCGGCGTTGCAGCGACTGTAAGACTCGAACTTGCAGACAGGCAAGCTGAGGAACCGGCATTGAGTTGATCCGTGCCGGTTCCCCGGTTCAGCTTTTTTTGACGAAGCTGATGTGGGTTTTATATTTCTGAATCGCCGTCGCTAACGCCTTTCCACCAAGCGGGATATTCGCTTCAAGAGCCGCCTCCACCGCTCGATCGTCGATCACCACCTGATACCGGTCCTGCATGTTCGTCCGCACCGCCCCCTGTTGGAACTCGCGGGGCATGAAGATTTCCGTCCAGACTTCTTTTTCGACCAGGCACACATCCTTGAATCGTTCATAGAGCAGCGCAAGTTTCTCAGGATCGGTTTCCTTCATACCTCTTCGCCCCTCTTTTTTGCGTGTCGGAATCGGTTAGTTCGGGGAGCTGGCCTTGACGGGCTGGTCCGTGATGGTGAACCGCATAGTCCCCACTTGATTTGCTGCATGGAACGGCTGTTGGCCGAGCGGGGTGATGAAGAGCTTGACTAGGTAGGTCCCTTTCGTCCATTCGCCGGCAGGCTTCTTGAGTTCAAGGAACCCATACCGCTCATGGCCCGGCACTTCCAAACTATCCGACCCAATCGGCGTCGCTGGAATTGTTCCCCCTTCCCCCTCCAGAAACCATTGGGCGCTGAATTGTGCGGGATCTTCGAGCGGGGCCACTTCGAACACGATATAGACGGCCGGGCTGTCGGGTGTAAAGACCGAAGTCGGGTCGACCGGCTTCAGGCGAGGATCCTGGGTATACCACCCTTTCCGCCCGAAGCTATCCCACTCGACTTCATAGTTCCGGGCCATCTTGATCCAAACGAAAATCGATTGAGGGACACCCTTTCGCTGGATATCGAAAGATGGACTTTGCGTCGAGTCAATCTCGGTCTGGCTTTGCTCCTTGGGGGCCAGTAAATCCCTCGCCGCAACCGTTGCGCCCGCACTCCCCAACACCACGGCCCCAGCCACCAAGCCCACCATGAGCCGCTGCGCATGTATTGTATAGAGCATCATGTCCACCCTCCTTGTGACCTGCTTGGAGGATCGAGGACTAGTCCGCATTGTTCATCAGCGCTTCTGCTATACACGCCAAGGAGCGAATAACTCTGAGCTACTCGCTGCCCGCTATGAGCTGTTCGCTATTTTGAGTTCCCCACGAACCGTCACGAGAATGCGGAATCACCATCGTCATCCTATCGAGCAAAAAGAAACTGGTCAATCTTTGCTCCACACCAACCGATGAAATAGCGTGAGTACTCTTATCTGTTATAATCGCTCCCAGCGGGGTGATCGTCAACTCTGCCCCTCTTGTCGCCGAAAAGCTGGCGCCCTTCCGTGAGATTGAATGTGACCGTTTCGAATCCTGTTGAACAACCTTCCCGAGAGACGCCGCAAGAACGAAGCCTGCGCGCCGGGATTCGAGACGGCGGATGCCAAGCCCTCGCGCTCGGCGGAGGAGAGAACTACCTATCTGCTTTCGCGCTCCTCCTGCACGCGACTCCCTTGCAGATCGGGATTCTTTCGGCACTTCCCCAATTAGTCGGCACCTGGGCGCAGCTCTTTTCCGTGAAAATCTTGAACCGGTTTCCCCACCGGAAGGCGCTGGTCCTCTTTGGAGCGACAGGCCAGACCTTGTCCTGGATTCCCATCTTGGCTCTGCCGCTACTCATTCCGGACTACGGAGCCTGGTTCTTGATCGGCTGTGTCGTGCTCTACTTTGCGTTCGGACACTTCACAGTCCCGCCATGGAACAGCTTGATCACGGATCTCGTCGATCCAAACCAGCGAGGCATCTATTTCGCCCGGCGGTCCCGGTTGATGGCCGTTGCCAGTTTTGTCGCCTTGTGCGGTGGAGGAATCCTGCTGAATGTGGGCCAAAGATGGGATGCGGCTTGGGTGGGATTCGCACTGATCTTTCTGGCCGCTGCTATATCGCGAGGCCTGTCGACATTTTATCTTTCTCAGCTTACGGAGCCTCGCGCCGTATCACGGGCTAAGACGGCCGGCGGTTTCCGCCGGTTTCTCATCCACGGAGCCACCGTGGATTTTCGCCGTTTCCTCCTGTTTGCCGGACTCATGCATGTCTGCGTACTGATTGCCGGTCCATTTTTCGTCATCTATATGCTCCGTGACTTGCACTTCACCTATCTCCAATACGCCGCCTGGCTCGCCATGGGAACCTTGGGCCAGTTTCTCACTTTGAAGCACTGGGGCCGGATCAGCGATCAGTACGGGAACAGACAAGTCCTCACTCTCACCGGTTCGATTATCCCCTTCTTACCGATGCTGTATCTGGTCAGCACCGCGCTTCCGTTTTTGTTGTGCGTCAACTTCCTGGGGGGAGCGGTGTGGGCGGGATTTTCGCTGGGGCTGCAAAATTATGTGTTCGATGCGGTGCGTCAGGAGGACCGCCCTACAGGAGTGGCCCTTGCGAACACCATCAATGCGGTGGGCTGGTTTCTCGGCGCGATGCTGGGAAGCTGGCTTGCCACCGTGGTCCCCGATGAGGTCCGCGTAGCCTCACTCACGCTCCACCCTGCCTCGAACCTCCCGCTGGTCTTTTGTGTCTCCGGCCTGCTTCGGCTGATCGTGTCGGCCGGCCTGCTAAGAACGTTCAGAGAACCGAGGGCCGTGGAAAGGATCGCTCCCCGCCGGCTGGTATGGGAACTTCCATTGATCAAACCGTTGGCTCACTTGCTACCGGCACGACGGACACGATTGGAGTGAACCTCTCCTCGTTCGCCGGACCATCCCCTTTTGCTTATCTCGGAACCCCTTGATTCTCTGCGCCCCGTTCGCGTTCTTCTTGCTTGAGCTTCTCGAAGGTGCGCTCGGCGTTTCCGCGGACCGCTTGTGGCGTGGTCTGAGGCGACTTCGGCGGATCACCCGCGCAGGCAATTAGGTTCATCCCTGCCACGAACACAACCCCGCATACCATGCCTCTCGACCACTTGCTCGTTCTTCGATAATCCGATGTCGTCATACCCGCTCCTTCGTTTTTATGTGAATAGGAAGGCCGTCTTCCGGTGCTACTCAAAAGCACGCCGGAGATCGTCAACCGTTTGAGCGATCCCCCGCTCCAAGGCCGCGCGGCTGGACCGCTGGAAATCGGTGGATTCGGACGAGGACCACTCCCACTCCGGCTGGTCCTCGACACGAGCCGTGACCACATTATGAAACACGACCTCGGCGCTCTCGACCCTGATGATCTTACTCATCACGATCACCGGCGGCAAGTCACTGTGTTGCCTGGCCAAGAGCCGATCACGCCAAGTAGGCCCCTCAATGCGGTAGATTAAGACACTGTCGACCCCTAACAGCCGTCCGAGCCGAATGGCTGTCTCCTCCGATACCGCCCCGCCGAACTGGAGGCGGTGCTCGGTCAGCAACGCGGGCAGATTGAACCGATCGACGATTTTCAAAGAAGGGCGCTGATCCTTAAGCTGAAACGTCGCCCCTTCCAGCCGCACGTAGGCATCTCGCAACTCTGCATTGCTGGTCTGCGGATACACGATGGCTAGCCGCTGAACGTCGATGGGAACAGCGATCGACGACACCATCGTGCCCTTCGCCGAAGTCCGCGGCTCAGGAGGAGGCAGCGTGGATTGACAGCCGAGGGCGAACACAAGAAGAAGACCGATCGGTGGGTAAAGAACCGTGCCATACTGAGCCATGGCGTTCCCCCTTGATCAGAACATGATCGTTTCGCCACGACTGCACAGAAAACAAATTCATCTTACTCCCCCTTTTGGTGGAAAGCATCACCCTTCCATACACCCCTCCGCGCAACATTGACTGCCCCTGGAAGGCCGGGTATTCTCCAACCAACTCGTTGTCGCTCATCCAAGCCGGGAGGAAGTCATGTCGCTCCGCGATCGTCTTGCCGAGGACCTGAAGCAGGCCATGAAATCCAGGGACCAACTCCGTATTGATGTGATCCGGATGATCAAGGCCGCTATACAGCACAAAGAAATCGAACTCAAGAAGGACCTGGACGACGCTGAGATGAGTCGCATCATGACCGCCCTCATCAAGCAACGTAAGGAATCGGCGGAACAGTTTGGAAAGGGCCACCGCGATGACCTCGTCCAAAAAGAACTGAAAGAAATTGCCATCATCGAAGGCTACCTCCCTCGAGCTCTCACCCCGGAAGAAATTGCCCAGCTCATCGATACCGTGGTTCGCGAAACCGGCGCTTCGTCCGCCAAGGACATAGGCACCGTCATGAAAGCCGTGATGGCGCGACTGGCCGGCCAAAACGTGGATGGCAAACAGATCAGTGATTTGGTGCGGGCGAAGCTACGGTAGCATCCGTCTCCCCTGCTATACTTAGAAACGAGCATGAGCCAACAATGAGCATCCTGATCGTAGACGATTCGCCGGACCAGCAGTTGCTTCTCCAGTCAATCCTGAAACGTGCCGGGCATAAGGATGTGACCTGCGCGGACTCGGCACGCGCGGCCTACGATCGGCTTGGGTTGGACCATCCACCTCAACAGGAAGCCGGGGTGGCGCTGATCCTCATGGATCTCCTGATGCCGGAAATCGACGGCGTTTCAGCATGCCGGCAGATCAAATCGACTGCACATCTACACGATATCCCCATCATTATCGTCACCGCTAAGAACGACCTCTCGAATCTCCAGGAGGCCTTTGCCGCGGGAGCGATCGATTACATCAATAAACCGGTGAACAGCATCGAGCTGCTGGCGCGGGTGTCTTCTGCTTTGACGTTGAAGCGGGAGATGGATTGCCGGAAGGCGCGCGAGATGGAACTTCGGAGGAGCAATGAGGAGCTGCAGAAGGCTCTCCGTGAGGTCAAGGTATTGCGAGGCCTCGTCCCCATTTGCTCGTCCTGCAAAAAAATCCGAAACGACCACGGGTTCTGGCAACAATTGGAGGAATACATCCAGGAGCATTCGGAGGCTGAGTTCAGCCATGGGCTCTGCGCGCCATGCATAAAAAAGCTTTATCCTGGTGTTTACAAGGACTAATTGCTAGCATTTCGGCAGACTTCGAGACGGAGACACGTTCTGCACCTAAATAGGGAGTGCTCATGGGCATTCTGATCGTAGACGATTCGGCGGACGACCGCATACTGCTGCAATCGATTCTGTCGTCCGCCGGGTACGACGACATCCTTGTCGCGGAATCAGCGTCCGCCGCGTTCCGGCATCTGGGCATCGACGGCGTACGACAATGCGCGGCCCGGGTCGATCTGATTCTCATGGATATCATGATGCCGTCCATGAGCGGCATTGAAGCCTGCCGGCAGATCAAAGCCGTCGACCGGTTTCGCGACACACCCATCATCATGGTCACTATCAAAACGGACCCCGTTGACCTGCAGCTCGCCTTCGCAGCCGGCGCGATGGACTATATCGGCAAACCGATCAACAAGATTGAGCTGCTCACCCGTGTCCGCTCCGTGCTGCGCCTCGTCCACGAAATCGATCGCCGGCGGGCCCGCGAGCAGGAGCTGCTGGAAGTCATGCGACAGCTCCAGGAAGCCAATCAGATGCTGCTGCGGCTCTCAAGTCTGGACGGCCTCACCGGCATCACCAACCGGCGCCAGTTTGATGACTTCTTGGATCAGGAATGGCGACGCGGCGTCCGCGAGTCCGCCCCTCTGTCCCTGATTATGTTGGACATCGACCGTTTCAAATCCTACAACGACAACCATGGGCACCAGGCAGGAGACGAGTGTCTCAGGCAGGTAGCCGGTGCGATTTCCGGAACGGTCAATCGTCCCGGAGACCTCGTCGCCCGGTACGGCGGCGACGAGTTCGTGATCGTGCTGCCTGGAACCGGCGTGGACGGGGCAGCCCAGGTAGCTGAAACGTTGCGCCACAAAATCGAAGTGTTGGGGATTACCCACGCCAACGGCGAGCCGGTCACCATCAGTCTGGGGTATGCCAGTACGGTTCCAAACCGCTCCGCTTTGCCGACGGACTTGATCAAGGCGGCGGACCAAGCTCTCTATCAAGCTAAGCAGGACGGGCGAAACCGTATCAAGCAGGCTAGTTTCCTCACGTTGGTCCAAAACCTACACGAGGACTGACTCCGCTCCCCCCTCGTCGATATACCCATGCGAGGGCCTCGCCAAGGCATTCCGACGATGATCGACGAAACGTTGATCGCGCTGTCCTCTCCGAACCGCGTTTCTTCTCCCTTGCGTCCTTCCCCACGGGCGGGTCGAACTGTGTGATTACGGGAGTCGTTCACGATGTCCAGAAAATCCACATCCGTTCGAGCCGGACGCAGCGTCAAACGGAAACCTCCGACGACGATCGCAGAACGGCTGCGGGCCGCGCTACGCCGCGAACAGGCGGCTAAGCGCCGGATCGCGTCGGCCTTGGACAAAGCGACCGCCGAGCTGAACCGGCGTGAGCCTCGAACGAATGGATTCGACCAAACCGCAGCGGCCCGACCTCGCAAGGTGGACGAGCATCGCGCTGAACAGAACCGCCGCACCTGGATGCTGCGACAATACCAGAATACTATTCTGGAATTAGCCAAGAGTGAGGCGCTCTGCAACGGCGACCTGCGACAGGCCTTTCGCGCGATCACGGAGGCCGGCGGCCATACCCTGGGAGTTCAACGGTCGAGCATCTGGCTCTACCGCGAGGAATGCTCGATAATCCGCCTGTCCGATCTCTACGAATTAGCCGAAGATCGTCATACAGACGGCACGCTGCTGGCCGCGCAGCAATTCCCCGGATACTTCACCGCCCTCGAACAAGAAGAGCGAGCCATCGCCGCTCATGATGCGTATCTGGACGAGCGGACCCGCGAATTGTCAACCGCCTATCTGAAGCCCTTGGGAATCGGCGCCATGCTCGATGCCCCAATCCGCCACAAGGGGCGGGTCGTCGGCGTGCTCTGCAACGAACATGTCGGAAGCCCTCGCCATTGGACCGTCGACGAGGAGAATTTCGCCAGTTCCCTGGCCACCCTGGCTACGCTGGCGTTGGAAGCGGCTGAACGGCGCGACGCAGAGAAAGCGTGGCGCGATGCGAAGGAGACGGCGGAAGTCGCGAGCCGGGCCAAGAGCGAATTCCTGGCCAGTATGAGCCACGAGATTCGGACTCCCATGAATGCCATCATCGGCATGGCGGATCTTCTATGGGAAACCCAGCTCACGCACGAGCAACGGAAGTACGTCCGTGTGTTCCGCCGCGCGGGCGGCAACCTCATGAGCCTCCTCAACGATATCCTCGATCTTTCCAAAATCGAGACCGGTCACTTGGATCTTGAAGCCATCGACTTTGACCTCAGCGAGGTCCTCGACAGGGTCCTCGAAATTCTTGCGATGCGCGCGAACGAGAAACGCCTCGAACTGGCCTGTCATGTCTCGCCCGATGTGCCCTGCCACCTGATCGGCGACCCGAATCGACTTCACCAGATCCTGGTCAATCTGATCGGTAACGCGATCAAGTTCACCGAGAAGGGCTCGGTTCTGATGGAGGTCACCAACGACCCCGACGTTCGCCAACCAGGTGCCATCCGTTTCTCGGTAACCGATACCGGGATCGGCATCCCGGCGGATCGGCTCGAGGCCATTTTCGACAGTTTCACGCAAGCCCATTCGTCGATCGCCCGCAAATATGGGGGAACCGGTCTGGGCCTGTCGATCTCCCAGCATCTCTCACGCCTCATGGGCGGACGTATCTGGGCTGAGAGTGTAGTCGGCCAGGGGAGTACGTTTCATTGCACAGCGCGTTTCTCTGTGCAACCGTACCCCCCTCCTGTAACCACCCCAATGCTGTTCGATGTGGCCGGGATGGCCACGCTGGTCGTCGACGATTATCCCGCCAATCTTCTCATCTTGCGCGAAACCATGACCGCCTGGGGCGCTGTTGTGACGGAGGCCGCGAACGGACCGCAAGCCCTTGCCGAGTTGCAGCGCGCGGCTGAAGCCGGTACGCCGTACCAGTTGTTGCTCCTCGATTGTCGCATGCCGGGCCTGGACGGGTTCGACGTGGCGCAGGAAATCAAACAGCGGCCCAACCTGAACGGCCTCACGATCATCATGCTGACCTCCGACCGATGGGCCGATGACATCGCGCGCACATACGATTTGCAGCTCGGCGGGTACCTCGTCAAACCCATCCGTCCTTCGGAGTTGCTGCAGACGATCATGATCGCCCTCAGCCGGACGAAAGGGAACCAGTTCCCTGACACCCAGTCTCCCCCCCAGTCCCTCGACACCCCGGCCGAGCCGCTGAACATTTTGCTGGTCGAAGATTCACCCGATAATCAGTTGCTCATCCAGTCATACCTCAAACAGACACCCCACCACCTCGATGTCGCCGACAATGGCCAAATCGCCGTGGACAAAGTCAAATCCGGACGGTATGACGTCATTCTGATGGACATGCAGATGCCGGTACTGGACGGCTGCAGCGCCACGAAAGCCATCCGTGCCTGGGAGCGCAAACACGAGATGACCCCGACCACGATCGTGGCGCTGACCGCGATGGCCATCAAGGAGGAAGCGGGTAGGATCTTCGAAGCCGGCTGTAACGCTCATGTGACCAAGCCGATCAAGAAGGCAATCCTCTTGAAAGTGCTTAGCACCGTGAAAGGAAAACGACGGCGATGACCCAGCCAACGAACCCCGCCCCCGGCGAGAAACTCATCGTGCACATCGACCCGGACTTAGCGGACATTGTTCCCGGCTTTTTGGAGAACCGGCGGAAAGATATCGTCGTCATGCAGACCGCAATCCCGTGCGGGGACTTCGAGACCGTTCGGATGCTAGGCCATCGCCTCAAAGGAGACGGCGGAGGATACGGGTTCGATGCCATCAGCGAGATCGGCGCGGCAATCGAGCATGCAGCGGTTCGACACGACATCCCTACCCTCAAGCAGAAGACACACGCGCTCGAGGACTATCTCAATCGGGTAGACGTCGTGTATCGGAAGGATAACGGGTGAGTGGTGGAGGGCAGGGGATTTGAACCCCCGACCCCTACGTTGCGAACGTAGTGCTCTCCCAACTGAGCTAGCCCCCCACCGTGCTGTGAGCAAAGAGCGAACAGCAAGTAGCGAATAGCCGGAGTCTGAGCTGTTAGCTACTAGCTATTCGCTGTCAGCTCACAAAGACACGAGCGCGAACCTTTTTGGACCGCAGGATATGCTATGGCGGAATTGCCGATAGCCGCAAGCTGCGGAGGAGACGGGGAGGAAGATCGGCGCTCGCGCCGCCTGACTTCTTGGCGCATTATACACGACCAGCGGCACCGACTCTACCGGAAGTTAGTTCGACGAATCGGCCACTCCCCACTCGGTCAGCACCCGCTCGCGAAACAGGCGAAGAAATCGCGGACGCAACACTAACTCAAACACATCCTCCTTGTCGGGACACAGCTTGAGGATTTCACCGCGGGCATGCTCGATGATAGACAAGGCCTCCTCGCGGCTGAACAACTCGTGCGCGAGCCAATAGGCAGTGACATCCACGATCCGGCGTACTCGTGTCATGCGGAGTTGCTCTTCTTGAATCTCTTCGCGATTGACCATCCCTCAACTCCTCAAGCCGGATTCATCAGTACGCCAGGCGAGCTGCTTGCGGCGCCTGCGACGATCACGCGCCGCCCTTCGACCTTGAGCCGCCCCTCGGCAAAGAGCTGCACCGCCTTAGGATAGATCTTGTGTTCCTCCTTGAGAATCCGCTCCGCCAGGGTTTCCGGCGTATCCCCGTCCAAGATCGGAACGGCCGCCTGGATGATGATCGGCCCCTCGTCGACCCCCTCCGTCACAAAGTGCACCGTACACCCGGCAATCTTGACCCCCCATTCCAAGGCCTTCTTCTGAACATCAAGCCCCGGAAACGACGGCAGGAGCGCCGGATGGATGTTCATCATCCGTTTCTCATACGCCTTCACCAGAACAGGCGTGACGATTTTCATGTACCCCGCCAACAGCACCAACTCCACATCATATTGCCGCAGCACTTCCAGGATCGCTTGGTCGTAGGCTTCCCGGCTGTCTGTCCGACCCGCAAACGGCTTCGGGTCGAGAAACACATCCGGGGCACCATGCTTCCGAGCCCGCTCTAAGGCTTGCGCATCCTTCTTATTGCTGAGCACCACCGCCATCGTAGCGTGTAGCGCACCAGCCTCGATGGCGTCGATGATCGCCTGGAGGTTGGATCCCCGTCCCGATGCGAGCACGCCCAACCTCAGCGGCGACTTGCGATCAGTCGACATACTCGACCACCCTTTCAGCGCGCGCCGGAATAATCTCTCCGATCAGATAGCCACGATCGCCTAACTCCGCTGCACGAGCGAGCACCCCGTCCGCGGCTGCGCGAGGCACGATGAGGATCAAGCCGATCCCCATGTTGAAGACACGATACATTTCGTCTCTCTCCACCTGGCCGCGGGTCTGGATCACTTGAAAAATCGGCGGCACCGGCCAGGCTCGGCGACGAATCTTCGCCGCACAGCCCTCCGGAAACACGCGCGGAAGATTCTCCGTGATCCCTCCTCCCGTAATATGCGCGATCCCCTTGATGGGAAACTCTTTAGCAAGCATCAGAATCTGCTTCGCATAGATGCGGGTCGGCGTGAGCAGGACCTCGCCCAATGAACGATCCAATTCAGGCAGCCGGCGGTCGACCGCCAACCCGCCATCATCCAGCAACACTCGTCGGGCCAGCGAATAGCCGTTACTATGCAGTCCGGTGGACACCAACCCCACCACCATATCGCCAGGCACAATCGTGCGCCCATCGATGATCTTGGGACGATCCACTACTCCCACCGCAAAGCCGGCAAGATCGTATTCACCCGCCGCATAGAACGACGGCATCTCCGCCGTCTCACCGCCGATCAACGCACAACCGGCCTGACGGCAGCCCTCGGCAATTCCGCGCAGCACCGCTTCGGCCGTGCCGATCGCGAGCTTGCCCGTCGCAAAATAATCCAGGAAGAACAGCGGCTCCGCGCCACTGACGGCGATATCGTTGACGCACATCGCCACAAGATCGATCCCGACCGTCTCGTGGCGATTCATGAGAAACGCGATCTTGAGTTTCGTGCCGACGCCGTCCGTGCCGGAGACGAGCACTGGATCGGCATATCGGTCGGCTTGCAGGCGAAACAGCCCGCCGAACCCGCCGAGGTCTGTCAGCACTTCCGGTCTGAACGTCGAGCGCACCAGTGGCTTGATGCGATCAACGAATTCGTCGCCCGCATCGATGTCGACGCCGGCATCGCGATAGGTGGTCATGGGAGGCGCATCTTAACGGAGGCGAGGGGTGAGGTCAACGAGCGGGAAAGCGCGAGAGGATGGTCACTGGCGCGGGGGATCGTCGGGATTTTCGAGCTTCTTGCGAAGTTGAATCAGTTCTTGCTCGATGGCCGCGAACCGATCGGCAATGGGATCGGGAAGATTGATGTGATCCATTGTGGCATCAGGAACCCGCTCGCCCTGGGTCTTGATCATCCGAGCCGGGACACCGATGACGGTCGAGTTGGGAGGTACCGATTTGAGCAC
Source organism: Nitrospiraceae bacterium (assembly GCA_037442105.1). Classification (GTDB taxonomy): domain Bacteria; phylum Nitrospirota; class Nitrospiria; order Nitrospirales; family Nitrospiraceae; genus JBBIQV01. The sequence continues at coordinate 21,874 of JBBIQV010000003.1, read as the reverse complement.
CACCGAGTTGGCGCCGATCTTCACGTTGTCGCCGATCCTGATCCCGCCGAGAATCTTCGCTCCCGCGCCTACGACGACGTGATTGCCCAACGTGGGATGCCTCTTGCCCCGCTCCTTGCCGGTGCCTCCGAGCGTCACCCCCTGAAACAGTGTGACGTAATCGCCGATCTCGGCCGTCTCCCCGATGACCACACCCATACCATGATCGATGAAGAAGCCGGTTCCGATCTTGGCAGCCGGATGGATCTCGATCCCCGTCAACCAGCGCGCCGCTTGGGAAATGGCCCTTGGAAAGAAAGGAACGCCTTTCGAGCGTAGCCAATGGGCAATGCGATAAGCGAGCAACGCATGAAACCCCGCGTAGGTCAGAACTACTTCCAGCGTGCTGGTGGCGGCAGGGTCACGGTCGAACACGGCCTGGAGATCTTGTCGAATCGCTTTGAACATCCGCACGTGTTCCAGGACAGGCTGTCAGGTGCCGTATCATACGACGACTAGGCCGTCTCGATCAAACACACGGCCTGCGCCGCAATCGCTTCTTCGTGACCGATGGCATCCAGCCCTTCACCGCTCTTCACCTTCACGTTCACCAGGTCAGGATCGACCCGCAACACCTCCGCCATGTTCTTCTGCATCGCGACAAGGTGCGGGCTTAACCGGGGAGCCTGGGCCACGATGACGGTATCGACGTTGACAAGCCGGTATCCTTTCTTCTGTAACTTGGCCATCACATCTTCCAGCAGCTTCAGACTGGAGATGTCCTTGAACCGCTGATCGGAGCTCGGATAGTGTGTCCCGAGATCCCCCTCCCCCATCGCCCCCAACAACGCATCGCACAAAGCATGCACCAATACATCGGAATCCGAGTGTCCGAGCAACCCCTTCGTGTGGGGAATCTCGATACCGCCCAAGATGAGCTTTCGTCCCGATCCCAGCGGATGAATATCGTAGCCACAGCCGATCCGCATGCTCACTCCTTCGTGATACGTGACAGGCCCCTTATCCCTCACGCTGCTGCCGTGCCGCCAGGATCGCTTCCGCGATCACCAGATCCTCCGGCCTCGTCACTTTGATATTTTCGCCGCTTCCATCTACCACAACCACCGGATGGCCCAACAATTCAACCAGATGGGCGTCATCGGTCGCCTGGATTCCTTCTCCGAGCGCTTTCCGGTGCGCGTGATCCAACCAATCACGCCGGAAGGCTTGCGGGGTTTGCGCCAGCCAGAGTTGACCTCGATCGACCGTGCGTAGAATCACACGGTCATTGCCGACCTGCTTAACCGTATCCCGCATCGGAAGCGCGACGATGGCCGCCCCGTGCATTGTGGCCTGTTCAAGCACCTGCCGCACCATCCGTTCGGTAAGAAACGGGCGAACCGCATCGTGGACCAAGACGAAGTCGGTCTCCGGATCGACCTTCGCCAACGCGTGGCGGACGGAATCTTGCCGATGCTCTCCGCCGGCGACGATCTTGGTGACTTTCGTGAAGTGGTGAGGCGTGATGATGTGCGTAAGACAGTACTCGCGATCGGCCGCCGGCACGGCCAGGATGATTTCATGGACGGCGCTCGAGTCCTGCAGTACCCGAAGCGTATGCACCACCAGCGGTTGACCGCCGAGGGCCAAAAACTGCTTCGGGACGGCGCCGCCCATCCGAAGTCCCCGCCCGGCGGCAGGGACCAACGCCACGGTGCGAGGAACCAGCCGGGGTGTCCCTTCCAAACTCCTATCCACGAGCGACTTGTATCTCCTCCCGCTCGCTTTCTTCCTTCAACCGTGTGAAGATCATGCGCCCCGCCGTGGTCTGCAGCACGCTCGTCACGACCACATCGACATTGCGCCCGATGCAGCGCCGGGCGTTGTCCACCACGATCATCGTGCCGTCGTCCAAGTAAGCGACCCCTTGCCCCGCTTCCTTCCCTTCCTTCAGGACAAACACGCGAATCATTTCTCCCGGCAACACGACCGGCCGCAGGGCATTGCACAACTCATTGATGTTGAGGACGCGGACACCCTGGAGTTCCGCCACCTTATTGAGATTCAGGTCATTGGTGATGATCTTGGCTCCGACCTTCTTAGCTAAGACCACAAGCTTGGCGTCGACCTCCCGGATATGCGGGAAGTCCTCATCCACGATCCGCACATCGATGCCGGCCATTTTCTGGATCTTGTGCAGGATATCCAATCCCCGCCGTCCCCTCGCCCGCTTGAGCGAATCCGACGAATCCGCAATGTGCTGTAACTCGTTCAGAATGAAGTGGGGCACGATGAAGGTGCCTTCCAGAAAACCGGTCTCGCACAGATCTGCGACCCGACCATCGATGATGACGCTCGTATCCAACACCTTGGGACTGATGGCGGAACCGGCCACCTCGGCGTACTTCGGTGGTCCGGGGAATCTCTCTCGACCGAATCTTCCCCCGAGAACGAGCCCCAGGTACGGGAGGCCCAGCAGAAAGACGAGACCGCCGATGTGGAAAAGGAAGGTTTCGACATCGAAGATAGCGCTGCCGACCCACTCAATAAGTCCGGTCAGAAGGAGACCGACGGCCAAGCCGGCAGTTCCCCCCGCAATGACGCCGAATGACACCTGACGCAGCGCATATTCTCCGGCGACGATGAACCCTCCCGTCGCGGCTCCTACTGCCAACCCCAGTAACACCAGGTACGCACTGGCCTCTCCGGTTCTAAGAAAGAGGGCCGTCCCAGCCAACGCACTGAGAAGGACGAATAGGGCTCTCGATACCATTCGTTCACCTCCTCTCGATGGGCCTGTCTGACGACCGACACCTGAAATCCTATCTTCATGGTCGGATCGTCAGGTAAATCGTGTGCCCTTGTCGTTTCACCAGCAAGAGCACCGGTTGATCCTTCGCTAAGCCGGCGGCGAGCCGCTCATAGGCCTTCAGTGATGTCACCGCCTTTCGATTCACTTCGACAACCAGATCCCCCTCGCGCACGCCGACCTCCTCCGCTGCGCTGCCGGGTTTCACCCGCACCACGATGAGGCCATGTTCGCCGGACTTCAACCCGTACCGGCCGGCCAACTCCTCCGTGAGCTCCCGCACCTCGATGTCGGCCAGCAGGCCGGCAGGCGACGCCGACTCACCGGGCTCTTCGCCACCTGACTGGGCCATCGATTTTGGCTGTTCGGTGATCGTCACCTCCATTGTCTTGGATTTCTTATCCCGGAGAAGCTTCACCAGCACCTTTTTCCCGATCGGCGTCTGTGCGACCGAGTTACGGAGATGCGTCGGCGTATCCACGGCCTTGCCGTCGAATTCGATGATGACATCGCCACGCTCAACCCCGGCCTTTTTCGCCGGACTCTCGTCCATCACATCGCTGACGAGGACCCCCTTCGTATCGCTCAGGGCGAATTGCGCCGCCAATTCCGGCGTCAGCTCCTGAATCGACACGCCGAGCCACCCACGGACCACCTTGCCGGTCTGGACGAGCTGGTCCATGACGGAGCGCGCCATATTGCTGGGGACGGCAAAGCCGATGCCCATGTTGCCCCCGCTTTGGCTGAAGATCGCCGTATTGATCCCGACCAGTTCGCCGCGCACATTCACCAGCGGGCCGCCGGAGTTGCCGGGATTGATGGCCGCGTCGGTTTGAATGAAGTCTTCGTATTCCGCAATCCCCATGCTGGCCCGGCCGACCGCGCTGACGATCCCCATCGTCACGGTCTGAGTCAGCCCGAAAGGATTGCCGACCGCCAGCACGAACTCCCCGACTTCCAACTTGTCCGAGTCGGCCCAGACTACCGTCTGAAGCCCCTCGGCTTCGATCTTCAGGATGGCGAGATCGGTCTTGGCGTCCGTTCCGATCAGTTTGGCTTTGAACTCCCGCTTGTCCGATAAGAGCACCTTGATCTCATCGGCCTTGCTCACCACATGGTTGTTCGTAATGATCAAACCCTTCGGATCGACGATCACCCCCGATCCAAGGCTCCGCTCCTTCCGTTCCCTCGGCTGTTGTTGCTCGAATCGTCGCCAGAACTCATCGCCGAAAAACCTGCGGAAAAAGGGATCATCGAAGGGCGACGCATGCGGCCCTTCTCCGCCTCGCCCACTGCGCGTGGTAGAGATATTCACCACAGCCGGCTTGACCGCCTTGGCGATCTCGACGAAGTTCTGGCCGCCCATGCCACTCAGAACCGGTTGCACCGCCGTCGCGACCGGCTTGACTTGAGGCGTGGCCTCTGGGACCGCGTGACCGGTCGGCAGCCAGCCGAGATCCGACGCCACAATCACTCCAATGAGGATTCCGGCACACAGGAGGAGTGCGGGCAGCACCCACGAGCGTCCTTTTCCCTGCCTTGTAACAGGTGGTTCGTAACTGGTCACAATCCTTCTCTCTGCGGAAGGTTACGGCTACGGAATGTCACCGGCATAGATGCCCATAATCGTCTGGAGGAACTTGACGGCTTCCGCCTTCGGGCGCTGGAAGGAGTTCCGGCCGATGATCGAGCCGAAGCCCCCGCCATCGCGAATAGCGCGGGCTTCCTCGAACACCGTTTTCTCGTCGCTCTTGGCCCCGCCCGAGAAGATAACGATACGCCGTCCGTCGAAGGCGCTCTGCACCACATGCTTGACCCGTTCGGGCAACGTCTTGATCGGAACCTGCTCGGCTTCATAGACCTTCTTCGCCGCGGCCTGCTCTAAATGTGACGTGGGGAGCTTGACCTTGATGATGTGGGCGCCCAACTGCGCCGCAATCTGCGCCGCATAGGCCACCACATCGATCGCCGTTTCACCTTCTTTGCTCAGAGTAGACCCGCGTGGGTACGACCACACCACGACGGCCAGGCCATAACTCTTGGCCTCCTCCGCAATCGCCCGCAACTGTTCATACATCGTGTTGCAGTGGGCGGACCCTGGATAAATCGTAAACCCGACGGCGCAACAACCGAGTCGTAAGGCATCTCGCACGCTCCCCGTGACGGACGACAGCGGATCCTTGTCGTCGTGCAGCACATCATGGTTGTTCAATTTCAGAATCAACGGAATCCGCCCTGCGAACTGGCCGGCGCCGGCCTCCAGAAACCCGAGCGGTGCCGCGTAGGCGTTGCAGCCCGCATCGATGGCGAGCTGGAAGTGATAGTGCGGATTGTAGCCGGGCGGGTTCGGCGCAAAGCTCCGCGCAGGACCGTGCTCGAACCCTTGGTCCACAGGCAGGATGACTAACTTGCCCGTTCCGGCAAGCGTGCCATGACCCAGCAGGCGAGCGATGTTCGTCTTGGTCCCAGCGTTATCGCTTCCGTACCAACTCAGGATTTCTTGGATTCGATCAGCCATGGCATCCTCCCGTGGGTCGTGAGTCGTCAATCGTGAGTGGCGAGTGGTTAACCGCGTTTATCTTGAATGAACTCCTCTGCCGTCCGGACGTCTTCCGCACTGCCGATGATCAACGGAACGCGCTGATGGAGCGTCTTCGGCTCCACATCAAGAACGCGTGTCGTCCCCGTGCTGGCTCGGCCGCCGGCCTGCTCCACGACCATGGCCAGGGGATTAGCCTCATACAGCAGCCGCAGCTTCCCTTCCGGCTTATCGACCTCCCCCGGATAAAGATAGATCCCTCCTCCGAGCAAGATCCGGTGCACATCGGCTACCAGGCAGCCCGAATAGCGGGCGCTGTAGGGACGTCCTGAAGCCTTGTCTTGGATTTTGATGTGGTCGAAGTATTTCCGCGTACCGGCCGTCCACTTGTGATAGTTCCCCTCGTTCGCCCCATAGACCTTCCCTTTCGGTGGGATCGTGATCCGCTCATGCGACAGCAGATACTCGCCGATGGTGGGATCGAGGGTGAACCCGTGCACGCCCTGCCCCACCGTGAACACCAGCATCGTGCTCGATCCATAGAGCAGATATCCGGCTGCGACTTGCTCGGTTCCCTTCCGCAAGAGCTCCGCTTCGAACGGCGGGCGCTCCTTGCCTTCATAGCGGAGCACGGAAAAAATGGCACCCAGCGGCATGTTCACATCGGTGTTCGACGACCCATCCAACGGGTCGAACAAGAGCATGTACTTGCCGTGCGGCCACTGGTGAGGTAACTCAAGAGGCTTTTCCATCTCTTCGGATGCGAGGATACTGACGAGCCCGCTGTGGTGGAAGACTTTGACGAAGGTGTCATTGGCGAGTTCGTCGAGTTTTTTGACCGTCTCGCCTTGGACGTTGGTCTCGCCGGTGCTTCCGAGAATATTGATCAGTCCAGCCCGCCGCAGGTCGCGGGCAATCATCTTTCCGACTAACCCAATTTGCGTCAGCAGGATGGAAAACTCGCCGGTCGCTTCGGGATAGGTCCGCTGTTTTTCAATGATAAAACGACTTAAGTTTACCGGAAATGATTGCACCATAGTCCCTCGCCTTTACATGCACAACACAGCGTCTCCTCACTGGGAATATCTCATACTGCTGCCGGCAAACGACTTGCGGTTGTCGCGCAATTATATCGGTTCCGGCACGGACGAGCAATCAAAGGGGAGGTTTACCGAACGACCCCTGTGCGAAACCCATCGACCAGATCCGCGACGATTGAGCCGATGATCACTTTCGCCTTCATCCGAACCGGTACGCGGCGTTCATCCGTGGTAAACCAGACACGGACATTGCCCTGGTTCAGGAAGATTCCCTGGAAGGGCATGATCGCCAACACTCTGGCCGTCTCGGCTTTCCCCCAGGGTCCCTCCAAGGTTTCGATGGCTTCCACCCGCACCTCAAGCTTGTAGTTCTTTTTGTCGTGGTGCACGTTCATGGTCAAGGACACCCCGGGCTGAAGCAACAACGATTCTCGCGTGTAGTACAGACAGGAAATCGCATCCTGCGTCCCCGCCGGGATCGGCAAAGTATCCGTCACACCATCCTTGACCGCCGTAACCGTGCCTTCAGCGTGATGGAACGTATAGTCGAAGTCGTTCTTACGCTTGCCTTCGCGGCGTTGGAAGACCATGCGCCGGGGTTGCAGCGTGTCGAAATCGACCGTCGATTCGACACGGTTGTGGACCGGATAAAACTTGGTGACGAACGGGCTCGATGTAGCGCTCGTCACCAACCTCACGGTCGACTGGTCTGCGCGCCGTTCTCCGTCGGTCACTTCCATCACCGCCGTTCCAGCGGTGATACCGAGCCACGAGATCTCATAGCTGAATCGTTCGCCCGGCACAAACGGATGTTTCGGCGCAAGACCTGTCGCCCCGTCCGCGGAACCTGCTACACCGGCCGGCAAAGGAGATTCACTCAGGAAGAAGGAGACGGGCAGGATCAGGAGAGCTGAAACGAACCGGAAGCGGAGAGCAGACAGGAAAGAGACGTGGAAGGTCACCGTTACCGGCCAAGCGCATGCCGCGCGTGGTCTAGTTCCGCCTCGATGGCGGCGCGAATGGCTGTGAGTCGTTCCTGGGATGTCGCTTCGAACCGCAACACCAGGGCCGGCTGCGTGTTGGACGCGCGGATGAGCCCCCACCCATGCTCGAAAATGGCTCGGACACCGTCGATCGTCACCAATTCCCGCAGAGGTCCTGCTGCGCCCAACGGCCGGCGGGCCTGCAGAGCAGCGGCACACTGTTCATGGACCTTCTGGGCTAATTGAAACTTGATGGTGTCCGGACAATCCACTCGAATTTCCGGCGTGACCGTGGTCGGAGGAAGGTCGGCGACCAAACTCGACAGAGGGGATTTCGTTTTGGCCAAAATTTCAATCAGCCGGCAGGATGCGTATACCGCGTCATCGTAGCCGAAATAGCGATCGGCGAAAAACATGTGCCCGGACATCTCTCCGGCCAAAACCGCCTGCTCGGCCTTCATTTTGGCTTTGATAAGGGAATGGCCGGTCTTCCACATGATCGGCCGCCCGCCACGCTTGGCGATATCGTCGTACAAGCACTGGGAGGCTTTGACTTCGGAGATGATGGTCCCGCCCGGCTTATCCGCAAGAATATCCCGCGAATAAATCACCATCAGCCGGTCACCCCACAGAACATTTCCCTTTTCATCGACGGCGCCGATACGGTCGGCATCGCCGTCGTAACCGATCCCTACGTCGGCTTTCTTCTCTTTCACGACCTTCATCAGATCGTGCAGATTCTCGATGACCGTCGGATCGGGGTGGTGATTGGGAAACCGGCCGTCGAGGTCACAGTAGAGGCCTGTGACACGGCAGCCCAGTTGTTCGACCGCCTGTTTGGCGACTAACGCCGCCGCACCATTGCCGCAATCGATTGCGACATGCAAATGCTCAGCCCGGACCCCGGCAAAACTCTTCTTGAGGTACGCCAGGTAGTCGGGGATGATCGGGTGGCTGGACAATGTCCCGTTCCCGGACACGAACTTCCCCGCCTCCATCACTTTCCGCAGGTGCTGGATCTCTTCCCCGTGGATCGTCTCTTGACCGACACAGACCTTGAAACCGTTATACTCCGCCGCATTGTGGCTGCCGGTGATCATGATGCCGCCTTCGACCGGCAAATTGAACAGAGAAAAATACAGCAGAGGGGACGGACAAGCCCCGATGTCAATGACGTTCAGGCCGCCTCCAAGAAGGCCGCGCAGCAGACTCTCCCGCAACGCCGGTGAACTCAGACGGCCATCACGCCCCAACGCAATGGTTCGTATACCTTTGTTCTGGACATACGTGCAGTAGGCCCGCCCGATGCGTTCCGCAATGTCCTCGGTTAATTCTTTCCCGACGATGCCGCGCAGGTCGTATTCTCGAAAGAGTCCCATTCCTAACTCCCGTGATGAGTGATGGGTGATGGGTGACCGGTCTTGCGCGGTCAGAGGAATTCCCAACTCGTCACGCATCACCGATCACCTATCACTGTTTCACGTTACGTCCGTAGTCGTCCTGGAACCGGACAATATCGTCCTCGCCCACATAGGGGCCGTTTTGCACTTCAATAATGTGCAATGTGTCTTTGCATGGATTCTCCAAACGATGCCGTGTCTCCACAGGAATCGCCGTACTTTGCCCGACAGCCAAGTCAAACACGTCTCCCTCGCGCGTCACACGCGCGGTCCCGGCAATGACGACCCAGTGTTCGCTCCGCCTGTGGTGCATCTGCAGAGAGAGACGCCCACCGGGATTTACCGTCACCCGCTTCACCTTGTAGCCCGGCCCTTCTTCCAGCACCGTGTACGATCCCCAGGGCCGGAAAATCGTCAGATGCTCGAGATGCTCCGGCGCGCCCTGCTTCTTGAGAATCTCCACCACTTTCTTGACGTCCTGCGAGCGGGTCTTGGGGCAAACCAGAGTGGCATCGGGTGTGTCAACAACCACCATGTCCTCAAGCCCGATCGTGGCAACCAGGCGGCGATCCGCATACATGATAGAGTTACGACTATCGACATCGACGACGCGGCCGCTCACGACATTCCCGGCTTTGTCGCGCGCGGCAACCTCCTCCAAGCTGCTCCAATTGCCTACATCCGACCAGGTGAAGTCAACAGGAATCATCACGGCGCGCGACGAAAGCTCCATGACACCATTATCGATCGAGACAGGAGCCAGTTTCCGGTACGCCTCGTCAACTGAAACGTGAGATGCCCCCGACACAACCAATGTGTCGATCTTGTCCATCGCGCGAGCGAGAGCCGGTTGATGGACGGCGAGTTCCTCGAGAATCGTCGCCGCGCGCCACACGAACATGCCGCTGTTCCAGTAATAGTTCCCCGCTTTGAGATACTGAGCCGCCTTGCCGGCGTCGGGCTTTTCGACGAACCGCTTGACCGGATGCCCGACCAACTTTCCCTTCGACGCCAGACGTACTTGCTCCTTGGGCTGGATGTAACCATAACCAGTCTCTGGTCTCGTGGGCTTAATCCCGAATGTGACCAGATAGCCCTTGGCCGCGAGATCTGCTCCGAGAGCCACTGCCGCCTGGAATCGTTTTTCCCCTGTGATGACGTGATCCGCCGGCAGAACCACCATAGTGGCCTGGGGATCCCGCCTGACCAATTCGAGCGCCACGAGCGCAATGGCCGGCGCGGTGTTCCGCCCTTCCGGTTCGATGACGAAATTGTCCTTGAGCGCATCCTTCCACTCGCCAAGCTGGACCCGGATGGAATCGGCCTGCGCCGGATTGGTCGAAATCATGACCCGGCCGGCTGCCGCGCACCCGAGCACACGACGCATCGTCTGCTGGATCAGGGTCTCCTCGCCGATGATCCGAAGCAATTGCTTGGGATACAGGTGCCGGCTCAATGGCCAAAACCGCGTGCCGCTCCCGCCCGCCAGGATCACCGGATAAAGATGAGGCAAGGGGCACAAGAGCTGTCCCTCGCCCCGCGCCCCTTGCCTCGTGTCCCTCGCCTCATTTCGAGTCTTTGCCGTCATCCTGTTTCTATCACCTCTTACATCGAGCCTCTGTCCCGGGCGCCTGCGCGGCCAGAATCATATCCGCCACCTCCCGCACCGCCCCTTCGCCGCCTTTTTTTCGGCACACGTAGTCCACCACGGCCAACACCGGCGGCAGCCCATCGGCCGGAGAAGCGGAGAACCCCACCGCTTGCAAGGCCTCCACGTCATTGACGTCATCACCAATATAAGCCACTTGCTCCAACGTCAGTCCATGCCGCGCAACCATATCGCGAAGTATGCCTAATTTGTCTGTAACGCCCTGGTGCACTTCAGGGACGGCGAGTTTCTCCGCCCGACGGTTTACGAGTTTCGTCCGCTCCATCGTCACAATAGCCGTGATGAGTCCGGCCTTCTGAAGCAGCTTGATCCCCATCCCGTCCCGCGTGTTGAATTTTTTCCATTCATCCCCCGACTCCGAATAATACATGCCGGCATCGGTCAAGACTCCGTCGACATCGGTGGCGAACAAACGAATCTTTCCAAGCTTGCGCTGGAACCGGCTCCGGCGAACAGAGGTGTTGCGCGTTGAAGCAGATGTCATTCAGTGCTTGCCTGGCCCACGCTCGGTCAACCACCGAAGATCGGCTTCCACCATCTCCTCGACCAGTTCCTTGAACTTGGTTCGGCAGGACCAGCCCAGTTCTCGCTTGGCTTTTGTCGCGTCTCCGAGCAACGTTTCCACATCGGCCGGACGCAGAAATTGAGGATCGACTTTGACATATTCACGATAATCCAGCCCCAGGTGAGAGAACGCCGCATCGGCGAATTCGCGTACCGAATGTTGCTCGCCGGTGGCGACCACATAGTCCCCCGGCCGATCCTGTTGGAGCATCAGCCACATCGCCTCGACATAGTCGCGTGCGTGTCCCCAATCGCGCCGGGACTCCAGATTGCCGAGTCGCAATTCTTTTGTCAGACCCAGCTTGATTCTTGCCGCATGGGACGAGATCTTTCTCGTCACGAACTCATATCCGCGCCTTGGCGACTCATGGTTATACAAGATGCCGCAACAGGCGAAGATGCCGTACGCTTCACGGTAATTCCGCGTCAGGTCGAAACCGGCCACCTTGGAGATGCCATAGGCGGAGCGGGGATGGAACGGCGTCGATTCATTCTGAGGAACCTGCTCGACCTTGCCGAACATCTCGCTGGATGCCGCAAAATAAAACCGGCAGTGCGGCACCACATCTCGAAGCGCGGCGAGCATGTGATGCGTGCCGTTGATATTCGCGTTCAATGTTGAAAATTCGTCTTCGAACGAATACGCCACAAAACTTTGAGCGCCGAGGTGATAGCACTCGTGGGGGCCGACCGCCTGAAGGACGCGATAGATGCTCGGCAAGCTTTCCAGCGATGCCGCGTGGAGGCGAAGATGTTCTCGAATAGGGTTAAGCCGCCACAACCGATGCTCAGGGTCTTCGATCGCCACCCGCCGAATGAGACCATGCACCTCGTAGCCTTTTTGCAGCAGCAGTTCGGCCAGGTACGACCCATCTTGTCCTGTAATGCCCGTGATCAACGCGCGTTTCATCGCCAACGCTCCGGGTTAATTTTCATATAGCCTTAACCTCTTTCATGAACCGTGTCAACGCTTCCCGCCAATGCGGCATCGCGATCCCAGCCTGGGATAGCATATTTCGTCTTGCTAATACGCGTGCTTGTGAATCAGTCCACGCCACAGCGTCAAGAGCATGATCTTCATGTCAAACCAGAGGGACCAATGCTCGATATAGTAAAGGTCGTACTCGATCCGCTTCTCGAGCAAGGTGTCCCCACGCCAACCATTCACCTGAGCCCAGCCGGTAATGCCGGCCTTCATCTTGTGCTTCAGCATATAGAGTGGGATCTGCTTGCGCACCTGCTCGACCACCCATGATCGTTCGGGTCTGGGACCGACGATGCTCATCTCTCCTTTTAACACGTTCCAGAACTGCGGCAGCTCATCAACGCTCGTGCGTCTCAACCAGCGGCCGACAGAGGTCACCCGAGGATCATTCTTAGGCGTCAGCAGGACGGTATCGCCAGGATGGTCGGCCTGCATCGTCCGGAATTTCAACATCGAGAATGGTCTTCCATCCAATCCCATCCGCTCCTGCGCGAAAAAGATCGGCCCGGGAGAGGTCAGTTTGATCAACGCGGCCGCCAAGACTTGGATCGGCAAGGTCACAATCAGTGCAACGGCGGCGCCGAGCACATCGCTGGCTCGTTTCAGCACCACATTCCATCCGTACAGCGGAGACCCTTGCAACGTAATGACGGGCAACCCCTCGAACATCTCCGCTTCCGCCCGAAGCGTACTGAACTCATAAATGGCTGGGAGCACTTTCACTTCCACGGTCGTGGTGGCCAAGTAGTTCAACATTTTTTCAGCGTGCTGTTCGGCATCCGGCGGGAGGCACAGAAAGACAATGTCTAAGGCCGGCGCAAACTTTTCCAGATCTCCGTAGAGGCCGATAACCGGCACCCCTTCGAGCGTGTGTCCAAGCTTTTGCGGGTGACGGGTCAGATACCCATGGACCTTGA
>JBBIQV010000003.1:0-8979 GCA_037442105.1 Nitrospiraceae bacterium | reverse complement strand
TTCCGGATGGAGCGAAAGGGAATGCGCGATTTGCTGGCCGAGTCTCCCCGCGCCAATAATGAGGCAGTGCCGCTGATTGTATCCCTGCTTTCGCAAAAACCGCAGTCCTTCCCGAAACAACATCCTCGAGAAACCCAGCGCCAAAAGGTTGAGTAGCCAAAAATAGAGAAACACCAGACGGGAGTAGTCAAACTGACGGACAAAAAAGGTGAGGGAAATCAGGACCAGAACCGAAAGCGTGTTGGCTTTGGCGATATCGAGAAACTCCGCCAGGTGGGAGCCCATGCGCCGGGGCCGGTAGAGGTTGAACGTCTTAAAACAGACTCCCCACACCAAGACGATGGGAGCAAGCAGCCACAGATAGATGGAGAAGGGTGGGATGCCTTTATCGACCGGCGCCAGACCTTCCAGAAAGCGCAAATAGTAGGCCGTGACCCAAGAGGCAGAGATCACGGTCAGATCGAAGATGAGCAGAAGACTCTGAAGAAATCTCGCGTGCTGCTTCAGCATGATCTTTTCTGCTGAAAAGCCAAGTAGGTCTGTTGGATCAAGGCTCGCATTGTATCTTTAAAGTGCATCCGGTCAAAAGGCGCCACATGCGCACGAATCGCGTGCGGGTCAAAGTCTCCTCGATGACGCTCAAACACGTGAATCGCCTGGGTAAGCGCCTCAACTGTTTGCTCATAGAAGAACACCCCCTGTAGGAGGCACGCGGCTCCGGGCACGTGGTTCGAGATTTGATCCCGCCACGCTGCTGCTCAATGCCTCTTGCCTCTTGTCCTTTGCCTCCTGCTGATTGATGGGCACCACAGTCTCCACTGCACCTCCTCTGCCGTAGGCAATCACAGGTTTCCCGCAAGCCATCGCCTCGAGCGGCACAATTCCAAAATCCTCTTCGGAGGGAAAGATCAGAGCACGACATCGCTCATAATACTCGCGGACGACATGATCCGGCTGCCAGCCCAGCATGTCCACAGTAGGTCCTGCGATTCGTCGAAGCCGCCGCTCGTCCTGTCCGCTGCCAATAATTTTTAAGGGCTTCCGCATTCGATTGAACGCCTCGATGGCGAGATCCATCCGCTTGTAGGGCGCAAAGGCGCCCACTATCAAGTCATAACCGTCGTCCCTGGTGGACGCCCGAAATGCATGCCAGTCCACCGGTGGATAGACGACAGTCGCATCGAGACCCCAATACTGCTTGATCCTTCCGGCCACAAAATTGGAAATGGTGAGCAGTGAATGGATACTGCTATTGGATGAAACGTCCCACTCTCGAAGGCGACGGCGGACCGCGCCCATGCCACTTCTCGATAACCAACCCGAACGCCCGGCGCTGAAGTAGGCGTCATACTGATCCCAGATATACCGCATCGGCGTATAGACATAGGACACGTGACATGCGTGCGGTGGGGCCAGGACACCCTTGGCCACGCAGGAACTCGAACTCAGGATGAGATCGTAACCGGATAAATCAAAGGATCGGATCGCCGATGGGAACAGCGGAAGGTAGTACCGGTAGCGCGAGACACCGTACGGCAGGCTCTGAATGAAACTCGTTCGGATCGGATGCTTTTCGATAGTCGGAGAAACTGCTCCCCTCACATGGACAAGGGTGAGAATGTCCGCATCGGGGAACAGCTCGCAGAACACCTCCAGGCACCGTTCCCCGCCCCGCATAGCGGTCAGCCAGTCGTGCACGATCGCAACTTTCAACGGAGCGCTCCCGTCATAATCTCCCCATGCAGAGCTAGGACCCGTTCGGCCACTCGCCTCCACGTGAACATACGGGATCTTTCGCGCCCTTTCTTCCGCATCTCGGTCTGAAGCTCGCGGTCTTCCAACACCATGCGGATAGTCTTCGCCACCAGTGGTGTGTCGCAAGGGTCAACAAGAAGGGCCGCGCCAGCCGTTGTTTCGGCTATTGCTGGAATGTTCGACGCCACAATTGGTGCGCCACAGGCCATGGCTTCGAGGACGGGCAAGCAGAACCCTTCGTAATGGGATAAACTGAGAAAGAGTTCCGCCAAGCTGTAGAGTTCGACCATATCTTCATCGGCGAGTCGATTGATGAAAAGGACGCCATCCAGCGGTGCCAAACAGCCGGCTATTCGGAATGCCTCATCCTCTGATACGCCATGAACGACCAAGCTAAGTCGGCGAGGATAATCACGACGAACTTCCTGAAACACTTGCAGGGCCCCAAGCAAGTTCTTATGCGGTCGAGGGTTACCAGCCCAGAAAATGAAGGAGCCATCGATCGCCCATTTTTCGCGCAATGCTTTTCGGGTAGCATCTGGCTGCGAAGCAGGATGAAATCCGGATTCAACTCCATTTGAGATGCAGACTATCCTGTCACCTTCGACTTGGAGCAGACGAATGATGTCCCTCCTTGATGCCTCCGAGACTGTAAGCACCCGGGCGGCACGTTGAGCAACGGCTCTGACGACTATCTGATAGTAGAAACGGTGGTATAGCGTGTAATCCTCCGGAAACAAGATATGGATAAGATCATGGATCGTCATTATTGTCGGACATACCTGGAGTACGGGAGCGATGAAGGTTGGTGAATGGAACAGGTCCAGCTTCATGCGCCGGAGAAGGACCGGAAGTCGTAGCTGTTCCCTCACGCCGTACAACGGAAGATCGCATTGCTGGATAGTTACCTGATGGCCGACCGGCAATAGCTCCCTGGGGCACGCTCTCGAGACAAGCAGAACATAACTATTCACATCGTCTAGCTCCACAAAAGCGCGGACGAGATTCAGGCAATGCCTCGCGATGCCGTGCATTTGTGAGCCAATCACCCTACAGTCCACACCAATTCTCATCGAACCGTAGGCTCCCAGATGTGGCGGAGCGCGCGAACAACCTCCTCAACAGCCACTGCATCGAGGCATTTCATTGTCGGACAAGTGTTGCGCGGACAGGTACCGCAGGCTTCAGGGTGATACAGGGCGGTCACACCAGAGCCCAGCGGACCCCATCGGTCAGGATCATTCGCCCCACTGAAGATCACAATAGCTGGAATATAGGCGGCAGCTATGTGCGCTGGGGCCGAGTCATTGCCAAGGAAAGCGCGTGACTTCGAAAGCACGGAAGCAAGTTGGCGCAATGTGAGTTGCCCGCATAAATTGATGATCTCTTCAGAACCTGACGCGACTGTTTCTCCCAAGTTGGACTCACTTCCCCCGCCCACAACGAGAATTTGGGCGCCAAGTTGCTCACGTGCCCAGACAGCGGTCCTCTGAAACCGGTCGAGTGGCCAACGCTTCCATCGCAACCCCGCACCGGGATGAATCACCAGAACGTTGTCAGCAGTCCACCCTAGACTTGCGAAGAGACGATCAGCGAACTGGATATCCTCTTGCTTAAGCTCAAACGGCTTGACTGTTATGTGTCCCTGCCATCCGAGGTATCGGACCAGGTCAAGATCATACTCCGATTCGTGTTGCCCTGGTGCATGAACCAGCTCGTGTGTCAAGAGGAAGCCCCCTCCGGTCACGCCATAGCCGATCCGCACTCTTATGCCTGCAAGCCAGAGAATAAGGCTATGCCTGATATCACCTCGGAATTCAAGAGCCAGATCGAACCGCTCTCGCCGGAGGCGAAGCAGCAGCGGTATCGCACTCCACCACCCCGCCCCATGGTGTCCTCTAGCAAACCATGGCGCATCGAAGGTTAAAACATGATCTATGCAATCCTGAGCCTCCAATAGTTCCAGACTCCACGAGGCAGCCAGAACCGAGACACGGGCTTTTGGAAATCGCTCCCGAATGGCTCGGAGGGCAGGGAGCACGAGCAACACATCCCCTGCATGGTCGAGACGGACGGCTAGAATGTTGGCGAATTCGGTTCGCCGGAGGGTTGTGGCGTCCACTGGAGCGTAGCGTGGGAAGATTCTCCGTCCCAGCGCAACAGCCAAGTCCCCCATCGTATCTATGGCGTGGATCAAAATGATCCACGTCTTCCGTTTAAACGCGTAATGCCTCATCGGCAGATGTGTGATGAACTGCTTCGCGGAGGATCTCTTTGTAGCAGGATACAATCCCGTCGGCGACCTTTTCGTGAGTGAATCGCTCCAGAACGCGCGCTCGCCCTTTTGCAGCGAGCCTTTTTCGCAGGACATCATCACCGGCCAGCAGTGAGAGCCTTGCCACGAGATCCTCTACATCGCCCTCCTTAAAAATAAGACCGCCTTCGCCGATCACATTTGGAATCTCTCCGGAAGAGGATCCCACCACCGGGACACCACACGCCATCGCCTCGATCAGCACCCGCCCAAACTGCTCCTTCCATCGTCCCGTACTTCGCGAGGGAAGAACCAAGGTATTCATACAAGACAAGAAAGCTGAAAGTGCCGAACTCTGGAGCGGGGCAAGGAAAAAGGTCTGTTTCCCGATCCCCTTCTGTTCAACCAGGCGTTCAAGGTCTCGTTTCCACTGCCCTGCTCCGACGATGAACAAGACAAGGTCCATCCCCTTGGCCCGCAACGAGGCCACTGCCTCGGCAAGGAGATCAACGCCCTTTTCCGGCACTAACCGCCCCACGTAGGCAATCTTGAACGTGTCCGCTCTTAACGCGTTCAATAAATCCGCTTCGAGGAAGGCCAGATCATCAAAGGGGTTATTTCTGCGGTAAAACTTATTTGCATCTAAGCCAATTGGGATGCAATGAATTGGCCCCCGATACCCTTTACTTCTCAGCACATTGATTCCCTCTTCGGGAACGCTGATGAAAGCGTCAGCATGCTTAAAGCAGAACCGTTCGGAAGCAGCAAATGGGACTCCATGGTCGGTCGGTAGATTCTCAAACGTGTGAATCACAACCCGCGCCTTAGAAGCAACAAGCTTTTTGAGAAGCAGGATCTCGAAGGTGCAGAGACTATACGGTTCCTCGAAAACATGGAGCACATCCGGGGAAAAGCTCCGGAGCAGCGAGGCCAAGCGTGGGATGTTTGGGTAGAAGAAGCGCTTCACCCGATCGCGGCCAAGAGCAGCCAAGGCCTCAATCCGGCACCCCTTATCAGAAGCCATAGAACGAACTTTAAGAAGCTTGCCCCCTTCAGTCCATGCTGTGGGAACGATCGCAAGCAAATCCACGCCGCAATCCGCAATCGCAGCCAAGAGTTTTCGGTACTCTGGCTCCACAGCCGCATGCCAAACGAACACGACGCGAAGATTTGCCACTTCTTTTGACTACCCTCTCAAGCTCTCAAACACCTTTAATGTCTTCCTCGCGGTTCGTTCCCAAGAAAACTGCCTGGCCCGTGCCAAACTTTTTCCTTTCATACGTATCCTCAGCTCTGCGTCGCCTACCACCTTTGTCATGGCCGCCTCAATTTCTTCCTCATTATACGGATCAATCAGAATCGCTGCGTCACCGACAACCTCAGGCATCGCAGAACAGTTGGAAGTAATCACAGGACAGCCACAAGCCATCGCTTCCACAAGGGGAAGGCCGAAACCTTCATGCAAGGAAGGAAACACCAGGGCTTCCGCGCCATTCAAAAGAAAGGGCATCTCCTGGCTAGGCACATAGCCGGTTAAGATCACATCCTTTTCCAACCCTAACGCATGTAGCAGGTTAACCACTTCCCCGTAAGCCTCCCCTTTTTTCCCTGTGATGACTAACTGAAGATCGATGTGCATTCTAGACTTACAGGCATGAAAGGCCTTTATAAGCCTCGGTATATTCTTTCGGTACCATAAGAGGCTACTAGTATTAAGGATGTAATTCGCTGTTACCCCGTATTTGGCTTTTATTTTCTGGATTGAATTCTTATCCTGCCGTGGTTGATAGAGCTCTTCATCGTAACCTAGCGGTGTCACCATGATTTTGTCTGGATCTACTCCACACTTTTCGATGATATCTGTTTTGGTTGATTCCGATATGGCAATAATTTTGTCAGCAACGTGAAGTGCATAATGCGTTGCGACCCAAAAATGGACTTTGCCTTTCATGGAAATACGATCAGCAAAAAGCAAACCCATGAGGTCAAAACACACAACAATTGTCTTGGGTCTCTTGATAGGGGGCACCATCTCTTTAGGGACGAAAAGCAAGTCATATTTATTGCTGATGAATTCAAATGGGAAACGAAGGTAAGACCAGAGCGCGGGAAACGAGACTATATTTTCATTAAAATTCTCGGCTTGCAATCGATGAACGATGGGCTGGTTCGAATACAGCGTGTAGTCGTTTTTGGTATCAATTCTCGAAAGTGCCTTCAAGACATTATAGGTGTAGACTCCAATCCCATTGAGCTGCTCCTCGCTTAACACCTTGGCATGAACGGCGATTCTCACTTTAACCTCGCCAAGCAATACAGTCCTGTCCCTTGGAACTTGAGGGTTTTTAAAAGAGGTGTGAGCGGTGTTGTGATGAGCCTGAAAGTAAGGTCCTTTATCTTCATCAAGGTTGCAGCTTTCCGAATGAGAACTTGGTCTTGATGAATTTTCCCTCTTTGGATCATTCTATGGGCAATACGGAAGCGTAGTTTCGCCTTCAACGCTCCGGCCACATCATCAGCGCCTAATTCTTTGATGACCAGTTTGATGATCTCAAACCCGTTTTTCTCCAGGAAGGCTCGAAGCGCAAGGGCATTCCATCGAGTGAGATGATTGGGAGGATAATCCCCTTCGCCAAGAGGATCCAAAAATCTCTCACGGTTCGGCACACTCAGAGCAATGTACCCTCCAGGTTTAAGACCCGCCTTGACTAGGCCGATAAAACGATTGGGATCATCCATATGTTCTAAAACCTCGAAGAAAGTCACAACATCAAACTTGCTATCTGTGTGTACCTGCAGAAAGGATTCTAGAGACGTACAGTAGACCCTCTCCAAGTGAAAACGTTCCCGGGCTATTTCGACATTGTCCCTGTCAAAATCGATACCCACAGCTCGATACCCTAACTTTCTGGCCTCGCTTAGGAACCCCCCCGTTCCACAGCCTACGTCCAGGAGATCTTCACCATAGGCTCCACGATCTTGAATAAATTGTTTATGATGCCAGCCCGGTGTCTGATTGAGTGCTTTCCCAAGCGTGTACATCTCGGATCGCTCATACCATTCTGATCCGGGATTCTGCATTGGATCAGAAAACACCACGTAGCAATTCCGGCAATAGCGGAGAGTGTATCTTCCATACTGTTCGACAAACTCACAGTTTGTTTGCCTTGCACAAACGGGGCAATCGCTCAACTGAATCCCTCCTTGACTGCTCGAAGTGCGGTCAGAAGCTGCTCCCTCGTTGCCTGCGAGAGAATAACCCATAGAGACACAAAGATCACCCACAGACCAATTGGGAGGAGTAAGGTTTGTTCCCTCACGGCATGCCAAGAAAGAGCCATAATCGCTACGCCCGCCATAAAAGTGAGAGCAAGAGATTTGTAATCGAGCTTCCCACAGTATGTATGGTAACCCGCAAGAAACAGATATCCCGCCGACATCGCTGTAAGGTGAGAAACGGGAACAGCAAGGGCCTTATAAGATGAAGCGGCCGCACTCAACACAACCCAGTAGATCACAGCATGAAGCATATTCTGCTTGAGGACTAGAGATGCCTGACCTTTGGCCAGCAGAGCTGATAGAAGGATGGATAGCAGGGCCGAGGCTGTGACAGGCACAGCCCCAACAAGCATGACTCTGTCCATCTCAGCCCATCGCTCTCCGTAGAGCAGCGGAATCCACCATGGCGAGAAGGAGGCGATGCCCATTGTAAGAGTAATGTAAATGACGGAAAGCAAATGCAAGAATTGCTGGACCGCCTTATTGAAACGACCCATATCTTCCTGAAGTCGTGAAAGAGCTGTCAGGCTGATCCTTTGAAAGATAGAAGCGACAACCA
Organism: Nitrospiraceae bacterium; assembly: GCA_037442105.1. GTDB lineage: Bacteria > Nitrospirota > Nitrospiria > Nitrospirales > Nitrospiraceae > JBBIQV01. The sequence continues at coordinate 1,132 of JBBIQV010000003.1, read as the reverse complement.
TCGTATGACCTAAAAGACTATAGGCCAACTGTGCCAGCCCTAAGTCTCTTACGCCGGCAAGGGAGCCTAATAAAACAGGTGGCGCAAGCATTATGAGCCAGACGACGAGATTGGAGCCCAGGATAGGAGAGACGGTTAGCATCAGAGACCGCGAACTCCTGAAATCGAGCAGCAAGGCCATTCGCAATTTGTTCAGTAATCGTGCCGCTACGGCCGGGGCAAGTCCCCTCAAAACATTGCCCAAAGCCAATCCCGCAATTCCCGCTCCTGCAATCGCACCTGTCACAGCCACTAGATTAAAAGCGACCAATTCGGACACCTCAATCACTCCCACTTTCTGATAGTGCAGACCTCTCTCTAGGAGAGCAAGCGGAACGCTCTGCCAGCTATAAAAGTAGGCTCCGATTCCCGCGGAGCCAATGAGCCAGAGCAATTCATGATGGCCATACCACTTTGCGGCAAATGGGCCGATAAGGGCTAGACCGACCACGGCACTGATAATTCCTACGCACTGCTGAAGAGTAAATGCCGATCGGAGCTCGAAGGAAGTTGGCTCACACGGAAGGCGGATCAGATGTGTTCCGATACCACAATCAATCAGTTGGCGGAAAATAAGGAAAAGCGTATATGAAATGAAATACAGGCCCAGCACTTCCGGCCCCAATAGACGGGCCAACACGACGCCGCCAGCAAAATTGATCGTAAACCCGACAACGTGCCGAACCAGTAACGCTTTACCACCTGCAACAGCAAGGCTTTTAAGATGAGAAACATTTTCCATGTGGGAAAATTATGAAATGATTGTCGCTGGCACCCCCGACCGCACCCTGCAGACAGGACATGTCATGGTGTCCGAAGGTTCACCGCGCCGCGCCGCGCTCCGTTCCGATGATCCGGTGAACTGCTTTTGAACAAAGCCAACTTTCATCGTCATACCGGCACCAACCCACTCGCCGGTCTCTTGACTAAGTTCACTAGCTAGTTTAGTATTTGATCATGATTAAACTGAACATCCATGAAGCCAAAACCCATCTCTCCAAGTACTTGACGAAGCTCAAAAGTGGAGAGCGGATTCTTTTGTGCAAACGCAATACGCCGGTAGCGGAAATCACGCCCCTTCCAGAAGTCCCGG
>JBBIQV010000002.1:26216-158077 GCA_037442105.1 Nitrospiraceae bacterium | reverse complement strand
ACGCTGCCGGATGGACGGCTGTTCTGCACCATGCGCACCTTCACCGGCCACATCTGGTATAGCGTCAGCGAGGACGACGGCGCGACTTGGCGCGCGCCCGAAGTGCTGCTCCGCCACGACGGCGGCGAGCCGTTCGTGCAGCCGCTTTGCTGTTGTCCGATCTACGCGTTCGCGGGCGGGCTTTACGTGCTCGTGTACCACAACAACGACGGCCACTTCGAGCAGTGGGGCCCGCGCGACACGAGCTGGAACCGCCGCCCGGCCTACGTTGCCGTCGGTCGCTACCAATACGGCGCGCATCAGCCGATCGCGTTCGGGCCGACCCGGTTCCTGATGGACAATGCCGGCGTGCCGCTGCTCGAGAACCTGAAGCGCACCGACATCGCCGTCTACACCTCGGTCACCGAGCCCGAGGGCCGGCGGATGCTGTGGTATCCCGACCGCAAGTTCTTCCTGCTGGGCAAGGAGTTGACGGACGAGGTGCTGGGGCTGTAGATGATATGACCAGCGTCACCGATGAAAGACTTGGTGCTCCAAGAGCCCCAGATTGGCACTCAGATAAAAATGGCTCGGAGGTGGAGAAGAGACACTGCCACCGAGATCACCTCTGGTATCAAGACCCAGAGGGCTCTTGTATTTGATCGATCCACCCATCAGGTTGGTTCCAACAATGCTCTGAACGCCTTCGACTTGAGTCAGTCCTGCCGGATTAAAGTGGATGGCCGATGCATCGTCCGCTTGCGCAACAAAGGCATTCCCCCGCCCAGCCGCCGCTGCCCCCTGCGGCTGAAACCTGCTGGCCTGGACAGCAGTCATTGCCGGATGCAGCAAGACTGATATGCAGACAGCAGATATGACTATCCACACCTTCATCATGCTATTTCCATTTCCTCCCGAAAAAGATAACAGAGCGGCTATGGTACTGGCTGGTTCTTCGTCTTGTACAGAATTTGTTGGTGACCTAAAACAATTCGGTGCTAGCCCGCATTATTCATGACGGTTCGTCGCGAAATCAGCGAATAGCCAGTAGCGCATAGCTCTCAAACAGAAGCGAATAGCTGATAGCTAATGGCGAATAGCATGGGAGCGTGAAGTTCCGAGCTGCCTGTCTGTCGCTGCCAGCTACTCGCTAAAAAAGCTGTTCGCTACTAGCTGCTCATTTTGCGCGATTGCAGCAGAATCGCTCGTGAATAATGCGGGCTAGGGGTCCGGTTCCCGAGAAGAAAGAAAAGAAGGAGGGATGTGCGTGAGCGAGGAACGTAACGGACTTCGGGTGATTGACGGTCTGCGACAAGCAACGTGCGACGTGCCGGTCGTACATTCCGCTCGCGCGCCGGGGCTTTCCCACCTCACGCACAGCGGCACGCATCATCTCTCCGCGCAAAAAAACTCGCCGGACCTGGCGATTGCGTTCCAGGCGACCGAACAACGCCTGAGCAAGTTGCTCCAAGATCGTGACCGTATCGGGCGCGATCTGCACGATTGCGTGTTGCAATCGCTGTATGCCATCGGGCTCAGCCTAGACGCAGCCCGCCGAATGGGCGGTCGGGCGCCGAAGAAAGCGAAAGTGCAGACGGATCATGTGGTGGAGCAACTGAACCGGCTCATTCATGAGATCCGACAATTGATCCTCGGACTGCAATCGGACAGGGTGCAGGAGTTCGATTTCGCGGCCGAACTCCAAGCTCTGGCTCAGGTGTACCGGCAGGTCGGCACGATGCACATCGATCTGGCAGTCAATGAATCCGTCGCTCGGCTACTCACACTCGAGGAAAAACAGCAGATCGCCTTGATTGCGCGGGAGGCGCTCAGCAACAGCGTCCGTCACGGGAAAGCACGCCGAGCCGCCATCTCATTGCGACGATCCGGCCCGACAGTTCGGTTTGAGGTCACCGACGATGGTCTCGGATTTCGACGGACGAACCGCACTCGGGTCGGGTACGGCCTCAGCAACATGGAAGCGCGGGCGCGACAACTCGGAGGCCGTCTTCACCTTCGTTCGCAACCTGGCCGGGGGACCGACGTCATGGTCGAACTCCCCATCGAACAGCCGGACGCCACGCAATGACTCGCAAAGACATCCGCGTGCTTATTGTGGACGATCACGAAGTGGTGCGAACTGGTCTGCGCACCGTGATCGATCTCGTCCCCGGCATACGCGTCATCGGCGACTGCGGAACCGCCGCGGAAGCCGTCGGCATTGCGAGTCGTCGCCGTCCACACGTCGTCTTGCTCGACATCCGGCTGCCGGACATCTCCGGCATCGATGCGTGCAAGAAGATTCTTGCAGGCGCGCCCAGGGCGCAAATCCTCATCCTGAGCAGTTATGCTGAAGAGGCTACAGTGGTCTCTTCCATCAGGCAGGGCGCCCAGGGGTATGCCTTGAAAGACATCCGGACGGATGATCTCATCCGCGCCATTCGAACGGTCGCGACAGGGCAGGGATACCTCGACCAGCGAATTACCCGACAAACCTTGACCTGGATCAAGACCCATGGGGCGATGGAGACCCGTCGTCAGCCTCATTATGGGCTCTCGCCCCAAGAGGAGCGGATTCTCCCTCTCGTGGCGCAAGGGAAGACCAATAAGGAAATCGCCGTCGCGCTGGGCCTAAGCGACAAAACGGTTAAAAATTATCTCGCCAACATTTATGACAAGCTGCAAGTCCACTGCCGGTCACAGGCAGCGTCTGTCTATGCCAAGCTCCAGACAAGCTGAAGATCCGGCCCTGACGGTTCTTTGAAGCCACTCCGAAGCCTTCTTCCCCGCGTCTCTCCGCCCGGCTGATTCGTTGTTCCTTCTCGCAAATTGACAGGACTCGATCCAGTGACTAGGATACGCGCGCTTTAGGAGCCTGTCCGACATTGCCGTTCGTAACGAGGCGAAGGAGGTGCGGCCAGATGCAAGACCGCAGGCCCGAAAAAACCGGAAGTGTATTCGCTGGAATACATTGAGGATTTTTTCGGGCCGAGAACGACGCAGATGGCTGCAGATCGTTCGCCGCAGTAGAAAGGTCAATGTCGGACAGGCTCCTAGCAGGGCGAAGGGCCCGCGCCGCATGAAATAAGCCCAAGGCAAGGGGCGAGGGGAAAAGCTTGGCCCAGGAAGCAGGCACACGAAGGAGGGGACATGTCGGATAGTTATGCACCGCACACCGCCACGCGCGAGATCAAGAACAGCGCCGCCCACCCAGTCGAGCACGTTTTTGAAACCGTCGTCTTCGCAAGCCGATGGGTTCAGGCTCCCCTCTATGGGGGTCTGATTGTGGCGGAGTTGCTCTATGCCTATAAGTTCCTCGTCGAGCTCTGGGAAATGATCCACAACTTACGTGAGTTGAACGAAACGGTGTTTATGCTGGGCATCCTCTCGTTGATCGATATCACCATGGTGGCCAACCTGTTGACGATGGTGGTAATCGGCGGCTATGCGACGTTCGTCAGCAAGCTCGATCTGGATGGACATCCCGACCGGCCGGATTGGCTGAGCCATGTCGATCCCGGCACGATCAAGGTGAAGCTCGCCGCCTCACTCATCGGGATTTCAAGCATTCATCTGCTCAAGGCCTTTGTGAACGTGAGCCAAGAATCGCCCGAGCACATCAAGTGGAAGATTCTGATTCATATGACTTTCCTTGGGTCAGCCATTCTCCTCGCCTGGACGGATAAGATCATGCAGAAGGAGAAAAAACACTCACCGGCATGATGTTGGAGAACAGGCCGTGCCGCACAGATACGATGTCATCGTAATCGGAAGCGGTTTCGGCGGCGCCGTTGTGGCCTGCCGCCTGGCCGAGAGCGGGGCTCGTGTGCTCATCCTCGAACGAGGGAGGAGGTGGGACCCTGGAGACTACCCGCGCGAGCCGGGGGATGCGTGGATTTGGGATCAGGACGAACCGGAACGCCAAAACGGGTGGCTCGATCTGCGTTGTTTTCGCGATATGTGGGTGGCGCAGGGCGCAGCAGTCGGAGGAGGCTCACTGATCTATGCCAACGTCTTCGTCGAAGCGAAACGGGATCTGTTCAACATCGGCTGGCCGGCGGAGATTACCTACGACGAATTGAAGCCGTACTACGACCTGGTCGGCCGCATGTTGAACGTACAATCCATTCCCGACAATCAGCTCACGGAACGGTACAAGTTGATGAAGGAGGGCGCCGAGAACCTCGGTTACGGAGCCAGGTTCCGTCCGCTGCCGCTGGCCGTGGCGTTCGATCCGGAATGGAACTACAGCCTTCCGGACCCGTTTCAAAATAACCATTCGAAAACCTGGACCAATGCCCAGGGCCAGGAGCAAGGAACCTGTGTCCACTGCGGGAACTGCGATATCGGCTGCCAGGTGAAGGCGAAGAACACCCTGGACTTGAACTACATTCCTTGGGCGGAACGCCACGGTGCCGAGGTTCGACCGCTGCACCTGGTTCGCCGTCTCGCACCGCAAGGTAATGGCTACCGCGTGGATTTCGATCGCATCGAACGGGGCCGCACGATCCCCGGAAGCGAAACGGCCGAACGGGTGGTGCTGGCCGCCGGATCGCTGGGCTCGACTGAGCTCCTGCTCCGCTGCCGGGACCAGTACAAGACGTTGCCGGGAATCAGCGGATTCCTCGGTCGCAACTGGAGTTCCAACGGAGACTTCCTGACGCCGGCGTTGTACGACAACCGCCGTATTTCCCCCACCCAGGGTCCGACGATCACCTGCGCGATCGACTTTCTGGACGGTTCAGTCGAGCAGCAGCAGTTCTTCGTCGAAGACGGCGGGTTCCCGGACCTGCTCGGAAACTATTTGGAGGCCAAGTTGGAGTCCGGCACGACCAACCGCACACTCAATGTGCTCCTTGGGGCATTACGCCAAATCGTGCGGGTCCGTGATCCCCTGAGCAACGTGATGCCCTGGTTCGGACAAGCCGTCGATGCTGCCGATGGACGGCTCTACCTGGGAAGGCGCTGGTGGGCTCCCTGGCGGAAAATCCTCAAACTGGATTGGGACATCGCGCACTCCGAGGCAGTCGTCAACGCCATGGTCGCCATGCACAAGCACCTATCCGCCGCGACAGGCGGCACGCCATGGGTTCCTCCGACGTGGACGGTGCTGAGAAATCTCGTCACTCCCCACCCGCTTGGCGGATGCAATGTCGGCACGGCGCCGGAGAAGGGGGTGGTGGATCATCGCGGCGAAGTGTTTGGATATCGCAACCTCTATGTGGCGGACGGGGCAATCATCCCGGAGGCCATCGGGTTGAATCCGTCCAGGACGATCGCTGCCCTGGCAGAGCGGATCGCCGACCTGATGGTAAAGAGTCCGAAATCGTAGGCGAGGAAGGCCCTTCGATAAGCTCAGGGCTTCGAGTCCGGTCGAGCCTTCACTCCCCGCTCAGGCTCGACCCCCAGCGAGGTCGAGGGGGCGAGGGGAGCTTGCCGCCGGCTCCGCGTCGGATGACGCTTCTATGGCCTGCTGCATCCGCACCAACACCGTGAAAGGCTCTCGCACTCCAACCGTCCTGCTGAAGTTTTGGAGTCGCAAGACCATGGACCGGTTCACCTCCTGCCCTTTCGACGCCAGCAGGATTCCTTTGGCGGAAGTGATGTCCTCCGCCAAGATCATACCTTCTTGAAGGTCCGCAACGACGGCCGTCCTCACCTCATACTTGATCTCCTGGGCAAACGCCGTTTTCAGCGCTTCGACAATCGTCGGATCGTACCATCCTTTACGTTGCTTCAACTGCTCGAACGCCTCGGTCTTCGTTTTGCCCGCGGACTCGAGGGCATCGAAGTCCAGCGCGACTTTCAGAATTCTAGCTTCCATCGGAATTTCATTGCCCTGTCGATTGTCCCCCGGTACCCCATACCCATCATAGTACTTGTCCTGAAACCGAATGATCTCCGCCACCCGTTTCATGCGGGGGATCCTCGCGATCAGATCGGCGGCCACGAACGGGTGTTGATTGAAGAGTTGCGATTCTTCCGGCGTCAGCGTTTCCCCGCGATAGACCTTCCCGAGCACCGCCTCCGGCAGAATCACACAGCCGATTTGAGACAGCATGGCCGCAGTCTTGATGGCCCACAGCTCGGTGACATGCAGGTGCGCGGCAATCGCTTCAACGTACCGCGAGATCCGGGAGGAGCGCCCGAACGCTTCGGGGTTGACCAACGCCAAGATATCGCACAGCACGCCGATGCTGCCGCTCAGGGTGCGTTCCAACAACTCACGTTCGGCCGTGATGAGACCATGTTGCGCCAAGCCGGCCTTGAGCGCGCCGGCGAGCAATTCCGGCGGGCAGGGTTTGCTCAAGAACCGGAAAATTTGACCCTGGTTGATGGCCTCGACCGCCGCGTCGAGGTCCGCGTTGCCGGTCAGGAGCATGCGGACCGTCTCGGGCGCCTGCGTCCTGACCTTCGACAGGAATTGAACTCCATCCATGCCCGGCATGCGGAGATCGGACACGACCACGGCAAAGGGACCTCGCTCCGCGATCGCCCGGAGCCCTTCTTCGGGGCCCACCGCAGTGTCGAGCGTAAATTCCTTTCGGAGCTGGCGCCGGTATCCCTCTAAGATGTTGGCATCATCATCTACGCAGAGAATCGCGTCAGTCATTCGCCGTCTCCTTCTGAAGCCGGCCGGCCAGATCGCGCCAATGCGGCACCCGGTCGGCGAGATGAAGTTTCTCCAAGTACGCCGGATCGATGGTCGACGGTTGGTCGCCGGTCGCCGGGGTTGTCCATTCCTGCCGCAATGCGTTGGCCACATGGACGGCCGTCAGCGGGCTGAAGGCCTTTCCGGGATAGTCGGCCGGGCGATGGTGAAACGCCACCGCCTCCACGATCGGGGTCTCCAAACCCCAGAGCCCCAGCAAATAGGCGCCGACTTCCGCATGCGTGGTGCCGAACTCCCGCCGTTCCACCTCCCACACCGGAATGCGCTCCTTGGATGCAGCCCTGAGGGTGGCATCGTACTGGTTGCGGACGTTTGCCGCGAGCACCAGGACGCCCACGTCGTGGAGAAGCCCGGCCGTATAAGCCTGCTCGATCTCCCGATCGGAAGCTTTCTCGGCCTTCGCAAGAGCCCGCGCCAGTGCGCCGGTCGCCAGGCTCTCCGCCCACAGACGGTCGATTTGAAAAAGCACCCCGTCCATCGTCCTCGGAAATTGAGAGAACACATGGACCGTCAAGACGAGCGCCTGAATCGTGTCCAACCCCAATAGATTCACCGCCTGCTTCGCCGTCGACACCGTGCCGTTCAGCCCGAAATAGGCCGAATTCACAAGCTGGAGAACCTTCGCCGTCATGCCCATATCCTTGGCAATGATCGTACCGATGGTCTTCAACGAGGATGTCTTGGATTCCGCCTCCTTCTTGATTTCCGCAAACAAGGTCGGCAGGCTGGGGATCTGCTGCATACCTGCGACCAACCGTCTGAGGGACTCGTTTCCGAGCAAATCGCGCAGAGCGCACGCCCGCAGGATGGTCGCCTTCAGGTTCTCCATCTCGCACGGTTTCGCCAGATACTGATGCGACGCGCCGATCGATTGATAGATCATCTCTCGATCCGAGTGGCCGGACAGCACGATCCGGACGATTTGCGGATATCGCCGCTGAACCTCGTTCATGAGTTGCGCACCGTCCATGCCCGGCATGCGCATATCCGACACCACCACATCGAACGGCGCCTGCTCCAGCGTCGTCAGCGCCTCCTCGCCGCTGGTCACGAACGTCATGTTCCATTCGTGCCGCATGGGACGCAGCGACCGCTTGAGCCCATCGAGCAGTTTTGACTCGTCGTCCACAAACAACAGGTGTTTCATCATGCTCAGGCTGCCGCCGCGCGATCGGTGAGCCGGCGGCGAATATCACGGAACGCGGGAAGCGATCGCAGGAACGCATCGTACACGGCGGGATCGAAATGACTCCCGGCTTTCTCCTTCATGATCCCCAGCACGGTCTTCTCCGCGAACGCGGGCTTATAGGGCCGCGCCGAACACAAAGCGTCGTACACGTCCGCCACCGCAACGACACGCGCTTCCAGCGGAATCGCCTCCCCCGCCAATCGTTGCGGGTACCCGGTACCGTCCCACCACTCATGATGCGCCAGGGCGATTGAGGACGCCATGGCGAGAAAGGGGTTTTTCTTGGCGTCGGCCTCATCCGCCGATCCGACCCCCGCCAGCGCCGCCAGTGGTGACCAGCGCCAGGCGTCTTGCCGAAGGATCTCGGCTCCGATGGCGCAGTGCCGCTTCATGATGTCCCATTCCTCCGGCATGAGCTTACGCGGCTGCAGGAGGATGCCGTCCGGAATTCCGATCTTGCCGAGATCGTGCAAGGGGCTGGTGAGAAAGATCATGTCGGCAAACTCACACGGCAGCCCGAGCGCCTCGGCCAGGACCCGACAATACGACCCCACCCGCACAATGTGATTGCCCGTCTGCTCGTCCCGAAACTCGGCCACCCGGCCGAGCCGCCAGATGAGATCCAGGCGAGCGGCATGCAGCGCCTGGGTGCGCTCGCGGACTTTTCGTTCGAGCTCGTCATTTTGCCCCCTGATTTGATCCTCGTAGGCCTTCAGCCGGAGCGCGTTGCGGATGCGGGCGGTCAAATCATCGACATCGACAGGTTTATTGAGCAGATCCGCGGCTCCTTCGTCCAGCGCCCGCCGCTTCAGGTCCCGCTGGTCGGAGCCCGTCATCATGATCACCGGCACATGGCCGAAGAGCGGGGATTTTGAGACGGCTTTCAGGAGGTCGAAACCGGTCCGGCCCGGCAGCATGACATCCGAGATAACCGCGTCCACGCTCCGTTCCTTCAAACAGGCGAGCGCCTCATCCACGCTGGTCGCGAACGTCATCTCCCACCGATCGCGATGAAAACGCAGCATCCGCCGAAGTCCGTCGAGGAAGCCGGGATCGTCGTCCACGAACACGACATGGCGTTTCATTGCATCCCCTCCGTGGCCGCCTTGCCGGAGGCGGTGGTGTGAAGCGGCAACCGAATGATGAAGGTCGTCCCTTTCCCCACCTCGCTGTCCACCGTGATAGTCCCGCCGTGCTTATCGACCACCACGGAACGCGCGATGGCCAATCCCTGGCCGGTGCCTTTCCCTACTTCCTTGGTCGTGAAAAACGGATCGAAAATCTTCGGGCGGATGGTTTCCGGAATCCCCGTGCCGGAGTCCGCGATACGAATTTCGGCGAACTCCCCGTCGAGCCCCGTGCTGATCGTGATGTTCCCCTTCTCGCCGCTGCCCTTGACGACATCGGCAATCGCATGGGTCGCGTTCACGATCATGTTCAGCACCACTTGGTTGAACTCGCCCACGAGACAGGGCACCAACGGCAGGGAGGGATCCAAGTCGGTCTTGAGGTCGGCGACGTACTTCCATTCATTGCGCGCGACCGTCACGGTGCTCTCGATTGCCTTGTTGATGTTGGCCGGAGCTTTCTCGTCGATGCCGGGATGAGCGAACTCCTTCATGGCCCGCACGATCTTCGCGATCCGTTCGACTCCCTCGGCGGATTGCGAGAGCGCCTTCGGAATTTCTTCTATCACGTAGCTCAGGTCAGCCGCCTCGTCGGCCGCTTCGATGCTGCCGATCACATCCGGCGCCGGGGCTCCCTGCTTGGCGACAGCCAGCAACTCGCGATAGCGCCGGATGGCGGCCAGGCAATCGGCGAATGAATCGTGGAGGAATCGGACGTTGTCTCCGATAAACTGAATCGGCGTATTGATCTCGTGTGCAATACCCGCGGCCAGTTGCCCGATGGATTCCAACTTCTGAGCCTGCACCAGGTCCCGCTCAAGCTGCAGCCGCTCCGTCACATCCTCTCCCATGATGACGACCCCCGTCTCCTGGTCGTCGCACAAGGCGGAGATCTGGAGCTTGACGAACAGATCCTGACCGTTCGGCTGTTTCAAAACAAGTTTGTCGATTTGGACTTCTTTCAGACTCTGCCGCACGCGATCGATGGCGGGCTCAACCTCTTGCCAATTCCAACCGATGGGAAGTGATCGGAAGGGATGCCCCAAGACGTCACAGAGCGACAAGCCGAGCAAAAGTTCTGCGCTCGGCGTCCACTCTTTCACCAAGCCGCGTCCGTCCAGGCAAATGAAAAAGACCCGCAGCGCCGCCAGAACGCCGGCTTTTTCCTTCGCCGTTTGCTCGGCCTTTTCCTTCGCCGCGTGAAGCGCATGCTCCGTTCGCTTGCGTTCCGCCGTGTCGGCCACGACGGCCAACGTTCGCAATCCGTTGACCGTCTCGATCGGGGTGAGCCCGATTTCGACGGGAAACTCCGTTCCGTCTTTACGGAGGCCGACGAGGTCCCGCCGCTCGCTCATCTCCCTCGCGCGCGGAGTGGCACAAAACGCCCGGCGATGCTCCGCATGATGGGCGCGATACCGTTCGGGAATGAGCACCTCCACCGGCCGGCCGAGCAATTCCTGTCTCGCGTAGCCGAAGACCTGTTCGACCTGGGCGTTGACCAGCGCAATCGTGCCGTCTTGGTTGAGCATCAGTATGCCGTTGGGAACCGACTCCACGACCAAGCGCAACTCTTCCTTTGCCCGCTTGCGGGAGATGAACAGCGAAATCTGACCCGCGAGCGTCTCCAGAACTTGCAGGAGCACGTGGTCCGGTTCGCGAACCGCTTGGGCAAAGAACTCCATGACTCCCTGGACCCGATCCCCCGACGTGATAGGGAACGCCAACCCTCCGTGGATGCCGGCCTGCTCGGCATACGGTGCGCGGGGGAAGTTGTCGTCCGCCACCACATCGCGAATCCAGACCGCTTTCCCGCTCGCCCACACTCGCCCGGGAAGCCCCACGCCGTTGCTGAATGTCGATGTCCTCGTGCGAGCGGCAAACTCCGCCACTTCCACGCTGTCGCCCCGGTGCCAGACATGCCGGCAGCGCAAGAGGTCGGAAGGGCCATCCACTTCCCAGTAGGCCCCCAGCTCCCACCCCAACCCATGACAAATCGTCCGGAGGAGGAGCGGAATGGCCTCATGTTCAGAATCGCCGTTCGCGATGACGTGTGTAACCTCATGTTGCAAAGCCAACCGGCCTTCCGCCTGCTTCTCAGCCGTAATATCGCGTGTAACGGCCAGATGCATGACAGGCATATGAGGAGCGAGCCGGATCGGCACGGCATGCGATTCCACCCAGCGGCGGGCGCCTTTCAGTCCGACGATCTCGAACTCCAGCGACGCCGCAGCGCCTTGGCACACACGAACATGAAAACTCCGGAAGGCCTCCTGATGTTCGCGGGCCACCAATGGGAACACCGGCCGCCCGGTGACGGCACCCTCATCATCGGCTTGGATCATGGACAGGCCGGCAGCGTTGATTTGAAGCAGGGTACCCTCCGGATCCACCACCTTGATGCAGGCCGGCTCCGCGTCGATGATGGCGCGCAGCCTATCCTGACTCGCCTGCAAGGCCTGTTCTGTCTGTTTGGTCTTGGCCCATTCTTGTTTCAGTTGGCCGGCCAGCCAGAGCAGTAACCCCACGAATGGTGCACACACCAAGACACCGGCTGCGCCAAGCTTCCAGAGAAACGCGTGAATCGGGGCGATGACGTCGCCCCAGTCGAGACGGACGAGCACGCCCCACGATAACTGGTCTAATGGCGCTGCCCCCTTGGTTTGCGCGTAGCCGGTCATCACCATCGTGCGGCGGCGCCCGTGCTTTTCGACTGTGTATCCAGATACTGCCCCTTGGAACAGCAACGCGGACGGGACACCGAGGTGTTGTAGATTCGTCTGGCCCTCGTCCGATCGCAGCGAGTCGGCAATCAACTCGCCGTTCCTTCTCAGAAATTGGTATTCGACCTTGACCCCGGTTCCGTGTTGGGCCTGCAAGGCGGTTGTGGTCCCGGTGAAGAGGTTCTCGAATGCGGACAGCCCAATATGCGCCACCACGACCCCGCGGAACTCGTTTTGCCCGGCATAAATCGGCGCTGCAAACGACACGGCCAAGTGCCCACCCAGCTCAGCCGACGGAGACGCGTCCCGAACCGCGATCTTCCCGGTCCCTTGCAACTCCCGAAACCAAGGCTCCCCGCTCCAATCTGTTCCGACATCGTCCTGGTCCGTCGCCGCCACGACTGCGCCGCGCGCGTTCGCCATCCCGATCCAGGCATAGACCGGATACGCCGATCGGAGCGATTGCAAATAGTTGGTGACTGCCGTGGCATCTCCGTCTCGTAGGACAGGGGCACGACTCATCATCTGGAGATCCCCGTATCGCTCGGCCAGCAAGAGATCCAATTTGCCGGCGATGTCGTGCGCGGCAAGAGCGAGGCTCGTGCCGACGCGCTCAACGAGGCGTTCCTGAAGATGCCGCCACGCGATGACCATCGTCACCAGCGCCACGGCTGTGAGTCCGATGATCAGATGCGCGAGGGGAGATGACGTGCGAAGGCGAGCGATCAGCCACATATGGGAAGTCTCACGACCGGTCTGCCACTACCATTTCCGCCCGCACCGCTTCGAGCAATTGCTCAGGGCTAAAGGGTTTGGCCAGCGTTCGCCGAGCGCCGAGCAACGTCGCCGCCTTGAGCACGTCGATCATGCCTTTGGTGCCCCCGCCCGACATCGCGATCACCCGGACGCCGGGATGTGACCGGCGGAGTTCCACGATGGTCTCTAAGCCCTCCTTCCCCGGCATGAAGATGTCGAGGAGGATGAGGTCCGGTGACACGGTCTCCAGCTTGAGAAGCCCTTGCTTCCCATCGCTGGCGTCCGACACTGTGTACCCGGCCTTATGCAGGGTCCGGCGCAGGGAATCTCTCAGGTTATCGTCGTCGTCGATGATCAGAACAGACGGCATCGCTCCTTCCTCCGCTCGTGGCTGTTAGCCCGCATGATTCATGACGGTTCCTCGCGAAATCGGAATAGCGAACAGCCAACAGCGAGCAGCAAGTAGCTCAGAGCCATTCGCTACCAGCTATTCGCTATTCGCTCCTTGGCACTCGCAGCAGAAGCGTTCATGAATAATGTGGGCCAGAACTGCGTCGCCGTGACAGGCGCACCATACTAATTATCGGTTCTGCGACCGAAAAGCTTGAGCCGGTGGATGGATGTTCAGGCGAGGAGCGAGCGGCCAGAGGAAAGGGGAGGGGTAGGGAAGAGCACAAGCGACGGGCGGTCAGTAATAGGCTGGAATTACATGGCCCTGGGCGTCCTGCCAATGCGGGGTCCAAGCTAAGGCGACGAGCCGGACGGAGATATTGGCCTTCGCCGGCTTGAGGGAGACGATTTCGAGTTTTTCGGTGAGTGGATCTGTGGCGGTGGTCACAGCATCGGCCTCCGCTTCGAATTGCGCCTCCAGATCGGCCAACTGCTGCTGCAAGGCCGCGACATTCTCCTTCGCCTGACCAACATCCTGCGTTTCCTTTATGACCCGTCCGGCACTGCGAATTGCAGTTGTCGCCCTGCCGATATTCGTGGCGCTGATGGCCTTCCGTCCGAGAAATGCGCCCAGCAAGGTCGCTCCCACTGAAATAGCGGCCTGCACTTGACTCACCCGAGACTCAGCAGTTTGCCGTTCGACCATTTGTTCCGCGCGGCGGATACGGTCCTGCAAGGTCACGATCTTCGGCGCGTATTTCTGACGTAAGCTTTCCATTCGCTTGTCGCGCTGCTCACGTCCCGATTGTTGTAGCCTGAGGCGAAAATCCCGTTCCGACTCGCCGGGCTTGGAAACTTCCCTCGTACTCAGACTCTTGAACAGGTCGATCTTTTGATTCCGGAAAAGCCAGCCGGAGAAATCTTTGCTCCAACTCTCGTAACTCTTGGCCTTGCTCGCCGCGCCCGGCAAATCAGCGAACCGGGCTCCGTCGGCCGGAGCCCGCTCCAGATCGGACAGCGCCACTCCGGCATCGATGGCATGGTCCCAATCCACAGAGACCGGTCCCTCCTCGATCGGCGCCAAGACAGTGACCTCCTGCGTCACATCCACACCAACCTTACTGTCGGAGAACCGAATCTGCGAGGAACCGAGAACCACCGGTTGATAGACCAGCGAACTGCCGCCCGGCTGCCCGCCACGAATCGGAATAAAGTGCTGCGGCACATCCGGCGGCAACATGGGACGTGATGCCGTCATCCGTGAACCGTCATTCGTCAATCGGGCTTCGCCTGACATTTGGCGGTTGACGGTTGACGGTTGACGCTTCACCGGCTCCATGAGCGTCTTGATCTGCGTCCGCGTGAGCGGACCGCGCAAATAGGAGAGCGTCCAGCGGGTCTGGAACACCTCCGGCGCATCTTCATGCACATTGTTCAGCAGAAAGACTCGGTTCCCCAAACCGGCCAGAATCTGTTCCATCCGCTGACGGTCGAACTTCTTCCCACTGCTGGATGCTGCCCCTTCGAGCCCTTCCACCACCCGCGCCTTGTCTCGTTCCGTCTGCAACCGCCCGATAAACCAGGTGCCGGTGTTGGCGAGGCCCTTGTAGTCGAGATCGACCGGATTCTGCGTGGCCAACACCACCCCAAGACCAAACGCCCGCGCTTGTTTGAGCAGCGTGAGCAACGGTTGTTTCGAGGGCGGATTGGCGACCGGTGGAAAGTAGCCGAAAATCTCATCCATGTAGAGAATCGCGCGCAGGCTCGTGGTGCCCGACTGCGTCCGGACCCAGCCCAGCGTCTGGCTCAGGAGCAGCGTGACGAAGAACATCCGTTCGGCGTCGCTGAGATGCGCAATGGAGAAGATGGCGATCCTGGGCTTGCCTTCCGGGGTATAGAGCAGCCGGTTGATGTCCAGCGATTCCCCTTCCATCCAGGCGGAGAACCCCGGCGCCGCCAGCAGGTTGTTGAGCTGCATGGCCAGTTCGAATCGGTCCTTCGACGGATAGAAGGAATCTACATCGAGCACGCCCACTTTCGAGACAGGGGGCATTTGAATGTGTTGGATGAGCGCCGCGAGATCGAGATCCTGGCCCTGCCTCCAGGCCGTATCCAGGATGGTTGAGATCAGAATATGTTCGCGGCTCTTGATCGGATCAGCATCAACGCCAAGGAGGCCCAGCAGACTCGTGGCGGTGGTGCCGACTCGCTCGCGCAAGAGCTCGGCGTCGCTGAGGAGCTCCTTTGACGGTGCCGCGAACGACTTCAGAATCGAGACGGGCAAGCCGGCATTGCTGCCCGGAGTATAGATCGCAAAGTCGGCGGCCTCACGAAGCCGTTGGATGCGCGCTCCGTCCTGTCCCCAGTCATCAAGCCCTTGCTTCCATAGCTCTGCCTGTTGCTCGGCATAATCCGCCGGCGAGAGCCCTTTCTTGCGCGCATCGTCCTCGTTGATCCAAGGCGCGAAGTCTTCGCCCTTGAGCTGGGGAAACGTGAGCAGCAGGTTCGCGAGATCGCCTTTCGGATCAATCACCAGCGCGGGAATGCCGTCGATGGCCGCCTCCTCCAGCAGGCCGATGCAGAGACCGGTCTTGCCGCTGCCCGTCATGCCCACGCAGACTGCGTGAGTAACCAAGTCCTTCGAGTCGTAGAGCAGCCAGCCGGGTTTTGGCTTCTTCTTCGCCAGGTCGTACGGGCGGCCAAGATAAAACACGCCGAGTTTTTCAAAATCTTGCATGTCGCGTTGCTCCGAAGCTGCCAGCTATCAGCCTTCAGCGAAGAGATTACCATTCCTTGAAAATGAAGAACACCGCGCCGACCATCATGCCGAACCCGACGAGATAATTCCACTTCAGCTCTTCTTTGAGATACACGACCGAGAACACGCAGAACACCAGTAGCGTGATGACTTCCTGAATCGTCTTCAATTGCGCGGCGGTGAATTCATAATGGCCGATCCGATTGGCCGGCACCTGGAAACAATATTCGACCGAAGCAATCAGCCAGCTCACCACGATCGCCGTCCACAACGGCGCCTCCTTGTACTTGAGATGGCCGTACCAGGCGAAGGTCATGAAGATGTTGGAGATGGTCAGCAGTAGGATCGTGTGCATAGGCTCCTTCCCTTCAAGAACATATGGCTAACAGGCATTCATCCCTTCTCCACCAGTCCCAATTTAGCCAGGCGCGACCTAATGGCCCCTCTCGTCCTGTTGAACGTTTGCGCGAGGCTGGCGACGGACGAACCTTGTGCAAAGAGTTCCCGCAATTGCTCATCCTGCGCCTGATCCCACGGACAATAGGCATTGGGATGGCGTGCTCTGATCGTGTCGAAACCCGACGGCGGAGGAGTCGCCCGAGTCATCGGTTCGTTGAATCGGATCGTCCCACCGCATCGGCGAAGGAATCGCTCATGCTTGGCGGTCCTCTCCTCTCCGGTCATTCCGCCGAATAGGCGGGCGGCCTGCTCCGACTGTGTGCGGAATTCGGCATCTGTGGCCAAGACCTCCGGGTGCACCCGGAATGCGTCCTCGGTCCAGCCTAGCAGATGCAGGCCCGACAGTCGCCTGATGCGCGAAAGCGCGACATAGCCCTGCCCGAATTCAAACACCTCGCGCAAATCCATCACCGCCTCGTCCAAGCTCATCCCTTGGCTTTTGTGCACGGTGATGGCCCACGCCAGCCTCAGCGGCACTTGCATAATGCGCGCGCGGATGGTCCCGTTCTCCTCCACCGCCCAGTCCATCGGCTCAACGGCAATCCGTCTTCCGCTTCGCGTTCTGACGATCGGATGATGGTCATGGTCATCACACGCTTCCACGACGCCGAGCGTGCCGTTCACGAACCCCTCTTTCAGATTGTTCTTCGTGAACATCACCGCCGCGCCGGCTTTCAGACGCAGCGTCTCAGGCGAGAGACATCCCTTCTTCAGCGCGGAGATGAGCGCGGCCGGGCCTTGCGATGTCATGGCATAGACACGCGGCTTGCCGGGAAGTTGAGCGAGGACCCCCTCATTCACCCGATCCACATCGACGTTATGCGAAAAGAGTTTCGGCGCGGCCTTCGGTGCATGGTGGCGCTGAACGGTTCTGCCGGTCAGACAGCGCAGGTGATCGGGGCCGAACGTGTTGCGCCGAATGGCCGAGAGCACAGCCAGAAACTCGCCGTCGTCCTGCCGGTGCTGTTCGGTGAGATAGCAGACCGTCAGGTCGGCCCCTTTCCACGCAGGAGAGTCATAGGCAAAACGGCAGACAGCGGGCAGCGAGTAGCAAGCAGCTTTGAGCTCTTCACTCTTCGCTGTTCGCTGTCGGCTATCGGCTATTCGCTCGTCTTGTACGGGCTTGACGACCGGCAATTGGAAAAAGTCGCCGACCACGACGACTTGCAGGCCGCCGAACGGTTCCGACCGCTCCTTGATCTCGCGACACACGGCATCGACCATGGAAAGGACTTCGGCGGCCAGCATGGACACTTCGTCGATGATCAGCACCTTGGCGCGCCGGACGCGCTTGGCGATCGGCTTGCTTAACGCGATGGCATGAAGATCGGATCGGCCCAACGTCGTGCGAATGCCGATGCCGCTCCACGAATGAATCGTCATCCCTCCGATGTGCGTCGCGGCGATGCCGGTTGAAGCGGTGATGGCCGGCTCGATCCCTCGCGCGCGCAAATAGGCGACATACTCGTTGATCGTGTGCGTCTTGCCGGACCCTGGCTCGCCGGTCACGAACACGTTCGCGCCCGTCTTCAATATGGCGAGTGCCTCAGACTGCGTCATCGACGACCTATCGGATGTGTCCCGCGACCGTGCTTCTCGGTCCCGCGCTTGTGCCGAGCGGGCAAGAGGGGAGGTTATCGCGCATGCTTCATGACGGGTCGTGACGACAGCGCCCCGTCGAACGCCTCGCCGATAAGCTACAGGTGCCGCAAGCGACCGTCAGCTTCATCGGCTGGTTAGGCGCCCTTTTGATTCTGCTGCGAGTCAGCCGAAGAGTTCCACTTGGCGTTCCGCAGCGGGCCTCAACTCCGGCCAGCGATCGACAAACGACGCCGCCGAAATGCGGCCCAGTTCGCTCGGCTCAATCTTGTTGAGCCCACCGCCGTAGACTCGTCCCTCGCCGCGCAGCTCGTGGCCGGTGACAGATCGCAACAGCTCGTGGATTATCGCACCGCAATCTGGTTGCAGGCGTAGCTTTTCCGCGAGACTGCCCTGTGGATACAGCATCAGGTAAAGGTTCGTCCCTATGGCAGCTGATCGATTCCAGATGAAGCGAAACGGCTGCTTTTCCTCGGTACCCCGGCCCATGTACGTGCAAAGGAAGGGGGCAGGCAACCGTTGCTCTTGCTTGTACCATGGCGCGCGCTTACCGATGAGATAACCGTCTTTGATCCCAAGCGCCTCGGCAGTTTGCAGGTATTCCCAGAGAGCTGGATACTTGGCCTCGATAGCGTGCTCCGGCAGCTCGCAGTCTATGACGCAGAGTTGTTGGTCGATCAGCGGATAACCATCTTCGTCGGCGTCAATGATTGTCGCCTGAAGGTAGCGCGGGCTAGGAAGAATCGGGCGCAGGAACTTCTTCGGCAGGCTGCGTCGAGCTGCCTCGGTGCGTTCAAGGACGAAGAACTTATTGCTACCCGTGGCAATACCGCGCTGGATTCGGAATAAGTCTCCGAGTTGTGGCCCTTCGATGTTTGTGGATACGCGGCGGTCATTCTTGGCGTGCTCGGGGTACGCGGTCCACTTGCGCGAATCGCGCAGTCGGTCAAGCGTGACAGATTCGCGTATGTGAGGCTGACTCATCGTCCCGCCAAAAGTAAACTCGACGCTGTGTCCGGGTGACGGAAGTGTCTTATGGAACACCAAGACTACTGATGAAACCACGGCATCATCAAACTGAACATCTTCGGCGTCGAACCGATGAACGCGGACGAGCTCCACGCGATCCGTGAGAAAGCGTTTGAGTGCCTCTCCGTAGTTTACGTCCATGAATTCGGACGGGATGAGCCATGCCGCAAAGCCCCCCTCCTCCATCCACGCCGTTGCGAGAAGGAGAAAGTAAACATACAAGCCTGCAAGACCGTTGACCCTGATACCAGTCATTCGGTATGCAAGGGCTTGCAGGCGTTCCTTATCCTCACGCTTCATGTGATGATGCCGGACATAAGGCGGGTTGGTAAGGATCAGATTGGGCGCAACGGGGAGACTGCTGCTTCCGACAATACGAGTAAAGTCGCCGTGCACCACTTCAAGACCGGTCTTTGCCCAAAGATCGCGAGTGGCCTTATGGAAGCCAGGATCGAGTTCGACACCAACAGCATTCTTGATCTTTTCGGGGCCAAAGACGGTAAGTGCGGCGGAATAGAAGCTGCCCGTGCCGATGGCAGGATCAGCGAAACGAATAGTACTGAGACGGCGTTCTATAACAGACTGGACATACTGAGCGATTTCAATTGCAAAGGCGTTGGGAGTTGCGAATTGACCGAGGCGGTTCCTCTCGGCCGGCGACTTGCCTGCATCAAGCACCGCCTGAATTGCCTGTCGGCGTTCTTCAATCGGGTTATCGTAACGTGAAAGCATTGGCCTATAGCCCTAGTTTCGCGATGTCGTTGATTCTGTGCTCCCACACCCAGTCTAATCCCTCAGCAGCTTCGTAGCCTAAGTAGTCGCTGCCAAAGTATCCGCAGAGGAACAAGACGAACGCCACGGTCTTGCCGTAGGTCGCCTGTAACTGGTGAATCTTGGTCGCCTCTTCCTTGCGGCGCTTGTTTGTATTTGTAAAATCGCCAGCCGACTTGGCTTCGACCAAAATGGGCATCCGATCCTTGCGCAGCTTCTTGGGTTGAATCACGACGTCGACCGGTATATTGACTTTGTGAGCCTTTCCGACGGCCAGATTCATGCGAAAGGTATACGTGCCCGGCTCCATCGCCGCAAGAGGCTTGGATGGCGGATGAGCTTGCTTCCGATATCCCCGCCTATCGAGATAGTCACCGATTAACCCGCATTATTCATGACAGTTCGTCGCGAAATCGCGCAGTCGCGTTGCGAGACGGGCACGCGGAGCCCCGGGGACTGACACCCTTCCCCGCGTCTGCGCGTGGTGTCTGTCCCCGTCCGAACCGGGACAGGCACCGTCGCGGACGACGGAGCCAGTCCCCAAACAGTACGTCGAGGGGGCAAGCGGCGAGCCTGCCCGCCGAAGGCTTGTCGCAGCAGCGAATCCGCGATTGCAGCAGAAATGGTCATGAATAATGCTGGTTAGGCGCCTAACCATTAAGTATACTGGCCGGCAGAGTACGCCCAACCGGATCGTGCACCGAGGCTGGATTCTTACGCGTGTTCAATCGCTTGTCAACGCGACTCACGGCGCCGCATGGGAGTGCTTACCTTCTTACAGCCCCGCCTCTCTCAACACCTGCCCTGTATACGATCGCTTCGACTTCGCCACCTCTTTCGGCGAACCCTCCGCGACAATTTCTCCACCCCGGTCGCCGCCTTCCGGCCCCAGATCGATGATCCAATCCGCATTCCGGATGACATCGAGATTGTGTTCGATCACCAGCACCGTGTTGCCCGCTTCGGTCAGCCGATCGAGCACATCGAGCAGGCGCTGAATGTCGGCAAAGTGCAAGCCGGTCGTCGGCTCGTCCAGAATGTAGAGCGTCCGGCCGGTGGCCCGCTTCGAGAGTTCGCGGGAGAGCTTGACCCGTTGCGCTTCGCCGCCGGAGAGCGTCGTCGCCGACTGCCCGAGCTTCACATAGTGAAGTCCGACATCGTGCAGCGTTTCGAGCTTCCGCTTGATGAAGGGGATATGCTCGAAAAACTCCACCGCGTCGTCGACCGTCATGTCGAGCACGTCGGCGATACTCTTACCCTTGTGATGAATCTCCAAGGTCTCGCGGTTATACCGCTGGCCTTTGCAGACTTCGCAAGTCACGTACACGTCGGGCAGAAAGTGCATTTCGATCTTGATGAGTCCGTCGCCCTGGCAGGCTTCGCATCGCCCGCCTTTGACATTGAAGCTGTAGCGGCCAGGCTTGTACCCCCGCACGCGCGACTCCGGGAGATTCGAGTAGAGATCGCGGATGAAACTGAACAGGCCGGTGTAGGTGGCGGGATTGGACCGCGGGGTGCGGCCGATGGGCGATTGGTCGATGTCGATCACCTTGTCCAGCGCCTCGACGCCGAGAAGCTCCTTGCACCCGTCAAGAGGGGACTGGCTCCGCCGAGAGGGGGACAGTCGCCGGACGGAAGGGCGACCGTCCCCGGCGGTGCCTGTCCCCGTCCGATACCCATGGCTGACGGCTGACGGCTGACGGCTGAGTATCTGCGACAGCGAGTGAAAGAGCACTTCGAGCACCAGCGTGCTCTTGCCTGAGCCGGACACGCCGGTGACGCACGTCAGCAAGCCGAGCGGGATTTTTGCCGTGATGCCTTTGAGATTGTGTTTCTTGGCGGCGACCACGGAGAGGAAGCCCTTGGGCGTCCGTTTCCGGACCGGCAGCGAGACTGTATACTCTCCCCGCAGGTACTTGCCGGTCAGCGAATCGGGATGGCCCATCACCTCGGCCGGCGTGCCTTGGGCGACCACGTGGCCTCCGTGCGAACCGGCTCCCGGTCCCAAATCGAGGATGTGATCCGCCGCCAGCATCGTCTCGACATCGTGTTCCACCACGATGACGGTGTTGCCGAGATCGCGCAGCCGAACAAGCGTTTGCAGCAGCCGCCGGTTGTCCCGCTGATGCAGCCCGATGGAAGGTTCATCGAGGATGTACAGCACCCCGACGAGACCGGACCCGATCTGCGTGGCGAGCCGGATACGCTGGCCCTCGCCGCCCGACAACGTGGCCGCGGCGCGATCCAGCGTCAGATAATCCAGCCCCACGTTCACCAGAAATCCCAGTCTCTCGCGAATCTCTTTGAAGATGCGCTGCGCGATGAGTAGATCGCGCTCGGTGAACTGCAACGACGAAAAGAAGTCGGCGGCGGCGCGGACCGACAGCTCGGTCACTTCAGCGATCGACTTGCGCCCGATCTTGACCGAGAGACTTTCCGGTTTGAGTCGCGCGCCGTGACACACGGGGCAGGCGTCGAGCAGAGTGAAGTCTTCGTCGACCCAGGGGGACAGTCCCCCTTCAGTCCCCTTCGTCATGGCATAGCCGATGCCGTCGCAGGCGGGACAGGCCCCATGGGGACTATTAAAGGAGAAAACGCGCGGTGTGATTTCGGGGTAACTCACGCCGCAGTGGATGCAGGCCAGCTTCTCGCTATAGAGCGATGTCTTCCCGCCTTCAGCCAGCACCCCGACCAGTCCGCCCGCCAGCTTCAAGGACGTTTCCACCGAATCGGCCAACCGGCGGGCCAGCGCGTCGCCCGGCTTCATGACGAGTCGATCAACGATGATTTCAATGGTATGTTTCTTCTGCTTATCGAGCGCGATGTCCTCGCCGAGATCCACAAGCTGACCGTCGATCCGTGCCCGGACGTAGCCGGCTCGCCGCATTTCCAGCAGCTCCTTGCGGTACTCGCCCTTCCTCCCGCGCACGATCGGGGCCAGAATCTGGAACTTCGTACCTTCAGAGAACGCGCTGATGGCATCCACCATCTGCTGGACCGTCTGCGCGGTGATCTCCTCCCCGCACTGGAAGCAAAAGGGCCGGCCCACCCGTGCGAAGAGAAGCCGCAGGTAATCATAAATCTCGGTGACGGTCCCAACGGTCGATCGAGGATTGTGGCTGGTGCTCTTCTGTTCGATCGAGATGGCCGGTGAGAGCCCTTCGATGGAGTCGACGTCCGGCTTACTCATCTGCTCAAGAAATTGGCGGGCATAGGCCGAGAGCGACTCGACATAGCGCCGTTGGCCTTCGGCATAGATCGTGTCGAACGCGAGCGACGACTTGCCCGATCCGCTCAAGCCCGTAATGACGACCAGCTTGTCGCGCGGAATCGTGACGTCGATGTTCTTGAGATTGTGCTCGCGCGCGCCCTTGATGATGATTGAACCGTTCATGGACGCGGAATTATATCATTCGTTTCCAAGCCTTGACACTGCCTGCTCATACGTCTAGTATACGTACGGCAAAAGAGAGGATGCCATGCCGAAGACCGCGTTACGAAAAGAAAAATGGACGTTGTCGTTCGATCCGGAACTCAAGAGCTTGGTCGTCAAGGCGGCGAGGCGTCGTGGCGTCTATCCCGTGACGGTGCTTGAAAATCTTGTACGAGAAAAGTTCAACCCGTTCGGACATACGGACGTGGAGGATAGCGCCGCGTACGTGACCTCCCTCCGCAAGCACGGCCGTAGACAGTCAGATGACGAATTCCTGGCCGAGATTGAAGCATGGCAAAAGTCTCGGTCCTTGTAGATACCGACGTCTTTATCGATTATCTCAACACCGGCCGGTTCCACACTCTTTTCGATTCCAAACGTTTCACCGTCTATTATTCCATCATCACCAAAAAGGAACTGCTCACCAAGCCCGGGTTGCGCGATACCGAGCAGGAATCCATTTTGGCCGAATTAAGCCGATGCCGGCTGATTCCGTTGTCCGATGCCATCGCCGCGCGGTACTCAGAGCTTCGACGCCTCTTTCCTGCGATCGAGAAAGGCGACGCTCTGATTGCCGCCAGTGCACTCGTCAAGCGACTCCCCCTTTTGACCAGGAACAAACGGCACTTCCAGATGGTAAAGGAGCTCGCCTTATTCGGGGAGTAATCGCACAACGAAGGGGCCAAATCCGATCGAGCCGGAGGTAGAAAACCGCTCAGCTTAAACGCTGCCTGCTCTTCGCTGCCGGCTACCTGCCCGGTCTCTACCGTCGCCGCCGAACCCGAGGAGCAGGCTTCTTGAGCGATTCTCCCCAGCGAGAGAGGAACGCCATGACGAACTCGTGTTCTTCAGCAGGCGGCACGGCCAAACGCGCCAGGGCCAGGGCGACGGCGAGGGCGACGTGGTAGCCCTCCGAACGGGAAGCGACGGCGCGGCAATAGGCCGGGTGTGCGTCGTTCACCACGACCGTGGATTCAACCAGTCGTCCGAGTTCCGGATCGTCGGCTGATGCCTCGAACCGGATGTTAAGCCCATAGCGGGCCGGCCGGGGTTTTCCCTTGGCTTCGGGTAACAGAGCGCCGCCGGGGAAAGGTTCAGGCTGAGGTTCGGGTTCTGCCTGTGCTTCTGCGGTTGGTTGCTCCGCACCCGTTGATTCCGGCACCGGCTCCGACGGAAGCGCCGGCTCCTCCGGCGCTTCTGCCCGACCGGTGATGGAGGCGGCAAGAAGCGATGGCCCGTCCTCGGCCGAGCCGCCCCGCCCAAGGGGCAATCGCTTCTGACCGCCGGCGCGCCGCTCGACGAGCGAGGCCAGTAACGGAAACTCGTCAGCCAGGTCCACGAGCACGGTTTCCAAGTCTCGCTCCAGCGGGCGCATCGCGCGACGCCGCGTGGCCTCGGTAGATTCTCGGGCATCGCCCCAGACGGCCAGTTGCTTCGAGACAGCCTCCTGGATGGCCTTGCGGTAGCCCAGGTACAGGGCACCACGCGTCCCGACGCGCACGAAGTCTCCCTTGTTCAACGTGAGCGCTGCGGCCAGCGCCGGGGCCTCGATGACGCCGCCCATCCGATCAGGCGCCGAAGGCATGACGCCGAGCCAATCCCAGCCGCGTTTGATGACCTTCCCATAGGTGCTGATCGCGACGCCGCGCTGGTCCTCCGGAAGCGACAGGTCCGTCCGTGTCAGGTAACCGACCGCCGTCGGCTTGCGCTTGCGGGCCAGGCAGACGGCCAGCCTCGCGACCTCCGGCGCTCTAGCCCGCTTTTTTCAAGCACGCTCCCACCCACCTCGAACGCAACGCCCTTCGGATAATACGTCTCGAGGATCTCGTCGAACTCCGGTTCCAGCAGGGGCTGATACTGCCGGCGTAAGGTCTCTTCCAGATAGCCCTCGTCCAGGAGCGGCGACAACGCGTTGTGCAGCTTGAGGCGCACCGCCGTTCCATGCTCGGCAACCAAGCCGAGAGGCGGGATCCATTTCCACGGCGCCTTGTGGCGCCCGGCCAGAAACCACCGGCTCGCCACGCGTTCTTTGCCGCGCCGCGTTTCCGTCACGACGTCTTCACATACCAGCAGACCGAGCTTGATCCCGACTCCGGCGAAGCCGATGCCCTGGCCGCGCGTCTTCGTGCTCGCCGCGAGATCATGGTAGCGGACAAGATCCCTCCGCCTCATGCCGCATCCGTTATCCACGATGGTCAGTGTGGCCTGAGCCGGATCGGTCGCGAGCCGAATGCGGCTGGCGCCGGAGTCCAGCGAATTGGCGACGATTTCCGTGAGGATGGTTTCTTCCAGCGCGCCGGGATAGGCATCGCGCAGGTCTTCGAGGAGGTGTTGGAGATCAACGCGCGTTTCGCCCATAGGAGTGCTTCGAGTCTTCTTTAGAGAGCCTCCCTATAACGGCGAAAAGGTCGGGAGCGTCGAGGCGCCGCGGTCCAGGGTCAGCGTCGTGCTGCAGCCGGCCTTTCGGTTTTTTGCCCCGATCAGGCAATCGGCATAATCGGCCTTGCAGGCAGTGAAATCGTTCAGCGCCTGCCAGGCAGTGGGCTTGTCTTCAATTTCGAACTGTTTCCCCTGAAGAATGCTCTCCAACACCTCTCCCAACGTGCGTCTCGGAAAGCCGTAGGCCCGATCCAGCACCCACATGACTTCGCACAAGACAATATGGTTAATGAATAACCTGCTGTCGCCGGCGAGGGCCCGATCGATCACCGCCGAGGCTTTTTTTGATTGGGCAGGATCGTCCTGCGTCAAATATCGGATAAGGAGATTGGTATCGAGGCCGATCATGCGCGCTTCCGTGCGGCCCCTTCCGAGATCGCTCGATTCATCTCCTCAAGAGAAACCGGTTTGCCTCGCTTCCGCTTCAGGAGCCCCTTCAGCTTCCGCACGTCCAGCGTGGCCGGACGCAAGACCACCCGCCCTTCGGCATCGATCAAGAAATCCAATTTATCCCCCGGACTCAGGTGCAGATGGTCACGGACTTCCTTGGGGATGGTCGTTTGCCCCTTGCTGGTTAAGGTTCCGGTCGCCACGGAAGCTCCTTTCGTATTCTTCGTTTCCTTACTTTATGGCAAGGACTATTCGGCGT
The DNA here is from genome assembly GCA_037442105.1 of Nitrospiraceae bacterium. Lineage (GTDB taxonomy): Bacteria > Nitrospirota > Nitrospiria > Nitrospirales > Nitrospiraceae > JBBIQV01. The sequence goes on along the minus strand of JBBIQV010000002.1, from coordinate 132,106 downwards.
CAAGCCAGTGGCTCGACACCTGTTTCTTTTCCGTCAGGATAGTTTCTTTGTCGGTGGATAACTCAAGATCACGTTGAGCCGGTTCCTGTCCGGGCAGAAAGCCCTGCACGCCGGCCAGGCCGGTTCCTCGCGGAACTTTGATGATCTCCTTCCGGCTCTCATAATTGAAATCCACCGCCCAGTAGTCCACCAAGTCGGTCCATTTCTTGGTGAGCTTCTCCTTCTGGATGACGCCCTTCTTGTCCTTGCTGATTTTGTAAAGATGGCCTTGCTCGCAGACGACCTCGCTCTTGCCTTCCTTCAACTCGGCCGTAATTGATTCAGAAATTCCTTGAGAGTAATAAACGGAGAAATCCGTCAGCTCGATCGCCAGTGTCAGCTTGTCTTTCTTGTCGAACCGGGGCGTGACTGCAATATAGGCCACGTCGTGAAAGCGGACCTGGCCCTTCTCGACGGCGCGTTTGTCGAAGACTTCCGGCGGGATGGTCTTGGGCGCGAGGTCGAGGCCCTTCTGTTTCGCTTCGTCCAGCATGGCGGGGAACAGGCCCATCTCGAACTCGATTGTACCAGCACCGAACTTGCCGAGGTCGGTGGCGATCTACTTGCACCCGAGCTTTTCGGCCACGGTGGATGAGTCCGAGCATCGGTTGGGTCAAAAATCTACGATGACATCCTTGCCGAATGACAATCCGGCAACCTCAGCCGCAAGACGGATGATGGTTTTCTTGAGAACGTTGTTCAGGTTGGTTGAGACCAGCCAGCCGTTCGGTAACTGTTCCCGCATGTCGCGGAGATCCTCGCGGTCCGGATAGAGTTCCTCCGGCGTCCGAGCGATGTAACGCCGTTTCCGTCCTTGAGCGTCTGGATGCTGGGAGCAACGTTCGAGAAAGGAAGCGTCAGCTTTAGCAAGTTCTCTAAGGATGAAAACCATCGCATCTTTTGCGTTGTGGTAAGCGTGTGCTTTGCCAAGGAGAACCAAGTTGCCGCTTCGAGACGACTCCGTCATCATGCGCGTCGGAGTTGGGCGCGGAGATACTGCGCTGGTCGGCTGAGTCGTGCTGCTGCGTTGGGCTTCGACAATAACTGGCTGGCCAAGCCCGACGAGAAACTCCGCCACATCATCGGCATCCGGTCGAACACCCGCCTTAGATTCGACAGCACTCATCAACATCTCCACGAGAAGTTCGTCACCCTTTTCTACCAATTCGCGCCACGCCTCCGGGATAGCAGCTTTCGCCTGCGAGCGACGGTTGCGGCTGCGGTATTCCTTTCGCGCTGCTTCCAGTGAATCTCCCGATTCGACTCTGACACGTTCGAGATAGCGCAAGAGGACTTCAGCAGCCTCAGCAGGTGGACGCTCATACAGGTCGAGCTTGTAAACGCGGCGGTCTTCATAGCTGCCTTGTTCCGCTGGCAGATAAAAGCTCCACGTTCGGCCATCTGTTAGAACAACAAATGGAACACCTGCGTGGAACGCGTATTCGAGTGCTTGGCGCACAGCGTCCTCGGCTTTGCCAGGCTGCTTTACTTCGGAGAATACCATTGGCTTTGATGGAGGATGGCACAGCGCGAAATCGGCACGACCTTCGCCGGTGTGATATTCAGGCCAGACGACATTGGTATCCCAAGTGTCCCAGCCGAGTTCTTGAAATACACGCAGAACGATGCCTTGTGAGATCGCCTGCTCGTTTGGGAATTTCCCTTGGCGAAGTCGGGTCGTGATGTCTGAGAGTGTGGTTTCGAGTGACATAGTGTTTCCCCCAGTCTGCGATCTGTTCGAGCAGGTTCGGCTCTTTATGAAAAGTCTCGCCGCCGATCTCGATGTCCATGCTGAAGTCCGCGCCCACGTCGAAGGGCGGGGCGACGTGGATGAGCTTCAAGCCGCCGGCCTCCTCAATCTGCCGGCGAAGCGCCCCGGGCTTGATCGAGTTACTACCCTTACTCCCCAGATAGCGCCAACGGGCTGCCGGGTGCTTACGCACCGGCGCCTCTTGCTTCATGGTCACGCAGTCTAGCGAAATCCCCCAGGCAGGGCAATCTTCAGAGGAACGAGCAAGGATCAGAACATGCCACCATTTGTTGTAGCCGGGTTCAAAAGCGGTAAGAGGCTTCGGCCCATCTCCTCGCCGGACGAGCCCCGAAGTCCCGTTGCGTTATACGTAGCTTTAACCTATCCTGCGTATAACTGATCCGCGTGGAACGCGATGGAACGGCTACCGCTCGAAACTCAGACGCTCTATGCCGAATTGCTGGAGCAGCTCACAGCGTTAGAAGCTCGCCGATCCATCGGACGGCTACCCGGCTGCTTCACCACCAAGGTGATGAGGAGCAAGCTGGGGGCATCCGGCTTGACACCGCTTCGAACCGGGTGCTACCACGCTGCTCATGTTGTCCATGGAGGAATCGGTGACTCAGGGTCAGCGACCGCCAGAGGCAGAGGCCCGCACGATTTCGACCTGGTCCGGCCAGGCGCGCGAGCAGGCCGTCCAGCGGATGTTCACGGCCATTGCACGGGTCTATGACCTGAACAACACGGTCCTCAGTTTCGGCCTGCACCACCGCTGGAAGAAGATCACCGCCTCGTTCGTCCCGATGGTTGCAGGGGGGAAGGCCCTCGACGTGGGGGCCGGCACCGCGGATCTTGCCCTGTTGATCGAACCCCGGATGGGAGCCAACGGCCGGGTCATCGCTTCCGACTTGAACCATGCCATGCTGGCCGAGGGACTCAAGAAGATCAGCCGGCGGGGGCTCAATCGCCGGATCACCTGTCTGGAAGCCAACGCCGAACAGTTGGGCTTTCCCAACGACACCTTCGATGCCGTCACCACCGGCTTCTGCATGAGAAACGTCGGGAATCTCATGCAGGCATTCATGGAGATCCGGCGGGTGCTAAAACCGGGCGGACGGTTCGTGTGCCTGGAATTTTCCAGGCCGGTGCGGAAGTGGCTGCTCAATCTGTACGATTGGTACTCCTTCCGCCTTCTTCCCTGGATCGGGACCAAGGTCGCGCACGACACCACGGGCGTGTATGAATATCTCCCCGCCTCGATCCGCACCTTCCCGGATCAGGAACGATTAAGCCAACTTTTGCGGGAAGCCGGCTTCAGCCATGTCGAGTACCGCAACTTAAGCGGGGGGATCGTGGCGATTCATATGGCGGTCAAATAGCGAACAGCCAGCAGCGAATAGCTAATAGCTTCGGACCAAAGAAGCTGTTCGCTACTCGCTATCAGCTACCGGCTATGAGCATGAACTCCATCCTTTATATCTTTTTGCCGTGCAAAAAGGTGTATCCCATCGGGGTCACCTACCTGGCGGATTTCATCCACCGGCGGAAGCCGGAGGTGCGGCAGCGGATTCTGGACCTCTCGCTGTATCCCGTCTCGCAGCGAAGCCAGGCCATCCGCGACGCAGCCACGGAGTTCAAACCGGATCTTGTCTGCTTTTCATGGCGTGACATTCAGATCTTCTCGCCTCACGAAGGCGATGCCTCGCTCGAACATGCATTCAATTTCTACTTTGCGAGCAACCCGCTCAAACGGGTGATGGCGTCCTTCGAAGGCCTGAAACAGCTCTATCGCTACTACAGCCACATCCGGGCCAACCTCTCCTATCCGTGGCTGATCTACAAAGAATTCCCGAAGGCTCAGATCATGATCGGTGGCGGAGCCTTCACGGCTTTTGCCGACCAACTCATCGAGAAACTGCCGGAAGGCACCATCGGGATAATGGGCGAAGGCGAGGATGCGATCCTGAAAGTGATCGAGGGGCGGTCTCTCGAGGGCGAGCGCTACATTCTGCGCGACGGAACAACCATCCGGAAGGGCGAACAACGCGCGCCGGCCTCGCTGGACACCCTCACGGTCGACCTCCCATACTTAACGTCCATCTTCCCGCAATATCGCGAATACGTCGGCGAATCCATCGGCGTCCAGACCAAACGCGGCTGCCCCTACGACTGCGCGTTTTGCCTGTATCCCTACATCGAAGGGAAACGGGTTCGCTACCGGCCGCCATCCCTGGTCGTGCAGGACATCGCCCATCACTACCATCAATGGGGCGCGCGCCGGTTCTGGTTCACCGACGCCCAGTTCATCACCGGCAAAGAAGCCTACCCCCAATGCACGGAGATCCTGGAACGCGTCATCCGGGAGAAGCTGGAGATCGAATGGTCCGGCTATATCAGGACTTCTCTTATCACGCCTGAGTTGGCCAAGCTGATGGTCCGGTCCGGTGTGGGTGATCTGGAGGTAGCCATCACCTCCGGCTCCCAGGAAGTGCTCAATAATCTGCATATGGGATTCAAGCTCGAACGCCTCTACGACGGTTGCCGCTACCTGGCCGAGGCCGGGTTCAAAGGCAAGGTCATTCTGAACTATTCGCTGAACAGCCCCAAGGAGACGGAGGAGACCCTGCTCCAGAGCGTCGAGTCCTATAAGAGGGTCGCCGCGATCCTGGGGGAAGAGCGTGTCTTCCCCTTGATGTTCTTCCTTGGCATCCAGCCGAACACGGAGTTGGAGCATCGACTGCTTGAAGAGGGATACCTATTGGCCGGATACAATCCCCTCATGTTGACCCCCACCAGCATACGCAAGCTCCTCTATAACCCGGCACCGCTGAATAAGATTATTGCCAAGGCCTGCCTCACCGCCTGGGAACGGAAACAGGGCAGCCGCGATCCCCGCGCCTGGACCGGGTCGCTCTCCCAAACCGAACCGGCAAAGAAATATGCCGACGGGAGCCTGATCCGCGGCATCGAAGGGAATTCGGGACGGGATGCCCTGCTTACGCTCGAAGAGATCCTGCACTCGCGTCGGCAGAATGCCCAGGTCCCGTCAACCGCCAACCGTCAATCGTCAACCGCCTGAGTCAAACCATCGTCAACCGTCCACCGTGACGACTTGCGTCTTGCATTCCCCGCAACCCCGGTGCTATCATCCTCCCTCGTTTTGACACCGGGGAACTTTGTCAACCGGTTGGATTTTCTGGAAATTGTGACGGTCCTCTCTGGCAGGGAGAGCTCCTTAAGGAGGCATCTCAATGTATAAGACTATCTATATCCCGGTCGATAACTCCGACCATTCCAATACGGCCGTGGAGACCGGTATCCACTTCGCTAAGACCTTCGGCTCCAAGATTGTCGGGAGCCACGTCTATGCCGCCAAGATGCACGACAAGCGGTTCAAACAAATGGAGGCAGGCCTCCCGGAGGAATATCACGACGAGAAGGAGTTAGACCGGCAGCGGCAGATCCACGACTCCTTGATTACCCGCGGGTTGCAGATCATCACCGACTCTTACCTGGACTTCGTGGACAAGAAATGTACGGAAGCCAACCTCCCCCTCGAGCGTCGATCGCTGGAGGGCCGCAACTGGAAAGTCCTGGCCGAGGATATCAATACCAATGGGTATGACCTCGTCATCATGGGCGCGCTGGGCGTCGGCGCGGTGAAGGACAGCGTCATCGGCAGCAATACCGAGCGCGTGATTCGCCGCGTGCGGAATTCGGACATGTTGGTCGTGAAACAGACCCAACCGATGACCAATGGCAAGATCGTCGTCGCGGTGGACGGCAGCCCCTATTCGTTTGGCGGGCTCATGACCGGGCTCGCGCTCGGCAAGGCGTTCAATCGGCCGGTTGAAGCCATCTCTGCGTTCGACCCCTATTTCCACTACGCCGCTTTCCACAGCATTTCCGGTGTGCTGAACGAAGAAGCCGGCAAGGTCTTCCGGTTCAAGGAGCAGGAAAAGCTGCACGAGGAGATCATCGACAGCGGCTTGGCCAAGATCTATCAATCGCATCTGGATATTTCCCGCGAGCTGGCTCAAGCCGAGCAAACCGACATCAAGACGACCTTGTTGGACGGCAAGGCCTTCGAAAAAATCATTCAGTACGTCCGGAAGGAAGTTCCCTGGCTTCTCATTGTGGGACGGATCGGCGTTCACAGCGACGACGATATGGACATCGGCAGCAATACGGAAAACCTGCTGCGCAGCGCCCCGTGCAATCTCCTCGTCTCCAACCGGAAGCACGTGCCGCCGATCGACACGCAGGCTGAATACACGATCGCCTGGACCGAAGAAGCGCTCCGACGGATGGAAAAGATCCCTGTGTTCGCACGGGGCGTGGCCAAGACCGCCATCCACCGCTATGCCATCGAGAAGGGTCACACCATCATCAGCAACACGGTGGTCGATGCGGCGGTCGGGCACATTTTGCCCAAGGGTGCGATGGACGCGATGCGCGCGCTGGGCGCCGGCCTCGATGCATCGGGCATCAATCGCGACAAGATGCAGGCCGACGATGCGGTGGCCAAAGACCTCATGGGCAACAAGCTCAGCGGCATGATGACCGAGATCGTCGAGGAGAAGCCAAAACCGGCAAACACGACCCAGGCTTACCTCGACCGGATGAGCCAGAACTACTTCGTCTGCGACGGCTGTGGTTACATCGGAAAGGGCGACGCGCCGGTCAAGTGTCCTGTCTGCAGCGCCGCGGGTGACCGATTCAAGCAGGTCGACAAAGGCATCTTCGACGCAGCGGCGAAAGCCGAAGGTGGCCTCGAAACGGATGTGGCCTACGACGATGTGCCGATGCAATGGACGAAGGATGCCAAGGAGGCGATCCGTGCGATCCCAGCCGGCTTCCAGCGCCGCCGGGCTAAAGCCAAAATCGAAAAGAGCGCCCGCAAGCTCGGCATCACCACCATCACGTTGGAATATGCCGCGCCCATGATTCAGGAAGCCGCATCGGAAGACTACAGCCCCATTTTCGCCAATAAGGGAACCGGGGCCTTGCCCAAGACCGGAGCCACCGCAACAGCCGCCGCGAGCGGCGCCAACGGCGCGAAGCCGGAGCACAAACACGGCAATGGGAACGGGAACGGCCACACAGCGGAACCGGCGCCTCTCTACACCTGGACGCCTGACGCGCAGGCTCGGCTTGAACGGGCGCCTGAGGGCTTCATGCGCGAGTGTACCCGCGCCCTCATCCAGAAACATGCGGACAAGATCGGCACGACGGTCATCACGATCGAAGTAGCCAACGAGGGTATCGAGCAGTCGAAGAGCTATATGGCCGAAGCGATGAAGACCGGCAACCTTAAGGACCTGATCGCCGATCTCACAGGAAAGGGAAGTGCCTAAAGCGATATGGGCAAGTCGCTCCCCATCCTCAACTTCTCGCCGTTCGCGGGAAAGCTGGATTCCCTTCAACAACAGATCGCACGGTTCATCTCCCCAGACCAATCCTCGTCAGGCCCACGGGATGGCCGCACCGTTGACGACTTCAAGCCTTACCTGATCGCACTCAACCTCACGAAGCGTTGCAACCTCAAATGCGACCACTGTTACCTGGACGCGACGACCAAGGCCGGGGGCGGTGCCGACGAGCTCACGACCGCCGAGTGTTTCCGGCTCATCGACCAAATCGCAGAGGTGAACAAGGGCTGCTTGCTCGTCATCACGGGCGGCGAGCCGCTGGTTCGTCCCGACATCCTCGATATCGCCCGCTACGCAGTGGGACTCAGCTTCATGGTCGTGTTCGGCACGAACGGCATGTTGATCAACGATCGAATGGCCAAGCAACTGGTCGAGATCGGCGTCATGGGAGTCGGTATCAGTATCGATTCACTGGACCCACAGAAGCACAATCGGTTCCGTGGAGTCCCCGGCGCCTGGGAAGCGGCGGTGGCAGGCATCGAAGCCTGTAAACGCAACGGCCTACAGTTTCAAGTCCACTTCAGCGCGCAGCCGATGAACTATCAAGAACTGCCGGCGGTGATCGACTGGGCTCACAATCTCGGCGCCAGAGTCCTCAATGTCTTCTTCATGGTCTGTACCGGGCGCGGCGAGGAACTGACCGACATCACCCCGGCCCAGTACGAAGAAGTGCTTGGCCATTTGGTCGACTCCCAGGACAAGTACAAGAACATGCTGGTCCGGGCTCGCTGCGCGCCGCATTTCAAACGGCTCGCCTACGAAAAAGATCCGAACTCGCCGATCACCAAGGCGACGGGCTATATGGGCGGAGGTTGCTTGGCCGGCACCAACTATGCGCGAGTGACTCCGAACGGGGAATTGACTCCTTGCCCCTATATGCCGCTCTCAGCCGGCAATGTCCGCGCGGCGAGCTTCATAGACCTGTGGGAGAAGTCCGACATTTTCAACTCTTTCCGATATCCTCAACTTAAAGGCAAATGCGGGGATTGCGAGTACAGCGACATCTGCGGCGGCTGCCGGGCACGTCCTTACGTGGACCATGGCGACTGGTTGGATGAAGACCAGTGGTGTCTCTACCAGCCGAAGGGGGGCGAGAAAGTCCGCGTGGCCTTCAATACGCCGGAAAAATCGGAAATCGCCTGGGATGACGCTTCGCAGACGAGGCTCAGCCGCATCCCTTACTTCCTACGAGCGATGGTGAAGAAGGGTGTTGAGCGCCATGCCAGAGAACAGGGCATCCAACTCATCACCGTCGAATTGATGGAAGAGCTGAGGAAGAAGCGGTTCGGGAACGACACCCCGGTCTTTAAATTCTAAGTGATGAGTGATCAGTGATGCGTGATGAGTTCGGTCTGATCAAACAGTTTACCGTTCTCTCACCCATCACTCATGACTCATTACCCATCACGAGTCTCTAGTGGACGCCCTCCAAAGCACGTTCCTCGACATCAACCGGCTCATCCCGATTGTCAATCACTGGTTTCATTTATTATCGGCCGTTATCTGGATCGGAGGCCTGGCCTTCCTGGTCCTGGCCGTCACCCCGGGGCTGAAAGCCGGCGGGATCCCGAAAGAATACGTCAAGCCTATCACCGACGCCTTCTACAAACAGTACAAGCGCGTCGCGGGAATTCTGCTGGTCGTGCTGCTGCTTACGGGAGGGATCAACCTCCACTATGTGAATCAGCTCCTGGTTTCCCAGACGGGTGACGGCGTCCAACACCACGCCAAATATCTCACCGTCTTTTTCATCAAACTCTTCCTTGTCCTTTGTCTTCTTACACTCTTCCTCTACACGGTGATCTTCCAACCTGAGAAGGAAGAACAGACTGAAGGAGAAGAAGTCTACGAAGCCATCCCCTACCAACGGGCTGCGCTGTGGATAGGGTTTTTCATCATCCTCTGCGCCGCCGCACTGAAGCATCTGCACCAGTAGCTAGCCCTTCGCAGGGCATCTTCCGCTACTCTCATTCCTGTATCCATCCTGATAACGACTCGTATTCATTTCGATACTGTCCTCCTGGTCATCTTCTGGTCCACACTCCACCTGATTTGTGAGCACCCCTGACATTCCACGATAAATCAAGCACTTTCACAATCACAGTAAAAATATTTTTCGGTCAGTGACGGCGGTACGACTGTTGCTGTGGCGGGATAGTTCAAACAGAATAAGTCAATGAGTCAGAGGAACACTCGCGGATAGAAGCAGTTCTGTCTGCGAAGTTCTCCAAGGGGCGAGGTATTGAGCCGACTCCACTTGATCGAGCACGGCTGTTGCGGTCGTGCCAATTATCAGAGGTTCCGGATCGTGCCCATCCGGGGTCGCAGAGCCGCCTCACACCTACGCCATCGGGCCGCGTCTTTTCCCTCACTTAAGACGCGGCCCGCTTTAACCGGGCGCAAAACGGACGGGAGACTATGAGGTTGACATGCCGTCACTGAAACGTATTGAGTATGCCCGAAATCGCCGGCGATCCACACAGAGCCTAGCCCTTCCTTCCTTCACGGTACCGGCAAAGAACCGGACCGGACGCCTGACGGTGAACCTGCCTACTGAACTGATCGAACGAATTCGGGACGCCGTCTATGGGACACCAGGCCTGACGGTCGCCCGATTGATGGCTGACGCGGTCAGAGTTGCCATTGCTCGCATGGAGAGAGCCAATGCACTTCCGTTTCCAAAACGCACGGGGAAGCTGAAAGTCGGACGGCCACGCCTGCAACGAGAGCCTGCCCGCAAGCCCCGCATCGTACGGATCGACCATGCAGGCGCACAGGCGCGGATCGCCCCACACCATGGTCTCGCCAACGTCAGCCTCGGTAACCTGTGAACTTGTTATGTAAAGGCACCCCCCCCCCGCGCCAGCCAACGGCGTATGCGCCGCAACTGTGCTCTCTCGTGATTCTGGCAAGCACGGTAACACGAGAGAGCCCAGCGTGATGCTCGCACGACGCACTATCTTCCCGAAGCAGGCGGCAAGACCGAACAACAGCCGCTGCACCTGGTGTTCGGCGAGGCAAGGAACTACTGCCAGGAATTGGTCATCATAGAAATCCCTCGGGCACGAAGGAAGACACGATGGCCACAGCTTCATCTGAACAGACGATCCTCATCGTGGACGATGATCCGGACATTGTCATCTGGTTGCAAGACTTGCTGCTGCATGACGGCTATCAAACGGACTCCGCTGAAACCTGCGCAGCGGCGATCGCTTGTGCGCGGGAGTGCCGATATCACGCCGTGCTGCTCGATCTCGGCTTACCAGACGGAGACGGAACGTCGGTCCTCAGGGCTCTCCAAGAAATGGACCAGAACCTGCCGGTCATCATCTTGAGTGCATTCCTGACAGCCGAGCGCACCATCGATCTCCTCGCGGAAGGCGCCTTCGCATGCCTGACCAAACCGTGCAATCGAGATAAGCTACGTGCCACGCTTCGGCGGGCTATCGGATCCAGGCGCTAGCCCCGCTCAGTTTCTTGCTTCCTCCTGTATCGCATCCGATAACAGCCGTATCAAATGCGATACCGTAGTTCTCACACTTGTCATCAATGCTTGTCCGTGATAAGAACCACCTCATAAGTAGTACCTTTCGAACTGACAATGGCTTAGTTCTTTCCCCCTTTGACAGGGGCTGCTGTAGTGGTATATGGCATAGCGGTTGCGTGTTAGGGAGCCGTGAGGATTGGCCCCCGGCAGGGTGCCAATGCTTGTGCGGTGCGCCACTTCGGAACAGAGAGGGGCCTCCCTATGTTTACCCCGCCGGTTCTCATTGTCGACGACGACCCAGACACCAGAGAAACGCTGAGTGACCTGTTGGTCAGCGAAGGGTACGACGTGCAGAGCGTCGCTCTCGGCGCCGACGCCTTGGAACAGGTCCGGCACAACCGCTTCGGCGCAGTCCTTTTAGACATCCAACTACCGGATCTGAACGGGCTGTCAGTGCTGAAGGTGCTGACGGAGTTGGACCCTCACCTGCCGATTATTGTGCTAACCGGACACGCCAGCGCCGAGAACACGATCGGCTCTCTCATCAGAGGCGCTTTCGCCTATCTCACCAAACCGTACAACTCGCAGGAAGTCAAAGCCGTGCTTCGCCGAGCGGTATCCGTCAAGGACCTCGCCGAGCGCGCGGAGCATGTCGAACAGGCGTTGCGCGCCAGTGAAGACCGGTTCCGTGTTCTTGTGGAATCCGCAACCGACGCCATTATTCTAGCCGATCACGGGGGGTACATCATCTCGTGGAACAACGCGGCGGAACGCGTGTTCGGCTATTCAAAAGAAGAGGCGCTCGGTCGTCCACTGACCGTGCTCATGCCGGAACGGTACCGGCAAGCTCACGAACAAGGACTGGCCCGGTTGATACGGACAGGGGAATCCCGATTGGTGGGGAAAACGCTCGAACTGATGGGCTTGACGAAACAGGGTCAGGAATTTCCGTTGGAACTGTCGCTCGCCTCTTGGCAGACCCAGGAAGGGCGGTGGTTCAGCGGCATCATCCGCGACATCACCGAACGGAAGCGCACAGGCGCGGAGCTGGAGCGGTTGAGCCGGCACAACCAACTGCTCCTCAATTCGGCCGGTGAAGGCATCTACGGCTTGGATGCCCAAGGCCGGACGACGTTCGTCAATCCGGCGGCCGCACGGATGCTCGGATGGGATGCCGCCGAGCTGATCGGCCAACCAATGCACGCGATCCTGCACCATTCCTATCCGGACGGGAACCCGTACCCAAGGACCGCCTGTCCGATCTATGCGGCGTTCAAGGACGGCCTGATCCATCATGTGCAGGACGAAATCTTCTGGCGGAAGGACGGAACGAGTTTTCCCGTCGAGTATGTGAGTACGCCCATTCGGGAGCAGGAGACGCTGGCCGGCGCGGTCGTGGTTTTCAGGGACATCTCGGAGCGGAAACGGGCGGAAGGGCTGCAACAGGCACAACTCGCGGTGAGCCACATCTTGGCAACAGCCGGTACCCTCGACGAGGCGATGCCGCAATTGTTGGGCGAAGTCTGCGGGATGGTCGGCTGGGATGTCGGTCTGATTTGGCGCATCGATCTCCAAGCGAACGTGCTGCGCTGCGCCGCCGGTTGGCCACCGGCTTCCGGCGGGTTTGGCGAATTTCTCCACCTCAACTATGCCACAGCCATTCCCTTTGGCGTGGGTCTTCCCGGTCGAGTTTGGGCAAGCGGGCAACCGGCGCAGATCCTGGATATGGTCCAAGATCAGAACTGCCCGTTCGCTCCCACGGCTGCTCGGGTGGGGCTTCACGGCGCGTTCGCGTTTCCGATCAAGTCCGGCGGGGCCCTGTCCGGTGTCATCGAGTTCTTTTCCCGAAGCACCCGTGACCCGAACAGTCGCCTCATGCAGGCGATGTCCGACATCGGGATCAAGATCGCGCAGTTCATCGAGCGCAAGCGGGCAGACAATGCGCTGCGTCGCGCTTCCGAGGAGACCGAAAACATTCTGGCCAGCCTGCCCGGCGCCATTCTCATCAGCGACGGACAACACGAGATCATCTACGCCAATGGATCGGCGAACCGGACCTTCGGGCAAGAGGGAACGTCTCTCGTAGGGCGCCGGCTCCCCGAGACGCTCCCTATGAACGAGGCGGCCCGCCATCGATTCCGGCAACAGCTCGACGCCCTAGTGACCGGCGGCAGCCTCGATCAGCAGGATGTCGAGTTCGAAGCGGGCAAGCGAGTGTTTCGGTATCGCCTGTTCTCTGTCGCCCTTCGGGGGAACGAGCAGCCGCAGACCGGCATGGTCGTGTGGGATGTCACCGAAGCACGACAATTACGGGATCAACTCGTGCAAGCTGAAAAGCTTTCGAGTCTCGGCACCCTGGTCTCTGGAATGGCGCACGAGGTCAATAACCCGGCCCAGGCGATCCTGAGCATGGCCGAACTCATCTTGGACGAACAAAACCCTGACCGAATACGCGAATACGCATCGGATATCGTCGGCTATGCCAGACACGTCTCGGATGTCGTCCGCGACTTCGCCGGGTACGCACGCGCTGTTTCTTTGGAGGGAGAAGGCACGGTGGATCTTCGCGAACGGCTCACCGAAGCCGTCAAAATGGTACGCCGAGGTCCACATTTCGGTTACGTGAACGTCGTGACGCACTTCGAGCCCGTCCCGCATCTCACCGCCCGCAAGGCTGAGATCGAACAGCTCTTCGTCAACCTGATCAGCAACGCCGTGCAGGCCATGAAGGGGCGAGGCCAGTTGACTTTGGCCACGGCCTTGGAAGGGGACTCCAGCGCGGTTCGCATTGCCGACACAGGCTGCGGTATTCCTCAAACGATCCTGCATAAGATTTTCGATCCGTTTTTTACCACCAAGGAACCCGGCAAAGGCACCGGGTTGGGACTCAGCATCGTGCATAAGATCGTCACCAAGTATGGAGGTGTTCTGCACGTCGACAGTGAGGAGAACAAGGGGACTACGTTTACTATCCGGTTCCCAGCGAAGGACGCAAGAACCAATCCGGATTAGTCATGAGGTTCATCGCGCGAGCTGATCGCTGCCAATTTGAAGCTATGTACGTTGAAGCTATGTACGAAAAGGGAGGTCGATCATGACACCCGACACCTATAACACCATGACCGGATCGGAAGGGCGCGTACTCGTCGTCGACGACGAAGCTCCGGTGAGGAAGCCGATCTGCCTGGCGTTGAAAAAAGCCGGCTACGACGTGATCGAGGCGGAGGATGGAGCGCAAGCGATTCAGACGTTGAACGGAGGAGACAACCCGCTCCTGGTGGACACTATTCTCTGTGATATCCGGATGCCGCACATCAATGGCGTAGACGCCATCAAGTATTTTCGGCACCACTATCCTTCCGTACCGGTCGTTGTGCTCACCGGCTACCCGGACGTCGAGCTGGCGGTGTCCCTGATGAAGATGGGCATCGCGGCCTACCTTGTGAAGCCGGTCGCAAAGGATCCGTTACTGAAGGTCATCCGGCAATCGGTCGGATCCCACACCTTGTTCAGGGACCACTTCGTGGCGTAATGAGCGGAGAGCTGGCAGCGAATAGCGAACAGCTTAGAGCTAGCAGCTACTCGCTGCCCGCTATTCGCTGTTCACTGCCTGTCCCGCCGTGCGAAAACTGTGCGGAGGCCGAAGTAGGCGAACGAGTCTTTGAGATCGGAATAGAAGCGTTTGAAGGGTCCCATCTCCGGGTTGGTGACGTACTCCAGGGTAAGGACAATCCGTTCCTCCCCATCTCCGAGCGGCGTCACCGCATGCCATAGCTTATCGCCGTTAAAAATCACCAGATCGCCCGGCGCGGTGGCAAGCTCCATCCGTTGCGGCTGTTTGACAGGATCGTCTTTATACAGCTCACACACCAGCCGGCACTGTTTGGACCGATCGACGAGCCCTATCAAGATCGTGTACCGCGCACCTTTGTAATAGGACGTGTCGTAATGAAATCCGATGTGGTCGCCCGGCTCCGTGTAATAATAGAGGGCGCAGGAATGGGGGTCGCTTTCAGGACAACGCGTCAGGCCGGCTTCGGTCAGCTTGCGAAGAAAGTCGAGAAAGGTCTGTGACCGATAGAGCTCCAGGAAATGAGGCGCCTTGTCGATGATCGTGTAGTAGCTGACACTGCCGCCCTTCTTGTGCCCGGGAAGGTAGTTCCGGTTGAGATCCGACTTGACCGATTGGGCTTGCGGAACCAGCAGTTCTTCCACCACCGTTCGAGGGAGAAACGCAGGAAGGTAGACGAACTCATTCTGCTCCCAATACCGGCGGTGTGCTTGACCGAAATCGATCGCAGCCACCGCTTGCTCGACCGCTTCAGTGATCCCTATTGTCGTTGTTGTGCCCATCTGTGCTACCTCAATCAAGATGTCAGCAGACAGCGATCAGCCGTCAGCATCCTCCGAACCGCCGAGGCTGAGAGCTGAACGCTGATGGCTTCTTTGCTCGCAGTTCCTACGGCGGGCTGAGCGTCGGGGCTTTCACTACTTCCACATCGGCCGGAACCTTGAAATCGAAGAGCTCATCTTTGAGCCCGGTATTGGGTTTCAATCCGGAAAATTCAAACGTCGCAACATTGCCGCTTATTTCATGGAGCGCCACGGTCTTCAGAAAGTACGTCTTCGGAAAGACTTCCACGACAATCCGTTGAAGCGGGCGTTCCGACTCGCCTTCTTTCGCTTTCGGCACCAGCGTCACCGCTTTCCCGCTCCCAGCGCTTTTACCCTTCGTAGGCGCCGGTTGCACGTCGAACTCCTCGTCGATCCTCGCAACACCCTGCAGGAGTTGGAGCGGCGCCTGCGAGGCGGCCATGTGCGTCAACTTCCCCACCAGCACTTGCTTGTGCTCCGGGACATACATCTTCACATCGTCTTTCGCCACGTAAATCTCTTCGACCGCCGGTTCAAGATAGTCCCATCGAAGATATCCCGGCTTTTTGATGTATAGCCGCCCCGATGACGAAACCGGTGTCGCGAAGCCTTCGATCCTGGTTTTTTGCGTAAAGTCCGCCTGCAAATCTTTCGTCTGCTCGTACCGAGCCTGGATGTGTCGAACAACTTCCTGGGCTTCCTTGAGCGCCTTGTCATCGGTCGGCTCATCAGCGGCCTGAACAACAGCTCTTGCTCCAGAGATGCCCGCAAACACACAAAGCACGAGTATCCAGATACTGACTCCTCTCAATTCCCATGAGGCGGTGATGGCTCGGCAGCTCTCAATTGCGCGCGTCCACCGAGCGCTTCCGAGCGCGGGGTGCGTGAGCACAGAGAGCTGCCGAGCCATCACCGCCTCATCCCTGCACTTCCCCCACCACACCCCTCCGGGCAATCACTTCCCGCCGCCCATCGCGCCCCGGCGCCCCGACCAATCCCTCCTCTTCCATCCGCTCGATCATGCGCGCCGCGCGCGGATACCCGACGCGCAGGCGGCGCTGGATCAGCGATGCAGATGCCTGGCCGGTCGAGAGAACAAGATCCTTCGCCTGCTCGTAGACTTCGTCCTGCGCCTCTTCTTCTGCCGCTTCTTCCCGCTTCAAAGCCTGGAGCTCCTGGCAGTAGTTTGGCGACGCCTGGTCCTTCACAAATTCGACCACGCGACGGACGTCGTCATCGGACACGAAGGAGCCGTGCAGGCGCATCAGCCGGCCAGTGCCCGATGCAAGATACAGCATATCGCCACGTCCGAGCAACGCTTCCGCACCGTTCGCATCAAGGATGGTGCGAGAATCCGTTTTCGACGACACCTGAAAGGCGATCCGGGCCGGGAAGTTCGCCTTGATCAGTCCGGTCAGCACATCGACGGAAGGGCGCTGGGTAGCGAGCACCAGATGGATTCCTGACGCGCGGGCCATCTGTGCCAATCGTGCGATCTTGTCCTCAACGTCCTTGGGCGCCACCATCATGAGGTCGGCCAGCTCATCGATCATCACGACAATATAGGGCAATGGCTCCGGCGGGGTCGGCGGCGAACTCCCCGTCGCATCCGACGCTTCCTCCGTCCCTGTACTCTCGCCGGCCGCAAGCCTGGCTTCTTCCGAGAGGAACTCCATCGGCAACTCCGCCTGAGCGGAACCGCCGCCTGTCGAGCTTTCCGGCAACAGCCCCTGCGCTTCGGCCACTTGACGATTGTAGGCGTCGATATTGCGGACTCCAGCTTCGGCCAGCAGCTTGTACCGCCGCTCCATTTCCTGCACGACCCATCCCAAGCCGCGAGCGGCCGACTTCGGATCGGTGATCACAGGTCGCAGTAGATGAGGAATGCCCTCGTAGGTTTGGAACTCCAACATTTTGGGATCGATCAACAGCAATTTCACTTCATCCGGCCGCGCGGCAAACAGAATGCTCATGAGCATGGTATTAAGGCTGACGCTCTTTCCCGCGCCGGTCGCCCCCGCCACCAGCAAGTGCGGCATCGTTTTGAGGTCGGCCGTGACGGGCGTCCCGAAGATATCTTTCCCCAATGCAAGGGTCAGCTTGGAGCGAGAGCGTACGAAGGCGTCGCTGGTCACGACTTCTTTGAGGGAGACCGTTTCGCGATAGGGGTTCGGAACTTCAATACCCACGACCGATTTGCCGGGAAGCGGCGCGACGATGCGGAGGCTGATGGCTTTCAGCGCCAGCGCCAGATCGTCGGCCAGATTGACGATGCGCGCCACCTTGGTGCCGGGCGCCGGCTCGAACTCATACATGGTGACCACGGGGCCAGGCCGAACCTCCGTGATCTTCCCCTCAATCGCAAAACTCTTGAGCGCCCGGGTCAATACTTCGGACTGGGCTTTCAGCTCCTCATCGGTCATCCGCGCCAACGGACCGGACGGTTCACTGAGCAATTCAGCCTGGTTGGGCAAACGATACCCGCTCGCCACAGGCTGGGCGGACACCATCTCGGCTGCCCGCTCTTCAACATCCGGCCCATTTTTCTCAGGCTTCGCGGGGAGCTGAATGAGCGGCAATTCGATCTCCCGATCCTGAGTCTGGACCGGAGCCGGCTCTTCTGCCTGGTCGGTAATGGACGATCGGTTGGCTCTTACCGCTCTGCTTTTGACACGCCTCGGTGAACCAAGCTCAGCTTCCTTTTCCACTCGTTCGAGCGCCAGCGCCGACAAGCGCGTATGAGTCGCTTGCCACCACCTCCACATACGTTGAACCATCCCCGCGAGCGATATGGGTGCGGTGAGGAGTAACGACACGATGAGCCCGGCCAACACGAGAATATGCGCGCCCGTGTTGGCGAACACACTGCGCAATCCCTCCGCCATGAACTGCCCGATGACGCCACCCGCCATGCCCCGATTGACCAAACCGCTGGAGATCGTCGGAACGGCGGTGAATTCGAGGTGGAAGAGCGAGCTCAAGAACATGACGGCAGCCAGCGAACTTGCGCCGTTCTTGAGCCGCACGGTGAAAGGGCTCAGGGTGAAGCAACGCACCCCCATCAACCCCAGCAAGAAGGGGAAGAGATAGGCCGCCCCACCGATCGAATGAAAGCAGATCGCTGCCCATACAGCACCGGCGGCACCGATCATGTTTCTGGGTTGTCCCGCTGTAGAGGCCCCCGACCCGGCTAACGCTTTGGCGTCGTCTGGAACGAACGACAACAGGCTCAGCAATGTCAGCAGGCTGACCGTGATCAGCAGGACACCGATCACTTCACGCTGGAGATGAGAAGGCGGAGAAGAAGCCTTGCGGGCGTCACCGCGTTTTGCCGTGGTGGATACACCCATGCGCGGGATGGTAGCAGCTTACCGGGCACGAGGCAAGGGGCGAGGAGGGGCATCGGGCTGGGCCCCTTGCTCCTCCGGAGCACGGAGGGAGGGATAACGAGAGGGGTCATGTTCTGAACGCCTTGGCGAGGGTCACGAATTGATCGACGGTCAAGCTCTCGGCACGACAGGTGGGCGCTATCCTGCTGGAGGAGAGTGCTGCGGCAATCTGCGCAGGCTCCCATCCTTCGTCCCGCAGCGAGTTTGCCAACGTTTTGCGGCGATGGGCGAACGCCGCGCGTACGACGTGCGCGAAGGTGGCATCCGGTTCATCGCCGACCGACGCAAGGGAACGCCGGTTCAGCCGGACGACGGCCGACGCGACTTCCGGACGGGGGCGGAAGCAATTCGCCGATACGCGGAATCCCCAACTGATCTCGGCACAACGCTGGGCAAGCACCGACAGCACCCCATAATCGCGCGTGCCCGGTTTCGCGATGAGTCGTTCTGCGACTTCTGCCTGCAGCATGATCACCATGCGCGTGATACCGGCTCTCGTCTCCAGGAATTTCATCAGCAACGGAGTCGATGCGTAATAGGGCAGGTTCGCCACGACCACCGTCCGTTCGGGCAGCGACTCATACGCTAACTCCAGGGCATCCCCGCAGCGGAGGTCCAGGTTCCGGCAACCTGCGAACGTTTCTGCGAGATAGGCATACAGTTGGGGGTCGATTTCGACTGCGATAACCCGTTCGGCCACCGCGCAGATCGCCGCGGTAAGAATGCCGCGACCGGGGCCGATCTCCAGGATCGTCTCGCCGGGCTGAATCGCCGCCAACGCGACGATCTTGCGCACGATGTTCTGGTCGATGAGGAAATGCTGGCCGAGGCGTTTGAGAGCCGGGGGAAGGCGAGCGGGCATGGGAACAGACTAACTCGATCCGCAGGCAGCAGCCGGGCCGCCGCCGACCTTCTTCGACAACGCGACCAGATAGCTCCGATAGAGATCTACTTCGTCGCTGAACTCTTCCAGGAGATCGTTTGTGAACGAGGGACCTGGCCGTTTGTCGACAAATTCTTGTGCTTCTTTCATCCCCACGAATTGCGCCAACAGCGGTGCCGTTCTTGCCTTCCATTTCGCCACGCGCTCGCTCCCTGCGACGGTGTTCAAGTCCATCGTCGTCCGGTTCGCGATCTCGTCAAGCTCTTTGATCTGCCGCTGAATCACGTCTTGAGCCACCTTCCCCGCACCGGACATCGATCCCCTCCTTACTCGTCTACTTCCTCCGCACCCCACCACGGCGGGCAGTGCGCATCCGCGCCAACGTTGCCGCTAATCGCGCGGCTTCCACCAGGCTGCCGTGATCCGCCACGCCTTTGCCGGCGATATCGTAGGCTGTGCCGTGATCCACAGACGTGCGGATGATCGGCAGCCCGACCGTGACATTGACGCATGTCCCGAAAGCCATCAGCTTGAGCGGAATCAATCCCTGGTCGTGATACATGGCCACCACCCCGTCGAAGCCGCCCCGCGCCGCCTTGCCGAAAAGCGTATCGGCCGGCAGTGGATCGCTGGCCTGGATGCCGGCCACACGCGCCTGCTGCACCGCAGGAAGAATGCTCGTCTGTTCCTCGTTCCCGAACAGTCCATGCTCGCCGGCATGCGGGTTGAGCGCCGCCACGCCGATCTTCGGTTTCTTGATCCCGAAGTACCGGGTCAGTCCCAGATGCGCGAGCCGGATCGCTTTCACGATCCGCTCGGGAGTCAACGCCGCGGACAACTGGTCGATCGCCACGTGGGTCGTGACGAACATGATCTTGAGCGGCCCACCCACGATCATCATGCCGACTTCCTGGCTCCTCGTCAGATCGGCCAGCAGCTCCGTATGGCCGGGGTAGCGCCAACCGGCCAGATTGATGGCTTCCTTATTAATAGGGGCCGTCACGATGCCGCCGATGCAACCGGCTTCCGCTAGCTCCACGCCCTTCTTGATGAAGGCGACGGACGCAGCGCCGGTGTTCTCCGCGGCCACCCCCATCGCGAACTTACCCAGCGGCTGGTCGAGCGGATCGAGCACCGCCACCTCGTTGTGTTTCCAGACTCGATCTTCATGCCCGCCGACACGGACGATCCTCAATGGGAGTTTCAGGCTCTTGATCGTCTGCTCCATGACCGGAAGTGATCCGATCACAATCGGACGGCACAGTCGCCGTAGCGCGTGACCGGCCAGAGCCTTAGCGATGACTTCCGGCCCGATGCCGGCCGGGTCCCCCATGGTGAGACCGAGAATGGGCTTACTCGTTTCCTTCCTCAATGGGGTACTCTTCATCTTCCCCGTCGCCTATTGCCTCTCACCCATGGTCTTGTTAAGAGCCATACAGATACATCGTATACCCCAGGTACAGCAATGCGCATCCGCTCAAAAGCCACGGGCGCCAGTGACCGCCCAGCAGGATTTGCAGGATGCTGGTTCCCACCGCCACCATCGCGAGGGCCATCGTCATGAGCGCGGATGAAGCCAATGCCCACTCGGTTCCCAAAAGTCCAACCGACACCGGGAAGCACCCCTGGAAGACCATCGCCCCGGTGACGTTGCCGACGGCAAGGCGATCCTTCTTTCGGTAGAGCCAGAGAAAGCTATTCGACATCTCCGGCAGTTCCGTCGCCAGAGGCGCAATGAGCAGCGCCAAGAGCAGCGGCGACACGCTGAGTTCCGCGGCGATAGATTTCGCCGCCGTGATAAACAGATGGGCCCCTCCCGCAAGACCCAGCAATCCGACCAATCCTTGGAGCCCGATCGTCGCAAACGACGGCATGGCGACCCTGCGCGCAAAGAAGAGCGGCTCCAAATCACCCTCACTTCCCTCCTCGTCCGTCGCCGAGAATTTGAGACGCATATAATAAATGTAGAGCCCGATCAACAATAGGGCGACCCCTCCATGTACTTCTTTCGACGGCACAAACACACAGGCAAGCGCGAGTCCGTACCCGACGAGAAAAAAAAGAAGGTCGGTGCGCACTTCCCGATAATCGAGCTTGAAGCTCGCCGGCCGTTTCCCCAGCCGAGCGTAGACAAGGAGGAGCAGCGCCAGGATAGGCAATACCAATGTACTGAGCATGAAGGGCGCCCCGAGGATCGCCCCAAGACCTACTTCGGTTTGTTCCTGCCCTGTGCCGAAAAAGATCGCAATAATGGGAATCGAGGTTTCCGGCAACGTGGTTCCCACCGCAGCAAAGATGCTGCCGACCGCTCCTTCCGAGACCTTCAGCCGCTTGCCCAGCCACTCGATTCCGTTGGTAAAGAGTGCGCAGCCGCCCAGGGTCACCGCAACGGAGACGAGAAACAGCAGTGCATACAGCAGAACGGTCACGCGCGGCCTGCCAATGCAAAATGCAAAATGAAAAGTGCAAAAGTATCGTCGATGCTTCTCATCTTTTTAATTTTTCATTTTTACTTTTGCCTTGCACGCGCCGGTAGGCAAGGAGTGCCTCTTCCATCACGTCCTTCAGCGGGCAACCTGCCTGTTCCGCAATCCGTTTGCAGTCGAGATACTCCGGTGCCGCCTTTACCTCGTTCCCATCCATTCCAGCCACCTTGATTTTCACATCGCTGCCTCGCACGCGCACGATGACGAATTCCCGAGACAAGAGTCGCCGTTGCACCTCCTGCACACGCACGCCCAGCGCGGTCGTCTCCCGAAACAAGACGTTGAGCGCTGCCTCAGTTTTCTCGCGCGAGACCAACACGGTCAGGACGATCCCCGGACGTCCGCGTTTCATCACGACCGGCGTGAGAGTGACATCCAGTGCGCCGGCTCCAAACAGACGCTCCATCACCAATTCATAGGCCTGGGGATTCAGATCGTCGAGATTCGTCTCCAGTTGCACCACGGTATCCTGCCGGCCGCCGGTCGCTGCATCGACCGGTCCGACGAACACACGCAAGACGTTGGGCCAGTTCTTCGGGTCAGCGGCGCCGGCGCCATAGCCGACTGCGGTCGGCCTCACGAGCGGGAGTGGGGAAAATTCCTGGACCAACGTTCGCAGCAGCGCCATGCCGGTCGGCGTGGTGAGTTCCCGCGCCGGTCCGTCGCTATAGATCGGGATGCCTCGGGCCAGCGCAGCAACGGCAGGTCCGGGCACCGGCAACAGACCATGCTCCGACTTGAGAATGCCGCTGCCGACATTCACGGGAGAAGCGGTGATGCGCGAGACTCCCAGGAGATGGCATCCAAGAACCGCACCGACCACGTCCACGAACGAATCCACCACGGCGACTTCATGAAAGTGGACGTGGCTAGGACGAACTCCGTGGCTCAGCCCCTCCGCCTCCGCCAGATGGTCGAATACGGTGCGGGCACGCTCTTTCACCGGCTGGGGCAGCGTACTCGCACGCAAGATCTGCCTAATTCGAGTCAGCGGCAGCGGTTTCTCGAATCCTTTCTTGATATGGACATCGACCTTCGTCGCATGCAGTGCGCCGCGCACGACATGCGTGTGGGTCAGAGCGAACCCGGACAGGCGGAGTCCCTTGAGACCATCGGTTAACTCCTTGAAGGGAAGCCCGGCATCGACGAGCGCCCCGAGGACCATGTCGCCGCTGATGCCGGAAAAACAGTCGAAATGAAGGTGGTTGCTCACGTGTGTCCTCAGCAGGCCGCGCCCATCTTACCCAAGGCCCTTGCAGACAGCAATGAGCCCATGAATGTTTGACGAGACCTCTTTGCTATGTTATCTGAATCAAGATTTTCCTGATGGACCATCAAACCGGCTTTCACAATTCCAGATTTTCAAACCTGATCGGCATCATGGCCGTGGTCGCCTGGTTAGGTCTGCCTCCCTCGGACGGCTTGGCCAAGAATAAGCAGAAATCTCCTCCGCGTCCTGAGCCCGAGCTGAAAATCCTTGAGCTCAAGATCGCTCCCAATCCCTATGTGCCGGGACAGGGGCCGTTGGAGTTTGCCGTGACGGTTCAGCTCCCAAAAGAATTGGACCAGGCCGCGGTGTTGGAGGTGTCTTCCCTTGTGAGCCTGCCGTCCAAAACCTCCCTTCGTTTCCTGTCCGATCGGAAACCCGTTCAAACCCTCCTCAATGGCACGCCGGAATCCTCGCCGGAAGGTGGAACCAGCGAGTCAGTTCCACCCGACAATCCCCCGCCCTCGCCTTTGCGCCTCCAAGTGGTCTTGACCTGGGACGGGAACGACCAACACCAGCGGGTCGCTCAGGCCGGCGCTTACGACTATGAAGTGCGGGCGAAGTTATTGACGATGGGCGAGAAAGGGGCTCGTACGCAAATGGTATCCTGGCCCAGGCGAGGGACGCTGGTCGTCAAATAGCCATCAGCTCTCAGCCGTCAGCACTCGGAAGCTGAAAGCTGATCGCTGACAGCTTATTTCGCTCTCAGCATATTGATCCGATGCGCCAGACACCCCGCTCCGAATCCGTTATCGATATTCATCACTCCCACGCCGGCCGCGCAAGAATTTAGCATCGTCAATAGCGGCGCGAGACCGCCAAAGCTGGCTCCGTAGCCTCGGCTTGTGGGCACCGCGATCACCGGGCGATCAATGAATCCCCCCACAACGCTTGGCAGCACCCCATCCATGCCGGCCACCACGATGACCACGTTTGCCTCGATAAATCGATCGCGGCGGTCCAGCAGCCGATGGAGACCGGCCACTCCCACATCGTAGAGCGACTCGACCCGACTTCCCATCACCTCCGCGGTGACCCGAGCCTCCTCCGCAACTGGGATATCCGCCGTGCCGGCGGTCATGACCAACACGTGGCCATGCCCATTCCGCTTCGGCTCGCGAATCGCGACCACGCGCGCCGCTTCGTGGTAGACCGCCCGCCGATCAAGCCGCCTCAGAGCGTTTGCGATTGCCGGCTCCACGCGAGTCGCCAAGAGCGGCCCCCCCTTTTTCAGAAGCGCACGGGCGATCGCCAACACTTGCGCTTTCGTCTTTCCTTCACAAAAGATGACTTCCGGGAATCCTTGCCGCAGCGAGCGGTGATGGTCGAGCGAGGCGAAACCCAAATCTTCGTAGGGCAACGTCCGCAAGCGCTTCATCGTGCCCTCGACGCTCAGCGTTCCAGCACGAAGCTGCTCCAGCAGGGTTTTCAACTGGTGCTGGTTCATGCAGCCCCTTTTTCGAGCTTTGCATCTCGTTCCATCAGATCGCCGACGGCCTTCCGGCAGGGCTTGCCGTCAAACAACACCGCATTGATCTCCTGCACGATCGGCATCTCAACCCCGTACCGCCTTGCCAATCCCAGCGCTGCGCGGGCGGTCCGCACACCTTCGGCCACGGCCTGCATGCCGATCAAGATCTCTTCGAGTCGCTCACCCCTTCCCAACCGCAACCCCACCGTGTGATTCCGGCTTAACGAGCCGGTGCAGGTCAGAACCAGATCGCCCACGCCCGACATTCCGTAGAACGTTCTCGCATCGGCCCCCATCGCCACACCAAGCCGGATCATCTCGGCCAACCCTCGCGTGACCAGCGCCGCACGCGCATTGTGTCCGAGACCCAAACCATCCACCACGCCGGCTGCCAAAGCCATCACGTTCTTGAGCGCACCACCGAGTTGTACGCCGATCACGTCGTCATCGGCATAGACGCGAAATGTCGCCGTCATGAACACCTGCTGAAACGTCCTGACAAGTCCGGGATCACGTCCTGCAAGGCAAACCGCCGTGGGCTGGCCACGGCTCACTTCGGATGCGAAACTTGGCCCGGAGAGTACCATCACCATCCGCTCCATGGCCGGCGGCAGGACGTCCGCCATCACTTGCGTCATGAGTTTCAGGGAATCCTCCTCGACGCCTTTCGTCGCGCTGATCAAGGGAACCGGCGCCGGCAACAAAGGCGATATCTGCGTCAATACCGCCCGCGCCACATGCGAGGGTGCCACGAAAAGTAAACCATCACACCCCTGAACGGCCTGTGCCAGAGCATTCGTTGCAACGAGGGACGGCGGAAGCGGTACGCCCGGCAGGTATAACGTGTTCTCGCGTTTGGCCGTCACCGCGTCGACGACTTCGGCTTCGTAGGCCCACAGTCGAACGTCGAGCCTCTTTTCCGCAAGATGCTTAGCCAGCGCCGTTCCCCACGCGCCGGCTCCGATGACGCCGATTTTCTGAATGGAGGACATGAAAGACAAATAGCTCAGGAAGCGTGAGGCCGAGCGGATTATAGGAACCGCCTCTTCAGACTGTCAATGAATGGTCGTTCGTTGTAAGTCTCTGCAGACTCTTCACAATTGCTTTGCGCGTGAGCTGCCGACCGCTATGATTAAGCAGGCCTCACTTGGCACGTGGCTTGCTTCTTCCTCTATGCACATCGCGGGAGCTGGGTCGGTCCCGCCAAGGCATCGAAAGACGAGTCGAATCGCTTAAGCGGTGATGAAAATGTGGGGGGGTCCAGATGGCCAGATTATATGGAGCCGGTCTCTGGTGCGTATTCACAGTGGTTCTGGCTTTATCCTCCGGTGTTCCCTTTGTACCGGACACGTATGGCGAAGCCTACATCGCAGGACAATTCGGGCTCTCACTCCCCTCTGCAGGAAAAGGGCTCACGGACGTTGAGTTCACGAGTGTTTCTCCCCCTGGGTCCTTCTCTGATCGAGCATTGAAGAGTTCCATCCTCTTTGGCGCAAAGCTTGGGTTCTACATGCCGACGGTCCGCTGGTTTGGACTCGAAACAGAAATCTTCAACACGACTCCGCATATCAAACAACAGAAGGCCACAATCACAATCCCCCCTGGGGCCACAGCCGATATTCCAGGCACGACAGTCACGGGAGGTACTGCTACAGGGGTCCTGGCCGGCGACCATTTCCGTGTATTGACGTGGGCTCCGGTGAATTTCATGTTCCGCTATCCGAAAGCAAGACTGCAACCTTATTTCGGCATCGGACCGGGAGTCTTCTTCGCTTCGGTCCATAGCACCGACCCCAGTTCCCCCGGTTCCCAGTCCAGCACGAGACTGGGACTCAACACAAAAGCCGGCGTGGAGTACTTCATCACTAAACGGCTTGGGGCGTTCGGGGAATGGAAGTACAACTACACACGGTTCTATTTCAGGGAGAACGATAACCAATTTGGCTTTAATGGGACCTACAGCATGCATCACGTTGTGTTCGGCATCAGCTACCATTTCTAAGACCGGAGAGCCGCGAACTGCGCTTTCATCGCTATCTTCTCTCGAACAATCCGTACGTTCCCCCGTTCACTACCCCGCACACTCGACAACCTGAGCCGCACCCGTGTACGCTGCATTCAGCTCGAATGCGTATCCTTGGGGACGCGCGATGAAACAGTGCGATGCCTGCGGTCGGCTTCTTCCCGAAATCAGCCGTTTCTGTACCCAGTGCGGCGCACGGGTCGAATCACCTCAGCCAAGTTCCGATCCCTCACGCGACGCGAGCAGCCAACAGCTCAATCTGCAGATTCTTTATGCGATGGTGGCAGCACTGCTCTTGGCCCTGATCTTTCCCCCGTGGGAA
Source organism: Nitrospiraceae bacterium (assembly GCA_037442105.1). Lineage (GTDB taxonomy): Bacteria > Nitrospirota > Nitrospiria > Nitrospirales > Nitrospiraceae > JBBIQV01. The sequence goes on along the minus strand of JBBIQV010000002.1, from coordinate 105,183 downwards.
AGCCCGCCGACACAGCCGCCTGAGTTCCTCGGCTTTGCATTCATTCTGACCCCGCCGCGGCCGGACGCTATCGTCAGCCGCCTTCTGCTCACCATCGAGTTGGTGACGATCGCCATGGCAGGACTTTACGGATCGTGGCTGTTCAGGAACACTGCGAGCAAGTAGCAAGCAGCGGGTAGCTCCAAATCGCCGGCCAGCCTCTCCGCCGTTTCAGGCTATTCGCTATCAGCTATTCGCTCGGTCGACGGCGAGCGCGTCAGGATGAAAGGACCGGGCAGACGATGCTCGTCACAGACACTCAGCATCAGGCTCATCGCGGCGTGAAGACTGCTTTGGATGCTCCTTGCGTAGGATGGACTGGGCGAGCGTATAGTGTTCGTGGGCCCGCTCGTAAAAACTTGGGCTGCCGTCCATAGCCTTCGTGAAACAAGCCAATGCTTGTTTCGCCCGCCCTGCTTCGAGGAGGGCGACTCCGAGATTGTAGAACGCCTGCGGCTCCGATCCCGCTTTCCTGAATGCATCCCACGCCGGGCCATAGGCGCGCTGCATCGCCAACGCCAGGCCGAGGTTGTTATACGTGTGAGGGTCGGACTGCCCGACTTTCAGCGCTTGTTCGAAATGGTGAACCGCTTGTTTGTATTGGCCCGCCAAATACCACGCTCTTCCCAGATTGTTGTGGAGTTGCGGCTGATCCGGCTTGATCCGAAGTGCTGCCTCATATTCGGCAACCGCCTGCTCGTGCTGTCGTTGATAATCGTAGACCATGCCGAGCAACGCATGGGCTCTCCACGAGCCGGGATCCTCCCCCAGCGCCCGCTGCACAGACTCACCGGCTTGCCGAAACTGGCCGCGTTGAAGAAAGGCCCGTCCCAAACCGGTCAGCGCCAGGGCGTGCCGCGGGTCGTCGCGTAGAATCGTCCGGAATTCCGCTTCGGCTTCATCGGCCAATCCATGCCCGAGGTAGAGCAACCCTCTTTTATATCGCACTCTGGTCTGGTGAGGGTCCATCCGAATCGCCCGTTCGTAATGCAACAAGGACAACGTCCAATTCCCCTGGCGGGCGAACGTATCCCCCAACCGCTCATGCTCGTCCTTGCCGGTATCGGATAGTTCAGACGGCTCATCCGACGGGGCCGATGCCGTCTGATGAGCATCGGTTCGACGTTCCATCGAACCGGTCTCGGACAGGCGGTTGTGCAGGACCTCCGAATGGACACAGCCGGTCCCTGTGACCAGGCACAGCCCCCACACCGCCGGCAATACGTTCCGCATGCTCGCTGTTTTCAATCGCATCACTTTGGTCCTCCTTCCCTCCTTTGCAAGGAAGCCGACATGCCGCAGGTCTCACTGTTCTGCAGATGGGAGCAGGAATCGCAGGCCTTGCAGCAAGACCGGCCCGAGCACGATCAGGAACACCAACGGAAGAATGAACACGATCAACGGAAACAGCAATTTGACGGGTAATTTCGCTGCGAGCTCTTCGGCTTTCAACTGCTGCTGCGTCCTGATCCCTTCCGAGTGAACACGCAGGGACTGGGTCAGACTGGTCCCGAACCGTTCGGTCTGGATAAGCATCGACGCAAAACTCTGCACCTCATCAACTTGCGTGCGGAGGCCGAGATTTCTCATCGCCTGTTGGCGTCCCCGGCCGGCGCGAAGCTCCAACGCCATCCGCTGCAACTCTTCACCCAATTCTGCGTGAGCCAGGTGAATTTCCTGCGCAACCCGACTCACCGCCGAATCGAGCGCAAGCCCGGCTTCCACGGACACCACCAGCAAATCGAGCGCATCCGGAAACGCTTTCAGAATCCGTTGCTTCCTTTGATCCACTTGATGGCAAAGCCAGAGCCCCGGCCCATACCACCCAACCAGCGCAAGCCCCACAGTACTCCACAGCAGAGACACACCGGTCAGAGCTTGGGAGAGAAGCGCGTTGAGTCCAAGCAGCGCAGTAGGCAACAGACAGAGAGCCACAACTCTTCCCCCACTGAACAGATACGGGACGCGCGGGTCCCGATAGCCGGCGGCCACATACAGATTGGGCAGATGGGCAAGATCGACCGGTTCGCCGGATGGGACCGCCCGCCCCACTCGCTCCAAAGTCCGCAACGCCGTCTCTACTATCGGAGTCAGCAGCGGCAGAAACCGAACAGGCTCCGGCGCGCCGAGGATCCGACCACGCCAGGCCCTGAGCCGGCGCCACTCATCCCAATAGGCGCTGGCCCCCCAGGTTCCGAGCACGCTCGTGACGAAGGCCAACACGCTGATGGCAACCAATGATCCCATGATCGACACCCCGTGATTGGTGATGAGTGATCAGTGATTCGTAAGTAATGAGTGATTGGCTCCGAATCACCCATCACCCATCACCCACTCTATACTTGCACCCTTACCATCCGCTGAGTCACCACCACTCCAAGAATGGCCAACACTACACCCCCCATCAGGAGCGTCTGGCCCGCGGGTTCTGTGAAGAGAGGCCGCAGGTACCCAGGATTCAGGATGAAGAGCAGAATTCCCACGACGACCGGGAGCGCGAGCAAGACATTGACGGAAAATCGTCCCTCGGCGGAGAGCGCCCGGATCCGCGCTTCCCATTCGAACTGCTTCCGCGTGAGCCGGCTGATGAAATCGATGATCTCGACCAAATTGCCGCCGGTTTCCCGCTGAATGATGAGCGAGGTCACGAAAAACTTCATGGCGCCCGAGTCCACCCGTGCCGCCAAATCTTTCAAGGCGTCAGGCAAGCTCACGCCATATTGCACCGCGCTCACGATCGACCGAAATTCTTCGCCCATGGGGTCGGGGCTTTCGTCGGCGACCGAGCGGATGCTCTCGATCAACGCGTGCCCGGCCCGGAGGGAGCGACTCATGAGATCCAGCGCAGCCGGAAACTGCTGAAGACACTTCGCCCGTCGCTGAGCGATTCTCCGCGCAGCCAGCAACGAAGGCGCCAACGCCCCTACCACCGCAGCGACGACAGCACCCCATAGGCTGAACGCTCCCACGGCCAGCAGCACCGTCCCTCCCGCCAGCATGACTGCCCACCAACGTGTCCTGCTCGTGGAACCTCCGTGCGATCCTTTCTCATCCGCGGAAGCCTCTGCCGGCCGGCCTTGCAGCCGGCCCAAGAGCGACTGACCGGTCCTGCTTGTCGCCGGGCGCTTCACAATGGAAACGGAGTTATCCAGGACGGCCGACATCGGGACAACAGTCGACTCGTCCGGCTCGCACTCCCCATCGCGCTCGGGCGAAACTGCCATCCAGTAGAGACCCCGCCCCAGCAAGACAATGACGACCGCGAGCCCGACGGAAATCAGCATTGGAACCATGGGCTAACACTCCTCGACGTTCGCCGGATCGAACAGCTTCGGATGCACCGTCATGCCGGCCGCTTGTAATTTCTCCATGAATTTGGGTCTGACTCCGGTCGCCCGGAACCGTCCCTTCACCTTTCCCTGGGGATCAAGGCCCGTTTGTTCGAACGTGAAGACTTCCTGCAGCAAGACCGAATCTCCGTCGAGGCCGGCCACTTCCTGGATGCTCATGACCTTGCGCTTTCCGTCGGCCAGACGCTGAACTTGCACGACCACGTCCAGCGCGGACGCGATCTGCTGCCGGATGGCGTGCGGGGGAAGGTTGAGACTCGCCATCGCCACCATGGTCTCGATTCGCGCGACGGCATCGCGAGGGCTGTTCGCATGGACGGTCGCCAGCGATCCGTCATGGCCGGTATTCATTGCCTGCAACATGTCGAGCGCCTCGGCAGCCCGGACCTCTCCGAGAATGATGCGGTCCGGCCGCATGCGCAGACTGTTTCGAACCAAGTCGCGTTGAGTCACTTCGCCTTTCCCCTCGACGTTCGCGATTCTTGTCTCGAGCCGCACGACATGCTCTTGGCGCAGTTGGAGCTCAGCGGAATCCTCAATGGTGATGATGCGTTCGTTGGCGGGAATGAAGCCCGACAAGATATTGAGGAGCGTGGTTTTGCCGGACCCGGTCCCGCCGGAAATCACCGTGCTCAACCGGACACGCACGATCGCTTTCAACAGTTCCCCCATGGGCTTGGTCAAGGCGTGCATGCCGACCAGGTCTTCCAGCCCCAGCATGTTCTTGTTGAACTTCCGGATGGACAGGATGGGCCCGTCCACGGCCAGGGGCGGGATGATCGCGTTGACGCGGGACCCATCGGTCAATCTCGCGTCCACCATCGGCGACGACTCGTCGATCCGGCGGCCCACTCTGGCGACGATCTTTTCAATCACTTCGCGAAGATGGGTGTTGTCCCGAAACCGGACCGGCGTCAGCTCGAGCCGGCCCGCCCGCTCGACATATACCTGCCGGTACGTATTGACCAGAATGTCGCACACAGCCGAATCTTCGAGCAGCGATTCGAGAGGCCCCAGCCCAAGGATTTCGTTTTGAATGTCCCTGACGAAGTGTCCCAGCTCGGCCACATTGAGCGGCACCTCGAGCTCTTCCAGATTCTGCATGATCAAGATCGCGAGCTGGCCGCGCAACACGTCATGATCCACGGCAGCCATCGCGGTAAAGTTCAGTTGGTCGAGTAACCGCTCGCGCACGCGCCCTTTCAACTCCTGCAGATCCAGCGCAGAGGCCGGCGCGCTCGGCGCCGGCCGGCTAGCGGTCGGGTTCTCTCCATCGTGATCCATCATCGAACTCTCGCAAACCACTTCTGTCTCAACGAACGCAAGACCTCCGCCGCCCGCATGGACTTCGGTTCCGGTGTTCGCCGAGACTCACAGAGAGAGACGATCTCGCCAAGCCGGTGACCGATCTCGGAATTCGGCGCGAGGGCGACCATCGGGATTCCCTCTTCAACGGCCTCCTCTGCCAGCATCGAATCGTCAGGAACGATTCCGGCTGCGCGACACCCGACCAGCAACTCGGTTTCCTTGAGTACCGCCTCCTGGTCCGGCCTGTACCGATTGACGATACACTTGATGCGCTTGCTTGGAACTCCATGTTCCTTGAGCCACACGAACAAGCGCCGTGCGCGACGCACGGACCGAAGCCGCAGCGAGCTCACGACCACGACCATCGTGGAACGATCGATGAGGATGGTCGTCGCCGGCTCGATCGCCTGCCCGCAATCCACGACGACGATATCGAACAACGATTGCGCAAGATCGGCCACTCGCTCCAGACAGGGAGGGTTCGGAGCTCCGCTCAGCCACCCGTCATACCCCGACGGCAAGACGTGCAGACCGGACTGATGCTTCACCAGGAGATTCATCAGGTACGCTTCATCCACTCGAGCCGGGTCTCCGGAGACCTCCCGGAGGCTACGGGGTGATTCGAGACCAAAGAATAGCAGGAGATCGCCGCCTCGCAGATCCAAATCCATCAATACCACCGACTGGTGCTTCCCCCCGGCCTGAAGGCTCGCCGCAAGGTTGGCCGCGATCGTCGTGCTCCCATCCCCTCCGGCCGCTCCGATCACGCAGATCACCTGGCGAGGCTTGGCTTCCGGCTGTGCCGCTGCTGCAACCGGCTTCAACACGATGTTCTGCCCGCTCTGCGACGCCATCAATTCACCAGACTCGGCAGGCTTCCCAAGGTCCCGAAGTCCTGCATGCCTCCGCCTCGACCACGTTGAACGACGTTCTTGGACACGACGGCTTTCAAGGCATCCTTTTGCTTCGTGATGACGACGGTCGCAAAGCCGACGACGGCGACGGAGCCTTTCGGCGCTGCGCACTCGTTCTTCTTGTACACCGCGACCACCGTCGACCATTGGCCGGTCTTCGGATCTTTCCTCGCGTCATAAAGATTCTTCAAGTCGGCAAAGGCGTCCCCGATGTCCTCGCCGGTAAACTGAAACGCGCTCTGCCCGGCCACAGCGGCCGGCGCGACGTAGGTTCCCTTCTTTACCTGTTCCAAGACAACTTCGACCTGGCTTGTCGTCGCCGGCGATGTGGTGAAGGTGGTCCATCCGATACAACGACCGTTCTGGTCTTTGTCTTTGTCCTTATTGTTTCCACTCCCGCTTTTTGAGGCGATGGTGAAGCTCTTGTTTTCCCAGCTTGCGCCGGCAAACCACGCCTGGTCGATCCCCATGGGCAGCGACAGCGTTCCAGCGGAGAGTTGGCCCAGAGGGGTGAGCGCCGCCGTCGCTGAGGCCGACACGGGGATCGCCGACAGTCCCACCACCCCGCCGAAGAAGGTAGGCACGACCATCTGACCGCTCACGGCGACGGCATTCGGGGATGCAGCCCCGCCGACAAAGGTGCGCGCGCCGACGTTCCACGTGCCGACGAGCACCTGGACGGTGGCTGGTTGCGAGCCCATCTGGTTTTTCTTCACGATGTCCTGCGCCACGGCCTGGACCTGCGCCTGGTTCGCGACCGAGGCCAGTGGTGCCGATTCGGACGACCATCCCAATTGCCTCGATCCGGCTAGGGCGGCTGCATCCACCAGGTTCCGCAGTTGCTGTTTCATCACCGCGGCGTAGCCGATATCGACGACTAACGCGGCCACAGGCAAGAGCACGCCCATGAGCAACGCCACGATGATGGCGACCGCCCCTCGCTGATCGTCGCGCATCATGGAAGGCCCCACGGCTCCACCGGACTCACTCGTTCTTCATCACCGTCTTCCCGACCAGCTTGACGGAGGTCTTCATGCCCGGCACGAGATTGGGCAGGAACATGAACTGGTACGGCTGTTCCACCGTCACGGTCAGGTCGCTCCCGAACGATCCCCCGCTTCCGGTCACGGTGATGGTGGTCTGATTGAGACTCAAGCCTGCGTTCGTGAGCACGCCCTGCGCAACGGCTTGGACTTCGCCCGCCGACGGTTTGGGCGTCCTGAGGACGACGCCGACACGAGCTCCCTCGCGGCTCGCCGTCGCCAGGATGGCCTGCCGATAGAGAAGCAGGCCGAACTCCACGATTCCCAGCACAATCATCAACAACAGGGGCAGGACCAGCGCAAATTCCACCGCCGCCGATCCGCGGTTGGAGGGCAATTCACTGTGCAGTGAGCCCCGGATTCGCAATCCCGCCCCCTCCACCGACGCCCGGCATTCCTCCGGCCGGCGACTGCTGATGAAATGAGTTCACGTAGCGATCAATGGCTTGTTCCGAGGCCCGTCCGTTCATCCCGTTCGGGAACTCGGCCGAAGCTCCCGGCTCCAGCGGGCGGCGTTGAGCCTGTTTCGCCTGCTCCAGGGAAGCGCCGAAATCCTCGCTCAGGGTCACAGGCACCGTACACCCGCCGCAGATCAGGACCAGGGTCACCGCTGTCCACCGAACTAGCGTCCCATCGACTCGCATTGTCCACCTCGTCAATGCGGCATCACATGCCCGACCGGACCATCCACACGATCTTCCGGAATCGGACCGCTCAGACGGAATTGCGGCCGCCCTCGTGCAAGCGCGTTGGGGCTGTCCATGCGCCCCATCAAGTAAAAATCGAAGTCATCCGGCTCGATGAATCCGTTGGTCGGGAGAAACTGCGCGGCTTCCTGAACCGGCATCACGAGATGCGGCGTGACGACAATGACCAATTCGGTTTCATTCTTTTGAAACTGGGTGCTCCGGAACAACGCCCCTAGAATCGGGATATCTCCCAAGAGAGGAAACTTCGACACGGTCTCGCGGACCGTGTCGCGCAGCAAGCCCGCGATGGCGAAACTCTGGCCGTCTCCAAGCTCAACGACGGTGGAGGCCCGCCGGGTCGTAATCGCGGGGACTGTAAACCCTTGCAGCGTCAGCCCATTGGCAAAATCCAGCTCGGACACTTCCGGCGTCACGGTCACGCTGAGATGGTGTTGCGCCAGCACGGTCGGGGTAAAATTCAACTGCACCCCGAACTTTTTGAATTGGACGGTCGTCACCCCGAAGGCCTGAGGAACAGGAATCGGAAATTCTCCACCGGCCAAGAAATTCGCATCTTGGCCGCTGAGCGCCACCAACGTCGGCTCCGCCAGGATCTTGACCAGGTTGGTTTCCTTCAAGGCATCGATGAACCCCGTCCAAGACGAAGAACCGGTTTGGAATCGGAACAGCGAATTGATCACCTGGCTGAGCCCGACGGAAAACGGAGGCGCGGCGGCCCCGAACGCGCCCGGCGAGATCGCCCCGGCTTGATCGCCCGGCGGAAGGACCGTCGTCAGATTCTTGAGCACGGACACCCCGAATGATCTCCCCGTCCCATCGGTGTAAGTGAGATTCACCCCTAAGCGCCGGAGCAGAGCCCGGCTCATTTCTGCGATGCGGACCTCCAGCATGACTTGCTGCGATCCGCTGACCTGGGTCAGGTTGAGGACCTTCTTCGGCGCATAGGCCTCGGCCAGGGCCAGGACCTGCGTCAGACGTGAAGCACTCCCGATCGTGCCGGTGAGGGCGATATGGTCGTGCGTGGCGGACACCTGGAGGTGTTTTTCTTCGGGAAAGAGTTGATGTAATTGTGTCTTGAGCCGCGTCACATCCGGCACCACTTCCAGATCGTACGTGGTCACCAGCCGCCCATCCTTTCCCCACAGCATGAGATTCGTGATGCCGGCGCTCTTGCCCATCACCGACACCTCTTTAGGAGAGAGGACGACCAGATCGGCGATGTCCGGATTGGCCAGCGAGGCGCGCGTGAAGACCGCTTGATTGTCGCAGACGACGGATTTCCCCACGACCAACTGAATGGTCCGCAACACACGGGGCTGCCCGGAAGACGATTTGCTATCTGCCTGAGCCGATACCTCGCCGTTGTTGAGCAGCAACATGAACAGCACGGAGAGCATGACGGGCCAGGGCCTTCTCTCTTTGCAATTCCCGTCTTGCCAAAAGCCGCTGTTCATGCGGTGAGTCACGATCTTTTCAGAACTTGATTTCGCTGCGCGTATTCCCCCGGAACACTTCAACCCGCGAGGCCTTGTCGGCCCTGCGCGCCGGATCGGCCTGCCCTTCACGGCGAGTTGCCGGTCCGCCTTCCGGCCTTGACGACCGGACCCGATGCTCCTCGACCGGCCCCTGCGGCCGATCGGCTTCATCGTGCGTCTCTCCCGGCGAGAGCCCGCCGTACGACTCCAGCAGCGACTGAACCGTCGCTCCTTTCGTTTCAACCGGTGCATGGTTCAAGGGATGCCGTAGGACCAATTGGACATGCCCTTCTGAGGCGGCCAGCGCAAGTTTTTCGGCGTCGTCCGGTGTGACTTCGAGGGTCATGACGTTGGACGGAGCGGGGGAACCGGATTCCGCCGGCTTCGCAGACTTGCTTCTCGCACCGGCCACAGCCAGCACCGGCACATTCTCAAGCACGACTTTCGTCACCGAGTGTCTTTTCTTGTCGTGTGCCCGAATCGTCACCAGCACATCCACCCGATCGCCCGGCTGAATGAGTTCGGCCGCCGCCACGGCCTCCTCCACCTGAACGGCAATGGCACGGGTGTGTTCGTGCGTGAGCGCCGCGAGGCCCGGCGTGGTGACAGCCGCCGGCGCGAGTTTGGACTCGACGATGAGTTCGTTGCGCTGGAGCCCTGCCAGAAGAATTCGGCCGGTGGCCGATGTCGCGCCGTCAAACGCTCCCTCCGGCAGCGCCTCCTTCGGAAACTTGACGACTCGGATCGTATCCTCGGTCAGTTGCGTGCCAGGAGAAAGGTCCCGTGTCGCCACCAGAGCCGGCTGGAGCCGGACTTCCGCGTTCACCTCGTTGCGAACGCCTTCTTCGACTTGATTGAGCCATTGAAAGGCCATCGCGCCGACCGCCGTCCCCATGCCAACCGACAGCCCCAGATAGATCAACGCGCGACGTTTCCCTGTCATAGGGTACCCTCGACGAACTCCGAGAAAAGATGGACGCCACGATACGCAAACAGGCAGCAACTGTATCGGATGAAACCCAGGAATCTTAAACCTGAGCCATCGAGGAGCATTGATTTCCAAGAGGTGCTCGCGGCTGACCGCAGGTTCAGCAGGCAGGTCGCGTGGGCGGAGACGAGCGAAAGGATGAGGAGGACGACACCGTCAGGCAAGTGACACGGGGCTAGGGGGAAGACCGCTTCCGAATCTCCTTGCCTCTCGCCCCTCGCCCCTTGCTCCTAGCCTGGTATTTAGAACTTGCCGGCAATCGCCTTGAAGACCGCTGCGATCTTCCCGCCAAGGAGCGTCACAGAGGCAATAGTTGCGACGGCAATCAGCGAGGCAATCAGAGCATATTCAATTGCAGTGGCTCCTTTTTCTTCTTTTGCCAATCGAGACAACAGACGAATCAACATCATAGTCCACCTACCTTCTCGGCCATAGATTTGGTCATACGAAGGGGCTCCATGCCCCGTCTATTTGGTCCTATCGGTTTGGCCTGAGAAAAACTTGAGCGGTGCTCGTAAGCTATGAGAATAGCGAACAGCCAACAGCAAGCAGCGGGTAGCTCCGGGCCATTCGCTTTCAGGTGTTCACTGTCGGCTATTCGCTATTCGCTCAGTCGAGGGCGAGCGTCAGGCACTTGGCGGAACCGCCGGATTTCATGAACTCATCCAGCGGGACGGGGTGAGATTGATAGCCACGAGCTTCCAACAGCCTCATCGTTTCCGGACAGCCCGCCGGCAACACGACATGTTTTCCCACACAGACAGCGTTACAGGCGAACATGAGCGCTTCCTCTTCCGGCACGACCAGCCGGCGCTCAGGACCCACCCGCTCCGCGATGGCCGTTTGCCCGTAGCGATCGAACGCCGGCGGATAGTAGAGCAGTTCTCCGCCGCTCAACGGACAGAAGCAGGTATCAAGGTGATAAAACCGGCTGTCCACAAGCTCCACCGGGATGATCTCCCGGCCGAAGAGCTCGCTCAAACGCGGATAGGCGCGAATCTCCGACCGCTGCTTGTAGCCGCCGAACCAGACATCGGAAAATCCTAGAAGGTCCCCGGCGCCTTCGAAATAGAGGTCCTCCTCCAACGTCATGACTTCGTAGCCGTTCTCGCGAAACCAGGCCTCGAAATGGGCTTCTTCCCGTTGCCGTTCTGGGTGGCGGAACCGGCTGGTTACGGCCTTGCGTCCCACAACGACGCCCGCATTCGCCGTAAACACCAGGTCCGGCAGTCCCGGCACGGGCTTCATGCGCTCCAGTGCCGCGCCCACATCATGTTCAAGCACTGTCATGAGATGATGCCACTGGCGCACGGCCCTTTCCGGGTCAACCTCATTGACACGCCGCATCCACGGATTGATCTCGTAGTCGATCCGGAAATAGTCCGGCGGACAGACCAGCAAACGGCTCATGGCGTCCATCCTAGCTCGCGCGCCAATTCCCGCAGGAACGACGCGGCATCCATCACCAACCCGACGGCCTGGAAGCTGCCCCGATCCGCCAGCTTCGTCGGAACGGCGGGATTGACGTCCACGCAGACCGTGGGAATCGCGGCCGGCAAGAGATTGCCGGTCGCGACCGCGTGGAGAGTCGAGGCCACCAGCAACGCCAATCCGACACCGGGAATCGCTGCCCGCATCGCCGCCTGGGCCGCCACTGAGTCCGTGATCACGCCGGGCAACGGCCCGTCATCGCGGATCGTTCCCGCCATCACCACCTCGACATGATGCCGGACACAGGCCGCCATGACACCCTGTTTAATCACGCCGGATTCAACCGCGGCGGCGATACTGCCGATCGCACGAATGCGATTGATCGTGCGGAGATGGTGCTCGTGCCCGCGCGGGACCGCGCGCCCCGCGGAGAGCCCATAGCCCAGCGAGGTCCCATACAAGTCCGCTTCCATGTCGTGCGCGGCCAACGCGTTGCCGCAGAACAGCACGTGGATGAATCCCGCCTCGATGAGCCACGTCAGTGCCTCACGTCCCCCCGCGTGGATAATCGCCGGTCCTCCGGCCAGCAAGACCTTACACCCTTCTTGACCCTGCCGATGTCGATCGCGCAAGCTCCACATGCGTTTCGCCACATCCGCAATGATATGGCCGTGCGGCCGTTCCGCCGACACCCGAGACTCCATGAAACTGAACACGTCCCGTTCTTGCGGCCGCTGAAGGGGGATCACCCGAATTCCTGTCCGGCCCGTCACGATCCAATCACCGCGTTTGACCTCTCCCATCGGAACCGTACGAGCGCCGGTCTTGCCGGCATCGATCTGGATCCCGAGATCCATCTCCATCCGTTCGACATCGACCCACCGCCCCTGCAACCTGACCTGCGTGGGCAGGTGGGTGGTGGCGTAGAACTGCTCAGGAAAGACGCCATCCGCCGGGGCCGCTTCGGCCTGGCAATCAAGTTCCCGCTCGACCGAGGCGCCGTGAGGTTGAATGGCGTGAAGAATTTCCGCCAGCAGCTTGGCGGAAGGCGCACGGACAACGATCCTCGCACGTGATGTCTCTTCACGAGTCTTGCCGATGGCGACTTCCTGAAGATCGAAGGTGCCTCCCATCATCGAAATGGTGTCCAGCACTTTGGCCAGGATGAGGGAATCGATAATATGGCCGCGCAGGACGACGGTCTCTTGCTCGTGGGTCATTCAATACCTCTCAGGGCTAGAGGCAAGGGGCGCGAGGCTGGAGGTTTATAAAATAATCATATCACGGGCTCATCACAGCGCCTCTTCATTCCTTTTATCCATTACCCCTCGCCCCTCGTCTGTCTTCATCAACTCGCGCAGCACGCCGGTCGCGTAGGCGCCCGGAGGCAGAGAGAAAGCAAGATTGAGCACGCCGCCCTTGAGGGACCACTCGAGTTCGTCGAGGCGGACTCGCAGGGCCCGCCGCTCCCCGCGGAATCCACAGTCAGCCGCCGCCTGACGGAGCAACTCAGGCGTCGCGCCGGCTTCGGTCACAACAGCGCGCTCAATGTCGCCCGGCTCCCCCATCGCCCAAGGCGCACGGGACCCAAACAACGGGCCGGTCGGACTGATTTCAAAACGATCGGCGCGAGGTTGTTCGACCACTGCATCCTCGACCGGAAAGCAGGCTCCATTGATCACTTTCATCGCCCAGTCCCCCACTAACACTCGATCGAGTCGATCAATCCGACGGGCGACGATCTGGTTGAAGAGAAACGACTGATAGGCATGGAGATACCACAGCCGTTTCGAACGACCGAGGTTCGCCCGGCGCGCCGGATCGGTCAGCAATACTGCACCGATCTGATAGTTGAGCCCGCGCCGCCCCTGCCGTTGCGGGCCGAAGTAGTTCGGCACGCCCCGGCGAATAAGTTCGTCTAGCGCCAAAGGGACGGATTCCTCGGCCACCGGCAGAAGATCGCGCACGATGAGATGAAACCGATTTCCCGCATGATGCCCGGTTCGCAGCCGGTTCCGATGCCACCCCAACACCTCAACCGAGAGTATGCGGTCGTCCAGGCGAAGCTGAGCAATCCGTTCCGGTGTCGTCCCTTGCACCGACACGAGCTGAGTCGTGACCGCATGGGCATCCTTCAATCCCGCGACGCCGATACAGCGCGCCTTGACTCCCAATGTCGAGGACAGCCACAAGACCAGGTCCGGAGTTGAGAGCTCCCGTTTGGTTACGCGAAGATACAGGTGTTCGCCTTCGCCGCAAGGCAAATACAGTGGCCGTTCCTCGACGCGAAAATCTTCCGGCGTCTCCCTGATTCGCCCGCCGATGCCGGGGACCTGGGCGGTGAGATAAGGTAAGGGCATGGTCTCCGTCATCTTGTGCTGTAAGGCGCGCACGATTCGAGCCTCACACCCCTTGGTTCAGCCCACTCCCATGTTATACTTTTCCTGACAACTTCTAGGAGGCACTTCATCCTTGATTCTCCATTCTCAGCCGAGGTCGGACTCAGTTCGTCCGCATGCCGTTTGTAACATTGTATCGTCTCTCATCCTCATGGTCTGCGCTAATCTGATTCTATTACCGGCGCCGGCTCAATCCGCCACCGCCCAGGACCTGTTCAGTCTGTTCACCCAACATATCCGAAAACAAGTCGTTACCGATAAGCAGGCATTTGCGGAAGCCAGCCGCTGCACGGAATGGTTTTATCAACGCCAGCGCCGGAAACCGCCTCGTCCCCAGGCGGAAGGAGTGGCTTGGACACAGTCTGTTACCTCCGAGTCGGACTGCGATAGGTTGTACCCTAGAGGCCTTGAAGACGTCCGCGAAGCGTTCAGCCGGTCCCAGTCCGTTCTCTCGGTGAGTTTGACGTTCTACGAGTTCGCGCTCGTGAGCGACGGGAATGACGACGGGCAATATAACGCGGCCGAGCTCCACGATGTGCTGCAATCACTCGACTTGGCGTCCGACCTTTCCCTCTCGCCTGCAATCCACCTGGCAGCCCTCACCGATACATTCGACAGCCTCCGTCAGACCGTGGGACTTGACCGGTTGATGGCCAGTATGGGCCGCCTCTACGACCAAGGCTACCGCTTCACGAGTATGGATCAGGCCGAACTGCATCGGATGATGGAATGATTGCGCGACTCCTGCACTGGCAAGAACGCGCGCGGATCGTTGCCGGCCACTGGCTCAGCCGGCCCCTGCATCACATGTTTAACGTGATCCCCCGGTTGGAGGTCGGGCTGGATGCTGTCGAAGTCTCCCGCATCACCTGCGCTCATAACCCGTTGGCTGGCCGCCGTGGCATACAGATCACCGACCTGCATCTTGATCGGTATCAACCCCGCCACGACTCGCTCGTGACCGCCATTGCCGGCCTGCGTCCGGACTGGATTTTCGTCACGGGCGACTTGCTGAACGTCCCGGACGGCCTCCCGCACCTCTATCGCTTTCTCGCCGCCCTGCGCGAGCTGGCGCCGGTGTACATGATTTTGGGCAACCACGATCATTATAGCGGCGTTCCCATCGACGACTTCGCCGCCCTGGCCGACTGCCATAAAATCGTGTTGCTGCTCAATCAGGCCACATTCATTCCGGTGCCCAACGGCGAGCTCGCGATCATCGGTGTAGATGACCCCTCGCTGCATCGAGCCGACCTGTGCTGCCTTCCAGCATCCGCAGACGGCCGATTCACACTGCTGCTCGCCCACTCGCCCAACATCCTGGACCAGCTCACCGACCGGCACCATGCCGATCTGATTCTCTGCGGTCACAGCCACGGGGGGCAGTGCAGGATCCCTGGCATCCCCTCCTTCTGGCTCCCTCCCGGATGCAACGGGCGGCTGAACGGACTCTATCACCGGGGGCCGCATCGCCTTTACGTCAACCGAGGGGTGGGATGGTCGGCATTGCCGATCCGGTGGAAATGCCCGCCTGAGATTCTAGTGATTGATTGGACAGCCTAAAACCTGTCTTTCTGTCAGACCATCCGTTCCAGCGCTTCCTTGGCTCGACTCCTCACCGTCTGATCCCAATCCTCCTTCATCACCTCCGCGAGTTTCTCTTTCGCCTCAACCGCCCGCATTCGGCCCAGCCCTAACGCGGCGCAGGACCGGACATACGCATGCTCATCTTCCAGCGCCTTCAACAAGAGAGGGATCGAGGCCTTGTCTTGCAACACGCCGAGGTGGCTGGCGGCCATGCCACGAACCCGATGTTGTTTGTCGCCGAGCGCGCGGGCAAGGGTTGTCGCGAAGAGGTCCTGCAGAACGGGCGCGATCGCATCGAGACCCTCCCGCTGATACTCGTTCACTTCGATCATGGCGAAGGCTAACTCCAGCCGTTTTTCAGGAGTCGGCGCGCGCTCGAAGGCCCGAATGAGCCGCTCCCGTTCCTGACGCCGCCACCGGCGACGGAAAATCCGCCGGAGCACGATCCCCACACCGGCTACGACAACCAGCCCCGCGAGAGCCATCGGAATCGCCCGGTCAATGATCACGTCCTGCGTGTCCGCAGGGAGGCGCTTCCAGATCCACACCCCTGCCACGATCACGCCGACCGCCAGCAGGATCGCCGTCAGATTCGCTTGGCCTTTCTGCGAGCCACGAGTCATTGTGGTCGGCATGATAGGGGGCCGGCGTCGATCACGTCAACGCAGCTCTTGACCGTACGAAACACAAGTGCGGTTAGCGGCGGGGCTGTAATCGGGCCTTGACAGTGACGGCCGCCAAGACTAGGCTCCCCCGCCTGTGGACTTGCCTGATCTCAAAGACGATCCCTACCTGAAAGTGCTGCGCCCCTTGGTGGAGGCGTATCTGGCCTTCTGGCGGAAGGACAGCCGCCACATCAGGTCCCTGCGGCTGACCCCGTCGCAGTTCGATGTCATCGCAACGCTGGGTGATACGGACGGTCTGACCTGCGCCGAGCTCTCTGCCGCCACCCTGGTGACCAAGGGCACGCTGACAGGCGTCTTGGATCGTCTTGTCGCCAAGGGACTGATCCGTCGCGAGCCCGTAGCGGGTGATCGGCGTGCCACGAAGATCCGCCTGACCGAGAAGGGAGACGCCCTCTTTCGAAAAACGTTTGCCGACCACATCGCCTTCATCCGTCCCTATTTCGAGCGGGCGCTGACCAAGAAAGAAGCCGATCGGTTGTGTGTACTGCTCCATCGCCTTCGAGACAGTTTCCAGAAGGTTCAGGTTGAGGCTGGACCTATCTGAGCCCATGCGCCTAACGATCCTCGGGTCCGGCACCAACGTCCATCCCTCGCGCGCCGCCGCCGGCTATCTCGTCCGGACGGATCAGACCTTCCTACTGGATTTCGGCCCGCGCACCCTGTTCAACCTGATCAAGACCGGCGTGGACCGGCATCGTATCACCCATATTTTGTTTTCACACTTTCATGCGGACCACTTCTCGGACTTCATCACCTTCTTCTTCGACGCCGTCTACCATTCGCGATTCATCGCCCTCCGTCCCGACCTTACCCTCATCGGACCTCAGGGCACACAACGATTATTTCGGACCATCATCTCGACGTTTCCCGGTTTCAAGACGGCCGCCTTTCGCATCACCTTCAAGGAGGTAGCTGATCGGAGTTTTTGGATCGGACAGACCCGCATCGTCCCTCGCTCGGTCGCACACTCGCCCCGCCTCCACTGCGTCGGCTACCGGATCGAGTATGGAGGGCACGCCTTGGCATACTCAGGCGATTCCATGTACTGCGAGAACCTCGTTCGGCTATGCGGAGACGTTGACCTAGCCATCCTCGACTGTTCCTTCCCCGCCAACCGGCCCGGGCCAGGCCACATGCATGCCGGAGATTGTGGCAGGGTTGCGAGCGAGGCGGGCGTCCATCGGCTGGTGCTGTCGCACTTCTATCCGATCACCGAACGGTTCGACGTACGGCGTCAGGCCGGCCAAGCGTTTCGAGGGAAGATCCTGCGAGGGAGGGACTTGCTGACGTTCAAGCTGTAACGCAAGAAGATTACAGTCCGCCTTCTTTGACTTCGCAGCCCAGAATGTCCATGAACCGCGTCAGCCGCATCTTCTTCTGCGGCTCATCGAGCTTGCTGTAGATCGCAAGCAGATTCTTCAGCATCCGCGATAGAATCGCTCGCGGGAAACTTCGCTGGAGATACTTGTCCTCAAACCCGTAACCTGCTTCCGTCAGAAAGCGGACGCAGTTCTTCTCCGTGAGCAATGCCCCGCCGTTGAAGCAATCGACGAAAATCTTGTACCGCTCCGAATCGTACTTCACCAGAAAATGACCGGGCATGCCGATGCCGTATACGGGCAATCCCAGCCGTTGGCCGATCAGCAGATAGACAGCCGACAGACTGATCGGAATCCCCGTCCGCCGATCGATCACACGATTCAGGTAACTGTTTTCGACTTCGTAATAATTCTTGGTGTTCCCTCTGAACCCTTGCTCGGTGAACAAGTAGCGGTTCAGAGCCTTCACCGTCTCCTCGCCGGACACGCGCGAACCGATCCGTTCGCGGACTTCTCTGGCCATCTCTTCCAGTTGCCGACCGTAGTAGGACACGTCGAGGGCGGGATAGGCATAGCGGGCGATCAGGAACGCCCCGGCTTCAAGATCAATCTCCTCCTCCGGCCGAGCCACAAGATGCCGCAGCTCTTCCTCCAAGCGCCCGCCCCGAATTTCCTCCAGAATGCCGACGATCCGGTCCGCCATCTCCGGCTGTTCGATTTCCGCTTCCTGAAGCAACGGCACCGCGGAGTTGCCGAACTCGATCAGCTTGTCGCTGATGGTTTTGACGATGCGTTCATCCTCATCCGCCAGCAAGCGGATGAGCGCGCGGATCTGACTCTCGCCCACCACCATCGTTCCGCACTCCCTTTCACCACCGCGCCTGTCGCTCAGCCGATCGCCCGATGGAAGGCACGGGCCCCGCCATAGAGACAGAGCGCGTCGAAGATCAGCATGACAGCGAGCACCATCATCACTTGTGGAAACGCCTCGGCCCAGCCGGAAAGGATCAGCGGCCGCACCGCGTCGATCGCCCATGTCATGGGATTGAACCGCGCCAACACGCCCATCCAAGCCGGCATTGCCGACAGCGGTACCAGGGCCGAGCTCAAGAAAATCATCGGCAGCGAGAGAAACCCCAGCACGGAGAAGAAATCGCCGTGGCTCTTTACCGAAAACGCCATCGCCATGGAAATCGCCGTCAAGCCGACACCGAACAGTATGCCGATCAGGAGGATCGTGGCCACGCCGAGCACGCCGGTCGCCGGTTGCACGCCGAACAGAAACGCCACCCCGAGAATGACCAGGACTTGCAGTGACGTGATCGTCATCACAAAAATGAAGCGGCTGAGAATCACGGAGGACCGGTGGATCGGAGTCGACATCAGCCGTTCGAGAAACCCGTTCTCTTTATCGAAAAGGAGATCGACGCCGCCGGCCAATCCATTGTTCAGCACCGTCATCACGACCACGCCAGCCACGAGAAAGCTGATATAGTTCGGCGCCTGCACGACCTGCGTATCGGCCGCGCGCTGGAAGAGGTTGCCGAAGAAGATGAGCCAGAACAGCATGGGTTGGACGAGCGTGAAAAGCATGCTGAATTTTTCCCGGCTCAACCGCCGGACCCACCGCATGGTCAGAGCGCGGATTTCTTGAAAAAAGTCAGTCATATTCAACAGCCGAGAGGTGAGAATCGAGAGTTGAGAGTTGCGAATTTCGCTCAATCTCCATTTTCCACTCTCCACTCACCACTCTCAGAATTTGGAAACTCTTCCCGGATCGCATGTCCCGTATAGGCCACAAACACGTCATCCAGTCGAGGCCGGTGATAGTCGATGAACTCCAGCCGACAGGTGAGGCGATTCGCCGCGTCGAGGATCGCGGGCAACGCCTTCTCCGGCGACTCCACGCGGATATCGAGGCCCGTCACCGTCGTGCTGACCGCCCGGATCGCAGGCTGTCCTTTGATCGCCGTCGCGAGCGATTCGATGCGGCCGGTTTCCTTGATCGTCAGCGAAACGATGTCGCCGCCCAGTCCCACCTTTAATTCGGTCGGCGATCCCAACGCCTTGATCCGGCCACCGTCGATGATCGCGATCCGGTCGCAGAGCTGGTCCGCCTCGTCCAGATAATTGGTGGTCATCACCACTGTCATACCGCGAGTCCGCAGGTCACACACGTGCTCCCAAATTCGAAGACGACTCTGCACATCCAACCCCAAGGTCGGCTCGTCCAGGAACACGATTTTGGGATCCGGTAGGAGCCCGCAGGCGATATCCAGCTTGCGTTTCATCCCGCCGGAATAAGTCTTGGCCAGCCGGTCGGCGTGCTGTTCCAGGTTCACCAACTTCAGCAGCTCAGGAATCCGCCGCTGCGCATTTGCCTTGGAAAGGTGATAGAGATTCGCCAGCAACTCCAAGTGTTCGCGCCCGGTCAGAAAGCGATCGATCGCCCGCTCTTGGGGGACGTACCCGATCAGTTGACGGACCCGGTCGGCATCACGCACGGTGTCGTAGCCCAACACGGTGGCGGTGCCGGAGGTCGGGTGCAGCAAGGTGATGAGAATGCGGAGGGTCGTGCTCTTGCCCGCCCCGTTGGGCCCCAGCAGCCCGAAAATCTCGCCCGGACGGACCTGAAAGGAGATATCCTCGATGGCCGTCACGCCATCATAGGCCTTGCCCAGTCGGGATACCTCGATGGCGGCCGCCCGGTCCATCAGCCCCAGCCCTTCGCCCCGTGGCGCTCATGCATCTTGAACTGGAGCAGATCGCTGAGCCGACAGGCCTGCTGATGCAAACTGTCCGCCTCAAGGAGGAATTGCTTTTCGATCGGGGTGCAGTCGAGGTAGGTCGATACGGTATGGACGAGCACTTCGTCGCTCACGCTTCCGCGAAAGACGCCTTCCCAGGATGGCGCCTCCTCACGCATGCGCAGATACTCTTCGAGGACTTCGATCAGATAGGTCCGGAGCATAGGGTCGAGGGCCGCTTCAGGAGCACGCGACTTCAAGACAATCGTCGCTTCTCGGTAACTCTTGCCATAGAATTCCTCGGTCACCTCGTAACGCTCGATCCCCTGGAGCAAAATGTTCGAGCGACCGTCAGGCAGCTTTTGCACACTGACCAACCGGCCCACACAGCCGACCGGAAAAATCGACGGATTGCCGTAATAGTCCTCTTCCCATCCTTCCCGGAGCAGCGCCATCCCGATGCACTGCCCGCCCGCGGCGGCATCCGCCACCATGTGCCGATACCGAGGCTCGAAAATATGGAGCGGCAAATAGGTTTTCGGGAAGAAGACGATGTTCGGCAGCGGAAACAGAGGAATCCGTTCAGGAACGCGAAAGACGCTCGCGCGCTCCTCCGACTCAGGACCATGTTGCTCGCGCTCCGGTTCGAGATGCATGGCTCACGATAACTGAGACCTGTTTGGATTGTCAACGGCACGGGTCCGCTCATGCGCGGCGCGAATAACGCCGGAAGCCCTTGCCAGTCCTAGCGAATTGCACACTCTTGCGTTGCGTGTTATAAGCGCGGCGATGGAACCTTGCGCGCTTCGCATCGGATCTTTTCAGACCGGTTGTCGCCGGCCGAGTGACCGGTTCAGGCGCAGGCATCGCGCCATGTGGATCATCTCGCTCGGGCTGCCGCTTGTGCTGGGGACATCGATACAAAGCCCATCCGCCGACGACTCGCACAATCGGTTCCGCCTGGCCCTTCCCGGCTATCAATATCAGTTTCCTCGAGACCACGGCTCGCATGACGAGTTCCGGACCGAATGGTGGTACTACACGGGCCATCTGGAAACGGCAGAAGGCCGTCGATTCGGGTTTGAACTCACATTTTTCCGGCGCGGCATCCCACCGGATCAGATCCACACCCGCCCCTCGCGCTGGTCGGTCGATCAGCTCTACCTCGCCCATGTGGCGATCACCGATGTCTCCGAAGGACAGTTCCATTTTCGCGATCGGGTAAGCCGGGGCGGATTGGGCAAGGCGGGGGCCGATACCACTCACCTGCATGTTTGGCTCGACCAGTGGCGAGCCGAATCCTCCGAACCATCGGGCGACCGGCAAACCCTCGACGCGCAAGCCGACGGGATGGCGCTGTCCCTGACGCTAGCCCCTCTCAAGCCGCTGGTCATTCATGGCGAGCAGGGCATCAGCAAAAAAGGATCGGCGGCAGGACAAGCCTCACACTACTATTCGTTCACTCGCCTCAAGACGATGGGGACCCTGACACTCGGTACTCAGGCCTACAAGGTGACCGGCACCAGTTGGATGGACCACGAATTCGGCTCCGCAGACTTGAGCGCGGATCTGGTTGGATGGGATTGGTTCAGCATTCAACTCACCGATAACCGGGAACTCATGGTCTACCGGCTCCGTCGATCGGATGGATCGTCTGACCCCGCCTCCAGCGGCACCCTCGTTTTTCCGGACGGCCACACCCAGCACCTGTCTGCCTCGGACATCCGATTGACCCCGCTCGACACCTGGACCAGCCCCGCCAGCAAGGCCACCTATCCCCATCGCTGGCAGGTCTCAATTCCCTCGCTCGGCCTCTCGCTGAATCTCACCCCACTCCTGGCCGATCAGGAACTGCGCACCTCTCGCAGCACACAAGTCACCTATTGGGAGGGTGCCGTAGCCGTCACAGGCACCGAGCGAGGCCAAGCAATCAAAGGCCAGGGCTATGTCGAACTGACAGGCTATGCGGAGCACTTCACCAAGCGCCTTTAGCCTCAAACCGGCATTCTCTCGGGCTTACATCAAACCATCTTCCCTCTCCATGCAAGCCACCAGCTCGATGCCACAAACTGCTTGCCATACAAGGGCAACCTGCTAGGGTGACCACTATGTCGCGCGGAAACAGAAGGTCCAGCCTTGGATGACTCGCCCCTAACAACTTTGGCCTCGTCTTGGGAAGCGCCAGGCAGGGAAATATCTGCGCATGGGAACAGCGGACAAAATAACGGAAGAGGATGAGGGAGGACCAAATGAAAGGTTATGGCCGCTGGGCGTTAGTCGCCATCCTGGGATTGTGGGCGATGGCGGGAACAGGTTGTGAGACGCGCCGCTATGCGATCGAGTACGAGAAACACTACCCCTCGGTTCAACAAAGAGTCGCGGATAATCCGGCCGTGGTGCTGCAGGTAGAGGATGCGATCCCGGAAGACGAATTCAAGAAGGCCCAGAATTTTCTCGGCGAGGATATGAGCCAGTTCACGATCTCTCTCTTTATTCCATGGATGAGTATCCATGGGAACTATTCTGTCGATCAACCGCGGAACCGGCTCGTCAGCTCCGCGCTGCAAGAACATTTCTCCGTAGCCGGACTACCTGCGCTCGATCTGTCCGGACAAAAACCTGGCCAATCAGGCGAAGGGACTCGCGAAGCCCTCTCCCTGTCGGTCCGGGTCAAGAAACTGGCAGTCACAACGTCTTTCTCAAGTGCCCTGCCAGCCCTCATCATCAACATCGTGGCCTTTGGCAATGAGCAGGTCGATGTGGTCCTCGAATGCCTGGTGACTCAGCCGGGGATTCAGACCACACTCTGGAAGGGAACCGTATCGGGAAAGGCGGAGAGCGAAGAACTGAAGAAAATGGAAGAAACAGCCAGGGCGAACGTCAAGGACTCGGATGCATGGATGGTGCATGAAGCGATCGACCGGGCGGTCTCGGCGTTTCTCACTCAATCGCAGGTGGTGCAGGTCGCTACGCGCTTGCGGAACGAGACCTTCGCAAAAGCGATGAAAACAGCCCGGGACACAGAGGCCGGCGGTAATCTGCGCGCCGCGCTCAGTCAGTACGGCCGCGCCTACCGCAGGGCCGCCGACGGCGAGCAATCGCTGGCCGTCATTAAAACTGTATCTGAAGTGGTGCGCAAATTACCCAATAGGCCGGAGCTGCCGGAAGACGCGCGTCGATACGGCGTGCAAGCCACCACGGCTGCGGAACGTAAGAGCTATGACGAGGCGATTGCGTTGTTTGCCAAGAGCCTCGAAGCAGCGCCCTGGTGGGCGGAAGGACACTTCAACCGCGCGCTGCTTCTCGCCAACCAGAATCGCTACCAGGAGGCCGTGACGAGTATGAAACAGTTCCTGATCCTGGCGCCCAACGCCCCCGACGCCCGTGCCGCGCAGGACAAGATCTATGAGTGGGAGTTGAAGGCAAAGTGATGCGAATGCTCACGCAGAGAGGAAACGTTGCGACAATGAATCTTCGCCGGCGCTGCGAAAACCACGGGCTTGATGTCCGTTAGCTCGGAAACGATCGCACATGGGGGACGAAGAAGGAGGGAGCCATGCGTTCACGGTATAGATCGGTCAGGACCGGGTTCGTCATCTGCCTCGCGCTTTCGGCATTCCTCTCCTCATCGGCACTCGCCTGTTGCCGGAATTACGAGGAATTCGCCGCGCAGTGTCGCGCGCAGGGCGGTATCCCCGGCTTTGGAGCGACGTGCAAGCCTCAGAGTGGTGGAGGGTCTGGCGGCGGACTATCCGGTTACTCCGGCAGAGGATCGAGTGCAAACCAGCAGATGCTCGGCCTGGCCTCCGCCTTGGGGGCCGCGTTCGCTGACTCGCTCAGGGAACAAGAAGCCAACCGGGCTCAAGCACGCCAGCAAGAAATGGAACGGGCGGCGGAGGAGATGGCGCGCTTTCAAGCCGAAGAGCAGGAACGCATGCGGCAATTGGAAGCGCGGCACCAGAAGTTGCTGAGCAGCCTGAAGGGAGGGCTCGGCCACACGGAATTGGGCTTGAAGGGAATGGGCGCGCACTCGCTCGATCTCAAGATCGGCGACACCTATTTCGGCAACAAGGAGCAGCACGTCACGATTACCGAGGGCAGGGAATCCGCCGGACTGTCGCTCAAAATGACCGAGCCGCCTCCGACGCCGCAAGCCAAGCCGGTCGATCCTGCCATACTGGACAAAGTGTGGCAGGACTACTATCAGGCAGCTGATAAGGCGGCTCAAGCGGACCTGCGCCGCCAGCAACTGGAAGAGGAAAAGAAGCTGGCCGAACGAATCAAGAAAGAAGCGGAGAAGAAATATCAGGAGCAACAGCGGCAGGCGGCCTCGATCCCGAAGGATCAACCGGCGAAGCAAGAAGCGGACGACAAGCTGGCTCAAGCGGAAAAACTCCTGAATCAAGCGACGGACCTGGACCGGAAAGCGACCCAAGACCTGGACCAAGCGAAGCAGGATCTCAAACAGGCCAAGCTCGACCTCGACCGGACGGAGAAGGAACGGGCCAAGGCCGAGAAGAGCTTGGCTCAATCCGAACAAGTGCAAACTAAATAGGCGCCCCATGATTGCCCATCGCGTTCGTCACCGTTGGCCTCTTCTGGCTGTGTCTATCCTCATCGGCCTCCTCTCCACCGGCGCAAGCTGGGCGGCTGAACCGATGCCGGCTGCTGCGACGACCACGCGCGCAAAGCTGGAACGGATGCTCGCCTGCCAACAGGCAGAGAAGGATGCGGCACTGGCGGAAAAACACAAAATCCAGAAAAAGATCGCCGACATCGAAACATTTATCGGTTCTTTAACCGATCAGCCGAAACATTACGTGGCACATGAAAAGGCAGATCGGGCGCTGGCGACGGCACGCGAGGCCCTGGCCAAAATCGACGAGCGCCTCGCGCTGGCCGACCGTCGAATCGATATGACCGTCCGGGCGCTGCAGTATCTCACGCCCGATCAGGGCGGCGTTTCCAAGAGCTCGTCTCTTGCCGACGTGCCACGCCAGTACAAGGATTGGCGCGCGGACGGCGAAGACGAAAGCCGCTACCTCGATGGGCTTCTCGGAGAGGAATACGGCTTCGTCACGGATCCTGCCCTGATGCAACGGCTGACCGCCTTGGTCAAGCGTCTGCAGACGCTCTCCACACGACCCGATGTGCCGGTTCAGGTGAGAGTGCTGGCACAGGAGAGCGAGCACGGCGCGTTTGCCACGGCGACGGGAATCTATTTTGACAAAAGCTATCTCGACAAAAATCCCTCAGAGTCCGAACTCTTATTCGTGGCCGGCCATGAACTCGCGCATGTGCAACTGGGGCATTTCAGCGAGACCATCCTAGGACGCGAGCAAGACACGCAGCGACTCCACAAAGATCTAGGCCGGGAAGGATCGGCTGCGCTCGGGTGGAGGGCCGAAGATGCGTTGCTGAAGATGCGGACGGGTCCCTGGGAACAGCGGCAAGAAGAAGCCGCCGATCTGCTGGGTGCCCAGCAGGCGCTGGAGGCCGGCGCGTCCCCGAACGGCATTCACGAGGCGATGCTCCGGATGGAAGAGGATGAAAAGGCCTGGAGAAAAAAGGTCGCTCCGGACATTCAGCGCTATCAGGACTCGCTGCGGGACCATGCCAAGCCGCTCGATCGCCTCAAGACACTGGAAACGGCGCTCGGCAAGAAATTTTGGGAGCGGACCGATCTGAACTTCGGCGCAACCTGCCCGCACTAAGTGATCTTTTATCTTCGAGGTCGCAAAAATCACGGCTTTCTCCTGCCCACTAGCCTCACCTACCTTGACTCGCTTCCAGCCACTGTGGTTAGGTCTCTCGCCACCACGCCCATGCTGAAAACCGCCGCTCACCTCGCCCGACTCGCCTTTTTACCGCTCGCATTGTTCTGTCTCGGCTGCCAGAAGGACAGCGAGGCGATCGTGTCGATCGCGCTCCATCCGACGAATGCGAACATTCTCTACGTCGCCACCAACGACGCCGTGTATAAATCGCGCGATACGGGCGGGACGTGGGAGCGGTTCCCGAGTTTCAGTGCCCGGCGGGTCACCACTCTCGCGATCGACCCGCAATTGCCGGCCACAATCTACGCCGGCACCATGGGCGACGCGGTCTATAAGAGTCCCGACGGCGGCCAGCACTGGCTGCCCCATAATGTCGGGCTGAAGGAACACGTGTCCTACGTCAACCAATTCGTCTTTCACCCAACGCAGGCCGAAATGATCTACATTGCTACGACGGTGGGCACCTTTTTTACGAAAGATGCTGGGCGCGAGTGGGAAGAACGGATGGCAGGCATGAAGGAAGTGCACATTGTCGTCACGCTCGCTATCAATCCGAAGAACCCGCACATTCTCTATGCCGGCACGACAGGGGGCGCCTATCGGAGCGACGACGGCGCACTGACCTGGAAGAAAGTCAACGATGGCCTGATCCCAACGGAGATTCTGGAGGCCTCGCTGGCGTTGGGAGTGAATACCTTGGTGATCGATCCAGCCAACCCGAGCGTGGTGTACGCCGGCACGACGAAAGGCCTGTACAAGACCACGAATCAGGCGCAGTCCTGGGAACGGATCGGGCAGTCCCTTCCCGATCAATTCATCAGCAGCATGGCGATCCATCCCACCCAGACCAATGTGCTGTATGTGGGCGGGCGGGCGGGGATTCAGAAGAGTTCGGACGGCGGACGGACCTGGCAAGCGATGAACAAAGGATTGGCGACATTGAACATCCGGACCATTGCAATGAGCCAGCGCGACTCACGAGTACTCTACGCCGGCACAAACGGCAGTGGGCTGTACCGGTCGACGGATGGTGGAGAGAACTGGACCCCCATGCCATTGACGGCGATGACACCAACGCAGGCTGCATCGTAGGAATCTGCGGTAGAATAATTATTGATGCATACCATCTTGCTGGTCAGACATGGCGAGACGGACTGGAACCTTAGCGGCCAGATTATGGGAGACCAGCCTGTTCCTCTGAACGCCAACGGCCAGCGCCAGGCCCGGCAACTGGCTGTGGCTTTGAAGGGCCGACCCATCCGCGCCATCGTCACAAGCCCCGTGCTCCGCGCCGTGCAGACGGCCGAGGCGCTGGCAGACACTCTCAAGTGTCCGCTGATTCATGCGGCGGGGCTCCGAGAGATCGGCGTCGGCGAATGGGTCAACCGCTACTGGAGAGAGCTGGCGGACGATCCCGCCAGGCACAACTTTTACACCAAGCCTCATGAGGCGAGGCCGCCGGGAGGAGAAACGCTCAACGAGATCCAGCAGCGGGCTGTTGCCGCGGTCAGGGAAACGCTTGCAACGAACCACAACGGTTCGTTGCTGTTCGTGTCACATGCCGACGTGATCCGGACGATCATTGCCCACTATCTTCACACCGACTTCCTCACGCTGCGTCACGCGCAGATCGACCACGCCTCGGTCACGGCTCTGAACCTCACCGCCGAAGGAGCGGATCTCCTCTGCCTGAACCACACAACGGGATTAGCCAAACTTCCATAAACCATGAACGAGCCCACCCGCCCTACTCCACCGCATCCTGACACGCTGCACTTCATGCGGGAGGAGTTCCGCCGGCATCTGGACGTTTTCTACGCCACGCTCAAGTTGGCGCCACCGTACCATAGCGTGGAGAGGGCGATTCTCCACTTGACCAACCGATTGAAGGCCCTCCCCGTTCCTGAGCGAGACCGCATCGCCGCCGATCCCACCTCACGCTGGGAAGCGTATCGTGACGCGATCATCGCGTCGGGCCTCAATCAGAAACATCGTGGCATTATCGCCGGCTTGGCGAAGAATCATCAGGCATTGAACCTCCCACCTGAGTATGCCGCGATCCTGAACACCTTTGTGAGCTAAGACTTGCTCGGTAAGCTCCCCCCATCGAGCGCGGCACGGAACTCCTGATAGACCTGACTGAGGCGGCTGCTCTCTAACCGATAGGCCATCGTCACCGTCACCACTCCGAAGGCGAGCACCAGCAGCCCGATGCCGGCAATCCCGGCCCCCATCAGCACCCCGCTGAGTGTGGACGCCCCGCCTTGCAGCAGGTAGATCACCACAAACGCCGCGGTGCCCAGGCTGACGAGCAAAAACCACATGAAGGTGATGATCGCCGAAGACCAGGGGATGCGTTTCAAACACCGAAGCTTCACGGCTTCACCGTCTTGGGTCAGATCGATCGAGCCCTTAATCGGCCAAGCCGTCCGAAACCGCATTGAGAAGAGACGATATTGGGGGCGAATGAGAATGCGCCGCGCTTCGGGGAAGAGCCGCGCCACGCCATGCGGCAATGCGAGAAGCCCGCTCCGGTCAAACAGTTCAGTCAGGCGCGGTAGAGTCAGATGCAGGGCTTGATCCTGAATCCGCGCGACCACGCAGCCGTATCGGCTGGCTTCCGCCGTGAGCCTGCCGAAGACGACCCAGTCTCCGATGATCAGCCCAAGAAAAAGGCATGCCGCGAATATTCCTGCGGGGACCATATCGGCGGCCATCATCACATAGCCGGATCGGCAGCATCAAGTGCGCACGGTCTCCCCCCTACGGACGAAGCCAGCCCCTTGCACGAGACTGTTGACTCGCCCCCGCAACTTGGCTAGATTAGAGCCGTTTCGTGTTCGGGCGGGCCCGTTGTTCCATCAAGTCAGGTTCCCCGCCTTTTTGGATCTTCCCCACGATTCACAGCGGCGCCGGCCATCCCTGCACTTCCGGGGTGCGCGAGAACCGGAATGCGTGGGGTGCGGAGGAGACATGGATTTACAGAAAATCGAGCGGGTCTACACGTCGTACGCCGGGGTCTACGATCAGATTTTCGGAAAAGTGTTCCACGAAGGGCGCGAGTCGGCCATCCGCAACCTGAACGTGCAGCCCAACGAGCGAGTCCTGGAAGTCGGGGTTGGGACCGGGCTCGCCCTCCCCATGTACCCTCGACATTGTCAGATTGTGGGGATCGATTTGTCGGAGGGCATGCTGCAGAAAGCCAAGAAGCGAACCTCGCTCCATCATCTGACCCACGTGCAACTCTTCAAAATGGACGCCGGTGCAATGGAATTTGCCGACGACAGTTTCGACATGGTGGTCGCGGCCTACGTCGTAACGGCTGTCCCGGACTACCGGAAAGTGGTCAACGAGATGATTCGCGTCTGCCGGCCCGGTGGCCGCATCGTCATGCTGAACCATTTCAGTAACGGCAACAAACTTATCGCGGCGGTCGAAAAAGTCATCTCCCCTCTGACCAAACACCTCGGTTGGCGGACGGATCTCTCGTTGAACACGGTTCTCGAAGGGACGACCCTGCATGTCGCCCGGAAGGAGAAGGTGAATCCGCTGCGATTCTGGCATCTCGTGGAATGCGTCAACCGAAAAAACGGCAGTGGAAAGATGAACGGAACCCCGAACGTAAACGGGAAGGGACACACGAACAGCCACGGGGGAGCAGGCTGCACAAACGGGAACGGGAAGGGAAACGGCCACTACAGCTAGAACACGTTTCGTTCCAATCCAACCAATTTTAAACTATTCGGTCCAGTCGTTTCGCGTCGCCATTCTTCCAATTCGACCAGTCAGCCGCGGGGATGATCGTATCCCCCACCAAGCAGCTTCCGGAAAATCTCCGCGCGATCGCATCTGCCAGAACCGTGATCACCTGTCTTCCCCAACCGTCATTGCGCGGAGCCGTCTGCAGAACAACCCTGAAGGCCGCCCCATCGAACGGCCCATACACTTGAACGCGCAGACCACGTGGTTGCGCCTTCTCTTGCTCCGACGCAGGCACGAGATCGCCTTCGAAGCGAAGCGCCCGGTGCGACTGCTTGTTGAGCTCGGCCACGCACCAGGCACAAGGAACACCGGCTTGGTCCAACTGTTTCAGCATCCAGGACACGGTCGGTCCTCGCCCCTCCCCCGCCTGAAAAATCCATTGAGCCGGACATCGCGCCGGCGCCTTGCTGGCAAGCGGCGTGGAGACTTCTTCAAAGTCGGCCTCCTCACACACGACGTACAGCTCTCCTTGCGGATCGAACCAGAACCGAAGACGGCCGGCCGCGGCTTCAGCATGAATGACCCCGAGCGATGAGCAATCGGCCCCTTCTTGCTCAAAGATGGAGAAATCCGTCACGCCGCTCATTGCTAGTTTTGCCACACGCGCCATCCCACGGACCCGGTAGCGGATCATGACCGTGACGGTGGTGTCCGTCAGAATTTCCCGGCCCGTTTCTTCATCCAACAACCGCCGCTTCTCCACATGCACATCCGTAACGTAGCCGCCGCGAAAACTTCCTGTATGAGTGAGCAGCCAGGAGAGATCTTCGGCACTCTTGATGTGGTGTTGCATGGGAGAGATTCTAGCGCAGCAGGGAAGCAAACCGCTAGAAGCCCTCAGCGGGATCGTGTGGAGCCCCACGGCCTTAGCCGCCTCCGCCTGCGGGGGACGGAGCCTTCGGCGGAGGACTCGGCTATGCAGACCGGGCAGCCGTGGCTTCCTACGGAGACGAGCGACGTGAACCGAGAGGGTGAGAACAAGATGACAGTGCCTTGCACAGCGCGAGGAAAAAGAGCCGAAAACGGGGCACGGATGCCGGAAGACAAGATTTGGGTGTTGAACAGGCAAGCAAGCCTCTCG
Source organism: Nitrospiraceae bacterium (assembly GCA_037442105.1). Lineage (GTDB taxonomy): Bacteria > Nitrospirota > Nitrospiria > Nitrospirales > Nitrospiraceae > JBBIQV01. The sequence goes on along the minus strand of JBBIQV010000002.1, from coordinate 74,567 downwards.
TTTCGAGCGGGCGAACACGGCAGAACCAGCTATCGCGTCTATTGCATCTTGGATTGCCTAGGTATGGAACATCTGACCAACCTCCTGATTGAGGTCGTCTAACCTTCGCTGCGCGCCGCCGGTACCAATGCATGGTTAGGCGGCGCGCAACCATGTCTTCAACGCTCTCCAAGAGGAGCACTCGATCGATACTGTCGAGCCTGAAGGCAAGACCGACATGACTCCACGGCGAGTCAGTTATTTTCTGAATGACTTTGGAGACCAGATAGTCTCTGGAAGCAAAAAGCAAGTCACCGGATTTCAGCTTGGTGCGAAGATCTTGGTATGGGATAACGCGCAGAGCTTTGATGTCCTTTGATTCGATGTGTGTGGCCATGTCTCCGCTTTGGTTGTTGCCTAACTTTGTCTTATTATGTATCCTTCCGGCGAAATTCTAGGCCCGATCTTTTTCTTCCCAGCCAGTAAGAACACCGTTATGCCAAAGGCTGTTTGTCTCCAACACGTTCCCTTCGAAGGTCCTGGCGCTTTTGCGGCGGCGCTGGCCAATCGCGGCGTGAACCTCGAACGCTACTTGGTTCACCAAGACGGCTTGCCGAAAGATTCCGGCGATCTGCTGATCGTCATGGGCGGGCCGATGTCGGTGAACGATTCCGATCTCTGGATTGCGGAGGAGACGGCCTTCATTCGATCGGCCCTTCTTGCCGGCAAACCGGTGCTCGGCGTCTGCCTCGGCAGCCAATTCATGGCTAAAGCATTAGGCGCCACGGTTCGGCCAGGTCGCGCGCTGGAGATCGGCATGACACCGATTCGCCTCACCGAGGACGGCAAGAAGGACCCAGTGTTCGGCACGCTCCCCGAGAAATTTGACGCGTTCGAATGGCATGGCGAGGTGTTTGATCTGCCCAATGAGTGTGTGCCGCTGGCCGGTTCTGACATCGCACCGCTCCAAGCCTTCCGCTATGGTACTCGCGCCTATGGACTCCTGTTCCACTTGGAAATGGAGGCGAGTGGGATCGACAGCCTCTGTAGGGAATGTGCGCCGGATCTCACAAAGGCACGGCTCACTGCGCAGGAAGTACAATCCGCTGCGACCCAGTCCCTCCCCGCTTTGCACAAGATGGCCGATCGGCTGATCGAACATCTCCTGACCTTGCCACGTTGATTGCCAGACTATTTCTGAAGTACCCTGAACAGCCTCGCAGCAAGCTGTCAGCGGCCAGCCTTCCGCTATGAGGGGTGGACTGAAAGCTGATCGCTGAGAGCTATTTCACGAAAGGAGCACAATCGAATGGCCGGTTTTCCGATCGAATACGCGACCCGCATCAAGACGCTTCCTCCCTATCTGTTCGCCGCGATCGATGAGATGAAGCAGAAAGCGATTGCACGCGGGGTCGATATCATCAACCTCGGCATCGGCGATCCTGATCTGCCGACGCCGACACCGATCATTGATCGTTTAAGTCAAGCCGCGGCTGACCCGAAGAACCACCAGTATCCGTCCTACGAAGGGATGCTGTCGTTCCGCAAAGCGGTAGCGGATTGGTACCGGCGCCGCTTCAGCGTCACGCTCGATCCGGCGTCGGAAGTCCTCACCTTGATTGGGTCGAAAGAGGGGATCGGACACATCCCTCTCGCGTTTGTCGATCCGGGCGACATCGTGCTCGTGCCGAGCCCCGGCTATCCGGTCTATCCGGTCGGAACCAGCTTTGCCGGCGGCGTCTCCCACATCATGCCGCTCACGAAGCAGAATGGCTTCTTGCCCGATCTCAACGCCGTTCCAAAGGACGTGGCCAAGAAGGCTAAGCTGATGTTTCTCAACTCGCCGAACAATCCGACCTCGGTGATCGCCGGCAAAGAGTACTTCACGCGAGTGGTCGCCTTTGCACAGGAACACCGGATCATCGTTTGCCACGACGCGGCCTACTCGGACATTTTCTACGACGGCAAGCGGCCGGCAAGTTTTCTCGAAGTCGACGGCGCGAAGGACGTGGGCATCGAGTTCCACTCGCTCTCCAAAACCTACAACATGACCGGCTGGCGCATCGGGTTTGCCGTCGGAAACAAGCAGGTCTTGGCAGGGCTCGGCAAGGTCAAGAGCAACCTGGACTCCGGTTGCTTCCAGGCGATTCAAGAGGCCGGCATCACCGCGCTGGGGCTGGATGACTCCGTGACGGACGGCTTGCGCAAAATTTATCAGGAGCGCCGCGATGCACTCGTGCCGGGCTTGAAGAAACTGGGGCTGGAGGTCGATCCACCTCCCGCCGCGTTCTACGTGTGGGTGACCGTGCCGAAAGGCTACACATCCGCCTCGTTTACCGCGCATCTCCTAGAGAAGGCCGGCATCGTGACCACGCCGGGCAACGGCTTCGGCGCGCCGGGCGAGGGCTACGTCCGCATGACGGTCTGCACGTCTAAGGAACGATTGGCGGAAGCAGTGGAACGAATAAAGAAGGTTGGTTGGTAACCGAGTCGAGACGTGCCATGCGCAACGCGCGGCCACGAAAAGCCCTCGTTGCCCTCGCAGCCTACTTCTTGACCGGGGCGAGTTCCTCAAAACGCGCGGTAAAGTGGCGGAGCATGGGCGCCTCGTAGGTGAGCGCGAGACCCTGAACGACTTCGCGCCGCCGATGCAGCTCGATGATCGATTCGGCGACATACGTAATCTGCATGTTCGTATAGACCCGGCGCGGAATGGCCAGGCGCACGAGCTCGAGCTCAGGATGGATCGTTCGACCGGTCGAGGAATCCGTTTTCCCGAACATCACCGTGCCGATTTCCACTCCCCTGATGCCGTAGTCTCGATAGAGGGCGACGGCCAAGGATTGGGCGGGGAAATGATCTTGTGGAATATGCGGGAGAAACTCTTTTGCGTTGAGATACACGGCATGGCCGCCGACCGGCTTGAGAATGGGCACGCCGGCCTGATCGAGCAACTCGCCCAGGAAGCGCACCTGTCCGATACGGAAACTGAGATAGTCTTCATCGAGGACTTCCCGCAGTCCCCTGGCCATCGCTTCGAGGTCGCGACCCGCCAAACCGCCATAGGTAGGAAACCCTTCGACCAGGATGAGCATGTTGGTAATGTCCTGAGCCCACTGATGATTGTTGAGGCTGAGGAACCCGCCGATGTTGACCAGCCCGTCCTTCTTGGCGGACATCGTGCAACCGTCGCCGTAACTGAATAGCTCCCGCGCGATGTCGAGGATCGACTTGTCGGCATACCCGGGCTCGCGTTCTTTGATGAAAAAGCAGTTTTCCGCGAACCGGCAGGCATCGAAAAAGAGAGGAATGCCGTAGCGGGTGAGCAGCGCGCGAGTTTGGCGGATGTTGCCCATCGACACCGGTTGTCCGCCGCCGCTGTTGTTCGTGATCGTCATCATCACCAGTGGAATCCGGTCCCGCCCGACTCGATTGATCGTCTCCTCCAATCGGACCAGATCCATGTTGCCCTTGAACGGCAATTCGCAGTGAGGATCGTAGGCCTCCTTGATGACGACGTCGAGCGCTTCCGCGCCCTGGTGCTCGACGTTGGCGCGCGTCGTGTCGAAATGAATATTGTTCGGCACACACATGCCCGGCTTGACGACGGTTGAAAACAGGAGGTTCTCCGCCATGCGGCCCTGGTGAGTGGGAATCACTTCCTTGTAGCCGAAGATGGAGCGCACGGTCTCTTCAAAATGATAGTAATTCTTGCTGCCGGCATATGATTCATCGCCGAGCATAAGGCCGGCCCATTGATTATCGCTCATGGCGGATGTGCCGCTGTCGGTCAGCAGATCCACATAGACGCTCTCCGCCGAAACGTGAAACAGGTTATACCCCGCGTCGCGCAGCAGACGATCCCGTTCCTCGCGAGTGGTGCGGCGGATCGGCTCCACCACTTTGATCTTGAACGGCTCGGACGGGAATTTCATGCGACCGACCTCTTGAACCGCGCCAATTCCATTTTGAAGGCCGGCGGGCCTCCATATTCGAACACATATCGGGTCATGTCGAACAGCGGAGCCGGGTTGAGATCGCGGATGAGATCCGGCTTCCAGGTGATTTCCAATTGATTGATCATGGTGATCGGCGTCGGGGTCCCGATCACGCCAAGCTGGGCCTGGCCGTAGGACTGAGAGAAGATCAGAATTTCGCCGTCGAACATGGCGGCATTGATGTCCGGCGCTGCTCCTTGCTTCTTGTAATCTTCTTCGAAGCGCCGAAACGTGGGCGATCGTTCAAGCTCCTCGCGAAAGGCATAGAAAATCTTGATGCCCGCCCGCTGCTGATCGTCCATGATCTGAATCGCGTCGCCGATCAGAGTGTCCTGCTGCATTAGCGCCTTGGTCAAGACCAACAGGCGGCGGATCGTCACCCCGCGCTTGGCGGCGGCCTGGTTGGCTAAGAGATAATTCGGATACAGCGCCTCACCCCTTTTCCAGATGTTCCAGCGCTCCATAATGGCGTCGATGGAATGTTCCGCTGTCTCGACGAGCCGAACCGCCTCGGCGTTCGCCGCCGCCCCTTCATAGGTCAAGGTCTGCGTCTCAAGCTGGCGAAGTTCCCGACCAATGGCCTCCACCTTGCGCGGGATGTATTTGGGACTCTTCGGAACATGAAGCATGACGTCGACGGCCGTCAGCGCCAGAGTCCAGTATTCTTTGGCCGCGGCGGGAGCTTTGTCTTTTTGCGCGATGAGGAGGAGTTCGACCGGATTCTTGTCGAGGAGCTTGGCGATTTTGATGCACACCTCGGGCTTCGGGATTTTGAGGCCGCGCCGCATGAGATTGGCCTCCGGTTGGGCAATCCCCAGCTTCGCAGCCAAGGCATAATCGCTACTGAGATTGTACCGATCCTTCACGGCCTCGACATAACCGGCAATTTCCGACATCACGCCCCCATCAGATCAACGATTGTGCATCCTGGTAACAATAATTCCTCTGTCCATCTATCAGCCAGTGGAGCAACGCTATCACCGGCGATTTCAGTCTGCCTTGCGCCAGGCAGCGCCGGCCCGTCCAACTCTCAGCGGTTCAGTCCTGGCCGGATGTTGCCGCGGGGCAGAGGCCGCCGCGACTTGATCAAGCTGCGCGAGACGTTGCCTCATGCGCTCCTCGTACCCGGCAGGTGAAATAGGAATGCCATAGCGCCCGAACTGCGTGCGAAGTTCGTCGAACCGGTCTCTCACCAACGTCACAACCGACAAATACCCGGCTCGGAGGAGATGCACGCGGTCGCGGTAACTCAGAAAACTCCGTTCAAACAGGAGCGCATCGTTGGGGGTCGGCGTAATCACCAACAGCTCTTTGCCTGGATAGTCGTGGTGGAACAACTTCAGGGCTTGGGAAAAGCGCGCGTCAAAGTTGATGCGGGAGGCCTGCTCGCCGATAGACAGGAACCCCCTATCCCGCAGATGGAATTCCCGCTCGACGTAAGCCGATTGGCGCTCTGGAGACGGGGCGAGCCGGACTCGGACCATCGGATTGACCAGGACCATGAAATCGACACGCTTCGTGATCGCCACCTCGAAAAAGGCGAGACGTCCGATGCCGGCATCGATGTAATCGCGCCCCTTGATTCGGACGGGGCAGAAGTAAATGGGAGCCGCAGACGAGGCCGTCACGGCTCGGGAGATCGGTACCTCACGCCAGCCCTCGTCGCCGAAGATCACGTTTTCCCCGGTTTCAAGATCGATCGCGGGAATGTAGAGCTCCCGGGGAAGGTCGAGGAAGACGTTCGAAAACCCCCTGGCTTTGAAGGTCGCTTCCAAATATCTGGCGAAGGGTTCAAGCGTATAGATCCCGCTGGGGAGGGCGTCCTGAGCTTTGTCGAGCAGATCGATGAGGGTCATCTCCTGATAGTGGCGCGCATACAGTTTGAATAGGGGAACGAGTTGTCCGGCCGCGCGCCAGATCGTTTTCAGCCCCTCACCGATCGCAGGACGGAAGATGTCTCGATGCTCAAAGTAGTAAGGCCGTTTACCGGAGAGATTCGTCTCGAGGATCTCCTCCGGCTTCACGCCATGGGCGAGCAGAGCAGCCGCAGCCGAGCCGGCGCTCACCCCGACGTACAAATCGAAATCGTTCATGGTGAACGGCCGGCCTAGAAGATCATCCAAGGCCGTCATGGCGCCGACTTCAAAGAGGTAACCCGTGAATCCTCCTCCGCCTAACGCCAGCGCGACTCTCGACGAACGTCGATGCTCGTTCATGTTTCCGGCCCTCGTTCCGAGAACACAGGGAGTTCAAGAGGCAATGTATCTCTCCAGATGCGCAATCATCTCCTCCTTCTCGTCGAGCAGAAGGGTCACCATGTCCCGGAGCGACACGATGCCTACGAACTCATTTCCGTCAAACACCAGCAGATGGCGGCATCGGAATTCTTTCATCAGGTCCAGACAATGGCGAGCGGTATCCGAAGAGCTGACGGTGACCAGGTCGTCCGTCATGACGTCTTTGATCTTGACCCGCTCCGGGTCTTTCCGTTTCCCGATCACCCGCATCATGAGATCACGCTCCGTGAAAATGCCGACCACTTTGGACGCGCGGGTGACGACCACGGAACCGATGAATTCCTCCGTCATGATCCCGGCCGCCTCCAACGCGGACCGGCTCTCATCAACCATCGCCACTCTTCGGATGATTTTCGATGCGATCGGTCTCGACATGGCTCAGCACCTCATAATGAAATTGCCTACATGAACGGATCACTGCGGTTACCAGCCGCTGCATCTCGCTGCTGCCTCGTCAACAGTCTTTGAACCGTGGCTGCCGTTTTTCCAGGAAGGCGGTCAGTCCTTCTTTCCGGTCCTCGGTGTCGCAGAGCATTCCAAACAGACGCGCTTCCGAGACCAAGCCGTCGCGAAGGTCCAGCTCTGCGCCCCCACGGATCGCCCGGAGCGCAGCCCGCACAGACACCTGCCCTTTGGATGCGATCTTGCGCGCCAACCCTTGTGCCTGGCGGAGCAGGTCTTCCGCCGGAACCACCTCCGATACTAACCCCAACGTCTTCGCTTCCTGTGCCGAGATGGGATCGCCGGTCAAAATCAGTTCGGTTGCTTTCGATCGACCGATAAGGCGGGGCAGCCGCTGCGTGCCGCCGAATCCCGGCATGATACCCAAGTTGATCTCGGGCTGGCCAAGCCTGGCTTCTTCCGCTGCAAGCCTGATGTGGCAGCACATGGCCAGCTCCAACCCTCCGCCGAGACAAGCCCCGTTGATGGCGGCGATGACCGGTTTGTCGAAGGCTTCGATCTTATTGAGAATCGCTTGGCCTCGAAGAGCCATCTCTTCCCCCTCTCGCGATGAGGGAATGGCGGCCAGCACGCGAATGTCCGCTCCGGCGATGAAGTAACGGTCCATGCCGGTGAAGATCACGGCCTTGACCGCGTCATCGGTAGCGAGTACATCGAGGACGCTTTCCAGCTCGGCGAGCAGTTCAGGTGTCAGGGCGTTGACCGGCGGATGGTTGAGCGTCACTGTCGCGACACCTTCCGCTACCGTACGCGAGAGCATGGCCGTGATCGCCGTCATGATCTGTCTCCCTCTGTTGCATCAATACGTGAAGAACCCCCGCCCGACAATTTGTCCGGTGAATCCGGCATCGACCATCCTGCGTAACATCGGCGCGGGCCAGAAGCGCGGGCCGAGCGTCTCGGTAAAGTCTTCAAGCTCGTGCAGAACCCGGTCGATGCCAAGCCGGTCTGCAAAATGGAGGGGACCTTCTTTTTCTTTGGGAAAGCCCGTGCCTCCCACCATCGCAAGGTCGATATCCCGTGCGCAAGCCACACCCTCCTGCAGCGCCATCACCGCCTCATTCACCATGGCCAGCAGAAGACGCGACCTGGTCCACCGTGTTTGCTGCTGCCCTGTCTCCTGCCTGACCCGCTGGATCAGATGAGCGAGGCTTTGATTGCGCCCTCGGTCTTCATCGCTGAGATAGTCATAAAACCCGTGGCCGGTTTTGACTCCCAACCGTCCCGCCCTGACTAAAGCCACAAGCAATGGGACAGGCGTCATCCGAAGCCCGTAGTGTCGGTGCAGAGTGCGTGCGACCTCCAGTGCGATGTCCAGTCCGATAGTATCCAACAGAGTGAATGGTCCGACCGGCATCCCGAAGGACACCATTTCCTGATCGATCTCCGTGACCGAAGCGGCACCTTCCTGGAGGCACACAATCGCCTCATTGAGGTAAGACATCAGCAGTCGGTTGACAAGGAAGCCCGCGCATTCCTTCACCACGATCGGCATTTTCCTGATACTTTCCACGAAACTCACGACGTCGTCGATCGTCTGAGGATCGGTCGCCAGTCCGGGGATCACCTCGACCAGCGGCATCGCATAGGCTGGATTGAAAAAGTGCACACCCAGAACCTTGCCGGGTCGCTTCGTAGCGGCTCCGAGCGACGAGATTGAGAGTGCAGATGTGTTGCTCGCCAAGATGGCTCCTCGTGAACAAGCCTGGTCCAGCTCATGAAAAATTTGTTTCTTGAGTTTCAGATCTTCCGGAACCGCCTCAATCGCCAGATCCACCTGATTGAGGCTTTCGAGGCCGGACCCAACGGACACGAGCGACATCTTTTCCTCAAGCTGCACAGAGGTCATCTTGCCTTTATCCACGCGAGCTTGATAGATCGCGCGCACGGACTCGATGCCTCGCCTTGCCAACATCTCAGTAAGATCAGTCAAGACAACCGGCACTCCGGCAAAGCTGATCACCTCAGCGATCTGCGAGCCCATCGTACCGGCGCCGACAATGCCGACGGTTTTAATGTCGTCCAGCTTCATGGAATGCAAAATTCAAAATGAAAAATGTAAAACGGAAGAGACTTCCGCACGCTGCCAATTTTTCATTTTGCCTTTTTCATTTTTCATTTCGGCTCTCAACGACCATCGCCGCCCCTTGTCCGCCCCCCACGCACATCGTCACCGCACCAAGGGCGGCGCCGCGCCGCCGCATCTCGTACAAGAGCGTTATGACCAGTCGGGTTCCGGTCATGCCGACGGGATGGCCCAGCGCGATCGCCCCGCCATTCACGTTGACGATTTCTCGTTTGAGTCCCAGCAGTCGCTCGACGGCGAGATACTGAGCGGCAAACGCTTCATTCACTTCGATCAATTCCAAATCGGCCAAACCGATGCCGGCCCGTTTAAGCGCCAAAGGCAGCGCCTCCACCGGCCCGATGCCCATGCGAGTCGGCTCGACTCCGACAAACGCGTAGCTCCGGATGCGACCGAGGGGAGAAAGCCCGAGGTCGCGCGCCCGCGCTGCCGACATGACGAGCGCGGCTGCGGCTCCATCATTGAGGGGGCAACTGTTTCCCGCCGTGACCGTCCCACCTTCCTTAAAGAGCGGTGGATAGAAGGCCAATTGCTCTTCGGTCAGGCCGAGATTGGGCCCTTCGTCTTGGCTCACCACAACGGGAGCCACGGCCCGACCGTGCCCTGATTTCGAAATGGTGACCGGCAAAATCTCCTCCTTGAGCCGTCCGTCATGAATGGCCTGGGATGCTTTGCGATGACTCTCCACCGCAAAGTGGTCCTGCTCCGTTCGTGTGATGCCGAACTCCTCAGCCACATTTTCGGCAGTCCGGCCCATGAGCTGGCCGCAGAAGGCGTCGGTGAGCCCCTCCCAGATGCTGTCGATGAACTCCGCGTGCCGTAGTCGTTTTCCCCATCGCATATCGCGCGACAGGTACGGCGCCCGGCTCATGCTCTCCACCCCGCCCACGATTTGGACATCGGCGTCCTGACTTTGGATGTTCTGATAGGCATTCACAAAGGGTTGGAGACCGGACGAACAATTGCGCTGCACCGAATAGGCCGGAGTGCGAATCGGCAGCCCCGCCATCAAGGCAATAACCCGGGCGATGTTGTACGCGTCGCTCGACTGCCCGACACAACCGACGATCGCCTCGTCGACCAGCGCCGGATCGATGCCGGCCCGCACAATCGCCTCGCGCACCACGATTTCTCCGAGTTTCTGGGCCGGCATATCTCTCAATGCGCCGCCGAAATTCCCGATCGGCGTCCGCACGCCGGTCACGATCACGACCTCTTTCATAGCGCCTCGCCCATTGCGTGTTACCCGGCCTTGCGGTGGAGGTGCGGATCGCCGGCGGCCACGGCCTCGTCGCGCAGCGTCCTTCGCAGAACCTTGCCCACGAACGACCGCGGCAACTCGCTGCGGAACTCAATCGACGCGGGCACCTTGAATCGGGCCAGCGAACCGTTACAGTGCGCGATCAGGTCTTGTTCGGTCGCCCGCGCCCCGGCTTTCGGCACGACATAGGCCTTGACCGCCTCGCCATAGAGAGGGTGCGGGAGGCCAACGACCACGGCGTCGCTCACCGACGGATGCTGGAGCAGAATCTCCTCGACTTCCCGCGGGTAGACGTTCTCCCCTCTCGTTTTGATGATGTCCTTCTTCCGGTCCACCACATAGAAGTAGCCCCGATCGTCCTGGCGTGCGATGTCTCCGGTGTAGAGCCAGCCATCACGCAGCATGGTCTTGGTTTCCGGCTCGTTGTTCCAATATCCGCGCATGATCTGCGGCCCTCGGACGGCCAGTTCACCGAGTTCGCCGATAGGCATCTCACGCACTCCTGTGTCGAGATCCACGATCCGGGCATCCGTATTCGGGAACGGAATTCCCATGGAACCGGAGGGATGATCACCGTAAATCGGGTTGCAGTGGGTGACCGGACCGGCTTCGGTGAGGCCGTAGCCTTCGGCTACTCTTACGCCGGTGAGCCGCTCAAACCGATCTTGGATCTCGGCGTGGAGCGCGCTGCCCCCGCTCATGCAAATACGCAACGACTGGAAATCATACCGGTGCGCTTCGGGGTAGGTCGCGAGCATCGACAGCATCATGGGGACCGCGGGAAAGATCGTAACCCGGTGTTTTTCGATCGCCCGCAGCGCCGCTTCGACCTGAAACTTGGGCAGGAGAACCAGCAACGACCCCGTGAGTATGGCTAGGTTTTGACAACTGCTGAGCCCGTACGCGTGGAAGAAAGGAATGACGCCCAGAAATACCTCGCGGCCCTCTTGAAAATCCGATACCCAATACCGTCCCTGGAAGGCGTTAGTGACCACGTTCCGATGGGTGAGCATCGCTCCCTTGGGTGTGCCGGTGGTGCCGCCGGTGTACTGGAGCTGCGCGAGATCGTCAGGGTGCAGGTGAGGAAGCCGGGCGGACTCACCATCCCCAGTTCCTGTTTCTGCATTCAACAGATCCAGAAACCAGAAGGTCGAAGCGTCCTTCGGAATTCGGATCCACCGGTTGGTCAGTCTGGCTCTAAAGGGATAGAGAAACCGCTTCAACGGCGGGAGAAAATCCCTGACGCTCGTCACGATGACGCGCTTGGGCAACGAGACATGTTCCCGGACTGCCTGAAGGCGAGGGTAGAACAGATCCAGCGCCACCAGGGTGTCGCTGCGGGAATCGACCAGTTGGGTTTCGATCTCGCGCGGGACATAGAGCGGATTGGTGTGGACGACGATGGCGCCTGCTTTCAGCGCGCCCCAATAGGCGATGACGGTCTGAGGCAAGTTGGGCAGCATGAGCGCCACCCGCTCTCCCGATCGAACCCCGAGGCGACACAGCGAGTGGGCGAACCGCGTACTGAGGTCGTCAAGTTGTCTGAAGGATAGGGTGGTCCCGGAGAAATAGAGTGCCGGTCGATCGGGAAATCGCTCGGCCGAATGGCGTAGGAGATCTGCCACTGTCCAGTCGGGATAGTGGCAGCTCGGTGGAACATTCGGATCGTATCGGCTGAGCCAAGGACGCTGCATACAAGCACCCGCTGCTTTGTGAGCCTGCTCACCGCCGCAGGCCTTTTCCTCACTCAAGAAATCGGGTGCGACATGCTATGGGCCGGCAGGGCAAACGAGCTGCCTTTCGCTTTCTCCAGCCCCATCCAGAAGCCTTCGAGATAGTCTAGTACGGCTTTGACACCGCCCCGAAAGTCATCCTTTTCTTGATCGGACATGCCCGTGTTGGTCGTACCCTGCACCGCAGCCACCGCGTGCTCCATGGCCTCTTCATGAGTGGATTCCAGTTGTCGATGAAAAGTGAAATAGGTCGTGTCCATCCGGGTATAGCGAGTCGTTTTGAGGCATGTAAGCCCTGGGATCAGATGTTCCCACATGGTGATGGCCATGTTTTCCAGACCGAATGAGGCACCAAGCGCTTTGGCATGATTACCGTCGCTGTAAAGTTGTTCCATCCCGTCGATATAGGCCCGAGTTGAGGGAAGCATGGGACGCGTCAAGGCATCGTGAACGTCGATTCCGATGGACCGGAGGAAATCTCGATAGAGGAGTTCGTGGCGATTTTTGGTGTGTCCATCACCCAGTTCTGAGTAGAGGACCTTGGTGAGTTCATCGGCAACCTCTTCGTCCTCAGTATTCACGAGCTGCGAGACCAGGATTTTCGGGAAAAACCTGGCGAAGTTGTAAAATTCGACTGCGAATTCTTGCAACTCCTCATCGGTGAGGTCTCCCTTTTTAAAACGAGCGAGATACGAATTATTGATGGCGCCGTGGCGAAGCACGAAGTCTCTCATTTCCTGGTAAAACGTCATAGGTCACCTCCAGATACCGGCGGCAGATGAGCCCAATAGGCGCCAAGAAAACTCCCTTGATACATCCAATGATATACTTTTTATATTAAGTTAGCAACCAATGAATAGTCGGTATGTTCATAGAATAATTAAGATCATGCAGCATATACGAAAAATGAACTTCCACGCTAAGACCTGTCGCAACGTCAAATGCTAACAAAATATTATTATTTGATTGTCAATTTATGTTATAGTTTGAAGCCTGGGGAATAACAGAGGCGAACACACGGCGAAAAACTCAGGCTGATTCAGCATCGCTGAGAGGAGGCCCCATCATGAACGACGCGACCGGTTTTGATCACATCACCCTCTGTGTGGAGAACCTCGATGCGGCGGAATTCCTGTTCACCAAGATTCTTGGTTTTGAGGTGATTTGGTCGGCACGGGATGTGGGAAGTGAGAAGTCATCCATGAATACGGTCGTGGTACAACGAGGCGACGCTAAGATCGCACTCATGCAGGGGCGCGACAAGACCGTCAAATCTCAGATCAATGAGTTTATCGAGAAGTACGGCCAGGGGGTCCAGCATGTGGCGCTGGAGGTCGACGATATCGAAGCCGTGTGTCGGGAATGGGAAGCTCATGGTGTCAAGTTCAGCGGTCCTCTCAAAGAGGGGCGCGACGGCTTCGGACCGCTGAAACAGCGGTTCACTTATCCGCTGTTTCCTGCAAGCGGCCTTTTTATCGAACTGACGCAGCGGGAACACGGCGGAGAGAAGTCGAAGACCTTCGTTCGAGAGACCGTCGAGGCGCTGTATAAGGACATCGAACGCGACCAGATCGCCGGTGTGGAGCAAACGATCATTGATTTCGATTCGATACCGGTTCCCCCCGAGAGGGAGAAACGACCACTCAAGCGGGCGTCGTGACCACACTTGTCATGTCCAGGCCGCCAGGCTGCGGCGTACGCGGCGTTGGAATGGAGGAGACCGGTAATGTATCTCATCAAGAAAGGAAACATTCCTAATCAGGCTCATGTAGGAATCCCGGAAGGTCTCTGCGAAGAAGAGCACGGGCGCCACGGTTTTAGCGGCCCATCCTCGCATCTGTATCGGAAACATCCACCAACAGCCTGGGTGCGCATCGACGGTCCGCTTCGTCCCCGCGCATTCTCCTGCGGAACCCTCTCCACCACTGATCAGCAAAGTCTCGATGCCTACCCGGTCGAGATTTTACGGAGTCAGGACGCATCCGTCTTCATCTCTCGCCGATCCCAGACGATGCCTTACTTCGTGCGAAATTCCGACGGAGACGAGATACACTTTGTCCACAGCGGCATGGGACGGTTCGAAACCGACTATGGAGTGCTCCCGTATGAACCTGGCGACTACATCGTGATCCCCAAAGGGACCACATATCGAATGGTCGTGGACGCAGGCCCTTCGCTCTTCCTCGTTGCCGAAACACCTGAGCCGGTTGAACTGCCGGATCGCGGTCTGCTGGGTCAGCACGCCCTCTTCGACAGAGGTGTCCTCACGGTACCCGAATTAGACAGCGCCTCTCACGACCGCTCTGAAGGTCGAGCATGGGAGGTTCGGATCAAGCGCCACAGGGAGCATACGCACGTCATCTACCCGTTTTATCCAATGGACGTGGTCGGCTGGAAAGGAGACCTGTGGGTTGCTAAGCTCAACGTGCGCGATTTCCGCCCGGTCACAAGTCCCAGGTATCACCTGCCTCCGAGCGTCCACGCCACGTTCCAGGCGGGAGGCGTGTTGATTTCTACTTTCGCGCCGCGCCCCCTGGAGAGCGACCTCCAAGCGCTCCGCGTACCTTTCTATCATCGAAATATGGATTATGACGAGGTCCTCTTTTACCATCAGGGGAACTTCTTCAGTCGCGCTGGGATTCAGCCGGGGATGCTGACCCTGCACCCGCAAGGCATTCATCATGGGCCTCAGCCTCAAGCCGTCGAGGCCAGCAAGAACAAGACGCACACGGACGAAGTGGCAATTATGATCGAGTCACGGAGACCGTTTACCGTGATGCCGGAACTTGAATCGGTTGAAATGAAGGATTACGCCCTGAGTTGGAGCGGCGCATGAAGCTGTATAGTTTTCGCGTCAAGACTCCCGTGGGCACCTTTACGAGGATCGGCGAGCTTCGCGGCCGGCACCTCGTAGACCTGAATATGGCCTGTGCGCGTTTCCTGGCCGATCAAAAGGAAGCACAACCCTACCGCTTGGCCGATGCACAGGTCCCTTCCACGATGCTCGAATTCCTGGAAGGCGGACCTTCCAGCATGGCGGCCGCGCGCCGATCCTTCGATTACGTCGTCTCGTTAGGTCCTGCAACCGAAGGCCCGTCCGATGAGACGGTCTTTTACGATGTCGGCGGCGTTCGGATCATCGCCCCGCTTCCCAATCCGCCTTCGCTGCGCGACTTCATCGCCTTTGAAGAGCACATCGCCGCCACGTCGAAGAGACGAGGCCAACCGATTCCGCCGGAGTGGTACAAGGCGCCGGTGTACTATAAAGGGAACCATCGCACGATCCTCGGCCCCGATGAAGACTTACGGTGGCCTCTGAACACGACGAAGCTCGACTATGAATTAGAGCTCGCCTGCGTCATTGGACGCCAGGGCCAGGATATTTCGGAGCGAGACGCACCGAGCTATATCGCCGGATACACGGTCATGAACGACTTTAGCGCTCGAGACATCCAATTTCAGGAAATGGCCTGCCGCTTAGGCCCGGCTAAGGGAAAAGATTTCGCGACGGCCATCGGCCCCTGTCTCGTCACCCCCGATGAAATTCCTGACCTGAACTCCCTTACGATGATTGCCAGAGTCAACGGAGAGGTATGGTCACAGGGCCGTTTCGGAACTATCCATTGGTCGTTCCCGCAGATGATCGCCCACGTGTCGAGGGGAGAGATGGTCTACCCAGGGGATATGTTCGGCTCAGGAACCGTCGGGGGGGGATGCGGGCTCGAAATGGATCGCTACTTGAAGCCAGGGGATGAAGTGGAGCTGGAGATTCAGCCCATCGGTACGCTGAGAACCCGTGTGGTGGGCGCGGCATAAAGAAAAAAAGAAAGGAAAGGAAGGGCGCATGAGCATCATCACGGACGAGCAGGCCCTCATGGAACTCGTCCAGCGGCATTGCGCGCTGTACGATGGGCCGGAAATTGATTCCAAGCTCGAACGCATTATTCGAGATGGCCACCAAACGAACCTGTCGAGCTGGGACATCCATAGACTGCTTCGGACTTCCCGCTCCGTCTTCTTCGACACCCATGTCGAAGTCGTATCGGGACATCATACGGCGACATATTTCCGATTTGAGTCGGTCGCCCGCTTTCCGGAACTCATCAAACTCCTGGCGCGCGACATGGCCGAGTGGATCAGACGGACGTTTCAGAACGATCCGTTGACCGGCATCGTCGCCACCACATCAGCCGCTGAGTTGCTCGCCGAAGGGATCGCCGATGTGCTCCACGACACGATGCGACTGCGCGTGACGCTGACGCCCTATAGTTGCGAGACCGGAAGGATCGGGACGGACATCAAGATCGGCGCGATTAAAACCGGCGAGCGGTTCGTGGCGCTCAATGACATCACCACGCGCGGGAACTGCGTCGGCAAGCTCGGTAAAGTGATCACGGACAACGAGGGTATCCTGGCCGGCATGATGGTGTTCGCCCGCCGCGACAGCGGCCAGTTCCCACTGATGCATGAGCTCACGGCCAAGTATCCGTTCTATTACGCGACCGACCTCGACATGCCGCAGTGGGAACCGCAGGACTGTCCGATGTGCAAAGAGCGCAAGCCGCTTCTGTCCTGGATGGATATGCCGGAGTTGTAAACACAAGCGATCAGCTCTCAGCGGTCAGCTGTCAGTCCTGAAGGCTGATGGCTGAACGCTGATGGCTTTGGCCGCCTGACTCGGGGGGTCATCATGGATCTTGCCGTCGTTACGAAGGAGATCAAACGGGCCGATCTGCTCCAAATGTATTACTACCTCCGGCTCACGCGAACGCTGGAGGACCGGATAACCGCGCTGTACCGGCAGGGGCGGATCGTCGGCGGGGTTTACACCAGTCACGGCATGGAAGCGATCGCGGTCGGCTACGCCTCCGCGCTGGAGCGCGACGACGTGATCGGGCCCTTTCATCGGGACATGGGAGCCTTTCTGATTCGGGGCATCACGCCCGGCGAGGTCCTCGCCCAATACCTGGGAAAGCGAACCGGCCCCACGAAAGGCAAGGACGGCAATGTCCATCTGGGCGACCTCAAGCGTGGGATCATCGGATTTGTCAGCCACTTGGCCGACAATCTTCCGGTGGCGACCGGGGCGGCTTTGGCGTTCACGATCAGAAGGGAACCCCGCGTGGTGGTCACCGGGACGGGCGATGGTGGGAGCAGCCGCGGCGATTTTCATGAAGCGATGAATTTTGCAGCGGTCCGGAAGCTTCCTGTCGTGTTCTTCTGCAACAACAATCAATATGCCTATTCCACTCCGCTTCGTTACCAGATGGCCATTCAGGATGTCGCCGAACGGGCCAAAGCTTACGGCATGCCGGGTGAAATCGTAGATGGCAACGACGTAGCGGCGGTGTATCTGGCGGTCAAGCGCGCCATTGCCAAAGCCCGAGCCGGCGAGGGACCCACCTTCCTCGAATTCAAGACGATGCGGATGCACGGGCATTCGGAGCACGACCCGGCCAAGTATGTTCCTCGCGAACTGCTGGAGGAGTGGAAAAAGAAGGACCCGATTCTCAAAGCGGAACAGATGTTGAAACAGCTCGGCTACGGTGATGAGGCCTACTTCCGTGAGGTCGGAGAGCGAGCCAAAAAAGAAGTCGAAGCGGGCGTGGAATTTGCCGAACGGAGCCCGCTCCCAGAGGGGCCCGAAGTGTTGGAGGGAGTCTTCGCGGACAAAGCTGACCGCTATTAGCCGTTAGCCAACCGCTAAGAAGGAGCGTTTCCATGACGACTGAAACCGCACAGGCACAGCAGGAAGTGACATATCTTGAAGCCATCTCGCAAGCACTGGACGAGGAAATGACTCGCGACGAGCGCGTCTTTCTCATGGGCGAGGACATCGGGACCTACGGTGGCGCCTTCAAGATCACGGAGGGATTCCTGCAGAAGTACGGCGAATGGCGCGTACTCGATACGCCTCTCGCGGAATCGGGTTTCGTGGGGGCGGCGATCGGCGCGGCGATGATGGGGCTGCGGCCGGTCGTCGAGATGCAGTTTGCCGATTTCATCTCCTGTGCGTTCGACCAGATCACGGAAGTAGCGGCGAAGAACCATTATCGTTGGGGCGCCGCGGTACCGATGGTCATTCGGGCCCCCTTTGGCGGCGGTGTCCACGGCGGTCCGTTCCATTCCGAATGTCCGGAAGGCTGGTTCTTTCATTCACCGGGGTTGAAGATCGTCGCACCGTCGACACCCTACGACGCGAAGGGTCTCCTCAAGGCCGCGATTCGGGACCCAAACCCGGTTCTTTACTTCGAACACAAGTTTCTCTACCGCCGGATCAAAGCGGTTCTCCCGATCGAGGATTTCATCGTCCCGATCGGGAGAGCCGACGTCAAGCGCACCGGCAACGACGTCTCCGTCATCACCTATGGCGCCATGGTGCACCTGGCGCTGGAAGCGGCCGAGTCGCTGGCGAAAGAAGGCATCGATGTGGAGGTGGTTGATCTACGCACATTGATACCGCTCGACAAAGAGACTATTTATGGATCGGTGCGGAAAACCAGCAAGGCCATCCTATTACACGAGGACAACAAGACCGGCGGGATTGGAGCAGAAATCGCCGCGCTGTTGGCGGAGGAATGTTTCGATTGTTTGGACGGGCCGATCATGCGTATTGCCCCACCGGATACGCCGGTGCCGTTCAGCACGCCGTTGGAAGAGTATTTTCTCCCCAAGGTCAGCGATATCGTCTCGGCAGCGCGGAAGCTGGCAGCATATTGAAATGGAAAAGCTGTCAGCAGTCAGCCCTCAGCCCTCAGCAAGAGAATTTCTGAGGCCTCTGAAGCTGACCGCTGAGAGCTGAGAGCTGAGAGCCGGAGGTTCAAGTGCCGACTGACATCATCATGCCCCAACTAGGGGAAAGCATCGCCGAGGGGACGATCGTGAAGTGGATTGTCCCTCAGGGTGGTCGGATTGAGAAGGATCAACCCTTATTGGAGGTTGAGACAGACAAGGTATCGCTCGAAATCCCCTCACCGGCCACTGGGGTGCTGGGTGAAATTCTCATCCAGTCCGGTGAAACGGTCCCCGTGGGGACCCTCCTTGCTCGTCTTGAAAGTGAAGTCTCGGTTGGTGCAAGTGTCATCAATCGCGTCGGGGGCGTGGTGGTCCGCCACATGGAGCCGGCCCCCGGTGAGGAAGACCACTACTCGCCGGCAGTTCGGCAGCTTGCTAAGGAGCATGGCGTGGATCTCGCACAGGTCGCCGGGACCGGCACCGGTGGCCGTGTCACGAAGAAGGACGTACTGGAGTTCGTCGCGGCGCAAAAGCCATCAGCCATCAGCCATCAGCCATCAGCTTCGGCCATTGCCGCAACTGAAGAAGTGTTGCCCTTGACGCAGATGCGGAAGACCATCGCCGATCGGATGGTCAAGAGCAAGCAGACGTCCGCCCATGTCGCGACGTTCTTCGAAGCCGACTTTTCCGGAATCGCCAAGTTTCGCGAAGGCCGGAATCTGACCTATCTCCCTTTCGTGATCAACGCCGTTGCCCGCGCCATCAAAGATGCCCCGATCGTGAATTCGTCCTGGGGAGAGGAAGGCATCATCACCAAAACAGGTATTCACATCGGCATCGCGGTGGCACTGGACGACGGCCTGCTGGTACCGGTGGTGCGGAATGCGGATCGAAAAGGACTGACGCAATTGGCCAAGGAGGTGGCGGACCTAGCCGAGCGAGCCAGAAACAAGAAGCTCAATCCGGAAGAAGTCCAAGGAGGCACTTTTACGATCACGAACCACGGGGGATTCGGCAGTCTGTTCAGCACGCCCATCATTCATCAGCCGCAGATCGCCATTCTTGGCGTCGGCGCAGTCCAGAAACGCCCCGTGGTCATCAATGACGCGATCGCGATCCGCCCGATGGGCTACCTCAGTCTGTCGTTTGACCACCGTGTCATCGACGGGGCGACGGCCGATCAGTTCATGTCCAAGGTGAAAAGGCATCTGGAACAGAGCGACTGGGAGAAACTTCTGTGAACGGAAAACGGAACACGGCCAACGGGAAACGGAATGCCGTCATCGTCAGTGCCGTGCGGACTCCGATAGGCAGCTTCAACGGAATCTTCGGTTCAGTTCCTGCCACCAAACTGGGCAGCATCGCCATTGCTGAAGCCTTGAAGCGGATCAACCTGAGACCCGATCGAGTCGACGAAGTCTTCATGGGCTGTGTGTTGAGCGCGGGGCTCGGACAGGCACCGGCCAGACAGGCCTCGATTGGAGCCGGGATTCCGCACTCAGTCGGCGCAACGACGGTCAACAAAGTCTGCGGGTCCAGCCTCAAGACGGTGATCTTGGCAGCCCAAGCCATCGCTGGTGGTGATGCGAGGATCGTGGTGGCCGGCGGCATGGAAAACATGACGCGAGCACCGTATTTGCTGGAGAAAGCGCGCCAGGGATACCGGATGGGCCACGGTGAACTCAGGGATAGCATGATTCAGGACGGCTTGTGGGATGTCTACAACAACGTTCATATGGGAGGTTGCGGCGAGCTCTGCGCGGCCAAGTACAACATGACGCGCGAGGAGCTGGACGACTTTGCCCTGGAGAGCTACCGCCGCGCTCGTGAGGCGACTGCCACGGGCGCCTTCAAACGGGAAATCGTCCCGGTCGAAGTGCCGCGAAAGCAGGGCGCTCCTCTTCTCGTGACCGAGGATGAAGAGCCGAATCGGGTGGATCTCAGCAAACTCCGGTTCCTCAAGCCCGCGTTTCAGGAAGACGGCGTTTTGACCAGCGGCAACTCATCGTCCTGTAATGACGGAGCAGCGGCGCTGGTGGTGATGGCTGAAGAGGAAGCGGCGAATTTGGGGCTGACTCCCCTGGCTCGCATCATCGGTTACGCGGGAGCCGCGCTGGCACCCGAGTGGTTTACGATCGCGCCGGTCGAGGCGATCAAGCTGGTGCTCAAAAAGACAGGCCTCTCGCTGGCCGACATCGATCTCTTCGAGATCAACGAGGCTTTTTCAGCCGTGTCGCTCGCGGTGAACCGAGAGTTGGGGCTCGACCAGAAGAAGGTCAACGTGAACGGTGGCGCGGTGGCGCTGGGCCATCCGATCGGGGCCACAGGGGCACGCATCCTGACGACCCTGCTGTATGCCATGGAGGCGCGCGGAGTTAGGCGCGGGTTGGCCGGCCTCTGCATTGGAGGCGGGGAAGCGTTGGCGCTTCTGGTCGAGCGCCGAAATGAAAAATGAAAAAGGCAAAATGAACAATTGGCAGGGCGTTGAAGTCTCGCCCATTTTGCATTTCTCATTTTGAATTTTGCATTCCATGACACCGGACGACATCAAGACGATCGGCATCGTCGGCGCCGGGCAGATGGGGCGCGGCATCAGCCAGGTCTGCGCGACAGCCGGCTACCAAGTCTTGCTCGTGGATGTTGCCGAGCCACCGTTAGCCGAGGCGCTCAAGAAGATCCGCGTCGGTCTGGGACGAGCCGTGGAGCGCGGAAGTCTCACCGACCATCAAGCCGGAGCAGTGTTGGCACTCATCCATCCGATGGTTGAGCTCGACCGGTTGCGAGATGTGCAGCTCGTCATCGAAGCCATTCCGGAGGATCTCGCCCTGAAGCAGGAGCTCTTCGCCGAACTGGGCCGGATCTGCCAACCGCAGGCGATTCTCGCCAGCAATACCTCCTCCATTTCAATCACGAAATTGGGCGCGGCCTCGGGCCGACCGGACCGGATGGTCGGCCTGCACTTCATGAATCCGGCCCCCGTGATGCGGCTCGTGGAAGTCGTCCGCGGTCTCGAAACATCAGAGCGAACGATGACTCTTGCGCTTGACCTGGCAAAGCGCTTGGGGAAAATCCCTGTGGTGGCGAAGGATGCCCCGGGATTCATCGTGAATCGCGTCCTCATGCCGATGATCAACGAAGCCATCTTCACGTTGGAGGAAGGGGTTGCGTCGGCAGAAGACATCGATCTGGCCATGACGACGGGAGCCAATCATCCGGTGGGACCGTTGGCGCTCGCCGACCGGATCGGGTTGGACACCGTGCTCGCGATCTGCGAGGTTCTGTACCAGGACTTGGGCGATCCGAAGTTTCGCCCCTGTCCTTTACTGCGTCGTTATGTCGAAGCCGGGTGGCTAGGACGCAAAACCGGTCACGGGTTCTATGTGTATGAGGCAAGTGGCGAGCGGCGCGAGACAACGAGCAATAAGATCTGATCTCTACCCCCTCGCCTCGTGCCCCTAGCCGGAGGAACAGATCGATGCAAGAGCGCAAGCCTCGGTTCACCTCGCTCTCGGGACTCGACATCGCTCGCGTCTACTCGGGCGACGATCTGAAAGACTGGTCGCCCGAAAGCGATCTGGGCAATCCGGGTGAGTTCCCCTACACGCGCGGCGTCTACCCCACCATGTATCGAGGCCGGCTCTGGACGATGCGACAATTCGCCGGATTCGGGTCCGCCGACGATACCAATCGCCGGTTCAAATATCTCCTCCAACACGGGCAGACCGGCCTCAGCGTGGCCTTCGACATGCCGACGTTGATGGGGATCGACGCGGATGACCCCCGCGCGCATGGCGAGGTCGGTCACTGCGGCGTGGCTGTCTCATCGCTGGCCGACATGGAGCAGCTCTTCGACGGCATCCCGCTGAACCGGGTGACCACGTCCATGACCATCAACGGCCCGGCCGCCGTTATCTTCGCCATGTACCTGGCCGTCTCGGAGAAACGGGGCATCCCGTTCAAACATCTCGGAGGGACGCTGCAAAACGACATCCTCAAAGAATACATCGCGCAGAAGGAATGGCTGTTCCCGCCCGGACCGTCTCTTCGTTTAATCACGGACACGGTCGCCTATTGCACAAACCATGTCCCCAAGTGGCATCCGATCAGCATCAGCGGCTATCACATCCGGGAAGCCGGCTCGAATGCGGTTCAGGAACTTGCCTTCACCCTGTACGACGGCCTCACTTACGTGGAGGCGGCAGTGAGGGCCGGTCTTGCGGTAGACGACTTTGCCCCTCAGCTCTCCTTTTTCTTCAACGTGCATAACGACTTTTTTGAAGAGATTGCAAAGTTCCGAGCGGCCCGGCGCTTGTGGGCGCATGAGATGGAGCGCCGCTATCATCCCAAAGATCCGCGTTCGCTCCAGCTCCGGTGCCATGCCCAGACGGCAGGCTGTTCACTCACAGCCCAGCAGCCGATGAACAACGTGGTTCGCACCACATTGCAAGCCCTTGCCGCCGTGTTGGGCGGAACCCAATCACTGCATACCAACTCGATGGACGAAACGCTGGCGCTGCCGACCGAGGAGGCGGTCAAACTGGCGCTGCGGACTCAGCAGATCATCGCCCATGAGAGCGAAGTGACCAACAGCGTGGACCCGCTGGGCGGATCGTACTATGTCGAGGCCCTCACGAATCGATTGGAAGAAGGGGCGCGCGACTATTTCCGCAAGCTGGACGAGATGGGCGGCATGGTGAACGCCATCGAACGAGGTTATCCTCAACGGGAAATCCTCGACGCCTCGCAACGCTATCAGCGCGAGGTGGAGCAGAAGGAACGGATCGTCGTCGGCGTCAGCGACTATGCGGAGCCGGAGGGGCGTCCGATCCCGATCCTCAAGATCGGCCCGGAGGTGGAACAAGAACAGGTGGCGCGCCTGTCCGATCTGCGGAAAGCGCGCGATCCGTTCAAGATGGCCGGCGCGCTGGAGGAACTGCAGGAGGCCGCCTCATGCAGCGAGAATCTGATGCCCTATCTGATCGAGGCGGTGAAGGCAAAGGCGACCTTGGGCGAGATTTGCGCGTCGCTGAAGGAAGTGTTTGGAACATATCGGGAGCCGGTGGTGCTATAGAGCGGTCAGCGGTCAGCTGGAATTCGTGAAATTCCGGCCACTTCTCGGCTGAACGCTGATAGCTGAAGGCTGAATGAACCCATGAAGCTCGGCGCGTTTGAAATCTATCCAATCATCGACGGCCGGTTTCGGCTGGACGGCGGGGTCATGTTCAGGCTGCTTTTGAAACCTGTGAGGAACATTGAGACTTGAGCAAAATCAAACGTATTCGGTCTCTTGTCCGAGAAGGCCTTTCCTATCTGACGGAGCACGCCGATGATGAGGCAGCAGCCGAAGGGTTCGACATCTATGACGTGGAGCATGGTATTTTGACCGGGAAGATTCGGCGGACGTGGCCGAAAGAGAGAAAGCATGAGGTGGTCGGCGCATCCATAGACGGGCGACGGATCGGGATCGTCTGCCGGATCACTCAGGGAGGAAAGGTTCGTATCATAACCGTATACGAGGATCGGACAACATGAAAAAGATGCCGGCCAAACAAGATTTTTGGGAGGGCGAGCGGTGCGAGTATTGCAAAGGACGCATCATCGGGAAAACGGTGGACCTTGCTCGAAAGGTCCGAGGAAAATTTGTGCTCATCGAAAACGCCCACGTGGGCATCTGCGCAGAGTGCGGCGCTCGGTACTATCCGTCCAAGCTCCTCAAGACCATTGAGGAGACAGCCCGGAAACGTCAAAAGGCGAAGCGGGAAGTTCGCATGCCGGTTTACTCGTTGTAAGGAACTGGTGGTCGCTATTGACGTCATCCGGAAGAAGATACGGGATCAGGATTACGAATTTGCGGTTCCCCATTATCTTCGAAGAGATGGCCAACGATGACCTCCGGTTCGTGGACATTGAACGCGCAATTCTCAATGGCTCTTCATCACAACGTATTCGCTGGAGTCGGCGTAGAAGAGGTGCAACCAATGTATGACTACGGCAAATGCCACGTGTGCGGCGGGCAGGTGGAGCGCAGACAAATTCGTCAGGACTTTTGGGTGAAAGGCAAGCTGATCGTCGTGGAAAATGTCCCTGCCGGCGTGTGCACCCGCTGTGGCGAAACAATCGTCCGGGCCGCGGTCGGACGAAAGCTCGCCGAGGTGGTTTCGGGCAGGAAGGGTTTCAGGAAGTTACGGACGATGACCGTGCCCGTCGTACGGTTTTCAGAGGAAGTCGCTTGAGGCTGAATGCTGATTGCTGACGGCTGAGTGCTCGGTGGAGACATGAAGCTCGGCGCGTTTGAAATATATCCCGTGACCGACGGACGCTTCCGGTTGGACGGCGGGGCGATGTTCGGGGTCGTGCCGAAAGTCCTGTGGGAGAAATGTTGCGCGGCCGATGAGTTGAACCGTATCTCGTTGAGCCTCACCTGTCTGCTGATCCGGGCGCATGGGAAGAACATCCTGGTAGACACGGGGTTGGGCTCCAAGGAGGATAGCAAGTTTCACCACCTGTTTGCTGTCGACCGCACGCCCACCTTGCTAAGGTCGCTGGAACAGCATGGACTGACTCGCAACGACATTCACATGGTCATCAACACCCATCTCCACTTCGACCATGCGGGCGGGAATACGCTGAGACAGGGTGACGGCGCGGTCAGGTCCACCTTCCCTAAAGCTCAATACGTCATCCAGCATGGAGAGTTTGAAGATGCCGCCCGCGCCAATGAACGGACCAGAGCCAGTTACCGGCGGGACAACTTCACACCGATCGCCCACGTGAATCAGTGGGAATTCTTGAACGGCGATACGGAAGTACTCCCCGGTATCACCGTCGTCGTCACCGCCGGCCACACTCGCTGCCATCAGTCGGTCAAGATTGAATCGGAAGGGAAGGTGGCCTTCTTCCTCGGTGATCTGATCCCGACCGTGTCCCATCTTCCCCTTCCGTACATCATGGGCTACGACCTGTACCCCCTCCAAACACTCGAGACCAAACGCTGGGTGTTGGATCGGGCTTTTGAGGAAAAATGGCTGCTGCTCTTTGAGCATGACCCGCTGATCCAGGCCGGGCATGTCCGTCGAGACACCGAAGGAAAGTATTTCCTCGAGCAGGTGAACGCATGGCAGTAGCGACGAAACCGATCCGTGTCTTGATCGGCAAAGTGGGTCTCGATGGTCATGACCGTGGGGTGAAGCTTGTCGCGCGAGCGCTCCGCGACGCCGGCATGGAGGTGATCTATACCGGCCTGCACCAGACCCCCGAACAAGTGGTCAATACGGCAGTTCAGGAGGATGTCGATGCCATCGGCCTGAGCATTCTTTCCGGCGCCCACAATACCCTGTTCCTTCGCGTCATCGAGTTACTCAGGGAGCAGGACGCGGAGGACATTGCCGTCTTCGGCGGAGGCATCATTCCGGATGAGGATGTTCCGAAACTGAAAGCGGCCGGTGTGCGGGCGTTGTTTAGACCCGGAGCCCCCATGAGCGAGATCGTGGACTTTGTGAAAGGGCTCCGATCATGAGACCGGTCTACATGATCAGCGGCGGGATCACCAAATTTGCGAAGGCTCATCCGGACAAGGACTTCCGGCTCATGGTGAAAGAAGCCTTCGACTATGCGATGCGGGACATACCACGTTTCTCCAAAGACATGATCGACGGAGCAGTGGGGTCTTATTTCTCCGACCACTTCACCCGGCAACTCAAAGCGGCCAGCATGGTGCAAGACTATTTGGGCCTCTGTCCGAAACCCTCCAAACGTATTGAAGGGGGAGGCGCCACCGGCGGTCTGTGCTTCCAATCCGCCTGGGAAGCCGTGGCGTCCGGACGCATGAACTGCTGCGCGGCATTCGGTTTCGAAACCATGTCGCGGGTGAACACGTGGAAGGGGAACGAGTTCATCGCCCTCGCTTCTGACACCAACTTCGACTTTCCGGTGGGGGGATTCTATTCCGGCTACTACGCGATGATGGTTCAGCGCCACATGCACGAATTCGGCACCACGGCGGAACAGATGGCGATGGTGTCGGTCAAGAACCACGCGAACGCCCTCTACAATCCTTACGCGCAGAAAGCCAAACGGCTCACGATCAAGCAGGTACGGGAGTCTCCGATGGTCGCCACGCCACTGACGATGGAAGACATCTGCACCATGTCGGACGGCGCGGCGGTCTGTCTACTGGCGTCCGAGGCAGTCGCCTTCAAGGTTTGCGACCGTCCTGTAAAGATCACCGGCGTCGGTTCGGGGTCGGACGCGATGCGGATGGCAGACCGTCCGCACAGCAAAGTGATCCTTCTGCCGCATGAGCGAGAAGAGGACTACCGACATCTCAAATATCCCGGCGTCCATTCATTCAGGGGTGGGCGCATGGCGGCGAAACTCGCCTATGAGATGGCGGGCATCAGCTATCCGGTGGAGGATCTGAGTTTCATCGAGCTGCATGATGCCTACACGTCTTCCGAGATTCAGACCTATGAAGATTTAGGCCTCTGTAAATATGGCGAGGGCGGGCGTTTTGTGGAAAGCGGCATCCCCTTCATGCCCGGCATCGACTATGGCCTGGAACTCCCGAAGCAGGGACGCTTGCCGGTCAATCCATCGGGAGGACTGCTGGCCTGCGGACACCCGGTCGGTGCGACCGGTCTGATGCAGGCGGTCTTTGCCTATTGGCAATTGCAAGGAACCACTGGGAAACATCTGGGCAACGGCACGCTTCAGATCAGGAACCCGAAACGGGGTCTCATTCATAGCCACGCCGGTACGGGGACATATATTACGGTGTCGATACTTGAGGCGGCGTGAGAGAGCCAGTGACACGTGATGAGTGATGGGTGAGGCGTGGAAAAGAGAGGCGAAAATGAATAACAAAGGGACGGTGGTACTCGGTGTCGATCCTCTCGTCATCCGCGATCATTACGAGATCGATTACCGGCATAGCTACGCCGAAGACTCGCCGTTTTTTGTCGGGCTGACAAAAGGGAAGCTCCTCGGTTCTCGCTGCACGGCCTGCGGGTATACGTATGCCACGCCCCGATCCCACTGCATGGAATGCGGCGCCTCCACGGCATGGCACGAGCTGCCGAACCGTGGGGCTGTTCACACCTTTACCACGTGTTATTATGGCGGCGAGCTGTTCCTCCATGAGACGCCGTTCACTCTGATCCTCGTGGAATTCGATGGCGCAAACACCCTGTTTCTCTCCCGCCTGAAGGGGATCGAGCCGGAGGCGGTTCGCATCGGCTTGCCGGTGGTCGCCTGCTTTGCCAAGACACCGTCGTTCAAGGTGACCGATGTGTGGTTCGAGCCTGCCCACCCCCGCCCACCCCTCCCCCCTCGAGGGGGAGAGTGAAGGAGGGGGGGATAGTCATGGACACGCCGGCATTGGTCGATCACGTGAAGGCCGGCGATATCCGCGCGGTTTCTCGCTTGATTACCTTGCTGGAAAATCGAGACCCGGATGGAATTGCGGCGCTTCGGTTGCTGGTTTCGGTGCCACACCGGTCGGCCGTGATCGGCATCACCGGGTACCCGGGCGCGGGCAAAAGCACGCTGATCGATCAACTCGTGACCACCTATCGACGACAAGGCAAGAAGGTCGCGGTATTGGCCGTGGATATCAGCAGTCCGGTGACGGGAGGCGCGATATTGGGCGACCGTATTCGCATGCAGGATCATGCGCTGGATCCGGGAGTCTACATTCGCAGCATGGCAACGCGCGGCCAACACGGAGGACTGGCCCGCGCCACGCGAGAGGCTTCGCTGGCGCTGGAGGCAGCCGGGTACGAGGTCATTCTGATCGAAACGATCGGTGTCGGCCAGGGTGAAGTCGATATTGTCGATGTGGCTCAGACAGTCGTCGCGGTGGTGGCGCCGGGGCTCGGCGATGAAGTGCAGGCCATGAAAGCCGGCTTATTGGAAGTCGCCCACATTGTGGTCGTGAACAAGGGAGACCATGAAGGCGCCTCGGCCACGCTGCGCGATTTGCGCGACTGGTATCCCCAGGTGCTCTGCACGGTTGCGGTGAAAGGCGACGGCGTTCCCGAACTGGTGTCGGCCATTGCCGAGCGCCAGAGGCTGGTCGATCTGATCGGCACCTACCGGGATAGGAGACCAGCCAGCTAGCAAAAAAAGAGGTGGTCACCATGCCTCACGAATTGCTGACGGTGTCGCATCGAATTGCCCGCATCACCTTGCACAACCCTCCCGCAAATGTCCTGGACCATTCAATGCTGAAAGAGCTCGATCAGGTGTTGAGCGATTTGGAGGTCGACGACTATGTCCGCGTCATCGTGGTGACCGGGTCCGGGCGATTTTTCTCCGCCGGCGCCGACATTAACGAGCTGTCGCACCTCCACACTTCCTATGCGGGATCGGAGCTTGCCGGGCGCGGACAGGCTCTACTGAATCGCATCGAGCGATTCGACAAACCCGTCATCGCCGCCATTAACGGGACCTGCGTCGGCGGCGGTCTTGAGTTGGCCCTGGCCTGCCACATGCGCCTCGCAGCAGCGAAGGTTTCTCTGGGCCTGCCCGAAACCAAACTCGGCCTCATTCCCGGTTTCGGAGGAACTCAGAGACTCCCCAGGATCGTGGGACCGGCAAAGGCAACGGAGTTGATCTTGACGGGGGCAACGATCACCGCCGAGGACGCCATAACGATAGGGCTGGTCAATCGGGTTGTTCCGGCCGAGGCCCTCATGAATGAAGCCCAGGCTTTGGCGACAACGATCGTCGCGCAGGGACGGATTGCGACACAGGCGGCTTTGAGGGCGATCAGGGTCGGACTGGACAGCCCCCTTGCCGAAGGGCTCGCCCGTGAAGCCGAGCTGTTCGGACATTTGTTCGAAACGCCGGACAAGAAAGAGGGGGTCCAGGCTTTCCTGGAAAAGCGACCGCCGAAGTTCGGGGAGTGAGAGGTGTGACCATTGCCGCTTCGCGCGTGAGAGGGAACATGCTTGCGGATCGCCTCGCTCATTACAGCCGGAATCTCTGCTTTGATGACCTTCCCCCTGCCGTCGTTCACGAGGTGAAGCGGCGGGTTCTCGATAGCCTCGGCTGCGCCTTTGGCGCCTGGCATTCGCCTCCTTGCAGGATCGCGCGCAGGCTCGCGGCCTCGGTCAAAGTTCCCAACGGCGCGACCCTGTGGGGAACGAATCACACCACGCTCCCGGACCTCGCCGCCTTCGCTAACGGCGCGCTCGTCCGCTATCTGGATTTCAACGACACCTACCTCGCACAAGAACCGGCCCATCCGTCGGACAACATCGCTGCCGTTCTTGCAGTGGGAGAAACGGCCCGTGCCTCCGGCCAGCGGGTCATCCAGGCCATTGCGCTCGCATACGAGGTCCAGTGCCGATTCTGTGACGCAGCCGCGCTGCGGCCACGTGGATGGGACCATGTCACATACGGTCCGTTCTCATCGGCGTTGGCTGCCGCCAAGGTCATGAAACTCTCCGAAGCGCAGACCCTCCAAGCGGTCAACCTGGCCGGAGTGGCCAATGTTGCGCTGAGGCAAACGCGCGTCGGCGACCTCTCTATGTGGAAGGCCTGCGCCTTTTCCAATGCTGCTCGCAACGGGGTCTTTGCCGCAATGCTGGCTCAGCAAGGGATGACGGGGCCTTCTCCGCTTTTTGAAGGCGAGAAAGGCTTTATGAAGCTGGTGTCGGGGCCGTTGGACTTGCCCGCATTCGGCGGCGAACGGGGACAGGCACCCGCCCTGGGCGGGAGCCAGTCCCCTTCGTTCAAGATTCTGGATACCTACATCAAACATTACCCGGTGGAGTATCACGCACAAACGGCGGTGGAAGCAGCCCTGGTGCTCAGGGAGGAATTGTTGAAAGCGGAAGGAACCGATGCCTGTGCCGGCATCACGGACATCGAGATCGGCAGCTACGATGTCGCGATCGAAATCATCGGACGCGATCCCGAAAAGTGGCGCCCGCAGACCAGAGAAACCGCCGACCATAGTTTCCCCTATTGCGTGGCGGTCGCATTGCTGGACGGGACGGTAACCTTCCGCTCGTTCGACAACAAGCGGTTGGCCGATCCGATTCTTCACGAACTCATGCAGAAAGTGCGCGTCGTTCAGCAGCCCGATTTCATCGGTCGGTATCCGCACGCCATGCCCACACGTGTCTCAATCCGCACGAAGGCCGGCAAAGACTACGCGCACCAGGTGGATCATCCGCTTGGCCATCCCAAGAACTCCATGTCCGACCAAGAGGTGGAAGACAAGTTCCGCAGACTCGCCTCACGGACTCTCGATCGAACGCGAGTCGCAAAGGTCATAGACCTGGTCTGGAAGCTCGATCAGGTGAAAGATGTCGGAACGTTGATGCCGCTCCTAAAAGTCCGTAACAGGTGATGAGTGACGGGTGACAAACAACATACGAAGGCACGGCGCCTGCGGGATCTGCTCGACAGGCAGACAGTGGTGCTGCCAGGAGCGTTCAATGCGCTGACCGCGATACAGATCGAACGGGCCGGTTTCCAAGCCGTGTACATCTCCGGCGCCGGCGTGGCTGCATCACGAGGGTTGCCCGATATCGGTTTGCTCTCCTTGACCGAAGTGGTGTCCGACGCGACCGCGATCGGCCATGCCGTGACGATTCCGGCCGTGGTCGATGCGGATACGGGGTTCGGCCCCCCCCTCATGGTCATGCGGGCGGTCCGCGAGTTCGAACGGGCCGGCCTGGCAGGGATTCAACTGGAGGACCAGGAGATGCCCAAGAAGTGCGGACACCTGCCGGGCAAGCGACTGGTTTCCACACAGGAGATGGTCGGCAAGATTCTGGCTGCCGTCGAAGCTCGCCATGACCAGGATTTTCTCATCATCGCGCGCACCGACGCCCGGGCAGTCGAAGGGTTGGAAGCGGCGGCGCAGCGGGCTCGCGCCTACGTCGAGGCAGGAGCAGACGCGATTTTTCCGGAGGCTCTCGAATCGGCGGGAGAATTCCGCGCCTTTGCCGAACGACTCGCAAAGGAAGGTGCCAAGGTGCCCCTGGTCGCCAACATGACCGAGTTCGGCAAGACCCCCTTTCTGAGCGTGAGCGAGTTTGAAGAACTCGGCTATCGTCTGGTGCTCTTCCCCGTCACGGCGCTCAGAGTCGCAACGAAAGCGATCGAAGAAATGCTGCTTGAGTTAATGAATCACGGCTCGCAGCGCGACCTGTTGAGTCGCATGCATACGAGACAACAACAGTATGAACTTCTACGGTACGCGGAATATGAACGACAGGAAAAACAATTCCGGTCACGCGATGACGGCGAATCTCGCACCTGAGAGCTCCCAGGCCCCCGCCTACAGCCCCGGGCTGGAAGGAGTGCTTGCCGGCGAATCAGCCCTGTGCCTGGTGGACGAAGGCGAGGCCGGTCTGCGATACCGAGGGTACGCGATCGGCGACCTGGCTGAACAGGCGACGTTCGAGGATGTGGCTTACCTGCTTCTGTTCGGCAAACTGCCGATGCGAAAAGAGCTGGAGGATTTCGTCACGCAGCTCACTGCCAATTGGATTCTCCCGGGACCCGTCGAAGCCTTCCTCGGGGTCGTTCCTCCGAATGCCCATCCTATGGACATCCTCAGAACCGGTGTTTCGCTGCTCGGCATGACCGATTCGGAGGCAGCGGACAATTCTCATGAGGCCAACATCCGCAAAGCAGTCCGACTGTTGGCACAGATTCCTCTGATCGTCGCCACAGCCTACCGCCTTGCCCATGCCAAGCGGCAGATCCGGCCGCTGGCCGGTCTCACCTTCGCCGAAAACCTGCTCTATCTCCTGACCGACCGCCATGGAGACACCGCGGCGAAGGCGATGGCTCGGGTATTGGATGCGTCCTTGATCCTTTATGCCGAGCACGAGTTTAACGCGTCAACGTTTGCCGCGCGCGTCACCGCTTCGACCATGACGGATCTCTACTCGGCCATCACGGCGGCGATCGGGACGCTTAAAGGTCCGCTCCACGGCGGCGCCAATGAGGCCGTCGCCGCTATGTTCCTGGAAATCAAGAGCCGCGACCGGGCGGAGCAGTGGGTGCGGAGCACCTTGGCGGCGAAACGCCGGGTGATGGGATTCGGCCATCGCGTGTTGAAGAAAGGCGACTCTCGCTCTCTCATCATTCAACGGCACGCCGAGGCGTTAAGCCGCATTTGCGGCGATAGCCGGTGGTACGAGATCGCCACGATCATCGATCGCGTCATGCAGCAGGAGAAGGGGCTCTATCCGAACCTGGATTTCTACACCGCCGTGGCCTACCTCCTGATGGGCATCCCTCGCGATCTCTATACGCCGGTGTTCGTCTGCTCGCGTATCACCGGCTGGTGCGCACATGTGATCGAGCAGCAAGACCATAATCGGTTGATGAGACCGCGCGCGCTTTACACAGGACCTTCACCGCAAACCTATGTGCCCATTGATCGACGCGCATGACCGAATTTTGCAGGCTCGGCAAATGGACGGCCCACCATTCGCCCTGCCCTGGGCTTCCTTTGCCGAGTTCTTCAAATCCCGCATCTTCGATCGAGCCCTGATCGATCGGAATTTCCTGACTTATTACGACGACGACCGCCGGATCCATCGTACTTACACCTATGCGGAGTTCGGTACGGTCGTCCAGCAAGCGGCGACCTTTCTCCACGACCAGGTTGGTCTCCGGCGCGGGGACCGCCTGGCCACGGTCTTGTTCAACCATGACCTCACCGTCATTCTGTATTTTGCAGCCTGGACCTCAGGCATCACGGTGGTCCCGATGAATATCGAGGAGCCGGCAGACAAGAAACGCTACATCCTCGAACATTCGGAGGCGTCGGCGGTCATGTGTTGGCAAGACTCTCTCGACGAGCTGAAAAGCCTTCAGGCGGAACTCCCGGCCCTGCGCGAAGTCATCGCGATCGGCGACAAGGAATTGTGTATAGACAAGAAGCAAGAGGCTAGGAGCAAGAGAAAACACCTCTCGCTCGCCTCCGGCCACTCCCCTCATGCCTGTTCGTTGGAAGATGAAGCTCTGATCGTCTACACCTCCGGCACGACCGGACCGCCTAAAGGGGTCATCCTTACAGCGGACAATCTCCTGATCGATGCCGATGCCATCGCCGGTTGGCACTCGTTCGGGATGCAGGATCGCTTGATGTGTGTGCTCCCGATCCACCACGTCAACGGAACCGTCGTCACGCTCGTCACTCCGTTCTATTGCAAGGGCAGCATCGTGCTCAATCGGAAATTCAAGACGGGTTCGTTGTGGCGGAGACTGCACGAGGAGCAGGTGACCTGCGTGAGCGTCGTGCCGACCCTACTGGAATTCCTCCTCGAGGCGAACGAGGATATCGCGCCGTACAAATTGGACTGCTTCGGCGGATTTATCTGCGGCGCCGGTCCGTTGCTCAAAGACACCGCCGTACGATTCGAAGATCGGTTTCGGTTCCCCATCCGGCACGGATACGGTCTCTCCGAAACCACCTGTTACTCCTGCTTTCTGCCCAATGACTTGTCGCCGGCGCAGCACCGCCGCTGGCTTACTCACTATGAGTTCCCCTCCATCGGGGTTCCGCTCCAACATAATGAGATGGCCATCCTCGATGAGAAAGGATGTCGTGTCGCAGAAAACGTTCGAGGAGAAATTTGCATCCGCGGACGGACGGTCTGCGCCGGATACCTCAAACGTGACGACGCGAATGAGGCCGCATTCCGATGGGGATGGTTCCGCTCTGGCGATGAAGGGTTTTATGCGAGCGACGAGAAGGGGCGCCAGTTTTTCTTCATCTCAGGCCGGCTCAAAGAACTGATCATTCGCGGAGGAATCAATATCTCCCCGCTCGAGATCGACGACGCATTGAAAGGCCATCCCGGCGTCAAGTTTGCGATGGCTGTGCCGTTCGAAAACCGGTACTACGGTGAAGAGATCGCGGCCTATGTGGTTCCACGCGACTGCGGTGCACCTCCCACAGAGTCCGAGCTGCTGGAATACTGCCGCGGCCACCTTTCCTTTTCGAAACGGCCCAAGGTCATTCTCTTTGGGCAGGAAATCCCCTACACCTCGACCGGAAAACCCAAGAGGTTGGAGCTGAAATCCCGTCTGGCTCCGACTCTCGCCGCCTACCGTGACATCCAGTTCAAGGAACGCGCATAGGGAGGAGAGGAGGCAGGTTATGTCCCGGCTGTTCACAGGGCTTGAGCGGATCGAAGAAGCTCGCGAGCATTTGGCCGGTTTGAGCTTCATGGCAGGTCTCTATGAGGGCCGGCCGAACTTCGATCTCCTGCTTCCCCCGGATGAGCCTCCTGAAGAGCGGGCGATCGGCGAGGCATACTGCAAGACCATCGAAGTCTTTCTCACCACCGAAGTGGATCCTGACGAAATCGAACGGACGGCCAAGATTCCCGGCAGCGTGCTGAAAGGTCTGTTCGAACTCGGCGCGTTCGGGATGAAAATCCCCAAAGAGTACGGCGGGCTGGGGTTTTCATATAAGAACTACGGCCGCGTGCTGATGCTCATGGCAAGTTGGAGCAATACCCTGTCGCTCACGGTGGCCGTGCCCCAGTCGATCGGGATCGCGATCCCCATCTTGATGTTCGGCAGCGAGGAACAGAAGAAGACGTATCTGCCGCGCGTCGCGCGAGAAGCAATCTCCGCCTTCGCACTGACCGAACCGATGACCGGCTCCGACGCCGCCAACATTCAGACGGAGGCGGTGCTCGATCCAGCGGGCGGCGCCTTCATTGTCAACGGCGAAAAACTCTGGTGCACCAACGGACCGATTGCACGCTATGTCACACTCGTTGCTCGCGTCCCGGTGAAGCGGGCGCTACAGGGCGGGACGCCGGTCTGGATGCCCGTACCAGGAGGAACGGGTGCCGAAGATCGCGTACACACCGCCTTCATCCTCGATATGACCTTGCCCGGGGTGCAGATCCGCCAGCGCTGCCAGTTTGAGGGTTGCCGGGGAATCGAGAACGCCCACATGACCTTCCAGAATGTCCGCGTCCCCGCCGACAATGTGATCGGGGAGATCGGCAAAGGTCTCCGCTATGCGCTGACGATTCTCAACGTCGGGCGTGCCATCAGCATTCCAGCCATCTGCCTCGGCATGGCCAAACAAGCCTGGCAACCCACGCTGGACCAGGCGAAGGCGCGCCTGACCTTCGGAAAACCGCTCGCCGATCGCCAGACGCAACAGATGCGGATCGGTCAGATGGCGGCGACTTTATTCGCCATGGAATCGCTCGCCTATCTTGCCTGGCATCTGGCTGATCAGCACCGCTACGACATTCGCATCGAAGCCGCCGTCGCCAAAATGTTCTGTTCGGAACAGGCGATCCGATTCCTGAAAGATGCCCAGATCATTTTCGGCGGAATAGGTTACGAAACCGCCGATTCAAAGCGATTCCGCGGAGAACCGGCCTTCGGCATCGAGCAGCTTGTCCGCGACGCCGAAATGTCGCGCATCGGCGAGGGCGCGACCGATATCCTGCGGCCATTCGTCGCGCGAGAAGGACTAAACCCGCACCTGGAGCGGGCTCGTGCCTATCTTGCGGAAGGCCTGAGCTGGACGGCGAGGTTCCGCGAATTGTTCAAGCTGCTCGCCTTCTACGTCCCGTGGTTTGCGGGCCAGTGGAGAACGCGCCCGCTGTCGTCCCGCCCGGAAGTCCACCACCCCAAGGTCCGCGAGAAGCTCCGTTACGCGGAACAAGCCAGCCGGCGCCTCGCGCGAGCCATCTTCTACGCAATGGTCTCGCATCGGGCGGCATTGCGGGACGATCAGGGCCGGCAAAACCGCATCGAGGCCGTCGGCGAAGACCTGCTGACGATCGCCGCCACGGCGCTCACCGCCGAGCAGGGGGAGCGAACCGCCGGTCGCTCGGAAGCGTGGGACCTGGCCGACGAAATCTTTCGGCATGCCCGTGAACGAGTCGAGCAGAACATTCGGGAACTCACCCACAACCGAGATCGGATCATCGCAGACATCGGGAAGAATGCGCTCCGCAGCAAGTACCCTTGGCTCACGGCCGGAATCATCGGGCGTGGTCTCAAGGACTATCTGCCCAAAGAGAAACGTTGAGCGACCGGATCATGGCTCACTGCCGGCAAACGATCTGACGTAGAGGAGCACCTGCCAGGCTTCTTCTTCAGTGAGGATCAGCGGGATGAACGACGCCATGTCCGTACCCGGACTGCCGTTCTTGAGAATCCAGAACAACTCCCCGTCGGTCCTCGCTGCCTGCCAGGCTTTGTCGGTGAAGTTCCGTGGCAGTTTACCTCGAAGGCCCGGAATGTCTCCAAGCCCTTTCCCGTCTCTCCCATGACAAGTCGAGCAGAATGCCTTCCCGTAGAAAAGCGCCTTGCCCTTTTCGATATTGTCAGAGGTAGCCGCAAGCGGATTAGTCCACATCCGGGCCTCATTTATCTGATCCGGTGGAACACGAGGCTGGAGCACCTCTGCATCAGCGGTCCACCCCGTGCTCGGAACAATTCCAGACCGGCCCAGCATAAGCACAGCCGTGAGGAATACACACCGCCGGAATCCTTTCATTTCCTTTTCCTTCGACCTGGATAGAGGGGGACCCAATGAAGAGCCCCCCTCACGCTCCGATAACCGAGGTTCAATTGGGCTGGGGAAAGGAATGCCCGAGCGACTGCGGATACGTGACGGTCCCGTCAGGAAATTCTTGCCCATTCTGCCAGAGATGATAGATGACACCGTCGGTCCCAGCCGCGGCCTCTGCTATTTCTTTCGCTTTGTCAGCCGGCTCAAGAACCTTCACCCGCCCTGTCGCGATCTCCACCTTGTGGTCATGGAAGTACCGGTGCCATTGAATGGAGGGCAGCTTGCGGGTGAGATCCTTCGCGACGAAGTATTCGATTGCAACCAGCTTGGCCTTGGGATCTGTGGACTCAAAGAGCAGACACTGCAGTATTTTGTCGGAGATACCTTTGCAATAGTGATGGAACGGTCCGCCTGGAGTGCCGTCCGGCATCATATGCGGCGCCTGCACGTGAATGTCATACCCGTCAACGGGAGATTTCGGTTCACCGCTCGCGGCCTGTTGAGCTAGGAGCCCTACACAACCAAGCACTGTCGCAGCACATATCGCAATAAATCCCTTCCTCATCACACCTTACCTCCTGTGAATGGTTTAGTTCACGGCCCGGCGGACACGCAGTACTATCCGCTAGGCTCTGTCCTCCCATGAGAGGCAGGGCGAGAGAGAAGGATTCAAAAAACTTGCACGAGACCTGGGACAGCGCCGTCCGAAACCGTTAAAACGCTCCGGCCGCTCAACACCCGGCATTTCACTGGGGCAACTTCGGCATCTCAAATTTGATCGGTTCCCCGGTCAAGGCTTTCAAGAAGGCGACAAGGTCCGCCTTTTCTTCAGCCGTCAGGCCCAACGGCTTGATGAGCGCACTGAGGTTCGGATTCGCTCCTCCGCCGGCATTGAGAAAGTCAACGACCTCCTCCAGCGTTTTGAAAGCGCCATCATGCATGTACGGAGCCGTCTCGATAATGCTCCGCAGGGTCGGCGTCTTGAACGCGCCTTTGTCTTTCTCTGCGCGAGTCACGTAGTAGCGGCCGAGGTCCTCCTTCATCGGCCCTACTTGGGGCACGCCCAGATTATGGAATTGATTGTCGGTGAAATTAGGCCCGTTATGGCAGGCAATGCAGCGAGCCTTGCCTTTGAAAAGGGCCATGCCGCGCACCGCTGCCTCATCCATCGCTTTCTGGTCGCCCATCGCGTATTTGTCGAACGCGGAGTTGGTCGAGATTACCGTCCGTTCATAGGCCGCGATCGCCTCAGCGAGGCCCTGCAGATTCACCTCTGTCCCGAACACTGCACGGAACTGCTGTTGGTACCCCTTGATCCTGCTCAATTTCTTGACGACGTTCTCATGCGTTTCGGCCATTTCGATGGGATTCTGGATCGGTCCGATCGCCTGCTCCTCCAATGATCTCGCTCGTCCGTCCCAGAATTGCAGGTGGTTGAACGCGCTGTTCATCACGGTGGGAGCCTGGCGTCCACCCACGCCGCCGCCTACACCGATCGACGTTTGCCGCGGATCGGCAAAGCCGGAACCAGGGGTATGACAGAAGGCACAAGAGACCGAATTATTCTTGGAGAGCCGGCCGTCGAAGTAGAGTTGCTTTCCCAGTTCGATTTTGGCTTTGTAGTTGAGATTGGTCGAGGGGATAGGCGCCGAGGTCGGCAGCGGACCGATATCGGGGACTGTCACGCCGTCAACGGTCACCGTGCCATGCGGCGCGTAGCTCCCTGGTGAGGCGTAGGCAAAGAGGAAGACTCCTCCGGCACTTACGGCGATAACCGTGATGATGGCGGCAAATCCGAGGCCGAGTCTTGCATCGCGGATCATGTATTGTCCTCCCTTTCTGTTTATAGGCACCGGGGTTATTCTCCGAAACCTTCCTACGGTCATTTTTTTGCACTGTAGTACAACACCGGGATGACTACAAGCGTCAGCAGGGTCGAGGCGCCGACTCCGAAGAGCAGCGAGACGGCCAGGCCTTGGAAGATGGGATCCAGGATGATGACGAACGCACCGACCATCAAGGCCGCAGCCGTCAGCAGGATCGGCCGCGTCCGGACCGCGCCGGCCCGGATCACGGCCCGCGCAATCGGCACCCCTTGCGCCTCCTGATGTTGAATGAAATCCACCAGCAAGATCGAATTCCGTACGATGATGCCGGCCAAGGCGATGAATCCGATCATCGACGTGGCGGTGAAATAGGAGCCGGTCAACCAGTGACCGGGCAGAATACCGATCAGCGTGAGTGGAATCGGCGCCATGATGATGATCGGTGTGAGAAAGGACTGAAACTCGCCGACGATCAGCAAATAGATAAGGAGCATCGCGATCGCGAAGGCCAGACCCATGTCGCGGAACGTCTCGTACGTGATGTGCCACTCCCCGTCCCACTTCACCGAGTGCCGGCTTTCCGACCAGGGTTGCGCGGCATAATGTTGCTCGACCTGATACCCCTCGGGCGGGCGATAGGCTTCCAGTTTCTTCCCTACGCCGAGGACTCCGTAGACCGGGCTTTCGGCTTGTTCGGCACCCGGCCCGCCGACATCGCCGACGACGTAGACGACCGGCTTCAGATTCTTGTGATAGATCGTCTTCTCCTGCACCGTCTGCTCCAACCTCAACAGCTCTGAAAGCTGGATCAGGCCTCCTGAAGCATTCCGCAACCCGATCTCGCCGAAATGTTCGAGGCCGGTTCGTTCGGCCAAGGGAAGCCGCAGCGCCACTTGAACCGGCTCCTTCTCCAGAGGCAGATGTACCAGCCCGACCTTGGCGCCTTCCAGTGCCATCCGGATTGTCTTGATGATGTCTTCCGACGGGACTCCAGCCAGGGACGCCTTGGCATGATCGACCGTAAAGAGATATTTAACTTGGTCGGCCTCGATCGAATCGTCCACGTCAACCACGCCCGGCGTACTCTCAAAGAGCCGGCGCAGGTCGCGCGCCACCGCTATCTGGCGCTCGTAGTCCGGGCCGTACACTTCCGCGACAAGCACGGCCTGGACCGGCGGCCCGGGCGGGACTTCGACCACCTTCACGTTGGCTCCATACTGCCGCCCGATCTGCTGCACCTCCGGCCTGATCCGCCGGGCGATCTCGTGGCTTTGAGCGCGGCGCCGGTCTTTTGGCGCAAGATTGATCTGGATGTCCGCTTGGTTCGGTTCGTCCCGCAGGAAATAATGCCGGACCAGCCCGTTGAAGTTGAACGGCGACGGAATCCCGACATATGCCTGATAGTCGCGGACCTCAGGAACCGTTGCGACATAGCGCGCGAGCGCCTTGGCCACACGAGCCGTCTCTTCCAACGTCGTTCCCTCCGGCATGTCGATCACGAGCTGCAACTCACTCTTGTTATCGAAGGGCAGCATCTTGACGACGACGTGACGACTGTACAAGAGAGCAAGGGAGCCCATGAGGAGCAGCCCAATGACGGCCAGAAACGCATAGGTGAGCACAGGATGGAGCAGAATGGGTGTGAGAAGCCGGTCATAGAGACGAGCGGTCCATCCTGTGTCATCTCCCTCATGCCCGACACCGGCCATCGTGACGCCCTCGCGATAGCAGCTCTGGCAGAACCAGGGAATCACGACGAAGGCGACGAGGAGCGAGAAGAACATGGCGATGGAGGCGTTGATCGGGATCGGCCGCATGTACGGTCCCATCAGGCCGGACACGAAGGCCATCGGGAGCAGCGCCGCGATCACCGTGAAGGTCGCCAGGATCGTCGGATTGCCTACTTCGTCCACGGCGAAGATCGTGGCTTCGCGGTGCGGAAGCCGGCGCAGCGTGAGATGCCGGTACGTGTTCTCCACCACGACGATCGCATCGTCCACCAAGATGCCGATGGAGAAAATCAGCGCGAAGAGCGTGAC
This sequence comes from Nitrospiraceae bacterium, assembly GCA_037442105.1. Lineage (GTDB taxonomy): Bacteria > Nitrospirota > Nitrospiria > Nitrospirales > Nitrospiraceae > JBBIQV01. The sequence continues at coordinate 33,622 of JBBIQV010000002.1, read as the reverse complement.
CCGATTGATCGTGTATCCGATCATCATCGAGGTGAACAGCGTCAACGCAAGCGTGAGGGGAATGGCGAGAGAGACGACGAGCGCGGGACGAGGGCCCAACGCCAGCCCCAGGAAGACCACAACCGCGATGATCGCGATCAGCAAGTGCCGGAGCAACTCATTCGCTTTCTCATCGGCGGTCTCCCCGTAGTCGCGCGTGACGGTGACGAGAATATCGGACGGAAGCAGCGTGCCTTTCAGTTCGTCCACTTTCCGGATCACGTGGCGTGCGACCTCGACCGCGTTGGTCCGGGGCTGCTTGGCAATCGCCACGGTGACGGCTGTAGTTTCGTGAGGGGTGAGGAGTGAGACGTCATGTTCGTCATGCGTGAGGCGCAAGGTGTACGGCGAGGGTACAGAGCCGTGCCCGAACCAGACATAACTCGCGACCTCGCCCGGACCGTCCTTCACCTCTGCCACTTGGCGGAGGTAAATGGGACGCCCCTCACTTACTCCAACCACCAGGGATTCCAGGTCCTCGCGCGAGCGAATGAACCGGCCGGTCTCCAATACATAGTCCCGGTTCTCGCTCTGAAACCGGCCTGCCGGCAACGCGAGATTCTCCTCCTGAATGACCGAAGCGATCTGAAGCGGCGTCATCCCGTACGCCTTCATGCGACTCGGGTCGAGCTGGACTCGCAGTTCGCGGCGGCTTCCTCCGGTAATGAATCCGCCGGACGTGTGCGGCACTTTCTTGACCTCCTCCAGCACATGCTGCGCGAGTTGTCGCAGTTGAAAATCCGAATAGCGCTCGCTGGAGAGGGTGATCGTCACGATAGGTACATCGTTGATGTCGCGGGGCTTCACCTGGAACGCCCCGGCTCCGGCCGGCAGCAGGTCTTGATTCGACATCAACTTGTCATAGAGATCGACAAGGCTCTGCTCCATCTGTTCGCCGACGTAAAAGCGGACGATGAGCAACGCTCCGCCGGGCCGGGATAACGAGTACACATACTCGACGCCTTTGATTTCAGAAATCTTCCGTTCCAGCGGTTTGGTCAGTTGTTCCTCGACCACTTTGGCGGAGGCGCCGGGAAAGGGGAGGAAGACATCCGCCATCGGCACGACGATTTGCGGCTCTTCTTCGCGCGGCGTGAGGAGGACGGCAAAGAGACCCAGCAACAGCGCCCCGATTATGATCAAGGGGGTGAGCTTGCTACCGATGAAGAGCGCCGCGATGCGACCGGAAAGGCCGAATCGAGCACCGAGTGCTGAGTGTTGAGTGCTGAGTTGTGTTTCACTCATCACGCATCACCCATCACCCATCATGCTCTTTTACCGAGTGACCGGCGCAGCCACCGTTTCGGTGACCTCTACCCGTGCCCCGTCCACTCCCTGAGCCGCGTCCGCCAGAATCTGCTCCCCCCCGTTGAGGCCGGAGAGGATTTCTACACTCGACCCTATCGTGCGTCCGACCTTGACCCATCGTAGATGCGCCACTTGATCCGGCCCGACGACAAACACGCCGGTGAGCTGGCCCCGTTCCGTGACGCTGGACTTGGAAACCGCGAACGTCTGGCCGGAGCCTTTCCCCAATTGCATGCGGCCGAACATGCCGGTTTTCAGTCCCGGGGCCGGCGCGAGGTCCACTTTTACCAGGAAGGTATGGGTCACGGGATCGCCGGACGGCAGAATTTGGGCGATCGAACCGGCGATCGGCTGGGCGCCGATCGCGTCGATCACGACCGTGGTCTTGTCACCCACGGTCACGGATTTCAAATCGCCCTCGGAGACCGTGGCTTCCAGCCGGAGCTGTTTCGGATCCTCGATCTTCAATAACGGCTGCCCCGGAGCCGCCAATTCACCGACCTCTACATGTTTTTCCGCGATGATCCCGTCGAACGGCGCCTTGAGCGTTGTATAGCTGAGCTGAACTTCTGCCGCTTGTTTTCCGGCTTCCGCGACTTTATAGGCGCGAGTCGCATTATCGAGTTCCTGCTTGGCGACCGACTCTTCCGTATAGAGTCGCTTCATGCGCGCCAAATAAGCTCTGGCGTTCTCCGCCTCCGCCTCCGCCCTGGCGAGACTGGCCCGCAGGTCACGGCTGTCCAGAACCACCAATGTCTGTCCCTTCGACACGGCGTGGCCTTCGCGGACACGGACTTCCTGCACGGTCCCCTGGACACGACTTGAGAGCGTGGCCCGCACCACCGCCGCAACCTGCCCCGTGACCTCAACCACAATCGGGAATTGCATTAAGCGGACCTCGTCCACCGGCGCCTTGACCGTGACTCTTGTAGCCGGGGTCGCCGGCGGACCCGGTTCCTCGCGCGGCCCGCAGCCGGCAAGCAGAAACAGACTGAGGCTCAGATTAAGGGTAAGAGCGAATTTCGAACCTCGCATGTCGAACTTCCTTGCCCTCAACCTTGACCTTTCCGGAATTGGCCCGTCACCAAGTCCTGGCGAGCCCACCCGACCCGCTCATCGTAGAACGCGCGCATGCGGTTCTGCTTGGCCTGGTTCAGGACCAGCTCGGCGGTCAACAGATCGATCACCGGCGCGATGCCGGACTCATAGCGGTTGCGAATGATGCGGAGGTTTTCTTCCGCTTGCGCGACCGCGCTCTCGCTCACGGCAATGCGTTCGCGCGCCGCAGCCAGGCCATAGTAGGCCTCTACCACTTCGACTTCAATTTCCCGGCGTTTGGCGGCGAGCAACTCCCGCGCCTTTTCCTCCTGGGCACGCGCTTTCCGTACCTGGGCCGCGTCGTTCATCCCGTTGAACAAATTCACGCTCACGACACCGAACGCCCCGTAGTTGCTCTGCCCGTTCGGCCCGAGCGGGAATGTGCTGTTGTTTTCATAGGTCCCCTGCAGATTGAAATTCGGCAGGTAGGCGGATTTGGCCAGCCTCGTCTGCATCTCCGCCTTCCGTAATTCGGCTGCCAGCACGCGGTAGTCCGGTCTTGTCTCCAGCGCCGTTGCCACGATCGCCTCCAGTTCCTGAGGAATTCCGGGAGCCAATGAGAGTCCTTCGGTGACATCGACCGGCTCATCCAGCCCGATGGCGTGGCGGAGCGCCACGCCCGCGACCCGCACCGCTTGGTTCGCACGTATCGCTTCTTCCCGCAATGCCGCCAGGCGGACCTCGGCTTGCAACAAGTCCGACTTCACCGTCGTCCCTCCTTTGAACCGCGACGCGATCTGTTTTGCGTTAACCTCGGCGATCTGGACCGTCTCACGGGCAATTCCTTGGACCGCCTTGGCAAGAACAAGATCGTAATAGGCTTTCGTCACGATGTAGAGCACACGCTGGCGCATGTGCTCGAAGCTTTCCTCGGAAACCACGTGCCCAAGGTCGGCAATCTTGACGCCCAGACCTTCGCGCCCGCCGTTGTAAATCGGCTGTGTGAGGTTCACTGCCGACCGATAGTTCTCGACCGAGCCCGGCCGATTCAAGGTATTGATGTCGAAGCCCGCTTGCGTAAAACGGCCTTGATTCAGCAGCAAGCCGAAGGCTTGGGCGGGATTATTCGTATTGGCCCAGGCTTCAACCGCCTCGACCTTCGGCAGATAAGCCGCCTGCGCGATCTTGCGCTGGGCTTCGGCCGAATACATATCCTGGCGGGACGCCTTGAGCACGGGGCTATGCTGCATGGCGAGTTCCAGCGCCTGCTCCAGCGTCAACTCACGAGCCGCATGCACCGGCGCGGTCGGCCACGCCAGAGCGGACGCAACGAACAGACTCAAATAGGCAAACAGGGATAATCCCGGAGTCGGTCGCTTGACGGCTCGCATCAGTAAACTCCTTTCATTAAGCACAAGGCGATGGGCGATAGGCAAAGGGTTATTGCTTTACTCCCGCACGCCGAGCTTCCGGAGCAGCGCCATCATCGGACACCAGCCGGTGAATGCGGATTGGATCAGGTTCACGGCCACAAATGCCGCGAAGTAATTCCAATACGGGTGCACCGCGGCTCCCAAGACGATGGCAAACAGCACAAACGTGCCGGCGATCAGGCGCAACCATTCATTGAGTATCATGCAGTTCCCCCCTTCCGTTCTGCCTATAAGAGACGGGCCGGCGGGAAAAGATTCAACGAAACTGGGCAAGGGGCACGAGGCGAGAGGCTAAAGGCCGGTGGGAAGACGCCTGGTGATGAGTGATGTGTCGTGAATCGAGAGGATCAACAGAGCATGGCAGGTTGCTCCCTCAGAACCTAAAACTCGTCACGCATCACCCATCACGCGTCACGCTCCTTTGACCGTGGACTTCATCAGACTGTCGGCCTGCGGAGGAGAGAAGCCTTGGTACCCGCGGTGTCGTTCGGCCAGCTCAAGCACGGAGAACGGATGGCCGTCCACCATTTCCGGCGCCGTGAAAATCTGCCGCAGGTTCCCGCCGCGTGCGCCGACGATCTCGCCCGCGAACACGACGCCCTTGGCCTTCAACTGCTGCATCGCTTTTTCGATGTCCTCGACCCGCACCGCGGCGTGGTGGAAGCCGCGATCGCCGAAGGTCTTCACCCAACCGGAAATGACGCTCGTCCGCCCCCGCTCGTCAGGATAGGCTTGGTCCACAAATAAGGCCGGATAGCCGGGAAGCCGATAGACCTTTGCAAACCAATCGTCGTAATTCAAAGTTTCGGTATAGACATACCCCAATCGGACAAACTCTTGCGCGCGCTCATCGATGTCCACGGTTCGAATCGCGTAATGATCCACGACGGGGCTCAACCCAATGCCCGCCTCGTCCAACATATCCCGGATGATGCGTGCCGCCCGATTCTTCGTGACATAGTCCTGAGCCATCCGGCCGATCAGCGCGTCAAGTTCCGCTCCTTGCAACATGGTGGTCGCTCCTTTCCCTCGGATTTCCGTCACTCGCCATTCGTGAAAAGGCAGTCAGCCTGTTGCGCTCGGTTGACGAATGGCGGTCGTCGGTTTTACCCTTCGAATTTGATCCCTTGGGCCAACGGCAGATCCGTTCCCCAATTGATCGTGTTGGTTTGCCGTCGCATATATGCCTTCCAGGCATCCGAGCCGGCTTCCCGTCCCCCGCCCGTCGCTTTCTCGCCGCCGAATGCGCCGCCGATCTCCGCCCCTGACGTGCCGATGTTGACGTTCGCAATCCCGCAATCACTGCCTGCGGCGGACAAGAACTGCTCGCTATGCCGAAGGCTGCCGGTGAAAAGCGCGGAGGACAAGCCCTGCGGCACATCATTTTGAAGCGTGATCGCTTCATCCAGCGTGGCATAGGTCATCACGTACAAGATCGGGGCGAAGGTTTCGCGCTGGACGACCTTCCAATGGTTTTTCGCGCACACGATGGCCGGCTCGACAAAATGGCCCGGACCATCCAGAACCCTGCCACCATAGAGCACTTCGCCACCTTCGCTCTTCGCTTCGCCGAGCGCTGTCCGATAGGCCTCGACCGCTGCTCGATCAATCAGCGGACCCATCAAGACACCCGGCTCCAACGGATTACCGATTCGCACCTGTTTGTAGACCGATACGAGCCGGGACACGAGGTCCGCATACCGCGACTCGTGCACGAAGAGCCGTCGCGTAGTCGTGCATCGCTGACCGGCCGTCCCTACCGCACCGAACACGATCGCCCGTGTTGCGAGATCGAGATCGGCGGTCTCATCCACAATGATCGCGTTATTGCCGCTGAGTTCCAGGAGCGCCCGGCCCAGCCGCTGCGCGACAACCTCCGCGACATGACGCCCGACCGGGACGGAGCCGGTAAAAGAGATCAAGGGGAGCCGTGGGTCGCGCACCATCGTCTCCGCCAACTGCGCGGCGTTCGTGATGAGCAACGAGAACACACCGCTGTACCCCTGCTGGGCCATGACCTGATTACAGATCTTTTGTACCGCTATGGCGCAGAGTGGCGCCTTGGGCGAGGGCTTCCAGACGACGGTATCGCCGGCAATCGCGGCGACGAAGGCGTTCCACGCCCAAACGGCGACGGGAAAATTGAACGCCGTGATCACCCCGACCGGGCCGAGCGGATGCCATTGCTCATACATCCGGTGGTGCGGGCGTTCCGAGTGCATGGTTTGCCCATACAACATGCGGGATTGGCCGACCGCGAAATCCGCCATATCGATCATTTCCTGGACCTCGCCGTCGCCCTCCGCCTTGATCTTGCCGACCTCCAGAGAGACGAGCGTGCCCAGCGCCTCTTTTTTCTCGCGCAACACCTGACCGATTAACCGAACGAGTTCGCCCCGTTTGGGCGCGGGCACCATGCGCCACCGTTCAAACGCATGCTGGGCATCTCGGACGACCCGCTCGTAGTCGCTTAAGGACGCCGCAGCCACCCGCGCAATCCCTTGGCCGGTCGCCGGGTTGATGGACTCCAGTAGCTCCGACCCCGAGACTGGCGGCCACCAGTCGGCCCCTGTGCTGGCTCCGGGGTTAGTCGGCTCAATACCGAGTTCTTTGAGAATGTTCATACATCGCACTTGCAGCTTACGGTGAATAGCACGTAACGAACAGCCTCATGAGCTACCAGCAAGTAGCTAATAGCTGGCAGCCAGTCGCTCTGAGCTATTCGCTGTTCGCTATTGGCTATCAGCTTCTCCGCTACCGGAACCAGATCCCGAATGGATTGGCGAGCACCCGCTCCAAGGGAAACGATTCCTGAGTGACAAAGCCCTTGTACTCCTTCGAGTCATTCAACACGAGATCGAGCACGCTGCAGAGGCTCGACGCGGTCGTTACCTGGATGGCGGACCACAGCCGGCCGGCAATGGTCTGCGGATAGATCTTCTTCACGTAGGTTTCTTCAAACAATTCTCCCCTGCGTCGTCCGGTGACCGAGGCATAGATCAAGACGACATCCTGCAAGGTCTGCGGCACGGCACGCTCCAGAATCCGCTTGAGCGTCTCGCGATCCTCGTTGAGTTTGAGATCCTTCATGAGTAGATGAATCTTCTCGCAATGCCCCGGATAGCGCAGGGTTTTGTAGTTCATCGTCCGCACCTTGCCCGCATAGGTGTCGGCCAGCGTCCCCAACCCCCCGGAGGTATTGAAGGCCTCGTACAAAAGCCCGTCTACCTCTATGGTTTCATAGCCCTCGAGCGGTTGCAGGGGAACTTTCTGCCCCCCCTCGATACCGTAACAGACGTTCCCGTACTCATTGATCAACCCGTCGGTCGACCAGGTCAGGGAGTATTTGAGCGCGTTGCTGGGATTCACCGGCAAGGCGCCGACCCGCATCTTCACCGTGTCGAGCGTTTCGAAACGGGTCATCAGATCATGAGTGACGATGCTGATGAAGCCCGGCGCCAAGCCACATTGCGGGACGAAGGCACGTTCCGCTTTGCCGGCGATGGCCTTGATCTGATTAGTCACCTCGATATCTTCGGTCAAATCGAAATAGTGCAGCCGGTGTATCTGTGCAAGCTGGGCTATGGG
>JBBIQV010000002.1:11422-26206 GCA_037442105.1 Nitrospiraceae bacterium | reverse complement strand
AACGTTGCAAAAATACGGCAACCTCGAGACGACCGCATCGAACGGATGGGCGGAGAGATACGATGCGACAGCGTCAGGATCGCGAGCATCCAAGGCACAGGGTGTCACTCCGTCGAGCCCCAGGTCGGCGGTCACGCGTTTCGAGATATCAAGCGTGACATCGCCAAGATGGACCGAGTAGCGACCGGAGTCAGCCAGAAGACAGGCGATGAGGGACCCGATCTTGCCAGCGCCAAGAACCAGCACCCGAGGCATGACTCCTCCGTTGCTTTATCATGATGGCTGTCTTGAAAATGCGGGTGGCGGCGAGCGGGCGCCCAAGCGCGCGCAGCGGGGGGCCCTACACCGGGCGGGGGTGCGAGCACGGTTGGGCTGCTCGCCGACAGGACCCACATTTTCAAGACAGCCATCATCATTATATCCTTATGCAACCAAAATGCAGAGGCTATTGATTCATCAAGTCTTGTTGATATATAAAGAACCATGCCTACCGGCGTCCTCCACGAGATTGAACGCGCTGCTCAATTGTTCCATGCGTTAGCCGATCCGATTCGTCTGAAGATCGTCGAGTTCTTGTGTGGAGGTGAGCAGTGCGTCTGCGATCTGACCGACGCTCTGGATACCGGACAGTCCCGCCTCTCGTTCCATTTGAAGACTCTGAAAGACGCAGGCATTGTGCAGGACCGGCGGGACGGGCGCTGGAACTATTACTCGTTGAGAGAGGAAAGCATCGAGGAGATTCACGACATTCTCGATTCGTGGAAAGCAAGACCTCGAGGGCTCTCCAAAAAATCGCGCAACTGCCGCTGATCTTTTTTTGCCCTCACTCATCAAGAATTATTGTTGCGTGAGAAGGAGGAAGATTGATGGAACTCGCGCTTGATCTGGCTCCGGCTCAGCCGGTTGCCAAACGACTGAACCTCTTTGAACGCTACCTGACGCTCTGGGTCGGCCTCTGCATGGTAACCGGCGTCTGGATCGGACAATGGGCCCCTGGTTTCGTGCAGACATTCAGAAGCTTGGAGTTCGGTCGTGGCAGCCATGTCAATCTGCCGATGGCCGTGCTGATCTGGCTCATGATCGTTCCCATGATGATGAAGGTGGACTTCGCTGCCGTGCGCCATGTCGGCAAACGGCCACGAGGACTGCTCGTGACACTCCTGGTCAACTGGGTCGTGAAACCGCTTTCGATGGCGCTCATCGCCTGGCTGTTCTTCCGCTATCTATTCGAGCCCTGGATCACCTCGGCGGAAGCCGACCAATACATCGCCGGCGCCATTATTCTCGCTGCAGCGCCTTGCACCGCCATGGTCTTTGTCTGGAGTTATCTGACGGATGGCGATCCGGCCTATACCCTCGTGCAAGTCTCCGTCAATGACCTCATCATGCTCTTTCTTTTCGCGCCCATCGTCGGCTTGTTGGTCAGGGGTACGTCCTCCCTGTCTGTCCCGTTCGAAGTCCTGCTCTATTCCGTCCTCGCCTTCATTGTCATCCCGCTTGTCGTGGGCATGATCCTCCGGACCTGGTTGATCCGACGGCACGGACGAGAGTGGTTCGAGGGGACGCTTCTGCCGCGTTTTGCTCCCGTCACCCTCGCAGCGCTTCTCTTCACCCTGGTCTTGATTTTCGCATTCCAGGCCGAGAACATTCTCGACAAGTCGTTTCATGTCTTCCTGATCGCCATTCCGATCCTCCTCCAAGTCTATTTCAACTCGTCGTTGGCCTACGGATTGATGAAACTGCTCAGCGTAGAATATGCGGTGGCTGCGCCTGGAGCCCTGATCGGCGCCAGCAACTTCTTCGAACTCGCTGTGGCCACGGCCATTGCCCTATTCGGACCAGGTTCAGGCGCCGCGCTCGCGACCGTCGTGGGAGTATTGGTGGAGGGTCCGGTGATGCTGTCCGTCTGCGCACTATGCAACCGCACACGACATTGGTTCGATCAAGGCGCCAGGCGTGAAACGTGAGGCGTGAGTGGAAACTCTAAAGAAAAAGAAAGTGCTGTTTCTCTGCACCGGCAACTCAGCCCGTAGCCAGATGGCGGAGGGACTGTTGCGTCATCTCGCGGGAGATCGTTTCCAGGTGGCCAGCGCCGGAACCCACCCTGCCGGGCTGAACCCCTACGCCGTCGAAGCCATGCGCGAAATCGGCGTGGACATTTCCCAGCATGTGTCCGAGCGAGTGGACACCTATCTCGGAGAAACCTTCGATCACGTGATTACCGTCTGCGACCGCGCAAAAGAATCCTGCCCTATTTTTCCGGGAAGCCCGGCCCAATTACATTGGAGCTTCGAAGACCCTGCGGCCGCTCAGGGCACCTATGAGCAGCGGCTGGCGGTCTTCCGCACGATTCGCGATCAGATTGCAAGGCAAGTCCGCCGATTCGCAAGTGAGCACAGGTGACGGAAAGAAACGCACGCGCGGGCTAGGGAGTCTGAGGTGTAGGAGGGGTAATGAGGCCCCGCTCGGAAGGCGCGCTCGCGCGCGTGTCCATCGCTTCGAACAGGAGACAACACTTCAAGCGCCCGCACACGCCGAGCAAACGGGGATCTTCCGCCGCCAATCCCAACGCTCTGGCCTGTTTCACGCTGACCGGCCGGACCTCGCTGAGAAAGCTGGCGCAGCAGAGCACCAAGCCGCACGTATCGATCCCTCCGAGACGGCTCGCCTCCTCACGCACGCTGATCTGACGCATCTCGATCCGGCCGCCGAAGCATCTGGCCAGCGCCCGGACTAATTCACGGAAATCGATTCGGTCATCAGCCGTGTACACGAACGTCATCTGCCGACGATGGAAGGAGCAGTAGACTTCCACCAGTTTCATCTTGAGACCCAGGATAGAAGCCTGTTGCCGGCAAATGGTCATAGCTTCCCGGGCCAGGTATTCATGCCGGCCGATGGCAGCGTCCTCCTCGGACGTCGCTTTCCTCAGGATTGATGACATGACCCGCATCGGGGGCGTGAACGGCGCAGGATAAGGCTCTGTATAGACGACCCCATAGGTCAGTTCCCCGTCCAGATCGAGCATCACCCGATCGCCAACCCGGAGAGCTACGGCACCGGCGCCCATCTTTTTGACCTCTCCCCTGTCCCGGATCTTGACACCAGCCAGTCGAACAGTCGGGGGATAGTTCTGCGCGAGTTCGTGGGCTATGAGATTCTCAAGCATGGCGGCATCATACACAAGTTCGCATAGAGACGAAACCCCTCAAATAAACGATGACAACAGAACTGAGCGCTTCTAACCATTGGAAAAATATAATTATATTAGCTGAGGAATGGGATTGTTCATTTATGTTAGGCTAGCAAGGATCATATTGGTGGAGGGCCAAGGGCCACTGAACATGCTCAACGGGAGTGTAGTAGCCATGTTGCGAATCCCGACCCGGGTCGTCTTGCCATTTGGATATCGTATTACAGTCCGTCAGGTCCCGGACACGGAGATGGACCGGCGGGACCCGAATGCGGATGGGATCTGGGATAACGAAACGAAGACGATCTACATCCGGAAGCGTCTCCCCGTCACGAGGCGCCGCTACATTCTGGCACATGAGTTGGGCCATGCGTGGCTCGACTGGCAGCATCGTTACATCGATGACGGCAAAGCCCGAACCTAGCCCGCTCATTAGCTCTCCGCTTCTGCCAACGCGAGGATGAGAGCCCACTCCGTTTGTGTCACCGGTTGAACCGATAGCCGAGACCCCTTCCGCAGCAGCTCCATACCCTTGAGCTTCGGCTGCGCCCGGAGCATGTCGAGCGAAAGAGGGAGGGAGAATTTCCGCAGCAACCGGATGTCCACCATGTCCCACCGTGGATCGGCCGGATGACTGGTAGAATCGTAGTGCTGGTGGCGCCGATCGAACTGGGTCGGGTCTGGATAGGCCTTGCGGACAACCTCGGCAAGGCCGACCACCGCGGGAGGGTCGGCGTTGCTGTGATAGAACAACACCTGATCTCCGCGTTGCATGCGTCGCAAAAAGTTGCGCGCTTGGTAATTGCGCACCCCATCCCAACAGGTCGTTCGCCTGGGCGCCTTAGCAAGATCGTCGATCGAGAATGCCGAAGGCTCCGATTTCATCAGCCAATACTGCCGTGCCGCTGCCATTATTCCATTCTCCTCTTTGGTCTTACACACCGGCCGCGCTATGCTGTTGTGATTTCCTCTTCTAAAAGGAGTGCCTCATGGACATGACCCCGTTTCTGTTCGGGCTGTATAAGCTTGCCAAGTATGGGCTTTACCCCTTGTCCTGGATCATTCTGTTACTGGCACTGCTGGCGCTCATGGCTCTGCTGCCCCACTCGCCGCACCGACTCTGCTGGATACGCCGGCTGTCGGTAGGCACGTTGGTCTTGCTTGCTGTCCTCTCCGCCCCCATCACGGGGAGCACGCTCCTTGGAATCCTGGAGAGCCGGTACCCACCCTTCGACCCTGGTCGTGGCCAACATTTCGATGCCATCGTTGTACTCGGCGGTGGCATACGGGCCAAGGGTACGCTACGTCCCGTTGATGAACTGGGCGATCTGACCGTTCGCCGTACCACCTGCGGCGCAGAGCTGTATTTGCAAGGTCTCGCGCCAAGGCTGCTTCTCTCCGGCGGCAATGCCATGGTGTTCGGCAATGGGCCACGGGAATCCCCCGAGATGCGCCGTTGGGCACAACGATTGGGGGTGCCCGACCAGGCCATCGTGATCGAGGACCAATCCCGCACCACGTATGAAAACGCGCTCTACACCAAGCGCCTGATCGGGAACGCCTCGATACTCCTCGTCACGTCGCCCAGCCATCTTCCTCGCGCCGTCGCCCTCTTCAAGAATCAAGGATTCTCGCCCACTCCGGCACCCTGCGGATATATCAACAGGAACCGTCTGCCGGACGGATGGGATGCACTGGACCCCTTTGCGTTCCTGCCTACGGCCAACAGCCTGGACCTCACCACGGATGCCATCACGGAAGTCGCCGGCATAGTGATTTACTGGGCAACCGGCAAACTCTAGCCCATCATCATGGTGGAGCAGGAACCGCCGTCGCGATCCGGTGCACGGTCCCTCCATGTCCGACGGCATAGAGCTCGCCCTCTTCGTCTTCGCCGAAGGAAGAAATCCGCAGGCCGGTCTTGAGCAGCACTTGCGGCTCCTGCGCGTCACCGCTCAGATCGCCCGCCGGCAGTTTCAGCCCGAAAATCTCGCCTGAACAGTAGTCGCCGAACAGATACCAGCCGCGCAGTGTGGGATTCTTCGTCCCGCGATAGACGTACCCGCCGGTCACCGAGCATCGCCCTCTCCGATGCCCGTACTCGGCAACAGGGAACGTCAGGCCGGTAGTGTCGCACCAGAACTTCGGCAAAGAGAACTTCGGCGAATAACAGTGCGCGCCTTCCATGATGCGCCACCCATAGTTTTTTCCGCGGTGAACGAGATCGATTTCTTCCCATTTGTCCTGGCCCACGTCGGCCACCCACAGAGTGCCCGTCTCCCGATCGAACGAAAATCGCCAGGGGTTACGGAGACCCAGAGCGAAAATCTCCGGGCGGCCTTCGCCCGATACAAAGGGATTGTCGCCGGGGATACCATAGGGGTCGCCCCGGTCCACATCAATCCGCAGAATTTTGCCCAATAGCCCCGTCCGATTCTGGCCTCGATTTTGGGGATCGCCCGCCGAGCCGCCGTCACCAAATCCGATGTAGAGGTACCTATCCGGCCCAAATGCAACCATGCCGCCGTTATGGTTCGCGTACGGCTGCACCACGAGCATGAGCAGTCGTTCATTGGAAAGGGCTTGAGCCGGACTCTCGCCCCGATGGTATTCCGCCACCACGGTCGCGCCGTCAGGCTTGCGCGTATAATTCACAAACAAGCGCCCGTTGCGCGAATAGTCGGGGTGAAACGCCAACCCCAGCAAGCCGCGCTCCCCGCCGCTGAGCACGCGATCTGAAATGTCGAGAAAGGGCTTCGCCTGCAGCACGCCGTGATCGACAATCCGGACACGTCCTTCCTGTTCCACGATGAAGAGGCGGCCGCTGCCGTCGGCGGCATGCGCCAGATAGAGCGGCTCCCGTAACCCTGTGGTGACGAGGGGAACGAGCTGAATCGCCGGCTCCGCGCTGTGAGCAGACGAGACCACGAAACTGCTTCCCCCGATCGCGAAGCAGATGAGGCCGATAACCGGCACCATGATATGAATAAGGAGGGGACTGTAGGGATCGAGATCGTGCTCATGCCGCATGCGTCTCCCCCAAGACTGCCGAAGGGTGAGCCAATGGCTCATGACAACTTGGCGGCATTATCCGAGATCGGCGAGAACGGGGCAAGGCCTTGCTCGCCTCGGACGGCGCGGCGGTTGACCGATCATGGGAACCTCTCCTAAGATTGGGCGCATGCCTGAACGTTTCGAAGTTTCACTGAACACCCCGGCCGGTCAACTCACCACCGCGATGGAGGTGCCGGCCGGCTTTGTGCCCATCACCGCCATTGTTCCGCTGATGCGGAGGATCGGGGAAGGAGTACAGGCGTTGGAGGAGCAACGCGCGGTCGAAGCAGGAACGCCGATCTCGTGCCGGAAGGGTTGCGCGGCTTGCTGCCGGATGCTCGTCCCGGTTTCGCCCCCCGAGGCTTTCGTCCTGTACGACAGGGTCTATGCGCTTCCGGAGGAACGGCGGCATGCCATGCTCAGCAAAGTGGCCGAGGCGAAAAAGCAACTGGACCAGGCGGGCTTGCTTGGCCCACTCACAGCTCTCGCCGAAACCGATCGCCCATTCACCGATGAGGACTTCGAACCCTTGAACCGTGACTACTATGCGCTGCACATGGCCTGCCCGTTCTTGGAGAACGAAGTCTGTTCCATCTACGACGAGCGCCCGGCCGCCTGTCGCGAGCTCCTGGTCACCTCGCCACCCGAACTGTGTCAGGATCTGGCGCGCAACCCGGTCAGTCCGCTTCCGGTTTCAGTACGGATCGGCACGGCCTTAGGGCTGCTGTGGAGCGAACTCGCGAAAGAAGCGCCGCGGCTTATTCCGCTCCCTCTCGCACTGGATTGGGCAGACCGCCATCGGGATGCGAATCGACAAGAGTGGAAGGGGACTGAACTGCTGGACAAGGCGCTCGACAAAATCTGGCGGCTCCTCGACCAAGCATTCACCAAAGGAGCGAGTAGCAAATAGCGAACAGCGAATAGCTCCGAGATTTTCGCTACGCGCTATTCGCTGTTCGCTACCAGCGAAGGAGGACTGAATGCAGAAACCAGTCATCGTCTGTCTAGACTTGGAAGGCGTATTGGTGCCGGAAATTTGGATCAACGTGGCCCTGACGACTGGGATCGAAGAACTGAAAGTCACGACCAGGGAAGTCCCGGACTATGATCTGTTAATGAAACGACGGCTTGGGATCTTGGACCGGCACAAGCTGACGCTGCCCGACATCCAGGCGGTGATCGAGAAGATGGGACCGCTCGAAGGCGCGGCGGAATTCCTGGGATGGCTGCGTGAGCGGTGCCAGGTCATCATCCTCTCCGACACCTTCTATGAATTCGCGCTCCCACTGATGAAACAGTTGGGGTATCCCACGCTGTTTTGCAATCAACTGGAAGTCGATGCCACCGGCCGGATCGCCAACTACCACATGCGGATGCAGAATCAGAAAAAGCACTCGGTGGCCGCACTCAAGACGCTCAACTTCCATGTCCTCGCCGCCGGCGATGCTTACAACGACACCGCGATGCTCGCCGAAGCCCACGCGGGGTTCTTCTTCCGACCCCCGGACCACGTCGCCAAGCAGTTTCCCCAGTTTCCCGTGACGATGTCCTATGAGGAGTTGCAAGAACGGTTTGCTCAAGCCGGGAATTTTGTATAGCAGTCAGCCGTCAGCTTTCAGCGATCAGCTAAGAAGAATGCGAAACTTCAGGGATCTCAAAGTATGGGACAAAGCACACAGACTTACGCTAGCCGTTTATCAAGCGACAGTAGCCTTCCCAAAGGAAGAACGGTATAGCCTAACGACCCAAATTCGCCGTTCCTCGGCCTCCATCGCGGCTAACATCGCCGAGGGATGCGGCAGGGATGGAGAGGCTGAACTCGCACGATTTCTCCTCATTTCTTTGGGCTCGGCAAGTGAGCTAGAGTACCACTTGTTACTCTCCTATGATTTAGGTTTTCTGAGAAAAACAGAATACGATCGGTTGGCACCAAAAGTTACTGAGATCAAGCGGATGCTCACTTCTCTTGTTCAGAAGCTGAAAGCTGACGGCTGAACGCTGATAGCTTATTCGCTCCCGTTCACCACTTCCAACACTTTCCGCCCATACCGTTCCAGCTTGGCCGGTCCGATGCCGGGGATTTCTTGTAAGGCCACGACCGAAGATGGACGGAGGCCGGCGATGTGCCGGAGTGTCTTATCGTGGAAGATCAGAAACGGGGCGACGCCTTCTTCGTGCGCCAGCTCGGTCCGCAAACGACGCAGCCGTTCGAACAGATCTGGATCCGGCCGACTGGTGAGCTGGGCCGCGGAGCGTGGCTGATTCCGCTGAGCCGAAGGTTCTTCGGAATCAGGCCCCCACAGAAGCGGAACAGACCCTTCTAAGACGCGGGCCCCCTTGTCGGTCAACTCCAACAGCGGGAATTCCAGCCCCTCGATACGGAGATGCCCCGACGCGGTCAGACACCGGATCACGCGGCCGATAGCCGGTCTGGTCAAGAACTTGAGTTGGCCGAAGGAGGGCGTGGTGTGAAGACCGAGCCCCAGCACCGACTTTGACAGGCTGCCATGCAACACCTCCACGATCTTGGTTGCGCCGAAACGACCGTGGAATCGGGCGACCGCCTGTAACACGGACCGGGCTGCGGCGAGCAGATCGTGGTCGGTCTCGCGGGAGTCTGGATCTGCCACGCAACGGTCGCATTGGCCGCAAGGGCCCAGCGCCGTTTCTTCCACGTCGCCGAAATAGTCCAGGAGGGCCAACTGGCGGCAGATCTCGACCGAGGCGTAGGCGACCATTTGACGCAACAGGTCCCGGAGCGCTGTTGCATGTCCACCGGGCGATTGCTGAATAAAATACTCTTGCGTGCTCACATCCCGGTGCTGAAACAGCAGCACGCAACGGGCCGGCGCACCGTCTCGCCCGGCCCGGCCGGCTTCCTGGTAATAAGCTTCGACGCTCCCCGGCACATCGTAATGGACGACGAGGCGCACGTCCGGCTTGTCGATCCCCATACCGAAGGCATTCGTCGCAACGAGGATCGAAATCTGCCCGCTCAGAAATTGCTCATGGACCTTCGCCCGCACGTCGTCAGCCAGGCCGGCGTGGTAGAAACCGACCGCCCGGCGTGAGGCGTCAGGCGTCAGGCGTGAAAGAACGGAATCACGGGAAAGATGCGCAGCAACCTGTTCTACGTGCTTTCTGGTCGCGCAGTAAATCAACATACTTCCCGAGACTGCATCGCTCAGAAGCGCCTCCAACGCCGCCAGTTTCTCGGCGTTCGATCCACAAGGTCGAACGGAAAACCGCAGATTGGGCCGGCGGAATCCGGTCACCACGCGCAGGGGCTCGTTCAGCCTCAGCTTCTCGCAGATGTCGTCCTGCACCTTCTTCGTCGCAGTCGCGGTGAGAGCGAGACAGGGCGGCGAGCCGAGTTCGCGTCGCAGATCGTTCAGTCGAAGATAGTCGGGACGAAAGTCATGGCCCCAATGGGAGATGCAATGCGCCTCGTCCACCACCAGCCGGGACACCCACAGGGACCGGAGCAGCCGGATGAACCGTTCATGTTGGACCCGCTCCGGCGCCAGATAGAGAAGCCGGATCCGTCCCAGTCGCAGATCCTGAATCACTCGATCCCGCTCATGCTCGGACAGACCGGAGTGAAAGGCCGACGCCGCGATACCGCGCGCACGCAATCCGTCCACCTGATCCTTCATCAGCGCGATGAGCGGAGAGATGACGAGAGTCACACCTTGCATCAGAGTCGCCGGCAATTGGAAACAGAGCGATTTCCCCCGACCGGTCGGCATCACCGCCAGCACGTCACGGCCGGCGAGCACGGCCTCGATCGCTTCACGTTGGCCGTGGCGGAACTCCGTAAAGCCGAATCGCTGGCGGAGCTGATGATTGAGATCACAGATAGGCTGGACGTTCAAGGAATCGGGAGGATCAAGGGACAGATGACGCATGACTGGGGCGCAGTATAAAGAAGCAAAGGATGAACGGCAAGCAGCGAATAGCGAGCAGCCTTAAATTGGTCCTCAGTCCCTACGGCGACCTGCTATTCGCTACCAGCTATTCGCTGTTCGCTCACAATCAGAAGTTCATCCACAACTGAACGATGCCCCAATCCTGATCTTGGTTCGTGCCCAGGTTGTTCTTGACGTACTCGCCGGCGAAGAAGTGCCCATACGTGGCCGTGAAGGACACCTTGCCGTCCGCGAACATGTGCGTCCAAGCGAAGTCCACTTCGTCGCCGACGTGGTTCGAGGTGTTGTCCGGTCTGGAGAAGACGAGGACACCCTGGGCTCCGCGATACCAGTTGTCCCGCGCGTTGGCCAGGTAGTGCAGTTGCCCCCAAAACTCCACATGGTCGCGCCGCGTGGGCCTCGCTTGGATGTTCACCTGCGGCTGGACCGAGTTCCGCCAGGCGGCGTTCAGCATGTAGCCGGCATGGATGTAGTTGGTCGGGAAAAAGTTCTCAAATGTGTTGCCGGTGCGGCAGGCATAGCCGGCTTGCGCGGTGGCCGGCGCTCCCGTGCCTCCTACCGCGCAGTTCGCATTTCCGTCGCCGGACGCATAATCGAATCCGACGGCGAAGCGCGGCTTCCACGCATGGCCGAAATCCGTGTAGCCCAGCCAGTTCCTCGTCGCCCAGGCGTTGATGTGCACGTTGCGCTGGTTGTCCGTGCCCAGGCCGTCCGCCATGCTGCCGAACTGCCAGGCCGTCTCGTTGATGAAGTCCCAGCCACCCCTTCGCATTTCCGTGCGATTCCCGATCATGTGGCGGCGCTGCTGAGATTTCTTGGGTGTCCCGAGCCCTTGAGCGGAATTACCGGTTTCATGGATGTTGTTGTCGTAGTACACGTAAAACGGCTCGATCAAAAATCCGGGCACCGCTTTGATCTGGTTGTAGAAGAGAAACATGTTCGCATCGGCGCCGGCGTCCGGCCCGCCGAATCCTGCTGCGGCTACGTTGGGACCGCCGCTGCCGACCGGGGACCCTTGCGCGAGGTCCGTCTCCGAGTGGCGGAACCATCCCAAGTACGAGTCGAAAGCCTTCGTCGAGTATTGGAACATGACGCCATCATGGGAATAGCCGGTGTTGGCCCAGTCGAAGTGGCCGAAGAGCGAGTGGTTGCCGAAGACGATATATTGCCGGCCCGCCTTCACACTGAGTCCCTGGATATCGCCCAGATTCCTGACCAAGACATAGGCGGCGCGGACACCGAGCCGGCATGCGCCGTTCGCGGTGCTCGAACAATTGTGGTTCAATGGGTCGCCCGCATTTCCCGCATTGGTGGCGCTGCCGTTTCCGCCCCACACGGCCGAGTCGATCATCTCGAAATAGAAATTCACATCGGCCGACAGGTCGTAGCCGATACCGAGACGCGCCCACTGCTGGACATAAAAGTCGTTCGCGCTTTTGCCCACGTTTGCCCTACCCGCTTGTCCGTTCGCGGAAGGACTCGATGAAGCGCTGGACCCACCGGCCCCGTTGAACCCGCCGAAACTGTTGCAGGCTCCGCCGATCGGAGCAGCGCCGCCGAAGCAGACCCCGTGCCGCCATTCCGGCCGGACGCGCAGATCGGCCCTCACCCAGAAATTCTTGATATCGAAGTTGCGCCCGATGACAGGATCGTAGAGCTCGTAGGCTTCTTTTTGGGGAATAGCGCGGGGAATGTGGGGGAGATTGGTGATGCGCTCGCCGGGGGGAAGTTCGAACCCCGCGCCGGCGGAAGCCGGCAGGCCGACTGGTGAGCCGGCCAGCAGCGGCAAGAAGAGAATAAGCCTCCAGAACGGTCGCAAAATTGTCATCGTCCCCCCCACGTCTGTCAAAACTTTCATTCCCGCGGTGCCTCTGCTATAGTGGATTCAGCGAACGAGGATTGAGATGGCACCCCAAACGCAACGTGTCAAATTTACCTACGAAGACTATCTCCTGTTCCCCGATGACGGGAGACGCCACGAACTCATCGAGGGAGAGCATTTTGTGACTCCAGCACCCAGGACCAAGCATCAGATCGTCTCCTCTAACTTGCACCGAATCTTGGGACTCTTTGTTCACCAACACCGTCTCGGGCGGGTCTTTGCAGCGCCCACCGATGTCGTCCTCTCGGATCTGGATGTCGTCGAGCCGGATCTCCTCTTTGTCAACGCCTCCAGGTCCTCGATCATCACGGAAACCCACATTCACGGCGCCCCTGATCTCGTGGTTGAGATTCTTTCCGAGTCCACCCGCAAAACCGACGAGATCATCAAGCGTAAACTCTATGAACGCTTCGGCATCCCCGAATACTGGATCGTGGACCCCGAACTGGAAACCGTGAAAGTGTACAGAATGGCCGACCAGGGCTACGTTCGAGCTGCAGAACTCAGTCAAGAGGCGGGAGACACCCTCACAACTGCTCTACTGCCAGACATCCGGATCGCTCTTCTCCAGATTTTCGAATAGCTCGTTGCGCCTCCCTCACCCTTCCCTCTCTCCCGCCGGGGGAGAGGGAATTTCTCGATTGCCCCCTACAACAGTTTCAAAAACTCTTCGGCGGTCAGATCAACCTGTTCGATAATCGACTCGAGCGTTCTCCGCTTGAGATCCTTGCCGTGATAGGCCACGCACACTCTGAGCTTCGGTTTCTCCGGATGTTTGAGGATCTAGTGGCTACCTGTGGTGTGATGGAGAAAGAAGCCGGCCCGTTGGAGCGCTTGCAACACGGCACGAGGCCGAAGCGCAGGCAGGCGCCGGCTCATGCGGCTTCAAGAGTGACGCTGACTTTTTCCTTGACAGGCTCGAGCATAATTTCCTTGTCGGGTGGGATTGGCAGGCCATCCTTATGGAGACTCTCCAAATAAGCTCGGATCGCATCCCTCGCCATTTGACGCGCTTCTTCCAGCGTATCACCTTCCGTGACCAGACCAGGCAAGGCTGGGCAGATCACGATATATCCCCCCTCCTCGGCAGGCTCGAAGATGACCGTGAAATTAAATTCCTGGCCTTCCATGCTTGTCCTTCTACCTTCACCCAAACCCTCTCCCCATCTGACGCGAGGACGGATCTGCCCGAACAGACGAGATAGCAAGTAGCTGGTAGCGAGTAGCTCAGAGACTTCCGGCTACCCGCTACTAGCTATCAGCTATTCGCTCTTTTACGGCGCCACGTAGCTGCCGTACTTGGGCACCGTATCGCAGCCTGGCCCTGAGGCGCCCTGACAGAGATAATAGAGCGCGCCCTGTGCGGACAAGCGGGCCTCCTTGTGTAACTGTGCACTGCCATAACCGACCGCCATCTCGAGTTGGTGCCGGGCGTTCGCATTGCCGCCCGCTTCGCTCAAAGCCTGCTGGAGCTTGGCGGTTGCGCTCTTGATCACGCCCACGTCCGACCCCCACCGCTTGTTCAAATCCACCGTGGTCCGCTTGCCCAGACCGGGAGCATCGGTCAATTCCACGATCGCCTCGTTGGTGAGCGCGATCGGATCGGCCTGCGCGACGAACGGCACCCACATGAACACCATGGCGGTTGCTCCCGCGAGTAACATCACTTTTCTCATCGTGTCCTCCTTTTACGCTGATAGCGAGTAGCGAATAGCGAATAGCTGGCAGCAAGTAGCCCGGACCTCCGAGCTACCCGCTGCTCGCTATTAGCTACTCGCCTCATGGCTATTCACCATTCTTCTTTCGTAACGTCTCGCTCAGTCCATTCAACATTCGTCTGATTTCCACCACTTTCTCGGAAAGGCGTTCCGCGACCTGAGGCTTCATGAAGCCAAGATCGCAGGCCAGCATCACATGAGAATGGGTTTCCGCCACGGAGCCGTGAGCCATATCGAGGAAGCGCGCAAACTCCTGATCGCTTCCCCGACCTGAGCCCTCGGCGATATTCGCCGCAACAGACACCGCAGCCCTTCTGAGTTGGCTGGTCAGCCCATACTGTTCCGACACAGGAAACCGGGCTGATTCTTTGTACACATCCATCACGAGATTACGCGCTTTCTTCCATACGGTGAATTGTCTGAAATCGCGCATCACCTAAGCTAATAGCAGGTAGCTCGTAGCTGATAGCCTCGGACTGCTTACCGCCGGCTATTCGCTGCTCTCTGTTTCATAGCTATTCGCTACCCGCTGTTAGCTACTCGCTCTTTCTAGCTGTTCGCTACCAGCTATTCGCTGTTCGCTCGCAGCTAGAAATTCATCCAGATCTGGGCGAAGCCCCAGGACTGGTCTTTGCTCTGTCCCAGGTTCTCCTGGATGTAGCCGCCGGCCCACATATGGCCGTAGGTCGCTTGGAACGCCACCTTGCCATCGGCAAACATGCGGGTCCAGGTAATGTCGAGTTCGTCGCCGATGTGGGTCTTCGTGTTGTTCACCTTCGAGTTCACGTAACAGCCTTGAGCGGCTCGATACCAACAGTCCTTCGAGCTGGCCAGATTCAGATTGCTGTACCAGAACTCCACATGGTCTCTGGTGCTCGGACGGAACTGTAAGTTGGCCTGAGGTGCCAACATGTTCTTCCAGGCCTGGATGTCCATGTAGCCCATGTGGATGTGGTTTGTCGGGAAGAAGTTCTCAAAGGTGTTGGCTGACTTACAGCCAGTGCCGCT
>JBBIQV010000002.1:0-11322 GCA_037442105.1 Nitrospiraceae bacterium | reverse complement strand
CCCCACACGGCCGAGTCGATAATTTCCATGTAGAAGTTGACGTCCGGCGACAGGTCATAGCCGATGCCCAACCGCACCCACTGTTGGACATACATGTCGTTGGCTTTTCCTGCAGCCTGTCTGGATTGAGCAGGATTGGCACCGCCTTGAAAGCTGTTGCACGCCCCCCCTCCTCCTTGCGCTGCTCCGAAGCAGGCGTTCGTCCGGAACTCCGGCCTGACGCGCAGGTCTGCGCGCAGCCAGAAGTTCTTGACGTCAAAGTTCCGGCCGATAACCGGATCGTAGATCTCGTAGGCTTCCTTTTGCGGAATGGACCGAGGAATGTGGGGCAGGTTCGTGATGCGTTCGCCCGGGGGCAGCTCAAACCCCGCGAAGGCAGGTAGGGTGAACAATTGCAGGACCGCAGCCACTGCAGCACCGACGATGGTGGCCAAACCGGCCCACCGCTTCCCTCCATGGATGCTTCTCATAGCGTTCCTCCTGTTAGATACGTGCCTCTCTCCCCGTAAGGTTGGGTCCATCCAACCTTTCCCACTATGAACTCACCGTCCCTGTTCTTTCCCTGCTTCACTTCGGAGAGCGTTGTGCCCAGCCCTCCGAACGTTGTTCATGGCCTTCTGTTTCAGGGTGACCCGCACGTCCGGGTCATGCATGTTTCAATCGCGCGTCACCCCCCTTCTTTCCACCCGGCGAAGAATATCTCAGCGATTGCTTTGGTACTGTATCGAACTCCTGTCTTCCGTCAATCATTACCATCATTTGCGAAGAAGCGGCTCGTTCCTTCCGAACAGTTCCTCCACCTTGCACGTAAACCCAGGCAGCACGTCAGCCCCCTCCAGCGCGTCCTTCCGGCTCAAGACCCGCGCCTCTCCTCCCGGCCGATAGACCATCACATGCCGGGTTTCGGGATAGAGCACCCACACCAACGCGGCACCGGCCGTGAGATAGTCTTGCACCTTCCGTTCGACCTCCTGCGCCAGATCGTTCGGCGACACGACCTCCACAGCGAGATCGGGCGCGCCGGGGAAAAAGCCTTCGCGTGGCAGATTCGCCAGTCGTTCCCGACGCACAAACGCGATATCAGGACCTCGGACGATATCCGGATTGCGGCTGAGGAGAAAGCCGGTGTCGTTCCCAAGAATTTCCCCGATCGGGTGCTCCCGCAGAAACACCTGAAGAGGAAAGGCTGCTGTGAGAGCCACTCTTCCATGCTCGACCGATCCCGGCGCCACCTCGACGACCTCCCCTGCTACAAGTTCACGCCCTCGCCCGTCGCCACAGAGCTTCCAGAATTGTTCGACTGTCATCGGTGATGTGAGTGTGGCCATGCTCTTCGTCGCTCAGCACATGTAGCTAGCAGCGAGCAGCGAATAGCTGGTAGCGTATGAGGCTCTTCTTCCGCTGCTTGCTATTCGCTGTTTTCTGCTCGCTTCTACCAGCGAATAGCTGGTAGCCGGTAGCGAGTAGCCGGGACCTCCGAGCTATTCGCTATTCTCTATTCGCTTCTCGCCGCTCGCTGTTTTCTACTAGCTGCTCGCTGTTTTCTGTTCGCTATTCGCCGCTTCAGCCGGTTTCGTGGCGGCGGTGATCTCCTCTTCCGCCTCCTTCATCGACGCCTGGAGGTCCTGCTCCGCCATCTTGACCTCCTGTTGGATCATATTGAGCTCCGGCTCGACGGTCTTCCGGAGATCTTCCGCCGTTTCCTTAAATCCCTTGACCGCCTTCCCGACTTGCCGGCCCACTTCCGGCAATTGCTTGGGTCCGAACAGCAGGAAAGCAATGATCAAGATGATCAATATTTCGCCGGCACCGAGACCGAACATAGCTCAACCCTGTGATGGGTGATCGGTGATGAGTGATCAGTGATCGGTCTCGACGGTCCTCGTTACCCATCACTCATCACCCATCACCGCTCACTGTACCCTTATCCCTGTTTCGCCTGTCCGCCCGGCTGTCCCGCCGCCGTGGAGCTTGCGGGGGGCGCCGGTTGCTGCATCGTTGGAGTGGCTTGGGCGAGCTGAGAAGGCTGGCTTGCCGGCGCCTGCTCGGCCGGCGCGGCGGTGACATCGATCGCGTCCGGTTCATGCACCGTCTTCTTGAATCCCTTAATGGCCTTGCCGAGCCCTTCGCCGAGTTGCGGCAACTTGCCCGCGCCGAAAATGATCAACACGATGATCAAGATCAGCATGAGCTCCATCCACCCGAACGATCCGAACATCGCCACACCTCAAGACAGCGAATAGCCGATAGGTAACAGCGAAAAGCGAGCAGCAAATCCCTTACAGCTATTGGCTGCCAGCTTCTAGCTATTCACTCTTTACGCCATAAACGGGGCAGAGGCTATAGAAGTCTCTGCAATTAGTCAAGCAGTTTCTAGAGAGCGGATAGCCAATTGCCAATTGCGAGGAAAAAGCCAGCAGCCAATAACGAACAGCGAATAGCTCGGAGGTCCGGGCTACTTGCTGCCAGCTATTCGCTACCAGCTTCCGGCTACGAGAGCTGTTCGCTACTCGCTATTCAAAATGAAAAGTGCCGATACTCGACCGGCGCAGGGGGAGCATTGAGGGCCATGAGGATGGTGTCGCGTTCATAGCCCAGTTCTTCGAGATCTTTCATCGCCGCGAAGAGCTCTTCTTCCGTCAGGTAGGCCACGGTATCCGGCACCCCGTCGCGCTTCAACGACGACACGATCCCTTGCAACGCCTCCCGTTCTTCCGCCGGCATGTCCTTGTGGAGCGAGAAATCCAGCGTCCGCCGATAGGGACTTTGGTAGGTGCGGTTCAAGGCGCCGATCGTCTTGATCGTCAGCCGATCCTGCTGCCAAGGTTGCATCGTTTCCCCGGCGGAGGGGTGAACCGCCAGTAGATCGACTAACAGCAAGACATTGGTGCGCAAGCTTTGCCCGACGAACTCGCGTTGGGTTTCGATGCCGACTTTGGGAACACCCACTTGTTTCGCCACCGCCTCCACCAGGGCAAAGTTGATCATGAAACTGTACTGCCCGCCGAATTGCCCGTAGCAGGGCTTCTCCGGATCGTTCAAGACTTTCATGTCGACGGTGCCGGCATCGAACGCGCTGAAGCCGATCGCATCGGTTGCCAACACGCGCTTGGCTTCCTTGACTGTTGCGCAGGCGCCTAGATTGACCGGCACCAGCACTTGCTCGTCGATCTGTTTCAAGAACTCGCTGATGGTCTTCCGGTAGGGTACATCCTTCCACTCGACCTTGTGATATTCCTTTTCCCAGACAAGGTCTTCGAAGAATGGAGGAAACGTCTTGAGCGTCTCCGTATCTTTGGCGTCGAAGGCCCTGACGAACCCGGACCAATCTTCGATCGCGGCATGCTTGGTCTCGCTCAGGTTGGGTCGCAGATGCTCCTCTTCAATTTCGCCCTCTTTCCGAACCATGAGCTTGGTAGGCAGGTCGTTCCACAGCTCGCTACAGATCACCCGATCGACCGTACCGTCCGCCACGGAGCTGAGGCGCTCCACGCCGGCGCAGAGCGTGTCCACGCGATCCAGATGGGGGGCGAGATCGGGATGAGCCTTGGCGCCGTCCAAGGTGGACTGATGGGAATCCACCAGCACATAGCGCACTCGCGGATAGATCCGCCCATCCTTATCGAGGCTTTTCAGATGGGTGAGGAAGCAGGCGGCGAGGTTGCCGTTGCCGGGGCCGAGTTCCAGGATCGTGAGAGGTGATGGGTGATGAGTGATGGGTGAGGGATCGGTCGGTTGACGATTGACGTTTGCCGATTGACGACTTGCGACTTTCTCGCGCGCGCATGCGCGCTCGTAGTAATCGGCGGCCAGCGCGTGCGCGAGCCGATAATCGGCGGACGCAAAGGTCTGGTAATAGTGACGGAGCTGGTTTCCCCGAAGCCGATAGAACAATTCGTTGATATGCGCCTGCCACCGATCGACGGGCTTATAGTCGCCGATCGGTTGAGGTAGCGCGTCTTCGTTTTGCAGCATAGCGAATAGAGCGAGTAGCGAATAGCTCACGGCTTCATAGCTTTGCATGGTCGGCTGCCGGCTATTAGCTGTTCGCTATTCGCTTCTGTATCTCAAGGGAGGCGAATTCTAACAGATGGTTTCGTTGACGTGCAATCGGCACGACGAGCGTTCAGTAGTCAGCATCGCTTGACAGCCACGCTGTGTGACGTGTACCAAGACCCTATGGCAAGACATGCAAAGGATATGCGGCGCCGGCTGGTCGCGGCCGCCACGGTCTGGGGGCTGTTGCCCTGCACCGGAATCGTCCAGGCCGAAGAGCTGAAGCTGACGCCCAACGTCCCGATCCCCGAATTCCAGAACCGCCAGCAAGACATCAAGCCCTACAACTTCGACGCGCCACCCGAAGGGATGTTCCGCGCGATTCAGGCCGCCGAGGATATCGACGAAGAATTGGGCTTTCGCCGCACGCACGAAATGGTTCCGGTCCGCCCGACCGAACAGTTTCGGCCGAATTCCCCCGCGGTCTACCTCGTGTTTCAGCTCCACCAGCACTACCAATCTTTCCTCGTCTTCGGGCGCTGTTTCCCGGAGCAGGTCGCAGGACTCGACCCGGCCATGCTCGTCGCACAGGACTCTATGTACATCGCCACGGAAGACGAAAGCGGGTACCTGAAACTGAGCCCGCCGCCCGGCGGATGGAAACCGGGCCGGTACAAAGTCGAGATTCATGTCGGCGAGCAGATCAACGAACTGAGTCTCATGGGCACGGTGCGCTTCACGGTGACCGAGAAGGGATGACGGGCGACACGTGCGATTCTTCCCAATTTCCTGTATTATCATGCGTAGCAAGCAGGCGGAGAGGCACGAACCTGACTCGACCACGCCGCAGGACAGCACGACCGCAATGCGCCAGACGGTCAAAGCTCGATACCATGATGGGGCCTTGCACCCCTTGGAGCCATTGGCTCTCGATGAGGAAGCTGAAGTGCAGGTCACGGTCGAAACCGAGACTCCCGTACCGGCGGACGAAATCCTGCAACGCGCCGCGCGGGTTTACCAGGGATTGACGGCAGACGAGATCGAGCAGGTGGAGGCCATCGCCTTGAACCGGCAGCGTTTCTTTCGTGAGCCCGCCGCCTGATGCCCCAGCCGCCAGCGCTTCTCGATACCGATATCCTCTCCGAACTCCTGAAGCAACACCCGCTCGTGACGCAACGGGTGCGGCGCTATCTTGCCGAGCACGAGCGACTCACCTTTTCGATCATTACACGGTATGAACTGTTGCGTGGGCTCAAAGCGAAGCAGGCGCAAGCGCAAGAAGCAGCCTTTGCGGTACTCTGCCAGGCCAGCTTCGTCCTCCCGCTGACCGACCAGATCATTGAGCGGGCGGCCACGCTATATGGAGAGCTGTATCGCCGAGGCGGACTGCTGCCGGACGCGGATATCCTCATTGCCGCCACGGCACTGGAAGCCCAATGCACGTTGGTTACCAACAACCTCGTCCACTTTCAGCGGATTCCCAGCCTCGTCGTGGACAACTGGAAGCAGTAATTGTATGACGGTTGGCGAATGAGGAACCGCTCCGTTCCCCATCACTGGAAGCGGTGTTCTTCGCTTCGTTTGACCGTCCATAGAGCCTTCTGTACAATGCCCTCGTGGTTGTCCCCCTAGCCGGTACAAAATGAGCCGTCGCTCCGCATGACCGTTTCTCCCCGCCCATGGGCCTCGGTAATCATTCCTATCAAGGACGAACGGGACAACCTGGCGCCGCTGACCGAACATTTGTTGAAAGTTCTCCAATCCCGCGAAGTGTCGCGCACGGCCCCCTTTGAAATCATCTTCATCGACGACGGGAGCACGGACGGGAGCGCCAAGATCCTGGATCAGTTGGCTGAACAGTACACCTCCGTCGCCGTCTTGCACTTCGATCGCAATTACGGACAGACGGCCGCCTTCGACGCGGGATTCAAGCGTTCTACCGGCGAACTGGTCATCACGATCGACGGCGATCTGCAGAATGATCCGGCAGACATCGGTACCCTGCTTCCCTATGTTCGGGAGTTCGACCTGGTGTGCGGTTGGCGGAAGGACCGCCACGACAACCTCGTGCGGAAACTCTCGTCGCGCATCGCGAACGCCGTGCGCAGCGCCGTCACGGGCGATCGTGTCCATGACACCGGTTGTTCCTTGAAGATCTTCCGGCGGGCGGTGGTGGAACGGCTGCAGTTGTTTAACGGCATGCACCGGTTTTTCCCGGCGCTGGCCTTGATGCACGGCTTCCGCGTGACCGAGGTGCCGGTGCGCCACCACCCCCGCGCCCACGGCGTCTCGAAGTACGGCGTCGGGAACCGTCTCTTCAAGGGCCTGTACGATCTGATCGCGGTGCGGTGGATGATGGCCCGGGTTCTCAGGTACAGGGTACGTGATGAGTGATGGGTGATGAGTTTTGAGGAAACGAACAAGAACCGTCCGAGAACCCACAAGGACCTGGACGTATGGCAGGAGGCGATGACCCTCGCTCGAACGACATACAAATTGACCGCCGGCTTTCCAAAGGAAGAAACCTATGGCCTGACCTTACAGACACGACGTTGCGCTGTCTCGATACCCAGTAATATTGCAGAAGGGGCGGCCAGGAAGTCGCGCAAGGAGTTCGTTCAGTATCTTTATGTATCCCTCGGCTCGATAGCTGAGTTGGAAACTCAACTGCTGCTCGCACGGGATATGGGGATGTTTTCAGACGGCAGCGTCTTCGATCGGATCGAGCATATCCGGAAAATGTTGCTCGGTCTCCTCCGGTCTTTGAAACACAAACCCATCACCCATCACCCATCACCCATCACACCTGTTTCATGATCTCCATCGACACCATCTGGATCGCGATCGGCTTTCTCGGCCAAGGTCTGTTCTTCATGCGTTGGGTGTTCCAGTGGTGGGCATCCGAGCGGAGCGCCCAAAGCCAAATCCCGATTACGTTCTGGTACTTGAGTCTCATCGGCGGTTTGATCACCCTGGCCTACGCGATTTACCGCAAAGATCCTGTCTTCATCGCCGGTCAGGGGGTGGGGACATTCGTCTATCTCCGTAACCTCATGTTGATCTATACCAACAGCAAGCAGCGAACAGCGGACAGCAAACTCGGTGATGGGTGATGGGCGATGAGTAAGACACCGTTCCCCACTCATCACCGATCACTCATCACTCATCACCTTTTGGCTTTGCTGGCGCTCGCCGGGCTCTTGTTCTTTCTCAACCTCGGCGCCTTGGGTCTCACCGACCGGGACGAAGGACGGAACGCCGAAGCCGGTCGCGAGATGGTCGAGACCGGCGATTGGATCAGCCCCACCTTCAACTATGAACCGCGCTACGCCAAGCCGGTCTTCTTGTACTGGCTGATGAGCGCCTCCTATCGCCTGTTCGGCGTGAGCGAATTTGCCGCACGGTTTCCCTCGGCGCTGTTCGGTCTGGGGCTGATTGCGATGCAGTATCTTGTTCTCACCCGACTGCGAGGCTCGGCGGTCGGGCTGTTCGGCAGTTTGATGCTCCTGTTGAATGTGGAGATCATCAGCCTCGGCCGCATGGCGCTAACCGACAGTGTCCTCATCTTTTTTACGACCCTCGCGCTGTTCGGATTCTGGCTGGGATTCGCGGATGAAGGGCGGAGCCGTTACTGGCTCTGGGCTTTCTATGGCGGCATGGCGCTGGGGACACTTACGAAAGGACCGGTCGGGGTGCTGGTCCCCGCGCTCACCGTCGCCGTCTATCTGACTCTGGCGAAGCGCTGGAGTCACTACTGGCAGACCGGTTTCCCGCTGGCCGGGATCGGGCTCGTTCTGGCACTCGCTCTCCCCTGGTACCTGGCCATGCTCTCGATCCATGGAACGGACTATTCTCAATCGGCACAGGCCAATACGGTCGGGCGCTTTCTCAACCCGATGGAAGGCCATGGGTTTTCCTTCCTTTTCTACATCCCGGTACTTCTCCTCGGATTTTTCCCCTGGAGCGGCTGGCTGCCGGTGGCGTGGTATCAGGCGTTCAAGAGTTGGCAAGGGGCACGGGGCAAGGGGCTAGAGGTAAGATCCGAATCGACCACTAGCCTCGTGCCTCGTGCCTCGCGCCTGCCAGCTCAGGACGAGCTGGATTGGTTCGCCGCGGCCTGGGTGCTTGCGGTGCTGGTCCTCTTCACGCTCTCGTCGACGAGGCTGCCCCACTACATCGGCCCGCTGTTCCCTGCCGCAGCCCTGCTGACCGCCTCATACTGGTCGCGGGGGCTGCTCCAACCAGGAACGTCGGGCACCCGCGTCTCGGTCCATGTGACCACGGGACTTGGCTATCTCCTGGCTCTGGGATTCGCGGCGCTGCCGTCGCTCTATTCGTCGAACGTGGACAAGCTGGTGAAGGAATTCCCGCTGGCTGCCCAAGTCGATCTGGGAAGCGGTCCATACATTGCTGCAGCGGTCTTATTGATCGGGATGGCACTGGTGAGCTACTTCGGACTTAGCGAGGACCGCCGGGCCGGAGCCTTCTGGGCTGCCGGCGCGACGCTGGCCTGCGTCGCGCTCATTCTGGTGGTCGTGATGCTGCCGCGTCTCAATCGATACGCCATCGCCCCGCCGCAGGAACTGGCCTATGCGGCAGGGTTAAATTTGAGTCCGACCGATCGATTGATCGTGTATGGCTCCACCAGACCTTCAACGGTCTTCTACGCGAGGCGAAAAACCATCTTCATCCAAACAGGAGAGGAAGCGAACGTTCTGCCGCACGTCAACCAGCCGGGTCGCACCATGATCCTACTTCCGGCCTCTCTTCGCGCGAGGCTGCCCCGTGAAACAGCCGACTTCCCCATCATCCTCCAGCGTTTCGGCTATATCCTGCTGGCCAACAAACCGATGGTGGATGTGCCGGCGAGTAAGGAGCCGCCTCCGTCACCACCGCTGCCGACACCAGGCCGCTGAAGGCTGAGGTTGAGGTCAAGGCCGAGCGCAAAAGCATGTTCATCCTGAACCTCAGCCTCAACCTTAGCCTATTCCTTACTGTATCGGAATGACGCCTTTCAGTCCCTGGATGAGCAGCGCCGCCAGAACGACAGCTGCGACAGAGAGGCCTTCGATCACCAATGGCCTGACATGGGTTTGGGACGATGGCCCGGTTTCGCGGGGGTCCACTCCCCCCAAGGTCTCGATCCAAGCCGCAAGCGCGGTCAGTCCGATCAGTCCTAGAACAACGTACGAGCCGGTCGTGAATGCCAGCCCCACCGCCGTCACCATCCGGGCCAGCGGGCGATCGGGCAACCAGGGCCACCGCCCTTGCCGCGACATCAACAGGCCGGCGCCGAGGCCGATCGCGAGACACAGCACCCCTGCAACCATAAGTGCCATCGCATCCCACCCCTCCGGCGCTCCATGGCAGGCCACCCATAATAATGCCGTTCCAGCAACCGCATAGGGGGTCACGGACACCACGGCCTGTTTGAGCGAATGGCGCCACTCACGAAGCGGACTGCTCGCCACCATCCCGACCGCTACCCCAAGAACGACCCCGGCCATCACATCGGTGGGGAAATGCGACCCCCGCCAGACTCGGCTGGCGGCGATCCACGAGGCAACCCCGTAACACACCCACGCCGTGCGCGGCAGATGCCGGGCCAGAACCGTCGCGACCGCGAAGGACGCAGACGTATGTCCCGACGGGAACGAATCCAGCCCCGAATCCCACGAGGGCCAGAACTGAAACTCGCCTGAATGGGTCAGGCGCGGACGCGGGCGGCCGATCGCATGTTTCAACCCATTCGCCAGCAGGGCCACTACGCCGTGCGCCACCGCGCTTTCGATGCCGACCCTGCGACCCAGGTCCTTCTTGAAGACCAGCCAGGCGACGAAGGCGGCCACGCTGACCAGGCTGAGGGCGACTCCGCTGCCCAGTGTATCGCCCACGTTGCCGATCCGCTCAAGCGGCAGGCTGTGCACGGATCGGAAAAACCGGGCGAAGGGGATATCGAGCTGGAGGAGGACGGTGAAGGAGGCGAGTAGGGCGAGGCAGGAGAAGGCGAAGGGCCATAGGCTAGAGGCGAGTGGCAAGTGACCGGAGGCGCGGGGCCAGATCATCTTTCCCCTAGCCCCTAGCCTCTAGCCCATTGCCAATTGCCCAGTTTTTCACGGCACCCAGTCTGCCAAGAAAATATTGAACTCACCCGGTTCCTTCGCCTGCCGGTCCGACACCCACACGAGGTGTTTGCCGTCAGGCGAGAACATCGGAAAACTGTTGAAGGTCCCGTCGAAGGTGATGCGCTCGATGCCGGTCCCGTCGTCATTGATCAGATAGAGATGAAAGGCCGGGCGCCCCCCGTCCGTTTTCCGCTGTCCGTTGTCCGTCAACGGAGGACGGGGACCGGAAGACGGGGAACGGTCTACGTCGTGGAGATTGGACGAGAAAACAATCCGCCTCCCGTCCGGGTGAAAGAACGGCGCGAAGTTCGACGCGCCGTTCGCGGTGACCTGGCGCTTCTCCGTTCCGTCCGCATTCATGACGAAGAGTTCCAGCCGGTTCGGTTCGACCAGGTTTTGCGCCAGCAACGATTGATACCGGTCCAGCTCCTGCTGATTCTGTGGGTGAGACGCACGATATACGATGCGCTTACTGTCGGGCGAGAAGAACGCACCACCGTCGTAGCCGATCTCGGTGGTCAAGCGCCGCACGCGCGTTCCATCGAGATTCATCGCGTAGAGGTCCAGGTCCCCGTCTCGCACGGATGTCCACACGATGGTCTTGCCGTCCGGGGAGACGGTCGCCTCCGCATCGTAGCCGGGCGTATTCGTGAGGCGTTGCATCCCCTGCCCGTCGATTCTCACGGAGAAGAGATCGTAGTCATCCAATGCCCAACGATAGGAGCCCTCCCGTTTCGGTTTGGGCGGGCAATTGGGACCCTTCAAGTGGGTGGAGGAATATAGTACGCGGCGATCGCCGGGGGAAAAATACCCGCAGGTCGTCGCCCCAACACCGGTGCTCACGAGACGGATCTTATTGCTCTCCAGATCCATCACATACATCTGATAGCAGCCGAGCGGAGACCCGGAAGGGGCCATCACATCCGCAAAGGTGTCGGCCATCCAGTTGTTGGTGGATTGAAAAATCAACTTGGAACCGTCGAAAGAAAAGTAGGCTTCGGCATTCTGCCGGCCAAACGTAAGCTGGCGGATATTGGCAAGGTGACGCTCGAGCGAAGACACAGGTTGAGGTCCAGGCTGAGGTTGAGTTTCTTCGGAGAGCGCTGATACCGCGCACACAAAGAACAAGGTTCCCGCTATCCCTATAGCGGTCCATTTCCCTCCCTTCACCTTAGCCTCAACCTTGACCTTCATTGGACCA
>JBBIQV010000001.1:166312-172358 GCA_037442105.1 Nitrospiraceae bacterium | reverse complement strand
TCGGTGTAATGGCTGGTTGCCGGAAACACCCACTGCCATCCCCATTCTCTGCCGGCGCTCGGGTACTTTCGCTCCAGCGCGTTATGTAAACTGACGCGCCCCACTCCTGCCTTGAGATCCTCTTCATGCTGGCGTTTCATGGCCTGCAAGTGTCGGAGGAGGAGTTCTGTCACTGCACCTGGAAGCATCGTGTGCCGGTCTTTGTCGCCCTTTCCCGCCCGAACCACAATCTGGTATTTGGAGAAGTCGATATCTTTGACTCTCAGACGACAACACTCCATGAGCCGCAGCCCAGCGCCATACAGAAGCATGGCCATTAACCACGGAGGCCCCTCCAAGGAGGCCAGAAGCCGCTGAACTTCTTCTTTTGTAAGGACAACCGGCACGCGCCTATGTCCTTTGGCGCGAACGACACCTTCAATCAGACCGATTTTTCTCTGCAGCACTTCCTGATAAAGAAACAGAATCGCGTTGAAGGCTTGATTCTGGGTTGACGCGCTAACGTGAGACTCGGTCGCAAGGCTGGACAGAAACCGGGCAATCTCTTGCTCGCCCATCTCCGCCGGATGCCGTTTGTTGTGGAAGAAGATGAATCGCTTGATCCAGCCTGCGTAGGTTTCCTCAGTTCTGGGGCTGTAATGCCGTGTCCGCATGGCGCGTCGTACCTGGTCCAGGAGTTCGGGACTCGTCGCCAAGGCGTGAGGTCTCACCGGCTCGTGGGATGACTCGCGATCGGCGTGGGTGTTCGGCGGACGAAGCGAAGCGTCCACCTTGACCGGCTCGTCGGCAAAGAGGGCCAGCAGGTAGGCGAGAGCTCCATCGGTGTGGGGAACCGTCCAATGCTTCTCTTGCTGATGCCAGCGGCGACCATCGACGCTCTTGATCTTGGCCACGCGCCCCAGCGTATAGGGCAAGACCAGGATCAGCCGTCCCGCCTCGCCTGGTTTGATCTCAATGGGGCCCCGTGTCATGGTCCTACAAAGTCCCATCGCCCTGGCGCTCATTGCCGAGGCTTCGCATAGCCTTCTCTTGCGAGTAGCTCCGCGACATTTTGTCCATCGATGAAAACATCCGCCACCAGGCGATCGTAAACATCCTTGCCGCGAGGGATCATGTGCACGGATCCTTGCGTGAGCAGTGCTTCCAGCCGCTTGGCTGCGTTCAGGCCTCCCGGTTCTGACAGCTCCGGTGCGTCGATGCCTCGAATGCGGATGCGTTGGAATCCGTAGCGAAACGTATCCCCGTCCACGACTCGAATCTGCCGGCTTTCGAGGATGGTTGCATGTCTCGTGAGGCTTTCCGTCGCGTATCGAGGCAAGAACGAACGCCAGCTCCGTTGCGACAGCCGATGCGTGGCGCGTGGCCGTTTGTGCGGGTGCGTGCCCTTGAGGCCTCGGCGTCGGTGATAAGGGAGGTTGGTCGTGGCGCGCTGTTGGGGAAGCCAACACGTCTGACAGGGAACGGGAGAAGCGGCCACTGGTGGGGTTGTGCCGGGCGATAACTGATAGGTCGGCAGCGTCGAGCGACGGTCCGGTTCAATCTGGGCCGACGCATGGAAAGGCGTGGTCACTGCGATGAAACAAGCGAGCAGCGAATAGCGAGCAGCCAATAGCAGGCAAGAGAACCGTTGCATCGTGAGAAGCGACCACGCAGGGTTCATGCCACGCTCTTCATTCCTGAAAGGGTCCGTTGACAACCTGAAAAACCGCGTGCTGAAATGACGGGCGGTGAGCGGGGTGAGCAGTTCGCCTCCCGTGCTCCCGGAGCCCGCACTTCAGAAAGTGCTCGCTCGACGGGCGCAATTCAGAGGCAAACCGCTCACCCCGCTCACTTGGGGAGATGAGGAAAGTAAAAGGCTTGTAAGAGGAGGATTATCCCATGGATATGTTCGGACGAGTTGGATTGGTCGAGATCCCGATTCTGATCGCTCCCGATCAGAAGGCGTGGATGGACCGCATGATAAAGGAAGGGAAGATCGCAGTTCCGCCGGGAGGCACCATCGAAAAAGGCTCGCTCTATTCGATGTTCATCCGGATGCTTCTGAACAACGCGATGGAGGAGCAGAAGCGGCAGGAGGCATTAGAAGCCGATGACGAGGATGAGGAATAGAGAAGAGGGGCTGTATCGAGCCAGATACGAGCCGAATCCTTTTCGATACAGCCGCAAGAGCCTATGGCCGGTATTTGCTATAAGCTCTTGAAAGCGGCTCGCGCGGCGCGGATCGTGTGCTCGATGTCCGTGGGGGTGTGGGCGGTTGAGAGAAACGCCGCTTCGAACTGGGAGGGGGCGAAATAGACGCCCTTGACGAGCATGCGGTGAAAGAAGGTTGCGTAGGCTTTCGTATCTGACTGTTTCGCCGATTCCCAGTCCACCACTGGCCCCTTCTTGAAGAAAGCCCCCAGCATCGAGCCAACCCTGGTTTGCGACAGCTTCACCCCTGCTTTGCGTGCTGCCTCCCCCAACCCTTTCGCCAATGCCGCTGAGCCTTCTTCAAGCTTTCGGTAGACCCCTGGTGCCTTCAGTCGCTTCAGCGTCTCAATGCCGGCGGTCACCGCCAACGGATTCCCCGACAGGGTTCCCGCCTGATACACGGGACCAGCCGGCGCGATCAAATCCATGATCTCTTTGCGGCCTCCGTAGGCGCCCACCGGCAAACCTCCGCCGATAATTTTCCCCAAGCAGGTGAGGTCCGGGGTGACTCCATAGAGTGTCTGCGCCCCGCCATATAGCACGCGGAAGCCGGTGATGACTTCGTCGAAGATCAACAGGATGCCGTGCTCCTGGGTGAGCTGCCTCAACGTGGGGAGAAAATCCGGAGCGGGCGGCACCACGCCCATATTGCCGGCGATGGGCTCAACGATGATGCAGGCCAGTTTCGCATGATGCTCTTTCACGAGTTGCTGCACCGAGCGGACGTCGTTGTAGGGAGCTGTCAGCGTGTGGCGGGTGAAGTCGGCCGGCACGCCGGGCGAGTCGGGAATGCCGAGCGTGGCCAAGCCCGATCCCGCTTTTGCCAGCAGGTAGTCGCTGTGGCCGTGGTAACAGCCTTCGAACTTGAGAATCGCGTCGCGCTTGGTGAAGGCACGGGCCACACGGATGGCGCTCATGACCGCCTCGGTGCCGGAACTGACCAGCCGGACCTTCTCCATCGACGGTAGGGCCTCGCGGATCATCCGGGCAAGCTGCACTTCCAATTCGGTCGGTGCTCCGTAGCTCGTGCCGTTGGCGGCTGCGCGACCGATGGCCTTGATGACCGGCGCCGGCGCGTGGCCGAGAATCATCGGTCCCCAGGATAGGACATAGTCGATGAAGCTGTTGCCATCCGCGTCATAGAGCCGTGACCCTTTGGCGCGCTTGATGAAGAGCGGTTGGCCGCCGACGGAGCGGAACGCCCGAACCGGGCTGTTGACGCCGCCGGGAATGTACCGCTGGGCGTCGGTAAAGAGTTGCTGGGATCGGCTCGTCTTCATAACGGGGGCGAACCGTAACATGGGCCTCTAGGGGGGGTCAAGAAACCGAGAAAAGGAGCATGGGGCCGGCGGTGGCGCGACTCTTGCTGCATAAAATCTCTCGCCGATCATATTCTGTGGTGAAACGCCGTGACAATTATCTGCGCCTGGTGCGAGCGAGAAGGGAAGCCGGCAGTCCTTGGTGTGAAAGCGCCTATGGACGATCCCCACGAAACGCACGGCATCTGTGCGTCGCATTTCACTGTCTTGCAAGCCCGATGGCGTGAGGAACGTGCGTTGCTCGAAGGGCCACAGAACCCCTTTGATTAGCGCCCCTTGGATCTGATCTTCGACACGTTGTTGCGCGTTGCCCGCCCTCGCGTATCTTCGCACTGGAGCGCAGGAACCAGCAAGCTCTTCCGCGCGGACTTGTGTCGTTCCGATACCACGAGGACTATGTGAAAGGGAACCCCGGTCTGAGCGGCGCTGTTGCCCTGGCGGCTACTCCAGCTCTCGCCGGCGTCGTTGAGGATGTCGATGAAGGTCGGGTATTCCTCTTTGTCTTTGGCGAGGACTTGCTCCGCGTCGGTTACGATCACCACATACCCTTTGGCGGGGAGCCATTCGAGATCGGCCAAGCATTCCTCGAGCGCATCCCAGTCGTGGCCGAAGTAATCCGGAAAGGAAAGAGCGCGGGCAAATTCGGCGAACAGGCCGTCTTTGGTTTTGCATTTCGCGCCTCTGGCAACTTTAAGGGTAAATCCGTTGGGGATCGTGAGGGCCGTGTCGTACTTCTGATTTTCTTTTACGGTGAGAAGGTATGCCCAGGGAGATTTGGCGGACTGCAATGGATTCTTGCTCGGCATTGTTCCTGCGGAACCGTACCATGTGATCCTGAGGAAGGTCAACGCGAGGTTTCCATCGTTCCCGGAGAATCTTTGCGAGCCCGAAAAGGCGGTGTTAGAATGCGCTGAAGGCCCAAATCCGTCATTGGTCACCCGTCAACCGTCACTCGTGAATCCAGAAGGAAACTGTGCCTCGTCGATTGACGCATGACGGTTGACGGCTGGCGACTCTCTCCATGCGCAAAGCCAAGATCGTCTGTACCATCGGGCCGGCGAGCAGTACCCCCGGTCTCGTGGACCAACTCATCGAAGGGGGTATGGATGTCGCCCGGCTCAACTTTTCACACGGCACGCAAGAGACCCATCGGCTGGCGATCCAGACCATCCGCGAAGTGGCCGCGCGCCGGAAGGCGGTGGTGGCCATCCTTCAGGACCTGCAGGGGCCCAGGATTCGTGTGGGGATGCTGCAGGAAGGCGGCATCGAGCTTGTGCCGGAGCAGCGAGTCAGGCTGACCGGCGGCATGCTCCGTTCCGGCGGACAGATCGGCGCGCAGACGGTGACGCCCTCCATCGGCACCGAGATTCCTGTGACCTATCCTCAGCTCGCACGTGATGTGAGACCGGGCGCGCGAATTTTGATCGACGACGGTCTCATCGAGCTGACGGTGGTCAGCATTGTGCGAGGGGCCGTTGAGTGTCGCGTGCTTGCCGGCGGGCATGTGACTTCCAATAAAGGGATCAATCTGCCGGGAACGGCGATCAGCGCCCCGACCCTGACGGACAAGGATCGCGACGATATTCGCTTCGGTGTCGTGCAGGGGGTGGACTATATGGCGCTCTCGTTTGTCCGTGGCCCGAAGGATGTGGCGGCGGCCCGGCAGGTGGTGGCGGGTTGCGGCGGCGATCAGCCCATCATCGCCAAAATCGAACGGGCCGAAGCCATTGCTTCGTTGCCCGATCTGCTGGCCGAGGCTGACGGAGTGATGATCGCGCGCGGAGATCTCGGCGTGGAGATGGGACCCGAAGGTGTGCCCATTTTCCAGAAGCGGATCATCACCGAAGCCAACCGCCGGCACCGCCTCGTCATCACGGCGACGCAGATGCTGGAGTCCATGACGGAACATCCTCGCCCGACGAGGGCTGAAGCGTCCGATGTGGCCAACGCCGTCTTCGACGGCACGGATGCGGTGATGTTGTCGGCGGAAACAGCGACCGGCCGTTATCCGGTGGAGGCTGTGCGCGTGATGGATCGGATCGTACGAGCTGCCGAAGAGGAAGCTGTGCCACGGGTTCGACGCAGGGAGCGGCGGGAGCGGGAAGCCCGTTCCATCCCGGAAGCCATGTGTGAGGCCGGGGCTTCGGCCGCAGCGGGAATCGGTGCCACGGCGATCGTGGCGTTCAGCGAATCGGGGACGACCGCTCGACTGGTGTCGAAACAGCGCCCCGCTGCGCCGATCGTTGCCTTCACGCCGCACGAGGATGTGAGACGGCGCATGGCCCTGTATTGGGGAGTGATTCCTTACACGATGCCCCGCATCCAGAATCCGGATGAACGGGTCCTGGAGGTCGAACGTCGCCTCAAAGAGGAGAAACTCGCTGATGCCGGGCAACGGATCGTGCTGCTCTCCGGGACGGTCGCCGGGCAGCCCGGCGGAACCAATGTGATGAAACTCCACGAGGTGGGGTGAGCGTTGGGGGGCTGAGCGGGGCTCCGTGCTCGCGCAGCCCGCACTTCAGAAAGTGCTCGCTGGA
>JBBIQV010000001.1:0-166294 GCA_037442105.1 Nitrospiraceae bacterium | reverse complement strand
CCCGCTCAGCCCCCCGACTAAAGGCGAAAGTGTGAGACGGAAGAGATGACCTTGAGAACCGAGCTAAAGCGGAGGGTTGTCAGGTGCCTGTGTCTGGCGCTCGTGGTGTTTGCTATTTCAGATGGCGTGTCGGCTCAAACCGGTGCGCTCGACCATTCGCCGACCGAGATCGTCAAACGCTACCTGTCCCTTGACGCAAAAGGCGTTCGCCTGGACGCCGCTGGTTTCGACACCCTGCTCCCGTATATTAATTGGAAGGACGAGCCGGTGTGGGGGCGCGTGGTGGTGATCGAGAGTTTTACGGTTCCGGAAGACATCAAGCAATGGGAGGTCGTCAACAAGCTGGAGGTCGTCATCCCGGTGGAGTTTCAGGTGCTGGGGTCCGTGTACCTGACGACCGGCAGCTTCCGTCCGGAACCGATCACCGAGCAGGTGCGGGTTCGTGTGAAGGCGGTCAAGAACCGGTGGCGGATCGTCGAGCCGGTCCTGCCACCGCACGTGGGACCGAAACGGCTCATCAATTATGTGCGGCATTCCATGCTCCAAGAAGCCGATCCTGAGCGTCGCGCCGTGTTGGCCTCGCTCCAGGAAGAATTGCGAAGGGTGAAGTGAAAATGGGAAAAGTCGAAGTCGATCTTTTGATCTTCGATCTGGACGGCACGTTGATCGAGTCCAAGTGGGACATCGCCGAATCGGTGAACCTGACACTATCTGAACTGGGGTTGCCGCAGCGCCCGTTAGCGGAAATCTTCGGCTTTGTCGGGGACGGCGTGAAGCGGCTGCTGCGGTTGGCCGTCGGCGAGGAGACGCAACCCCGGTACGAAGAGGCGCTGCGCGTGTTTCGCGGACACTACCTCGCCCACTGTCTGGACCGCACCCGCTATTTCCCTGGTATTGAGCCGGTGCTGGCCCACTTCGCGTACAAGCGGAAGGCCGTCGCGACGAACAAGTCGATCGAGTACACCAACGTCATTCTGAACGGCCTGGGGCGCCACTACTTCGCCTGCGTGGTCGGAGGCGATAACGGTTTCGGCCTCAAGCCGGAACCCGGGATGTTGCTTCACGTGATGGAGCAGCTCAACGTGCCGAAGGAACGGACCGTGCTCATCGGCGACAGTACGAACGATATCAACGGAGGCCACAATGCGGGGGTCAGAGTCTGTGCTGTGGGTTAC
Organism: Nitrospiraceae bacterium; assembly: GCA_037442105.1. GTDB lineage: Bacteria > Nitrospirota > Nitrospiria > Nitrospirales > Nitrospiraceae > JBBIQV01. The sequence continues at coordinate 165,119 of JBBIQV010000001.1, read as the reverse complement.
GGCATGGGCAACCGGGCCAAGATGGCCGCGTGCCAACCGGAGTGGTTCATCGAACGACCGGAAGATCTGATGGAGCTGTTCATATGAAGACGAAATCAAGGTTGAGGCTGAGGTTAAGGTTGAGGGTGGGATTGACGTTCGGGCTTGTCTTGCTCCTGTTTCTTCTGCCTCCACCCCTCAGCCTGAGCCTCGACCTCAACCTGTCTTCTGCGGCGGACGCGCCGCAGGCGGCCAGTCTGGCCGACCGCGTGATCGAACACAAGCTGGCGAACGGGCTCACGGTGCTTATGGTCGAGCGACACCAAACTCCTGTCGTCTCGATCAATCTCACATTTGGCGTCGGGGGCATCAATGAGCAAGTCAGCCGGACCGGCATTGCGCATCTGTACGAACACATGGCGTTCAAGGGAACGCGCACGGTCGGCACGAGAGATTACGAGAAAGAACGGGAGCTGTTGGATGAGTTGCACCGCGTGGGCACCGAGCTCGAACTAAAGCAGCGGGAGATGACTGCCGCTGCTCAGGCGGGGAATTCGAACACGCCGGCAGAGACAACACTGGAGGCGCTGCAGCAACGATTCAAGGAGCTGCAAGAAAGGGCGGGGCACTACGTGGTCGGCAACGAAATGGCGTTGCTGTACCAGCGGCACGGCGGCGTCGGGCTCAATGCGGCCACCGGCAAGGACCTGACACGCTACATGATCAGCCTGCCGGCCAACCGGCTTCCCCTCTGGGCGGCGCTCGAGGCCGACCGCATGGCGCATCCTGTGTTGCGCGAGTTTTATAAGGAACGCGGCGTCGTGATGGAGGAGCGGCGGCTGCGGACAGAGGACAGCCCCAACGGCATGTTGTTCGAGACGTTCACGGCCGCGGCGTTCCAAGCCCATCCCTACGGCGTGCCGACTATCGGGTGGGCGTCCGATATTCAGGCGCTCACGCCGACCGCGACGGAGGAGTTCTTCAAGACTTACTATGGGCCGGGGAACGCCACGATTGCGATCGTCGGCGACATTAATCCGAAGGAAGTCCTCGCGCTGATCGAGAATACCTTCGGAAACATTCCCGCCTCGCCGCCCGCCCCTCCGGTGCTCACGGTCGAGCCGCTGCAGCGGGGTGAACGGCGGGTCGAGGTCGAGTTCGATGCGGAACCGTCGCTGGCGATCGGCTACCACAAGCCGGGTATCGGTCATCCGGATGATTATGTGTTCGACGTGATCGATGCGGTATTGACCGATGGTGTGACCTCCCGACTCTATAGCCGGTTGGTGCGAGACAAACGGCTGGCGGCCTCCGTCACGTCCGATACAAATTATCCGGGCGTGCGCGCGCCGAACCTCTTTGTCGTGATGGCGACGCCTCGGGCACCGCACACGACAGCCGAGGTAGAAGCGGCGATTCTTGAGGAACTCGAACGGCTCAAGACCGAACCGGTTTCGGCCAAAGAGCTGGAAAAAGTGCTGAACAACCTGGATGCCGATTTGGTCCGCTCTCTCCGGTCGAACGCGGGATTGGCCTCGCAGTTGGCCCTGTACCAGACGGTCGCAGGCGAATGGCGCTACGTCTTAAAGGCCCGGGATCGCATCGCCGCGGTGACGCCTGCCGACATTCAGCGGGTGGCGACGCAGTATTTGATCAAATCAAATCGCACGGTCGGCATTCTGGTGAAAAAGGGGAACGACAAGAATAAGAAAATGACGGCATTGCCGAGCGGCGAGGTGACGCAATGAGGCTGGTTAGGGGTGAAGGGGTAGGGGTGAGGGGACAGATACCGGCAATCGCCGTCATGCTGCTGGCGATCGTGGGGGGTCAGGCGACGGTCGGATCAGCGGGGGACCTCACGCTCGACGATCCCCGGCGGATGAAGTTCTCGCCGGTCGAGTTCAATCCGCCGGAGCCGGAACGTGTCGTCCTCGACAACGGCCTGGTGGTCTATTTGCTGGAGGATCACGAACTGCCGCTCATCACCGTCAACGCCATGCTGAAGACGGGCAGTTGGCTCGATCCGGCAGACAAGGTGGGCCTAGCGGCGCTGGCGGGGTCCGTCATGCGAACGGGCGGTTCGATGCGGATGTCCGCCGATCAGGTGGACGAAGAGCTGGAACAGCTCGCTGCGTCGCTGAGCATCTCTATCGGAAGGGAATCCGGATCGGCCTCGCTCGACGTGTTGAAGAAAGACCTCAAGCGAGGGATACAGATCTTCGCAGACCTGCTGCGGGCGCCTGCCTTCGACCCGGCGCGTGTCGAGCTGGCAAAACTGCAAGCCATCGAAAGCATCCGCCGGCGCCAGGATAATCCCGGCTCCATCGTCGGGCGCGAGTTCGTCAAACTGCTCTATGGTTCCGACCATCCGACGGCACGAGAAAGCACGGTCGCATCCATCCAACGCCTCACGCGCGACGATCTCATCGCGTTCCATCAACATACGGTCCAGCCCAATGGGATGATCTTAGGCGTCACGGGCGACTTCGAGAAGGGCGCGATGCTCACTACGTTGCGCGAGGTGTTCGGCGATTGGCAGAAGGGCGAGGTGCCGGACCTGAAGATTCCCGACGTGCCGGAGGGTGAAGCGAGCCTCAGCACGGTCCGGTTTGTCAGCAAAGAGACGACGCAAACGCACCTGCGCGTCGGCCATCTCACGATCAAGGAAAACGATCCGGACTATGTCGCCCTGGCCATCGCGAACGACATCTTGGGAGGCAGCTCCTTCCGCAGCCGGCTCTTCAACGATGTGCGGACGAAGCGAGGTCTGGCCTACTCGGTCGGCAGCGCCGTTCGCACCGGCACGCACGATCAAGGGATCTGGCTGATGCGGGCGGAGACGAAACTCGCCTCCACGCAGGAGGTGATCAACCGCTTCGTCGCCAACGTCGAACGGCTCCGGACCGAACCGGTGACGGACGAGGAACTGGATGAAGCCAAGGAAGCCTACGTCAATTCGTTCGTCTTCTCGTTCACGAGTCCCTCAGCCATCGTCAATCGGTTGATGGAGTTGGAGTACGACGGCCTGCCCAAGGATTTTCTTCAACAGCTTCGCGACAAGGTGGTGAAGCTGACCAAAGAAGAGTTGTTGGCCGCCGCCAAGAAGCATCTCCATCCTGATCGGTTGAAGATTCTCGCCGTTGGGCCCGGGGAGGCACTTCCACGGCTCTTGTCGGGATTCGGAGAAGTGAAAGAGATCAGGCTGACGCCGGAGGGCTGAGGGGAAAGGCTCGGTGGGCCATGAAAGCCTCGTGCTCGCGCAACCCGCACGGTGAAGCAGTGCTCGTTGGACGCGCGCAGCCAGGCTTTCATGGCCCACCGAGCCCCAAGAGCGGTGAGTGGAGAAAGCGCTTGTTCGACGGCTGCAATAGCAGCGGAGACTCTGAACCCTTCGCACATAAAGGGGATTGAGGAAGCTCAGGGAGTCCGCGGAAAGAAACAGGTAAGAGACAACCTATTGAGCTTGTGCGGCATGGAAGAAAAATTCTAGAGGCTCACTGTTGCTCAAACTTGAATATTGACACTTGCCAATAGGGTGCGTAGCATCCGTGCCCGTGCAACCTGCCACCAACACTCGATCTCGACTAGCGAAGAACAAACTCATTGGCAGAGGTCATCGAATGCTTCAATCAGGCAATTCCCGAGTTGCCGAAACAGAAGCGACCTACCAGGAAGCTTCTCCACGTTCTCCGCGAAACCAACTCCCCCTGTTCAGCTTTGGATCTGCGGACCCAGCCAATGGTGTGTTTCGAGACCCGGCCTTCGGAGAGAACAAGAGTCTGCCTGTGCACCGTTGGGTTCCATGGATTGCCGGATTCTCGGCGTCATTCGTCGACAGCGTGTGTGCCGCCTACCTGCGCCCGGTCAGCGGGCCTAGAAGAAGGCTTGTGCTCGATCCCTTCGCTGGGGTTGGCACGACACTCTTGCAGGCTGTTCTTAATGGCCACGATGCCATCGGCTTCGAGATCAATCCCTACCCGGCGCTGGCGGCGACAGCCAAGCTCCAAACTTTCACGATCAACCTCGAACAGTTTGATGCGTGGATAGACGAGGCGAGACGGGCGGGGAAAACCTGGCGCTCGGAGCCCCCGCCGAACGGGATCGGTGCGCCGAATCTGAAAACGCGAATCCCGTTCTTGAGTCCTCGCGTGGAGCGACAGGTGCTGCACGCGCTGGGTTTCTTTGCGTCGATCCCGGATGAACGCATTGCAACCCTGTTCCGCATCGCTTTGGGCTCTATCATCGTGACCGTCTCCAACTACACCTATGAGCCGAGTCTGGGCTCTCGACCCGGAGCAGGAAAACCGTTGGTCGAGGATGCCGATGTCTTGGCCGTCTTACTCCATAAGCTACACCACATGCGGGCCGACATCGCGTGGCTTCGGGAACAGACACACGAGACAACGGCCGTCGGGGCGGGCCGGGTTCTGAATGCGAATTTTTTGACCGACCATGACGAGCTGGAGGCGGCATCGGTGGACTTGATGGTCACATCGCCTCCGTACATGAACAACTATCACTATGTCCGCAATACCAGGCCGCAGTTGTACTGGCTCTCCTTCATCTCGTCGCCGCAACAGCAACGGGAGCTGGAAACGGGCAACTTAGGGAAGTTTTGGCAGACCGTGCGAGACGGGCACGACCTCACACTGAACTTCCAACACCGTGAGCTTGAAAAAGTTCTTAAACAACTCCGTGAAATTCGCAAGAGTGCCGGGGCCTATGGTGGCCCAGGATGGGCCAATTATGTGGTCTCCTACTTCAATGATTGCGATCGCTTCCTCGGGGTCTTGAAGAGAGTGATGAAGCGAGGTGGAGTGGGAGTGATTGTGATCGGTAATTCAATCATTCAGGGCTTGGAGATCAAGGTTGAACGAATCCTTGGAGAGATTGCCGTCCAGCAAGGATTTGAATTGGAGGGAACTCCCTGTATCCGGGACAAGAGAGTCGGGGCCAGCGTCACACAGTCATCCGTCCGCAGGGGACTTCCAACGAAGGCCACCTTGTACGAGTCGGCGGTCATCATACGGAAGCCCTGAGGATGGGATTCGATGCCCGACGAACCGTACAATCCGCTCGAAAAGTCCAATCTTGGCGAAAGTGTCACCAAGGCTCTGCTGGAGCGGCCGGTCGTCTCGCTTCCTCCGCCTGAGCCGTTTGAAGGGGCCGGCATCTATGCGATCTACTATGCGGGGTCGTTCTCCGCTTATCATGAGCTTGCGAAGAACAATCGTCATCATCGATGGGCTGCTCCGATCTACGTCGGGAAGGCCGTTCCTCCCGGCGCTCGCAAGGGGGGGCTATGGCCTTGGAGAGGACCCCGGTGAGGTTCTCTACAGGCGGCTGCGAGAGCATGCCGACTCGATCGAGCAAGCGGAGAATCTTGAGTTGGCGGACTTCCGATGCCGGTATTTGATCGTCGATGACATCTGGATTCCGCTGGGCGAGTCGCTGCTGATTACGATGTTTTCCCCGTTGTGGAACCCGCAGATCGACGGCTTTGGGAACCACGATCCGGGGAAAGGAAGATACAACCAGCAGCGATCATCATGGGACACGGTCCATCCGGGCCGACCTTGGGCCGCGAAACTTCAACCGAATAGCCGGACGGCCGAGCAGATTACAAGAGACGCGGCGAAATTCCTCGGCGGTCTTGCCTCGAAATCCTAAGCCTCTTATCCCCCTCACACAGCGATCTCGAACTGAATTCGTTCATAGGGAACGGTCGGGGTGACGGAGTCCCGCAGATGCGCTCCGGGTTCCAAGTGCACCAGTCCGAGATCGGCTAACAGCTTCAGATCGGTATGGACGTTCTTAAAGTCCCGACGCATCAGCTTCGCCAACGCGGCAATGGAGCGGGGATGACGAGTCCGAATGAGATGCAGCAAGGTCAGGCGTGACGGCGTGAGCACTTGCCGCATCGCTTCGACACTGACGAAGTAGACCCCTGTTCGCTTGGGCAAGGTCTTGCCCGCCTGGAGAGCCTTGAGCGTTGCACCGAACTCCTGCAACCCTTCTTCTAAAGGGCGAACCCCCACTTTTAGCCGCTTCACTTTCATTGTCCGACTTCGCCTTGGGCCGGTGGCAGTAGACACCATAGCCAAATGAGGTATCAAGGAAGGTTGCGTGACCGGCTTCACGGAGCCATCTTTCTCTACCTTGATTGCCCCCCAGAGACAAGGTACTGTGGAACCAACGGATTGCGAGCGTGGCGGATCGGTGATAAGGAGGCCATCATGGTGACCTGTGTGATGCTCCTCAACTGGACGGATCAGGGCATCAAGAACGTGAAGGACTCGCCCAAGCGGTTGGATGCGGTGAAAAAACTCGCCAAGGACATGGGCGGCGAGGTCAAATCGTTCTACATGACGTTAGGGATGTATGACCTCGTGCTCATCGTGGATATGCCGAACAACGACAAGCTGGCGAGTTTCGCGCTCAAGCTGGGGTCGTTGGGAAACGTTCGCTCGACGACGCTGAAAGCCTACTCCGAAGATGAGTACCGGCACATCATCGGCAGCTTGAGCTGACGCCAATAGCCGTAACTCTCTGCGGGGATCGCTGAACTATGTTTATTCACATCACAGTCGTCCAAGGCAGCATTCTCGACGTTGAAGCCGACGTGATTGTGAACGCCGCGAATAGTCATGGCATCATGGGCGGTGGAGTGGCAGGGGTGATCAAGCGGGCGGCGGGGCAGGAAGTGGAGCAGGAGGCACGGAGGCAGGCGCCGATCGCGGTGGGAAGAGCGGTGCTGACCTCCGGTGGGAAAACAAGGTTCAAAGGCATTATCCATGCGCCGACGATGCCGGACCCGGCAATGCGGATTCCTGCTCAGAACGTCGCGCTTGCGACGAAGGCGGCGTTGGTGTTGGCCGATGAGAAGGGTTTCCAATCTCTGGCGATGCCGGGAATGGGGACCGGCGTCGGTGGTGTTGACCCGAAGGAAGCCGCATCACTGATGGTCGGTGAAGTTCAACAATTCTCGCCACGCCACTTGAAGACCGTGCTGTTGGTAGATGTCGATCCGGCAATGGTGGAAGCGTGGCAGGCATGCCTAGCTGATAGCAAATAGCAGGTAGCGAATAGCTTCGAGCGAGAAATCAGGATTAATTTTCTGGCTATTTGCTGCTTGCTACGAGCTTGTTATGCCTTTAGAAGACGATTTCTGCGACATCATCAAGAAGGCGCGCGTGGGGCAGGGGTTGGCGGTCGCCGATGTCGCGCGCGACACTGGACTCCCGGGAGCCGACATTACGGCGTTGGAGCGAGGGGATCAACCGCGGCATCGTGATGAGGTGCGGGCGATTGCTAACGCGTTAGGGCTTCGCGCTGATCCGCTGGAGCAGATCGCCATCGACAAGTGGATGCCGGCCGCGACACCCACGCTCACCCACGTGGAGACGATCCACGGCGATATCGGTGGATATGCAGTCAAAGGTTATGTGCTACACGATGACGGCGAGGCGTTGCTGGTCGATACGGGATACAATGCGGCGGCGGTGATCGAGGTGCTGCAGCGGCGCAGCCTCCACCTGCTGGGGATCTGTCTGACACATGGCCACGCGGACCATGCGGACGGCATCGACCGCCTCCTCAAGCTACGGGAGGTCCCGGTATACCTCGGTCCGGATGATCTCGATCTCCTGAGCTGGCGCCCCCCGGAAGATTTCCTCGTGGCACCAAAGGATGGTCAAACCATCCAGGTGGGTCGACTGACCGTTCGGTGCCTGGCGACGCCAGGCCATACACCGGGCGGTACCTGTTATCGCGTCGAGGGAGAAGGCCGGACGATTTGTTGTGTCGGCGACACGCTGTTCGCCGGGTCAATCGGCCGGTCAAATCCAGCTAAGCTCTATCCCCTCCATCTGGAATCCGTGCGCCAGCGTGTGTTGAAATTACCTGAGGACGCCATCTTGCTTCCAGGTCACGGGCCGGCAACGAGCGTCCGCGAGGAGTTAGCCCACAATCCCTTTGCTGGGACCGCCTGATGTGAGCATCATATTTTATGGATGAGCGCGAATACGAGATCGAACCGACCAGCGCTCCGATGCGGGAGGACCGGAACGCGGCGCAGCCATTCGAGAATGAGCCGGATGAGCCCAGGCAGCCGGTACGTTCAGGCTGGTTGCTCCCGCTGGGTCTTTTTCTCATTACCATCTTCACCACCCTCTGGGCCGGTGCGTACCAAACCAACACCAGTCCGTTTCAAGGAGCCTGGCAGTTCCTGGCGAACAATCCGCGCGTCTTATGGGATGGCGTGCCCTTCGCAGCGACGCTGCTCGGCATCCTGGTGACCCATGAACTCGGCCACTATGTGTTGTCGCGTATCCATCGCGTGCCGACCTCCTTGCCGCTGTTTATCCCCGGACCGCCGCACTTTATCGGGACCTTCGGGGCGATCATTCGCTTGCGCGGGCCGATCATGAACAGAAGGGCGCTCTTCGATATCGGCGTGGCCGGGCCGATCGCCGGCTTCGTCGTGGCCGTTGCCGCACTCGTGATCGGTTTGCGTCTGTCTCGTGTGGTCGAGGCGCAATCGACTTATGGCCTGCATCTCGGTGAGCCGCTCCTGTTGCAGTTCATGTCGTGGCTCGTCATCGGCTCCCTTCCGCCCACTGCCGACGTGGTGCTGCATCCTATCGGCTTTGCCGCCTGGTTCGGACTGTTCGTGACGTCGCTCAACCTGATTCCTATCGGGCAGCTCGACGGCGGCCACGTCGCCTATGCGCTCTGGGGGACTCGCCAGCGCACGATGGCCTTCGCGATCGTTCCCGTCCTGATCATTCTGGGGTTCGTCGGCTGGCCCGGCTGGTTCCTCTGGGCCGGCATGGCGGGCATGTGGGGGCTGGCTCATCCGCCGGTTCTCGACCCCGAGGCGGCGCTGGGACGAACGAGGGTCTGGATCGGCTGGGCTGCGCTGGCCATCTTCGTGCTGACCTTTGCGCCGGTCCCCTTCTCTGTTCACTAGCGTCATGAGACGAACACATTGGCTGCGCGTCCATAGCTCTCTGTCCTGGATCCTGATGCTCCTGTTGCTCGCGGTGCCGCCGATCACATCGGCCGGGGACCGGTTTACCGTGATCATGAATGGAGCGGCAGTCAAAGATAATCAGACCGGCTTGATCTGGGAACAGGAGCCGGATCGTGTGCATGATGTCTGGAGTGCCTCGGTCGCCCGCTGCGCGACCAAGACGGTCGGCGGCCAATCGGAGTGGCGGGCTCCGTCTATCGATGAACTTAAAACCCTGATCGATCTCTCCCAGCATGATCCGTCGCTCCCGGCGGGTCATCCCTTCTCCAACATCAAGTCGGAAATCTACTGGACCGCCACGCCCGATCCGAATGACGACATCGTCGCCTGGCAAGTCAGCTTCTTCAGCGGCGAACCGGTCACCGATCAAAAATCGGGGACGCGCCGGATGTGGTGCGTGCTCGGGCGGTGAGGCGTGGGAGAAGGGCTGCCGAGTAGCCTCCTTGCTCGCGCACCCCGCGCTGTGGGTACGGGAGGGGAGTTGGTTCGGGCCCCCTCCCGTGTCGAGCATCGCTCGACCCTAATGAAGAAAGCGCTCGGTGGACGCGCGCAGTGGGAGGCTACTCGGCAGCCCTCCCCATCCGGAGCTATAGAGTGTGAGGAATGAAAGAGGAAGAGGTGGTTCGTCATGTTGACGCCGCGTGACATTCTCGAATGCACGAAGCGGATTCACGGTTATCCGTGGAAGGTCGTCGCGAATTGGCAGATGGTGGCCGTCTCCGGTGGGCTGGCCTGGTTGCTCTATCTGCTCGCGACCGATGACGATGGCTTCATTTTCCTGGATCGCGTCAACCTCGTTTTCCACGAAGCGGGACATCCGATCTTCGGCCTCTTCGGCGACACGCTCGGACTGTACGGAGGCACGCTTGCCCAACTGGCCATGCCTGCGGTCGTGTGGCTGGCTTTCTGGCGACAACGGGATACGATCGGCTGCTCGGTCGCGGGCTGGTGGTTCTTTGAGAATTTCCTGAACGTCGCCCGCTACATGGCCGATGCGCGGGCGCAAGCTTTGCCGCTCGTTGGGGGCGGAGAGCACGATTGGACGGAGATCTTCAGCCGCTGGGGCGTCCTGACGTCCGATACAGTGATTGCCCATCGCGTTGCCATCCTCGGTTGGATCGGCATGCTGGCGATCTGGGGCTGGCTGGTGTGGCGATGGTTCGCGTCGCATGAGGCGATGAGGCAGGAGCCCACCTGAGAGAGATCGGCCCCTCGAAATCCACTCCGACAAATCGACCTTCTTACCCTTCCTCCTCCGCCCTCGTTCGTGTACAGTCTCCCTCCGATTCCCGTCATTCACACTGAGTCCAGGAGCGACATGACCGATGACAAGGCTCTCCGGCTGTTGCGTCTGCTCGGATTGTCGGCGGCCTTGTTCTTCGAGGCGGACATCGGCCTAGCTGATCCGTTGCAAGAAGGTCGAACGGTTTCCTCCGCTGAGAAGCCCCAGTCCATGAACGCGGATTGGCATTACGGCGCCTATCTCGATCTCAGCTACATCCTCAACTTGAACTTCCCCAAGAATCATCTGTTCCGCACCAGGACCACGACCCCGCGAACGAACGAGCCGGCGCCCAACATGGCGATGGCTTACGTGCGCAAGGATATCAGCGCAGACTCACGCTGGGGCGCGGAGTTCGCCGTGCAAGGCGGCTACGACTCGAAGGACTTTGCGTTCGGGCAGGACCGGCCCCATGTCGGGAGCGCCGATACGTTGCGGCATTTCTCCCGCGCCAACATGTCGTACCTCGCGCCCGTGGGCAACGGGCTGACCCTGACGGCCGGCCTCTTCAACAGCTTCATCGGCTACGAGTCACTCTATGCCAAAGACAATTTCAATTACACGCGCTCCTGGATCGCCGACAACTCGCCCTACATGATGTTCGGCGTGGGAGCGAAATATCCGGTGCGCGAGCAATTGACGGTGGGGCTGTATGTCATCAATGGATATTGGCATCTCGCGCATCCTAACAATCAACCGAGCTACGGGACACAGTTCTTGTGGACGCCGACCAAGCAACTGACCGTCACCCAGAACTTTTACTACGGGCCTGATCAGCGCAACACGGACATCAGGTACTGGCGGTTCTTTTCGGACAGTATCCTCCAGTGGAAGAACGAGACTGTGACCATCGCCTTCTCCTATGACATCGGCACCGAACGGATGGCCGAGCGGCCCGACGGTCTCCGCACCTTCTGGACCGGGGCAGCACTTTTTGCGCGATGGCAGCTCGCGCCACCGTGGGCGGTGGCGCTGCGGCCGGAGGTCTATTGGGATCGCCACGGCAGGCAAACCGGTTTCGAGCAGGTGGTGAAGGCCGTCACCTCGACGGTCGAATACAAGGTGCCCTACTCAGCAACGAACACGACGTTTCGGTTGGAATACCGGTATGACGATTCAACCGGCGCGCAAGGCGGATTTTTCAAAGGCGGGGAGATTCGTCCGGGTGTGATGGGTCTCGCTCAAGGCCAGCATATGCTGATCTTTGCGGCGCTCTGGACCTACGATTCGCCGTGAAGTCGGTCAGGGATTCTCGCTCGCGCTGCGAAGCCGTTCGCTCAGCTTTCGTTGAAGGTCTCCGATGGCCGCCTGCTTCGCCCGGTCGATCGCATCCTTGTCATCGAGAAACGCCGCCGGGCCGACAGCCTTGGCCTGCCCCTCTGATTCTACGGTAAAGTAGCGAGCGCCGGCCCGGACATCCCACAAGGAAGCGGTGACCAGGCAGAGGGCGTCGCTGTGCGTGCCGGCTGCGAGATAGGCACCCAAGATCGTCCAGTACAGCAACGGACCTTTGTAATTGTTGTACCGATCGAGGTCGGTGGCGCCCTCGACAATCAACAGCACTTCAGCGCCATAGCGGGCAGCCACCTCGCGTGAGTTCTGTGTGCCCGTCACCGACGATTCCGCCACGACGTACAGGTCCGACAATAGGCCGCGACTCTTGAGATCGCTCGCCCAGGTGCGGAATGTATCCTTGTCCGCATCGGTCCACTCGAAACGGCGATTCAGGACACGGGTAGGCTTGAGATAGAGGGCCAACTTTGCAGGCAGCGCCGGTCGCGCGGCGGACTGGGGCTCGATCTGATTTGGCGAATTGGACAGTGTGAAGGAATCTTGACGCAAGGCCTCACGCAGCGCTGCGTGATCGAAGCCCTTGCTGCCGGTGCAACCCGCAAGTACCAGCACGATAATGAGCCAGCCACTCCTCTTCATCAGTTTCTTTCTTCTCCATCCTCTGCTATGGATCGAGCCGTACGATATTCGCAGCGACCGCCTGGATCTCTCCCCGTTCCTCGGTCGAAATGCGGAGGCCTTGCACACTGAGGTAGTGTGTGCCATGTCCGGGAGCATGGATGACCGCCCGCACTTCGGCCTGATCGCCTTCTGCCACGTTGAGTTCCCTCAGGATGGGCTTATCGCACATCCCCAGCACGGCCACCGCGATGGATCCCGTATCATCCTCCAGCCGGAAGAGAAACGCGCCATAACAGTAGTCCCCTGTCGGAATCTTGTAAGGAGGCAGAGCTTGAAGGTCTCGGACGATTCCGCGAAGGACGACTTGGTGCAGATGGTAGAGGTCCGGTCGTGCCACGATCTCGTCAATAGAGACCGTTTCCTGGGCCATGGTAGGAGGAGCGACAAGAAGCAGAAACAGCACGGCGATCCATTGCATGGCCGGCATTCTAGCATCTTCGAGTGGGCCTCAGAAGTCGGTTCGTGGCTTTCTCTCCTTTCAGCACGGCGCTATAATGCCGCGCCGACTCACCGAGGAGCATGAGGATGACGATCAACGCCACGCACCTGAGTGCTTACATCGAACAGATCAAGCCGCGTTTCGAAGACCTGCTGGGGCAGATGGTCGAGATTCCTTCCATCAGCATGGACCCGCACCATGCGCCGGATATCAGGCGCGCGGCTGAACTGGCGGTTCAGTATCTGCGCGAGCTTGGCGCGGAGGCGCACATCGTCGAGACGCCCGGCTATCCGGTAGTGTCTGGTGGGTGGACGACCGGCAAGCATCATCCGACGGTGACCATCTACAACCACCTTGATGTCCAGCCGGCGCAGGAGCCGGAGTGGCGGCAAGCGCCGTTCGCATTTCGCAATCAAGACGGCATCTATCATGGCCGGGGCGCCACCGATGACAAAGGCCCTGCGCTCACCGCTCTGTTCGCCGCGAAATACGCCATCGACCAGGGTGTGCCTCTCAACATTCGCTTGCTCTGGGAGTTGGAAGAAGAGAATGGGAGCCTCAGCTTTGCCGCGGCGCTCCGCGATCGTGCGCGCATTCCGCGGCCGGATTCCGTCGTCGTCTCCGATACGATTTGGATCTCTAAGGATCGACCGGCGATGCCCTACGGCCTGCGGGGTCTTGCCGGTGCGCGCTTGGTGCTGCGCACCGGCGAGAAAGATGCCCATTCCGGACTGACCGGCGGCGCCGCGAGGAATCCGCTGGCCGAGCTCATGGACGTGGCGATGGCCTGTCTTGACGCCAAGACCGGCCGCGTGAAGATTCCGGGATTCTATAAGGACGTGATTGCGCCGACGAAGGCGGAGATCAAGAGTTTCCTCGCATCCGGTTTCCAGGTGAAGCGGTTCATGAAGGCCTATGGGTTTCACTCCCTGCGAACCGCGAAGCCTGCGGAGGTGCTCAGTCGCATCTGGGCCAGGCCGACCTTCGAGGTGCACGGCCTCAGTGGCGGCTATCACGGGCCGGGAGTGAAAACGATCGTGCCTGGCTATGGGGAGCTGAAAGTCAGCATGCGCCTCGTACCGAATCAAACGCCGGAGAAGGCCTTCGATGTGCTCAAACGCTACGTCAAAAAGGTGAATCCTACGGTAAGAGTTGAGCGCGAGAACATGTTGCAGCCGTTTCGCGGGAGCTTCGAGGGACCCTACGTCGAGACGGTAAAACGGGCCGTGAAGGCGGGCTTCGGGAAAGAACCGGCCTTCATCCGCGAGGGAGGCTCGATCGGTGCGGTCGTCACGATGCAGAAGGCGTGGAACGTGCCGATCCTCTTCATGGGCTTGAGCCTGCCCGAACACGGCTACCACGCGCCGAACGAATATTTCGATTGGGGCCAGGCCTCCGGCGGGATGAAGGCGTTTGCGCATTACTTTGAGGAGTTGGCGAAGATGGGAACGAAATAGGGAGCGGTCAGACAACTCAACTGTTTGATGCTATTCGTGCTGGAATGATGGTTGACTATGAGTAACATAATGGCGTATGTTCCGCGGCATGGTAACGGTTAAATCAATCAACCATATGGATGAGCAGTTAGAAGCGCGATTCGCTTCTCAATTGCAGGTTAACTCGCATTTGACAAGGGCCCTTGTAAGTTTTCAGGCCAACAAACAAGAAGAAGGCTTTCGTTGGTTCAAGTACAAGGAAGGTTTCTCCGCCGCCCTTGTCCATTATCTGCTGGATTACCTTGGAATGAAATCGGGAACGGTACTCGATCCTTTTGCTGGAGCTGGTACGACTCTCTTTGTAGCAAGTCATCGCGGTCTCGACTCAACCGGCATCGAGTTGTTGCCGATAGGACAGGAAATTATTGAAGTTCGGAAACTCACTGTATCGGATAGAAGTCGTGTGTACATCGATGATCTCAGGCGATGGCAAAAAGCAAAACCCTGGAGGAAGTCGGGCCAGAGTTATCCTTTTCCACATCTGCGGATTACAATGGGCGCATTTTCCAAAGAGAACGAAACATTGCTGGGGAGATACCTGGCCGAAACTGACAAAGAGAAATCCGAGGTGACGCGTCGTCTTCTGCGATTTGCCGCGCTGTGTGTTCTTGAGCAGATCAGCTTCACGAGAAAAGATGGACAATATCTTCGATGGGACTATCGATCGGGAAGAAAACAGGGCCTGAAGCCATTCGACAAAGGGAAGATTTTCGGCTTTGACGAAGCATTAGACATCAAGCTCGGTGAAATACTCGATGATCTTGAGGGCAATGTAGGAGTCCTTGATCTCTTTCCCACCGGTTCGGACAACGGTCGAATTGATATCGTCGGTGGATCTTGTTTGGAGGAATTGCCCAAACTCCCGGATCACTGCTTCGATGCGCTGATAACATCGCCGCCTTACTGCAACCGCTATGATTACACACGTACATACGCGCTTGAGCTTGCTCTGCTAGGCATTGGCGAAGATGGACTAAGGGATCTTCGGCAAACGATGTTGTCATGTACTGTGGAAAATCGCGAGAAGCAGGGGTTGTTAAACTTGTTCGAGGGGAAAAGGTATTCTCGCGCCTCTGCAAGCTTTAAGGCCCAAGAATGCTTGAGCGCAATTCTTCAATATCTCGATGATCGTAAGGCTGCGCGGTTGCTCAATAACAATGGCATCCCCAGGATGGTGCGCAACTATTTCTGGGAAATGACGCTGGTAATTTATGAATGTGCACGGGCTCTGAAACCAGGTGCTCCCTTTGTGATGGTCAATGATAATGTCAGGTATGAAGGCGCAAACATCTCTGTCGATTTGATTCTGTCGGCTCTTGCAGAAAGTGCCGGGTATCGCGTCGAAAAAATATGGGTTTTACCGAATGGCAAAGGAAATAGCAGTCAGCAAATGGGTGAGTTTGGGCGTGAATCGTTGAGAAAATGTGTGTACGTCTGGCGCGCGCCTAAAGTGAAATCAGCCAAGAAGCCAAGTCTTCAACTTGCCGGTCATCAGTGAGATTGGCTGCGTGGGTGAGATACCCCTTCTTCAAGTCCCTGAAGATCTCCTTTGCCATAGCCGTTTCAATCGCAGCTGCGACGAAGAAAAGCGATGGGCATGCGCGCTTGAGCTTCGAGCGTATTCTGCTCAAGGCGGTCTTAGCCGTTTTCCAATGTTCGTCGGCTCCTGCAGGGACAATGCCACTTTTCAGTTCGCCGCAGGCAAGATAGGCTGCGGGTCTCTCGAGAAGAGTTTCTTTATCGTTGCCACTCGCTGTGTCCAGCAGAATAACATCGATACTCTTGTTAATCAGTTTGGGCTTCACGCCAAAAAGCAATCGTCGACTGCTCCAGGAAATTCGCTGGATCTTTTCCCCGTTGACTGCGAGCAGTGTGTTATGTGTAGTTCCAGTTCTCTTCAACGCTTCCAGGATCGCCTTAGTAAGTCGAGTTTGGCCGGCAGCCCCGGTTACGTTGCGCATCTGACCTCCGAGAGCATCACCTCTCGTAAGGAGATACCTGCAGAAAACTTCTTCGCGGAAATGCGTTCCCGATCTCTTTAAGAAGGTCTCGAATACCTTCTGCAACGCTTGGCTCAGTTCAGGCTGGGAAAGGTGATTCATAGCTTTGTCCGAAAATCCGGCTGCCGCCAGCAAGTGATCTCGGTACTCAGTCGATTGTAGAAGTTCTGAGATTTCTGCCGCGTCTTGGAGCATGCGCCAAAATGACAACGCAGCCTCGACATAGGGCGTCGCCTTTTGTGTCTTTGTTAAGGCTTGATCAAGAAAACCGCTGCACACGGCCTGATGGGAAGTTACAAGATCAGAAGCGCGCTTAATGTGCTTGGGGACCATTCGTCAGAGACCCTTTAGAAGCGTTTCGAGTGGGACGCCAAGGCCCTCCGCAAGACGTTTCATTGTCGCAAGGGTCGGATTTCTTGTTCCCCGCTCAATACCACTGACATACGTGCGATCCAGCCCGACTTGATCGGCGAAGTCTTCCTGCGAGAGACGCAACTTCTCTCGTCTTTCCCTAACCCGCCGGCCGAAATGCTTTGTCGCATCCGATTTCACGCGGCCAATATTACGAACAAGTGACGTAAAGTGCTACGGACTATGAGTCACGAAATGGTTTTATGAAGGTTGAGGTCAGACGATCGGGGTCAGGTCTTGTAATCCCACATTCGGCAGTCGCCGTCGGAGCTTGTTATCCCGTGCCCCGTCGTCTCCGCTGTCTTCTGTCCTTTGCGAGAGGTCGCCGCTGAGTTCTCAGTGCATTCTTTGTGTCGAATCCGGCAAGATTCACGCTCAAGTCACCTGTAGATGTATCGGCGTAAGAGGTGAATGTGTGATTGCAAGACCCCACACCACACAACCCGAGCACGGCTACCACGCACCGAACGAATACTTCGACTGGGGGCAAGCCTCCGGCGGGATGAAGGCGTTCGTGCACTATTTTGAGGAGTTGGCGAAGATGGGAAGGCCGTAGGGCATCCGTGTTGGTCCTGTGCTCCCGGAGCGCGCACACAAGAAGAAGTGACCTGGCGGTTCGTCTCCCTTCTATGCTCGCAGAGCCCGCACACAAGAATAAACAGATTGCTACATTATGGGCGGTGCTCGCTCGATGCGCGCAGTTGAAGGCAGACGAACCGCCGCTCAAAGAGAAGAGGCTGAGAGGGAGTGGGCGTTGCCGGGGTCCATTGCCCATCCTCTACAATGGGTCGATGACGCGCGCAGTTGGGGATGAACCATGCCGCCCTCCGAGAGTGAGCGATGATCAAAAAGCTGCCTCCACGCAATTCGCGACGCTGGGTGCACTGTCCTTCTTGGAGAAGGGAGTACGGATCGTCTATGGAGTGCACCCTGGCCATACCCTGTAGTGACGGAAGCAGAGAGAAGGCTGGGATGTGTAAATGATCGCCGCCGCTCGATCGAGCCTCGGGAGAATGTGCTATAATCGGCCCACCTTTGAGCATCTTGAGATGAAGACCTATATCTATCCCATTGAAGTCGAACAAGAAGAGGACGGCCGCTGGAGTGCTGTGGTCCCTTCATTGCCCGGTTGTGCCACGTGGGGCCGCACACAGCAAGAGGCAGTGAAGGCCCTTCAGGAAGCCATCGATGCCTATATCGCCACGCTGCGCGAGATCGGCAAGCCGATCCCTCATCCTCCCGCCAACGGAGAAATCATCGAAGCTCCCGCTCTCGCCGTCGTCATATGAACGAGGCCGCTTCCCTCGTTCATCTGCTCCGCAACCTTCCCGTTCATCAACTCATCAAAGCGCTTGAGCGTGATGGCTTCACGCTTCGGCGATCCACGCAAACGGGAGGCCGGATTTACGCACATCCGGACGGCCGCATCACGGTGGTGCACTATCACCACGGCAGTGATACGCTGACACGCCAGACCTTGAAAAGCGTGTTGGAGGCGGTGGGTTGGGATCATACTGATGCGAAGCGGCTGGGCCTGATTCGATAGGTTAGCCTCCCGATTTCCTCAAATGCCGTTCCATTTCACGGAGTAAATCGCTGAGCTTCTCGCCCAAGGCCTCTGCCACCTTGGCCATATTCACAAGACTGAGATTCCGCTTGCCCCGCTCGATATCCCCCACGTAGGTCCGGTGGAGGTCAGCCCTTGCGGCCAATTCCTCCTGGGAAATCCCGAGCGCCATCCGGGCGCCCCGCATCGCCTTCCCGAACGCTGCCTGCAACCGCTCCGACTGTTTCATCGGGGGCGTAAGCTAGGCCAACGATGACTGTCAGTCTACAGTAGATAAGTGGATATACTATAAGTGGCATTCTATTTGGCATGTATGGACAGGGTGCTACGCTTAGTGACGACTATAAGTGGCATTTCAACATTTCGAGGGAGGGGAAAGCCATGAAGTTCTTAGCAAGCATGTTGATTCTTGCGATGTCGGTTGAAATGGGCGGCTGCGCGGCAATGTTTCATGGGACTTCAGACCAGATCACGATCTCAAGTGCCGATCCGGATGCCAAGGTTTACATGGATGGCGCCCTCATCGGAAAAGGGTCCGGCATGGCGACGGTAAAACGGAATACCACACACTCGATCGCTGCGAAGAAGAAGGGCTGTTCAGACCATGTGGTCCAGACGCAGACAGGCTTCGATGCGGTGTCATTACTCGGGGTGTTGATCGATTTCGGGTTAGTGTCGATGTTGGTGATCGACTGGGGCGTAACCGGAGCCATGTGGAAAACCGATCCGTTGGTGTATCACGTGACTCCGATCTGTGACACACCTCAACCATCGAGTGGCAGGAGCAGACTCGATTAGATTCGGTTCGCTTGATCGCATCCAACGGAGGACTGACATGCGTTGTCATCAAATGGAGCGCGGACCGCGGCTGGTAGTCGTGATGCTCGCCTGGCTTTTCCCCGGCCTGATCGTCGCCCACCTCATGTCCCTTCCTGCGCGGGCTGAGTTCTATGTCGCAGGGGCGCTGGGCCCCCAGCTTGCCAACAATTTCGGAGAAGTCCGTACGACGGGTACCACTCCAGGCAACAACCTTACGGATCTCAATCTCACAAAGTCTCTCGTTGGCAACCTGAAGGCCGGTTTCTATTTCCCCTCTGTTCCCTGGCTGGGGTTCCAAGTCGAGTCGTTCTATGCTGCGCCAACGATCAAAGAGCAAGCGAGCCGGGTTACCGGCGCGGTCAACGGGTCAGTGCTGTTTGGCGAAACCGATCTCAGAGTCCTCACGATCGCGTACAACGTGATGGTACGGGCTCGGCTTGGATCCTTCGAACCTTATGCCGGGGTGGGGCCGGCGCTCATGTTGTATCAGGCCAAGGGGGAGGGGGGAACTACATCGTGGGGGCGGGCTCCGGGGTTCAATGCCCTTGCAGGCTATCGATCTTACTTCACGAAAGATAAAAACTGCGCGCTGTTCGTTGAGTGGAAATACAACCGGGCACGCTTGAGCTTCGACAATGTGATTGATCCGACCTTGGGGCTTGGCCGTGGCCTGAAAGGAGATTATGAAGCCCATCAGATTCTGGTCGGACTTTCCTATCACTTTCCGCAATGAAGCCGGCGATGCGCGTATCCCCTCATACGACCTTTCGCCACATGAGCCGTATCATGATGCCACCGGGATCGAGACAATGAGCCATTTCCCCTCTCGGTCCCTAAGTTTTCCCCTCCACACTCTCGGACGAAGTGGCTGAGCGGCAAGACTCGCACACCACTCGTTAACCGCTATGTTGGCTCAAGACCAGCACGGCACCTTTCAAGTTTTGCTTCTTCTCGTTCCCTATCCTTCTTCCGTTCATTAAGCAGGTCTTGGGTGACGGAATCGGCGCTCCACAACATTCCACACATGCTGCGGATGTAGTCCTTCGTGATGGGCTGAAAGAGGATTTCATTCCCGCGCTCGATAAAGTGAACCTTTGTTCCTGGCTTGATGCCCAGCTTGCGGCGAAGCCGTGCTGGGATGACTAGCCGGCCATTGGCTTTCACAGATGCGGTATCGATATGAATCTCATCTTGAGCCGAGTCGGCCAAAACAGCACCACCTACTTCAGTGAATTCAGATCGATGACGAACCGGTAGCGCACGTCGCTGCGGAGCATGCGCTCGTAGGCCTCGTTCACCTGTTGGATGGGAATGACCTCGATATCCGCCGGGCACTCATGCTTGGCGCAGAAGTCGAGCATCTCCTGGGTTTCTTTGATCCCGCCGATGACCGATCCCACCAGCCGGCGCCGGCGCAGCAGCAACGGAAAGGCGCCGAGCGGTGTCGGCTTCTCCGGTGCCCCCACTAAGATCATCGTACCGTCGGTCTTGAGCAATTCCAGGTAGGCATTGTAGTCGTGCGGAGCTGAGACCGTATCGAGGATGAAATCAAACCGTCTGCTGAGCTTCTTGAACGTGTCGACTTCGGAAGTCACGAAGAAGTCGGCCGCACCCAGCCGCTTGGCGTCATCCTTTTTCTTGTTGGAGTGACTCAAGACCGATACCTCCGCGCCCAGCGCCGCTCCGATCTTGATGGCCATGTGGCCCAGCCCACCAAGCCCCACCACGGCCAGTGTGTGTTTCTTCCCGACGCGCCAGTGTTTGAGCGGCGAATAGGTCGTAATCCCGGCGCAGAGCAGCGGTGCCGCCCGCTCCGGGGCCAGGCGTTTGGGAATGCGCAAGACGTACTTCTCGTCGACCACGATCTGGGTGGAATAGCCGCCGTAGGTCGGCGTGCGACCGTCCCGTTCCGTCCCGTTGTAGGTCAGCACGAGATGGCCTTCACAATATTGCTCCAGGCCTTTCTTGCATTGCTCGCAAATTCGGCAGGAATCCACGAAGCATCCCACCCCGGCGGTGTCGCCCGTCTTGAATTTCTTCACAGCCGAACCGACCTTCGCCACGGTGCCCACGATTTCATGCCCTGGCACCATGGGGAACAGTGAGCCGCCCCATTCGTCTCGCGCCTGGTGCAGGTCGGAATGGCAGATGCCGCAATAGCGGATGGTGATTAGGAGATCATGGGGACCAACCTCCCGTCTGGTAAACGTGAAGGGCTCCAGGGGGGCGCCGGCTTTCATGGCAGCGTATCCATGTGTCTGTAGCATGGTGTTCCTCCCTTATCCCAATGCGCCGTGACTCAGATGGGTCATGTAAGCGCGACAAATCGTGCCCGCGTCGCGTAAAGTGAAGCGGTCACAGCAATGCACGCGCGCGTGGTCTTGATCAGAATCATTATCTATCGGGATTTTGTGGTGTGCAACCCAGTGATCAACGAGATGCCCGGCGAGGTCCCGGTAGCTGTTCGATGTGGCGGGATCGGCAATATTGGAAATAGCTTTCAGCTCTCAGCGTTCAGGAATCAGGCCACGGGCACGTTGTTTTGCTGACCGCTGAAAGCTGATAGCTCCTCACGACGCCGCCAGGAGCGGCTTGAAGCTGGGGTCGGCTTCCAGCACCGATCGCAGGGAATCGTTCCCCAGGAAATACTGCCAGACTTCAGGCGTGTGGCCCGGCACTTCGGCGTACCACTTCTTGGCCTCATTAAGATGCTGCAGAATGCCGGCGTTGTCGCGCTTCGGCATGAAAAGCATGCTGTAGGCCATCGTGTACTCGGCCATGAACTTGTCGAGCGGCAAATCGGCGACCGTGAAGGCCTCCTCCGCTTCCTTATATGCCTGCTGAATTTCCGGATCATCGAACCTTCGGTTCCAGGCGACCTTGGCGATCCGTGACCAGGCCAGTTGGATGAGCGCCTCCGTGCGAGCGGCACGCCGTTCGGGTGGAATGTCGTTGACGAGAGCTTCATGCGTGGCGATCGCAACGAGCTGGTCGTTGTTCCAGCGATAGGCCACTCCCAGCCGGAACCGGTTGTCCAACTGCTCGGGGTGCACCTTGGCCAGCGCCTCCATCGCGGGAATCATCCGATACAGGTAATCGGCCGGCGTAGGATTAGTCCGCCCGCCCATCTCCATCCCAAGCGACAGGTCCATCCGCGTCGTTTGGGCGTAAGTGTTCCAGTAGAGTTCGTTCACGACGATCGCGAGCGACGGATCCTTGATCGTCAATTTGTGCATGGCTGCCCCTTCGCGCAGCAGCAGGGCATACAGATGCCGGGAGAGCACGGCGAGCGCGTCCGGCTGGAAGGGGTCGATAATGAGGACGCGGTTCAGCAGTGCCACCCGATCACGGAGTTCGGGAAACTGCGCGGCTCGTGCGGTTGCAGCGAGCAGCAGTCCCGGTGCATCGCTCGGCTCCCACCAGATGAGTGAGTCTGCCACGGCTTGGCTTGTGGTCGTGACGAAGGGGACTACCTCGCGCAGCTCACCGGGTCCCTGTGGAGGCGGAACAGCGGGCAGGTTGACCACCGCAGCATCGCCTGGGAACCCGTGTTTGCGTAGGCCTGAAAGAACAACCCATTGTACCGTGACGGATTTCAGCGCCCGCCGCGGCCGCTTGACCGTGTTCGTCCATTTATAGGCTTCGGGTGCATAAGTGACCGGGGACGTGAGCAGGTCCTGATACGTGACTTTCATCTTGACCAGTGTGGCCGGTGTTGCGATGACCACCCCGCTGGGATGCAGACGAAAGGAACCGGAAGGAAGAGGACTCGTTCCCTGCAGGTCGAGGTGAAGGCCGCTGCCCGGAGGAGAGAGGCCCAATGAGTCCATGACAAAGGTCGAGGCCGGATAGCGGGCCAAGTCCTCGCCGAGAAACACGAGATCGCCGTTGCTCGGCCAGATGATGTCCATCCCGCGGTCGCGCCGTTCGAGTGCGGGCGCGTGCGCGTTCTCCAAGTCCTTCCAGCAGGCCTCATAGGTCGGGTCGCTGTCCGCTGCGAACGTTTTGAGCCCCGCACTGGCAGCGGAGACAAATCGGTATTGACATGCAAAGTCGAGGTGGCCGGTCGCGACCCGATCTCCTTTCGAGAGCGCCAAGGCATAGTCCAGCGCAGCCTGCGCCACGGCTGATACCCGGGCTGCACCCGATTTCCCTTTTGTGCCTTTGGGGGAAGATGCAGCGAGAACGGTGGTGCCGGCATCCACAACGAGAACGGACAGCGCCAACACCACGCACATGAGAGACACCCGGGTCATCCGCTGGAACATCTGGTACTGCATACACCTGTCCTCCGGTTACAAGAAGGAATGCACTGTATCATGCAAGGAAAGCCAGACGAAAGAGGCCGGCCATGGACAATGGGTGGCTCGATCGTCACATCCGTTTCCTTGTGGCCAAGTCTACAGGCAGGCCAGGTCACCGCACGACGAGCATCGCGCGCATTTCGTGTCCTGGCATGTCGCAGAAGTACCTGAACTCGCCGGGGCGCTCCGGCGCGAAGCGGATCTCGGCGCGGCCTTCCGGTGGAATGATGATGCGCTTCAATCCCTGTGGGCCGAACTCCGGCGCCCCGTTGCCGCCGATGTTCACGTTGACGCCGGCCAACAGATCGCCGGGCACAAAGGCGTGCAGCTCGGAATCATGGTTTTCGAAGATCAACGCAATTTTCTGCCCACGGCGCAATTCCACCGGATCCGGGCGAAACTGCCGGGCCAGGATGTCGATCGTGATGGATTCTTCACCCACGGATTCCGCACCGGCCGTCACCGGGAAGAAGAGGAGCAGACACGCTGCTGTAAATCCTACCGATGGCCACACACGCTTCTGGTACGCCACAAGGACGCCTCGTGACTCATCATATCGTACGCCGGTGTGAGCGTGCCAGCCTGGTGGCTCCGGATGAGTCCGGGGAGATGCCGTTTCTCAAGGAATCGTTGATCGGCACTCACGCGGAAGCGGCCGCTTTCAGGATCTGACGGCGAAGTGCGGCTCGCTCGGCGGCGGTGAGCGGGTGGGTGGGATGGTGCTGACAGAGGTGGATGGTGTGTCGGAGGGATGCCACAAAGACTTCGCAGTTGGGACAGGCGCCGATGTGCTTTCGGATTTCTGCGCATACATCGTCCGACAGGTCGTTGTCCAAGTAGGCGGACAACTGTTTCAGAATGTTCAGGCAGCGGCCCTTGCCGTGCCGGTGCTCCTCGTGCGAGACCTCTCGTTGTCGTACGCGCAGTTGTGGTTTCTTCATGGCTTGGTTCCTTGCTTCACGAGCCGGCCGCGCCGGCAGATTTCTGCGCGTGGACCTGCGTGATGCCCCGCGCGCTGAGTTCACGGCGGACAAACAGTCTCGCTCGGTGGAGGCGCGATTTTACCGCCCGTTCGTTCAGCCCCATGATCGTGCCCGCTTCTTTGGCGCTCAGTCCTTCCATGTCCCGCAAGATCAGGACCATCCGGTACTTCTTAGGAAGGGCGGCGATGGCGTGATCGAGAGCGCGTCGGAGTTCCTTGTTTTGCAGGGCCTCTTCGGGAGTCTGCCCGTCCATCGGAATCTGCAACCGGAGTTCCCCTTCGGAAGTCGGAATGAATTCGTCAAGCGACAGCTCGCGCTCCGGCTCGCCCTTGCGCTTGCGCCGCATCCGCAGACACGCGCGGGCGGCAATGGCATAGAGCCAGGTTGAAACTTGCGCGTCGCCCCGGAACTCCTTGTACCCTCGGTAGGCGTTGAGGAAGGTTTCTTGGACGAGGTCTTTGGCGGCTTCCGTTTCGCCGCACAGCCGATTCGCGAACCGATAGATCAGGTCCACATTGTCCCGGTAGATCTTGTCGAAAGCTGAACCGTTAGAGGGCTTCACATCGCTCCTGGAGCCGCTAATTCATTGAGTAAGGCGGAGTCTACGAGGCCGGTCCAAGGCTGTCAAGCCGCCTGGAGGCGCGCACGAAGGCTAGTTGGGTCTCCGGATGTCGACCACTGTGCCCTGCTGGTTGAGTTCGAGGGTGATGGGGGCGCCTTCCTTGACCGAGGATAGAATCGTTTTGCCGCGGTCGGCGGGGAAAGTCTGCTCGCCGTTGGGTGTCCAGAGAGTAATGGCGGTATGGTCCGGAGAGGCATAGGTGAGGGGACCGGTCAAGAACCGATAACTCGCCGTCGAGTGGCCCGCCTGGGAGAGATCGATCGCGACATGGTTGCGGTGAATCCACATCGTCATCTCCTGACCGACCTTGGCATGACGCACACCGGTCTTTGAACTGACGGTCACGACGCCGAGGGGGGTGCGGAAGAAAATAAAATTCGATTTGAGCTTCGATACGGCTCCCTTCAGCGCAAGATGAATGTCAGCCGGCTGCAGAGGCGCGTTCCCGATCTGGAGATCGAACTGTAGATCGTGCAAGCCGAGTAGCGTCCCCTGCTCGTCGACTTCGACTGTGATCGGGGAGAGATCCTGGCGGGCGGCGACGGCGCTTTCGTGTAGTCCAACCGGAACGGTCTTCTCGCCATCCGGCGTCCATAGCACAATCTCCTTCTTTTCCGGTGACTGGAACTTCAGAGGACCGGATAGGTAGCGATGGACAAGCGTGTTGTCGGCCTTCTTCCTGATCTCCACGACGACGTTCTGGCCATGGACCCAGAACAGAATATCTTGGGACCCCCGCACATCCCGCAGACAGGTCTTCGAGCTCAAAGTCAGCATGCCGATGGGGGTCCGGAGAAAGACGATGCCGGCCTTCATCCGCCAGACGGAGCCTCGGAGCCGAATCGACGGGATCGTCGGCTCTTCGCTTTGACGGCTCGCCGATGCCGAAGCCGACTGATCTATGGCGGGCGTCGATGGAGCAGCAGGCGGCTCTTCAGTCCTGGCAGGAGTGCTTGCCAAGAGCAGGGCCAACAGGCCCATGAGCGAAACGCATGCCGTAAGTCGAGACTTGCTGAAGGCGGTCTTCATGCTGGTATACCCCATCACGCTGGATTGGAAAATCCGGTTCACCAATGACGCGCGGGTATTGTTCAGGGCCCTTGCCCGCCTGCATGTATCGCGGCGCTTGGCGCCCCGGAGCGAATAACATGACGTAGTGGAGGAGTCAAGCCGCAACCAGCCGGAGAGATGACGATGGTCGTTCAGGTGCCGGTCGGAGCAAGCGGCTGGACCACGACGGGCTGATAGACCTCCACTGCGTCTTGGATGGTCACAATGACACGGGATTGTCGAGGCGATCGGTGGTCGGGCACGCCGAACCCGCGGAGGGTCACTTTACGTCCTGCCAGCCGGACGATTCGTTTTACTTCGAAAAGTGCCCAGTCTCCTGCCTCCGCTCGCTGTTCGATTCGCGTCACGATCTCTCGGTGGAGATCGATCAATGCGGAAGGTAATGAGGATGCCTCGATCGGTCCTTCAGGCAACGACTCTCCTCCGGCGGCTTCCTTCACGATGTTCAAGGCCTGCTCGTTGATGTGCAAGAGCCGGCCGGCTGAAGAGAACACGACGACTCCTGGCGTCGACGCGCTCGGTGGCCCAACCCTCGACCCATCAGTGATTGAGTGCCGATCGTTCATCGTGTTGCTCCTGCCTGGTTGGTTCGAGAGAAGAGACCCTTTGCTGAATGTGATGACGGGAGAGAGGCGGCATAGCGGCTGTTGGCTCGCGCTGTTTGGACTGAGAGTATCTTGGACAAGAAAGACAGAAAGTCCCAGCTTTTTTTGAAAGTCCGCACGAGCTTCTCGCGGAGGCTATTTTTTCCTGAGGAGAATACGGATGGGCGAGCCGGGGAATCGGTGCTCCTGGCGGAGTCGATTTTCAAGGTAACGGAGATATGCCGGCGTGATGTCTTCCGGGTGTCCGACAAAGAGAGCAAATGCCGGGGGTTTAGTCGCGACCTGCGTGATGTAGGCGGACTTGACCGGTTTCGTGGGCTTTCCCTTGCGGACGGGGAGGGGATGCTCTTCCAGAATCTGTTGCAGGAGTTTGTTCAACGTGCCGGTCGGAATGCGTGTGGTAAATGCTGTGATCACCTGATCGATCTGGGGGAAGAGGCCTCGCAGCGAATCGCGCTTCATGGCGGAGACGAAGAGGACCGGCGCCCATGGAAGAAACGGAAAGCGGCGGCGCAAATCGGCCTCGTAAGCGGTACGCGCCTCGGGGTCGCCCTCGCGGAGGTCCCATTTGTTCACCAGGAGGATGCAAGCTCGTCCCTGCTTAAGGGCCACGCCGGCGACCTTCGTGTCCTGTTCGGTCACGCCTTCAGCGGCATCGAGCAGCAGGACGGCGATGTCCGAGCGGCCGATGGCGCGCAGGGAACGGGCGACGCTGTAGCCTTCGATGCCGCGATCGATCCGCCCGCGCCGCCGGATGCCGGCCGTGTCGGTGAAGATGTAGCGACGACCCTGGTAGGTCGCCAGCGAGTCGATCGGGTCCCGCGTGGTGCCGGGCACAGCGCTCACCACGACGCGGTCTTCTCCGAGGATTGTGTTCACCAACGTCGACTTGCCGACGTTGGGGCGGCCCACAATCGCGACGCGCGGCACGTCCGACAAATTGCCGGGCTCATCGGTGTCCGGCAACAAGGGGAAGATGGCATCGAGCAACTCGGCAACGCCGAGGCCGTGCTCAGCGGAGATCGGGTAGAGCTGATCCTGCCCGAGTCGATAGAAGTCGGCGAGCAGCGACTCCGCCTTCGGCGTATCGATCTTATTGATGGCGAAGAAGACCGGCTTGTTCGTGCCCCGCAGCAGTCGAACGATCTCGTCGTCGGGCGGCATCAGGCCGGTGCGACCGTCCATTACGAAGATGAGGATATCCGCCTCGGCCATGGCCATCTGCGACTGATGGCGGATCAACGCGAGCATTCCCTCCGTGGCCGATGGGTCGAGGCCGCCGGTGTCGACCAAGCGAAAGTGACGGCCGCGATAGGTCGCGTCCGCGTAGTTCCGGTCGCGCGTCACGCCCGGCACGTCGTCCACGATCGCCGTCCTCGATCCCAGGATACGGTTGAACAGCGTCGATTTGCCGACGTTGGGCCGCCCGATGATGGCGACGAGCGGAACGTGTAATGGGTGATGGGTGATGGGTGATGAGTGAGATGCCATGATCAGCGGAACATTCGTTGGATATCCAGAAGCCCCATGGACCGTATCACACCGGTTTTCATGAGCACAACAGGCCCTCGCCGCTCCCGGCCGGCTGAGGTATACTGAGCATCCGATGACCCATCACCCATCACCCATCAGCCATCACGACTTCGATTGGTCTCAAATCGACAACGTGTTGCTCGACATGGACGGGACGCTCCTCGACCGCCACTTCGACAATTTCTTTTTTGAAGAAGAACTGCCGCGGCGGTACGCTGCCATGCGCGGGTTGGCGTTTGAAGAGGCCCGTGACCGCCTCATGAGCATGTACCGGTCGGTCGAGCAAGAACTCCAATGGACCGACTTGCACTATTGGACAACACGGATCGGCATCGACGTGGTCGCGATGACGAAAGAACTGGACGGCATGATCGACTACCTGCCCGGCGCGGAGGAGTTTCTCCGGTACCTGCGCCGGCTTGGCAAACGTATCACGATCCTCACCAACGCCCATCAATCGGGGGTGGACATCAAGGTGGCCAAAACCGGCGTGGATCGGCAGGTGGATCGAATCGTCAACGCCTTCGAGGTCGGCTATCTGAAAATGCGGCATGAATACTGGCCGAGCTGTCAGCGGCTCGTCGGTTTCAATCCGAAGCGGTCTCTCTACATCGACGATGACGAAGGGTGTCTGACTGCGGCGCAGCAGTTCGGGATCGGCCACCTTTACCATAGTGCGAAGTCGAGCTCGCGGCTTCCGCCGGAACCGTCGTCCCGCTACGCATCCATCGAGAATTTCCGCTCCCTCATGAAGCCCTGATCGCTCGGGCCCTGCTCCTCGGCGAGAGGCGGCGGGATGTCGGGGGCCTCGCCCACTTGCGGGGTTCAAGCCAGTGCGTTGGCTGCTACCGCCTGCGCGGCGTGTCCAGCACCTCGCGCACCTTGAGAGCCAGGGCGTGGGGAGTGAATGGCTTCTGGAGAAAGGCCGTGCCTTCGTCCAGTACCCCGTGAGGGACGATCGTGTTGTCGGTATAGCCGGACAGGTACAGTACCGTCGTGTCGGGATGTGCCTGCGCCAGCCGCTCGGCGAGTGCCCGCCCGCTCATGCCCGGCATCACCACATCCGTGACCAGCAGATGGATCGGGCCGCCGTGTTGCCGGGCGAGTTCCAGCGCCTGGGAGCCGTCCCTGGCCTCAAGCACAGTATAACCTTGGGATTCGAGCACCGCCTTGGTGAAGATCCGGACCATCTCCTCATCCTCCGCCAGCAGGATGGTCTCTGAGCCCAGGGGAAGTGGCTGGGGACTGGGTTTGGCTTTGTGGGTAACCTCGCCCAGGATGCGCGGCAAGTAGATCGTGAACGTGGTGCCCCGTCCGACTTCGCTGTACACGGCAATGTGCCCGCCGCTCTGCTTGACGATCCCGTATGAGGTCGAGAGGCCCAGACCCGTACCCTTGCCCAGTTCTTTGGTGGTGAAAAACGGCTCGAACAACCGGGCCTGCGTTGCGGCATCCATGCCACAGCCCGTGTCGGAAAGGGCCAGAAGGACATAGGGTCCGGGGGAGACACCAGGATGCACGCGGGCAAAGTTCTCGTCCAATTCGACGTTCGCTGTCTCGATCGTGAGGGTGCCGCCTCTCGGCATGGCATCGCGGGCGTTCACGGCGAGGTTGACAATCACTTGCTCGACCTGGCCGGGGTCCGCCTTGACCTGACCGGGGGCCGGGGCGAGCGAGAGTTGGAGGGTGATGTCCTCACCGATGAGCCGGCGGAGCATGCGCTCCAGCTCGTTGACAACGAGATTGAGATCCAGAATACGAGGATCGAGCACCTGGCGACGGCTGAAGGCCAGAAGTTGGCTGGTCAAGGAGGCCGCGTGTCGCCCGGCCTTATTGATCTCTTCGAGCGCACTCCACATCGGGGCCTCCGGCGTCAGGCTGTCGAGCAGCAGCCGGCTGTAGCCGTTGATGACCGTGAGCAGGTTGTTGAAGTCGTGGGCGATGCCCCCGGCGAGCCGCCCGATCCCTTCCATCTTTTGGGAATGGCGGAGCTGCTCCTCGAGCTGTTTGCGTTTGGTGATGTCGGTGAACACGGCGACGGCACCGAGTACCCGGTCACGTTCTTTGATCGGATTGGAGGTGTACTCGACCGGGAAGGCGGTCCCGTCCCGGCGCCAGAACATCTCGTCTTCCACGTGACAGGCCGTGCCGGTGTGGATCGCTTGGGGGGAGATCGGACAGGCCTCGATCGGATAGGGCCGGCCTTGCGCATCGTGATGGTGGATGAGCGCATGGATGTCCCGGCCGATCAGCTCGTCGGGCTCATAGCCGAACATCGCCGCCGCAGCGTTGTTGATGAACCGGCAGGTGCAGGATTCGTCGATGCCGTAGATGCCTTCTTCCGTGGCTTGCAAGAGGAGCCGAAGGTTCGATTCGGCTTGCCGGCTGTCATTCAGGAGCGTGCTGTTCTCGATGGCGGCCCCGGCCTGGGCCGACAAGGCGGCGATCATCTGCTCGTCGAGTTTCGTGAAGTCGGCGCGCTCGCCTTCCGGTCCTTCCTTGTCGGTCAGATAGAGGCAGCCGTAGAGCCGGCCATGCACGCGAATGGGGATGCCGAGAAACGAGTGCATCATCGGATAGTTCGGCGGGAATCCCGTAAAAGCCGGATGCTGGGAAAGGTCCGAGAGATTCAACACATCCCCCCCCAGGTGCCCCAGCAGACCCCGTCCGATGGGGGGCGAGCCGATGGCTTGTCTCGTCGCCTCGTCCAGCCCGGACGTGACGAACTGGACGAGCCGCGTTCCGGCCGGATCGAACACGCCGAGCGCAGCATACCGGGCTCCGGTCATCTGCCTGGCGATATCTGTGAGGTTTTGAAGCAGCCGGGGCAGGTCGGGTTCGGTGGTGAACTGCCGCGCGGCCTCGACCAGAAGCTGAAGCTTGGCGCTCCGTGCTTGGAGCGCCTCCTCGGCTGCGAGGGCGCGGGTGTGTTCTTGCTGGACCGCCACCCATTCCTTCTGCAGCCGTCCGATCAGCCAGATGAGCAGTCCCCACATCGGTACGAACAGCGCCGTCCCTGCCGCTCCCTGTCGCCAGGCGGTCGCCCATGTCGGTGCGAGCACCTTGCTCCGATCTCTCCGGACTAAAATGCCCCAAGAAGGGTAGGCAGGGTCGCCGTTGCCTCGGGTCCGGGCGTAGCCCGTGATGACCGGCACCTGTCGGCGGAGGTGCTGCTCCTCGACGTAGCCCGGCGGGGAGGAGCCCACGAGCAGAGCCGAAGGCAAGCCGCGCTGTCTGAGATTCACCGGGGATGCTTCGCGCAGGAGCGAGTCGATGAGGACGGTGCCATCCTGGGCCAGGAGCTGATACTCGACCGTTTCTGGCGCGCCCTGCTGCGCTTGCAGGGACAGGCCCGTTCTGGCGAAGATGTCTTCTATGGACGAGAACGCGACCTCGGCCAGCAGGGCGCCGGCGAGTTGACCCTCCGGCCCCTTCCAGGCGACGGCGAAGCCGACTGCGCTTGTGCTCGGAATCTCACGAGACGGCTTCGGATCTTGGACATAGATGGCATCGCCCGTCGCCGCCGCGGTGAAGTCCTTGCCGCCGCCGCGGTCTTTCCCGATGCTGCCCGGAAACGTGGCGGCGATGATCCGGCCTTGTGCGTCCGTCACCCCCAACCAGAGGTACACAGGATGGGTCTCTTGAACCAGATGCAGGAAACGGGTCATCGCATCGGCATCGCGGCTGCGGAGCGGCTCGGCCTGGGTCATCAACCGGAGGTCCCCGTACCGTTCGGCGAACCGGAGGTCCAGTTTGTCGGCGATGTCCACTGCCGCCAGGGTGAGCGCCTCGCCGGCCGTCTCGACAAGGCGCTGCTCGACCGATCGCAGGAAGATCACCCCCGTCGCAGCGGCCACGAGCGTCATCAGCAGGATCAGGAGGGCCAGGTGCCGGTATGAACGGGGAATGGGTCGGAGCGGAGCGATCACCGACGTCTCTCCTTCCGGCGGATGTGCCGTGCACGAGCCTGCCTGTCCGGCAGACAGGCCGGTCCTGTCAGCCGTAGGTTTACGGCGCCGGCCGCGTCGTCACATGCCGGCGGAACTTCCGATAGGGTTCGCAGTTCTTGCAGCAGATCGCGAAAAAGGTTGAGGCGTCGACGTTCTCGTCAAGGCGAAGAAAACTGTTGAGGTGCTTACAGGAGGCGCAGCAAGCATTGAAGAACGTCTCCAAGCGGTGGTCTTTGTCCATGATGAGGGCCTTCAGATCCCCCAAAGGTTGGCCGGTTTTTTTGTGGTCGATGAAGAGGTCGGCGAGGGAGATGTGCAACGCTTCAGCCAGCTTGATGAGCGTCGTCAGAGAGACATTCCGTTCTCCTCGCTCCACCCCGCCGATATAGGTCTGATGAAGATTGGCTCGTTCGCCAAGCTCCTCCTGTGTGAACCCGATGTTCTTTCGCAACTCACGAATTCTCCGACCGAGTCTGGGAACGATGTTCTCCATTTCGCTCACGGAGGCATTGTGTGGAAAATCAACCGACCAATCCACAGACGAAAAGCTGCGCCGCGCTGAACGGACAGATACTTATAAGTCCTATTCCTAAGCGTGGCTCTGTGCTGGGTGGCGGATCGGCGCTGTGAGCGCCGCGGCGGTTATGGTTTGGCGGCGCCTCGGTACATCTCCGCGCCGAGACGTGGCACTCTCGGCATGACAAAGCGGTCGAGGGTGGCGATCTTGAGGCCTGCCTGCGCGATCAACCGATCGATCGGCCGGTTCAGGTTGCACCCGCAGGCGATGATGCGCTGGATCGGATTGAGGCGATCCTGCCACGTCGCGATTTTTCCGTCCTCGCTCCGGCCATGTTCGAGAAAGAGAAAGGTCCCGTCCGGTTTCAGCACGCGGCGGACTTCTCGTAGCGCTTTGACGGGATCGGGAATTGTGCAGAGGGTCCAGGTGCTGACGACGCAATCGAAGGCGTGGTCGTTGAATGGAAGGGTTTCGGCGCTGACCCGCCGGATGCGAATGGGGAACGAGGCTCCGGCGCTGCGCTCCACGATTCGCTCCGGAAGAAGGTTGGCAGGATCGACGGCGTGGAGCCAGGAGAGGTTCTTGGGGTAGTAGGGAAGATTGAGCCCTGTGCCGAGCCCGATCTCCAGCACCTCACCGTGCGTTTGAGCGAGCAGGCGCCGCCGCTCGTGTTGAAATTCTTCCCCACCCATGATCCAGTCCATGAGGCGCGGGAAGATCTGCTCGCCGTAAAATCCCATCGTTCTGCGTCAGTATAGCAAACCGAACCGGTCACGATGCGCCTAATCTTGTGACCCCTTCCGCGCTATGTTAGATTCGCTTGCGATCTCAGTCTGAAAGTCCGAAAGTCGAACGTCTCAGACTTGATGACTTTCCGACTTGATCACTTTCTGACCATTCTTGGTTCCCATGAGTAAGACCTACGATCATCACGCCATCGAGGCGAAGTGGCAGGCCTATTGGGAACAACACCGGACGTTTCGCGTTACGGACGATCCCACGAAGCCCAAGTTTTACTGTCTTGACATGTTTCCCTACCCCTCGGGGTCGGGCCTGCACGTCGGACACCTGGAGGGGTACACCGCGACCGACATCGTCTCCCGCTACAAACGCATGTGCGGATTCAATGTCTTGCATCCGATGGGGTGGGATGCCTTTGGGTTGCCCGCAGAACAGTATGCCGTGAAGACCGGCGTGCATCCCGCGATCACCACCGCGCAAAACATCGCCACGTTCAAACGGCAGATGAAGCGGGTCGGGCTGTCCTACGATTGGGAGCGCGAACTCAGCACCACCGATCCCGACTACTATCGCTGGACGCAATGGATTTTTTTGAAACTCTATGAACGGGGACTGGCCTATGTGGCCGAGGTGCCGGTCAATTGGTGTCCCGCGCTGGGGACCGTGCTGGCCAACGAAGAGATCATCGACGGCAAGAGCGAGGTCGGGGGCTTCGAAGTCGTCCGGAAGCCGATGCGGCAGTGGGTGTTGAAGATCACGGCTTATGCGGAGCGCCTGCTGGAAGACCTCAAGCTGGTGGACTGGCCGGCGAGCACGCTTGAGATGCAGAAAAATTGGATCGGGCGCTCGATCGGCGCGGAAGTGGACTTCGCGCTCGCCGACAAGAACGGAACGATCCGGGTCTTCACAACCAGGCCTGATACCTTGTTCGGCGCCACCTATATGGTGATGGCGCCGGAGCATCCGTTGGTCGATGTGGTAACAACGGCTGACCGCTGGGCCGAAGTGATCGCCTACCGGGAGACCACCGCGCGCAAGAGCGAGTTGCAGCGACAGGAGTTGGAAAAAGAAAAGACCGGCGTGTTCACGGGCGGCTATGCGATCAATCCTGTCAACGGCGAGCGGCTGCCGATTTGGATCGCCGACTATGTGTTGATGAGTTACGGGACGGGCGCCATCATGGCGGTCCCCGCGCATGACGAGCGAGACTGGGCCTTCGCCCGCGCATACCAATTGCCGATCAGGGAAGTCATCGCGGGTGGGAACGTCGAGCAGGAAGCCTATGTCGAGACGGAACGGGGAGTGGTAGTAAATTCCACCACGCCCGATGGCTCCTTCTCGATCAACGGATTGACCCCGGCTGACGCGATTCCCAAGATCACGGCCTGGCTGGAGAGCAAGGGCCGGGGGACGAAAGCGGTCAATTACAAACTGCGCGACTGGCTGTTCGCGCGGCAACGCTACTGGGGCGAGCCCTTTCCGATCGTGTGGGTGGATGGCGAACCGCGCCCGCTGCCGGAAGAGCAGTTGCCGTTGCGCTTGCCGGAGACGAACAACTTCAAGCCGTCTGGAACCGGTGAGAGCCCGCTCGCAAATCTAGAGGACTGGTTGCGCACGACAGACCCTGCAACCGGCAAGCCGGCGCGCCGTGAAACGAACACCATGCCGCAGTGGGCCGGCTCCTGTTGGTACTACCTCCGCTTCATCGATCCCAAAAACCAGGCACAGCTCGTCGATCCCGCCAAGGAACGCTATTGGATGCCGGTGGATTTGTACGTCGGCGGCAGCGAACATGCCGTGCTACACCTCCTCTATTCGCGTTTCTGGCACAAGGTGCTGTACGACGTCGGCGTGGTGAGTACGCCTGA
This sequence comes from Nitrospiraceae bacterium, assembly GCA_037442105.1. Taxonomy (GTDB): domain Bacteria; phylum Nitrospirota; class Nitrospiria; order Nitrospirales; family Nitrospiraceae; genus JBBIQV01. The sequence goes on along the minus strand of JBBIQV010000001.1, from coordinate 129,924 downwards.
ACCGTTCCGGAAGTTAGTCCATCAGGGCATCGTGCTCGGCGAAGACAACCAGAAGATGTCCAAATCCCGCGGCAACGTCGTCAATCCAGACGAGATGATGGACCAGTTCGGCGCTGATGCCGTGCGTCTCTATGAAATGTTTATGGGTCCGCTGGAGGCCATGAAACCCTGGAGCACAAGAGGGGTCGAAGGGGTGACCCGGTTTCTCGAACGGGTCTGGCGCCTCATGCTGACCGAAGATGGTGAGATGACGGGCGCGGTGAGCGGGATGGAACCGACGCTGGAGCAACAGCGGCTCCTGCACCAGACGATCAAAAAGGTGACGGAGGACATCGAGGGTTTGCGGTTCAACACGGCGATCGCTCAGATGATGGTGTTTACCAATGAGCTGACCAAGTCGGACCAACGGCCGCGCGCGCTTCTGGAGCCCTTCGTTCTGTTGCTGAGCCCCTTTGCCCCGCATCTCTCGGAAGAACTCTGGGAACGGCTTGGTCGTCAACCGAGTGTCTCGCAGCAGCCCTGGCCCAGCTTCGATCCGGCCTTGGTCATCAGCGACCGGCTCGAGATTCCGATTCAGGTGAACGGGAAGTTGCGGGGGAAGATCGAGGTCGGGATTGCCACGCCGCGCGAACAGGTCGAGGCGCTGTCCAGGCGACAGATTGCCGAATGGCTTCAAGGCAAAGAACCGAAGAAAGTGATCTACGTCGATAAGAAACTGATCAACTTTGTAGTCTAGGGGAAGCGAATAGCGAGCAGCTTGCAGCGAGTAGCATCAAGTCTCCGTCGTTGGTTGTTCGCTTGTCTGAGTGCCATGCGTGGTCTGCTGTTAGCTATTGGCTGTGCGCTGCTGGTCTCTGTCGGCTGCGGTTACCAGTTCCGTGTCGAAGGCGCTGGGCCGACCATCGGGGGGCCTATGACGGCCGCGCCGCAAGAACCGCCGCCTCGCTTGCTGATTCGCGTGCTGGAAAATAAGAGCTTTGAGCCCAATCTTGAGGCGCGGTTCACCAACTACGTGCGCCATGAATTCTCAGCCGGTAGCGGCGCGCAGGTGGTCTCCGACTCGGAGTCTGCGGATCTCGTGATGACGGGACAGATCGTGTCCGTGGGTATCCCCACGCTCAGTTTCAACCAGACGGCGACCTTTGAAAGCCGGGCCGAGGTGACCGTGGTCGTGAAGGTTGAAGAAATGCGGACCAAGAAGGTCGTCTGGACGCAAACGGCGAAAGGTGCAGCGGAATTTTTCCTCACGGCGGACTTGCAGTTCAATCGGGTGCTGCAGAATCGCGCGATGGAGCAAGCCGGTCGGTTGGTCGCTGAAGATCTGGCGTCACGCTTCCTGCTTTATCTGGAGTCGAAGCAGGCCGCTGTGGCGGCCACCGGCTCATCCGTGTCACCTGCCGTCGGACCAAGTGGGACAATCCCTCGGTGAGTATTGTGCGACATCTCGGTGTGAGGGCAGACGCATGAAATGCCATGAGCTGGAAGCGTCGCTCCGCCACGCGCCCCCAGCCCCAGTGTATCTGGTGCTGGGGGAGGAAGACTATCTTCGCGACCGGGCCTTGACGATTATCAGAAGCGCGGTCTTGGGCGACGGGGGCGGAGACGAATTCACCCACGATGTTTTTCACGGAGACGAGGCGGCGGCCTCCGACGTGATTTCGTGCGCATCAGAAATCCCCGTGTTCGCCGCGCGCCGTCTTGTTGTGCTTAAGTCTGCCGACAAAGTGCCGGCCCGTGAGGGCGAGAGTTTCCTGGCGTATCTTGCCGCGCCTTGCGACTCGACCACGCTCTGCTTCGTCGCATCCAAGTTGGACGGACGGCTCAAGTTTGCCCAACGGCTGTCGCAGTCTGCGGTGATCGTTGAGTGCTCCCCGCTCAAAGGCCCGCAACTGACAACTTGGATCTACCAGGAAGCGAGGTCTCTCGACGTCGGTCTCGACGAGCAGGCGGCTGCTGCTCTCAAGGACGGGAGTGGGGAATCCTTGTATGCTCTGCGACGTGAGCTGGAAAAGCTGGCGGCGTATCTGCCTACCGGTCAAGTCGCGCGCGCCGCCGATGTGGAACTGCTCCGGGGAACCGAGCCGGGCGCGTCAGTCTTCGATCTCACGGAAGCCATCGCGGCGCGGGACCGAGGACGAGCGGTGTGGATTCTCGCGCGTAACCTGGAAGCCGGTGAAGCCCCGCTGCGTATTCTCGGTGCGCTGGTCTGGCAGTACCGGCGTCTTTGGAAAGTGAAAGACCTGGTCCGGCAAGGAGGCCGGGAAGGTGAAGCGGCCCGCACACTTCGAATGGATCCCGTTCATGTCCGATCATTCGTAGGCTCCTTCACGGACAGTCACTTGAAGGAAGCTTTCCGGCTGTTTCTGGAAACGGATTCCAAATTGAAAGGGGGTAGTGGCGGGTCGGGATCGCTGATTCTGGAATCGCTCCTGCTGACGCTCTGCGAGCGTCACCGGGATACGGTCGTGCCGCCTGTCCCAGCAGGCCGTGTGTCTCGACCGTCTGCCGGGCGCCCGGTTTCGAACGTGAGAACGATTAGGAGCGTGAAGCGGTGAGCGCGTTCACCTTGAGGGCCAGTCGAGAGATCCGCCGGGAGGCCGTGTTCCGCTTGAGCACCCCCTTGGTGACGGCCTTGCCCAGCGCCGATACGGCCTCACGGAACGAGGCTTTCGCGCTGTCCGCATTTTTCGCGTCAAGGGCGGTCTCGACTTTCTTGACGAGATTTTTCACGGCACTCAACGTACCTCGATTGAGTAGGCGGCGTTTCTCGGATTGTCGCGCCCGACGAATCGTGGATTTGTGAACAACAGGCATCGTCCTTCTCCTTCCTAAGAAAGGTAAGTTTTCTAACATAGGACTCCTGAGTTGGTCAAGACGAACGGCGCCTCAGCAGGAGAGACAAGATGGCTCGAATCAACGCGCGTGACCGGCTGATCCTGGCCTTGGATGTGCCGTCGGCATCGGACGCCGAGCGACTACTCGATCGATTGGATGGGCAGGTTCAATTCGTAAAGGTGGGGCTTGAACTCTATACTGCGGCTGGTCCCGAGCTCGTGCAGCGCTTGCGCGCGCGTGGACTCCAAGTGTTTCTGGATCTGAAATTCTTGGATATCGAAGAAACCGTTAGACGAGCGACGGAGCGCGTCGCCTCGATGGGCGTCGACTTTCTGACCATTCATGCCAATCGAAAGGCGTTGGCTGCCGCCGTGCAGGGGCGCGGGGATTCGTCCTTACGTCTGCTTGCCGTGACGGTGCTCACGAACTTTGACGGCAACGACCTGCGGGATATGGGGATACAACTAAGCGTTGTGGAGTTGGTCACGGCCCGAGCAACCTTGGCTGCGACCATGGGCTGTGACGGGGTGGTGGCGTCGGGCGAAGAGCCGGCGGCGATTCGTCAGAAGGTGGGAACGCAACTCGTCATCGTGACGCCCGGTGTGCGACCGGTCGGTCAAGGAGTGCATGATCATGCCCGTGTTACGACGCCGACACAGGCGATCGCCGCAGGCTCGGATTATTTGGTAATCGGCCGTCCGATTCGCGATGCCGGTCATCCTGCTCAGGCTGTGGAGTCAATTCTCGCAGAAATGCAAGTGGCTTTCGATGCCCGAGGTAACTAGAGAAACGTGTCCGGTTGCGACCCTTCCCGCCGCTTTGTTAAGATGGCTACCTGCCTGATCAAAGCCGAGTGGTGGGTGTAGCTCAACGGTTAGAGCGCTGGACTGTGGCTCCAGAGGTTGCGGGTTCGAAACCCGTCACTCACCCCAACTTTCCGCACAGCCTGCCACCGCTTCAGACTTACCTGATGCCGCGAAGCCTCCGTTAGGCCGCCGTGCTGGCCGCGTCAGCGGTCGTACCAGCGACTTCGCCGTCCGTGAAAGCGAGCGGCGGGATCTCTTCCTCATCCAACAGGGCTGGGACTTGTCTATTCATTTGGCCGTTCGGTCGGCTTCCGAAGAGAAGCTTCCCGCGGGCTGCGCTCAACGCCAGAGATTTTCCAAATCCTTCCGCCACCGCGTGTTTCAACAAAAGCCACAGATCGTCGTCCAGATCGTCGTGTCCTTCGACCAGCGTCAACAGCTCGGCAAGCGGATGCCGCCCGTGGGCGAGCGCAGAGGTATCAGGGTGAGTGTCAGGCCAGGCGGTTGCCATGACAGCGTTCCGCAGCTCTTCGGCTTTCACTTGGCATTCGAGCAATGGGGCAAATTCAGGCAGATCGCGATGCGTGAGTGAAAGGATGCGATCGAGGACCGTGAGGGCTCGTTCGCGAAGCTTGTCGTCTGTCGCCTTTTTCGCTTGCGCCTCTGTGACGGATTGGAGGAGGGCTTCGAGTTCCTTGATGGAGCCGATTTCTTCCGGTGTCTTGGCGGGGGCCGCAGTAAGCAACCCGGCGAGCTCAATGGCCCGATCGCGGAGTTCCGCAAAATTTCGCCGCGAGGTGGCGAGTTCTTCCAGTAACCCCTCAGTGGGCGGTATCCCTTGGGTGCGAACCTGGTCAGCGACTTCGGAGAGGCGTTGACTGAGCTGCGAGAACGTTTGCGTGATGCTATCGAGATCCTTCATCAGATCAGTGGGCGTCGTGTCCATAGGCTCCTCTCATCTCACGAGTCTGCGCTCGATGGTCAACGTGGTTAATGCTTAGCAAATCAGGGCAACTTATAGAGCCTGGGCGGGGCGCGTGACGATGAAGAGGATGAAGAGATTGCCGTTCCGAACTGTAGGGATCCGGCGTAGGTCCTATGGAATTGGCATGGTCGACTCGAACCGCGCCCGCACATGTGCCGTTCTCCTCGGTCGCTACATGATCCGCCCTGCATATGATTGGAGAATAATGAGGTGTGTCTTCAGTCGTCGTTGCCGGTCAGCTTGTGGGTTGATCCAAGCTTTTTTACGAGAAGGGGAGGGGGTAGTGACCAAACGAACGCGAGACCGCGTCGTGACCGACTTTGCCAGCGCCTGCGTCGCCGGACGGCCAGGTTGGGTCTTCATCGAGGTGAGGTTTACACGCTCCGTAACGACACCTCCCGCGTAGATCTCGACCGTGGTGGGGTTAGAATTACTCCTTGTTACATTGTGGAGCCCACGCTGTGAGGACACACGCACCCGTGCTCAGAAAGAAAAAGCTCGGCGTGCGTGAACTGCGAGAATAAATGTGGTGCACGGTATGTATAATAGGTCAATACGCTCGATTACGATGATATAAGCCGATCTTCAACCTACAATTAATGGTAGGGTACTGGCATCAATGCCACAGGATGCTGATGATTGTCAAGAATGATATATCCCATTCTTATGGCTCTAGTTTGCACTGTCCAAATGGCCCTGATTCACACACTGCCAGCGTAGGCTTTGCCGGCCAAACCCTGCTTGTACATGGTGCAACTTTCTCTTCGGGAGGACCTCCGGGTTCCCTCTCTCTCGTATGAGCTATACTTTCATAGATGTCCGGCTCACGTTTCGGAGAATAGAGCCGATAGACTTGATGGAACGTCTCTGGTGGCAGCCAGCTTCACGTCTCATCAATGGCAAGTAGTGAGGAGGAGTCTGACGAAAGGATTCTGCTGATGGACCAACAACATATTCAGAGCAAGGTGCAAGCCTTCGCTCAACGACTGTTGGAGGAGGCGCAGGGAGATCCGGTCCGGGCATTGGGTCTTCTGGTGCTGGTGCTGGATGGGTCGGAGCTGACCCGCTCGGACCACGCGAACCGACTGGTGTCAGAAGTACGGAAAGTTCTCATGCCGGAACAGTGCGAGACGCCGACTCGGGTGATCCAACACCTGGCGGGGGAGGTCTCGTGGGAAGGGATTCAGCATTGTTTGAAGTGTGCGGCCGTCCTATGTCGTACCTCGGACAGGCAAGCGGGCGGATTCACTCCTGGATACGTGTACCAAGTCGGCAACCAATTCTCTCCACAGGACCACGACGACTTCGAACCCTGCCTCTAACCCACATTAGTCATGAACGCTTGAGGTGTCGGACCTCTGATCTCCTTGAGCGCCGCGCCGGTCTTTCACGTAGACACTGCCCTTTACGGCTTTGGCCGCCTTCTTGAGCTCGGATGCGATCTTGCTGACGTCGCCTGGGTGGGTGATAGCTTGATGCTCGTTCGTGACGACGGCGATGGATAAGCTCATGATCGGGAATTGCTCGTGGTTGCCTCGCCGGTCTACGGAATCGATGTACCCCCGTAGACGATCGTCCCGGTCGTAGAAGTCCGGGATCACTAAATCGAAACGTTTGATCACGGTCCGGCAGAGGGCGTCGATGATGCCGGGAGTGCTCATGAATACGAAGTCATCTCCGCCCACATGGCCGACGAAGCCATCGGATCCGGCCAGTTCGCTGACCACGGTAGTCAGAAGCCGGCAGGCGACGCCCAGAACTTCGTCGCCCCGTGCGTAGCCGTATCGGTCATTGAACGACTTGAAATTGTCGATATCCAGGTAAGCCAGCGCGAAGGGTTTCCCGCTCTCGATGCGGCGGGTGGTTTCGAACAGGATGGTCGTATTACCGGGCAGGCGCGTGAGCGGGTTGGCGTCCAGCGAACGCGCCAGGCGGCTCAGACACAGCCGCAGCCGTTGTACCACTTCGGCCAAGTTGTAAGGGATGCCGATGTAGTCGTCGATTCCTAAAGAGGCCCAATCGATGTCGTTCACGCGGATGTCCCGAATGAAGGCGACAAGCGGGAGCCGGCCGAGAAACGGATCTGCTTTCAGGTCGCGCGCAAGGGTTTCGACCGAACGGCCGCCGGCTCCCTCTGCGACGACGACCAGACACGGGGGATGGTGGAAGAATTCATCGATGGTCACTCTTCCGACTTCGCAAGGCGTGACCCCAAACCCGTTTTGCTCGAGCGCAGCAGACAAGCGCGCGACTTCCTCTGGATCGCTGTGGAACAGCAAGACGCGCCGAGTCCCATTCGCGCCCGTCATCATAGGTAATCATCAATCGTGTGAAACTCCTCTGCCGCTTTGTCCAGGCAAGCGGAGAGCTCGTTTTCGTTGAGATTGAGCAGCGCCCAGGCGTCGTGACAGAGCGGAGGAATCAGGTCATCACCGGAATGGCCGCAGGCGAGCCCTTTTACGAGGATATCCGCCACGTGCACGATGGCCGACTGCAGGGCCGCTTCTTGCGCCGATGTGGGATTGTGGTGGTACATGATCGGCTCTCGCAGCGACACCGGCAAGTGCCACGACGTGGCGAGTAAGCCTCCAATGTCGGCGTGGGTCAGTTCCAGCAATTCCCGTTCTGCCTCCAGCATGAATCCGTCTTTCTCCCGAGCCGCTCGCTCCACCTGACTGCCGACATCCGGCCATTTCACATACAGGACAACTTTCCCGATGTCGTGCAGCAGGCCTGCTACAAAGACCTCCTCGGGGTTTTTCATCTGCGCGCGAGCACCGAGGATATGGGCGGTCATGGCGACTCCGAGGGAGTGGCGCCAGAGTTGATCCATGCCGGCCGCCTTCATCATATCGAAGGCGGTCGCGCACAACGTAAGGCCTTTGACGACGTTGAGCCCAAGCACCACGACGGCGTGCGCCACTGAGGCAATACGGGCCGGAAATCCGTAGAACGGGGAGTTGGCGAGCCGGAGCACTTTTGCCGATAAGACCTGATCCCTTTCGATGAGCTGACCGAGGTCTTCCGCGGAGGTCGTCGGCTGCCCGATCATTGAGGCAATCTTCTGTACGACGTGCGGGAGCGTAGGAAGCTCGCCGATCTGGTCGATGCGGCTCTTGAGCATCGCTGCCGTCAGGTGTGTCATGCTGGCGGAGTTCCTTCGGAGTGCTCGGCAATTCCGTGGGCCCGTCGGAGGTGCGCGCGGAGCGCATCATGAATGGTCTGTTGAAGAGGGTCATGGATGACGCGCCGGAATCGATGGGCCAATTCCGATTCTAATTCAGCAAGAGTCTTACCCCCTGTTGTGCTTTCCGGCCCGCATTCCACGAAGATAGAGGTCAGCCCCATCTTGGCCAATCGCTCGATCATGCCAGCATCCAGTATCGTTTCCGTCGGGAGGAAGGGTAAGCCCGCCGCATTGCTCACCGGCTTGGCGAGTGTCATGCCCGGTTCGGCCTCGTCAATCAGGATCCGCTTCATCATCCCCTCTGGCTTTTCCTCATTTCGCCTCGATGCTCAAGGACACAGGAGAAAACAGTGTTATATCGGCGTTGGGCTCCGAACTCTTTAGTTGGTGGTCGTTTGTGCCAGCCAGCCAACCGGCAAGCAACCCTCAGCAGGGAATCCACTGTGTCGGGAAGAAAGTGGGAATGCCCGCCTCACCAAGCTCCGGGCGCAATCGGAGGGTATTTCTAGCGAGAGTGTCCAAATTCGTTCGAGGACCTGAGAAATGAGTTAAGTGATAGCGAGCCTGGTCGACAACTGCGCGAAATCATGCCTTGTTCAAGCTGGGCTTCGAGTGATCGGGAGGGGCACCCCCTTTGCATCTGCGTTAGCGGTTTGCCCATCAGATTTATGGTGGGTTTCAAGGACGTCGTGCGGTCCAAGCCCAATACCGGTTTGGCTATCGAACCTCCGTGTATCTGCTAAGGTTGTAGTGTGCGAACCGAACGGAAATCCTCTCCCAGAGCCGATAAGAAAGCACCTTCCCGTGCCCACAAACGAGGCGCTGCCGGTTATAGCAGGAAAAGCGCACTACTCGAAGAAGCGATCACCCAGATGAATGCCGGCAAATATGGCCGGTCCACTGCCGCACTCAAAGAACTCCTCGCGCTTGATCCCCTGAACACAGAGGCTCGTCGGCTCTTCGCGACCTTGCATCTCCGTCTAGGAAGCTTGATGACTGCAAGGTCGGCTTTCGAGTCTCTTGCGAACGAGGCCCTCAAGCGACAAGACTACTGGCTTGCTGAATCTCTACTTAAGGAGTACCTGGTTGCTGGCCCACGGTGTGTTCCCTTCCTCGAGATGCTGGCCCATGTGTATGAGGAAAAAGGGGATCCCATGGCGGCTGTGGCCGAGTATGGGAAAGCCATCGAGATCTTAATCGAGGACGTTGATCCCGACCGCCCTGATCGGCCGGCCGAGCTATACGCGAAGATCCGAGAGCTGGCCCCGGCCAGTCCCGTCGCCTTTCGCTTATCGGCAATGTTCGACGCCGCGACCGGCAAGATCCGGAGTTCTCCCCCTCTTGAGGCTCCCACCGAGAGCGTTCCCCCAGCCGTTCCTCAACTAGAGGTAGAGGCGTGCGATGGGACTACGGGTGAGCAGAACGAGCAGTCGATGCCATGGGAGAAGGCGGAGAGTCCCACCTCTCTAGCGCCGCCCGCGGTCTTGGAGGAAGCAGGATGTGCTGCTGAGGTGCCGGCGTCGGAATTTCAGAATCATCGGTCGGTTGTTAAACCGTCTGTGGCCGGAGCAGAACCTCAACGGCACGCTGTCACCGGAGAGAGCGAATCTACTCAAGCTGCTGGTTCTTGGATCATGGAAGTTCTATCGCCCTCCGCTGAACAAGCGCCTGAACAAGCCTCCCAGCCGGCAAGTTCTGTGGATACGACGCTTCCCTCACCGGCTGTTGATGCGCAAGCCCTGCCCGCCCTTGGTCTCACCATCGTTGATGAGTCAAGAGCTGAAGAAACATTCCCGCTGGAAAAGGTTGTGGAGGGGAATGATGCCGGCTTCGCAGAGTCGAGGGCGTCGGAAGGTGTCAGGGAAGAAAGTTTGTTTGAGGCCGTTAGTGGGATGGTAAGTACGGTGGAACCGCCGACGACAGTGCAGGAGTCCGAATCAGAGCTCCGATTCGTGAGCGAATCAAGCGTCATTCAGGCTCCTTTCCCGGCGCCGATGCCGTGGGAACAAGTCGAGGAAGCGGAGATCCATATCCTGCCACCCGAACCTCAACCAACACCCCCTCTCGCGGTAGAGTCAGAAACACGTTCCCTACCAGAGGGGTTTCCAGCCGAGGCGACCAGCGCCATATTGACAGAGCCAAAGGCAACGGCGTCTGTAGCCAGCGATCAGACAATCGAACAGAGGGGAGACTCGAGTCCGGAAACTGCCGAAACAGTCATAGCGCCACCGAAGCCCGAAGAGCCACAGCTCAGCATAGCGGCTGAATTGAGATCTTCTGCGCCTTCCTGGGAAGAGATTCTTGAGCAACTTGGCCTTTCCTCTCGAAAGTCCACCCCATCGGCAACCCCACAAGAAGCAGAGCAGGGACAAAGTCATGAGGCGCCGATAAGTCCCGCGCTGATTTTCGAAGCGGAACTCGCGAGCCCGACAACTGAAGAGCCTGTTGCGGGCGATGAGACCGTGCACACGATCGCTGAGCCGGCGACTCCATTTCCGGCAACTCCTTCTCCCGATCTTGAGGTCGCGAACGGGGAAGCCGGAGTCTTGCCAACTCCCATGCCTTGGGAACAGGTGTTGGAGGTGTCGGTTCCCATTCCCCCACCCGAGCCAGAGCTGACCGAAACCCATACGGTGGAACCAGAAGAGGCCATTGTTTCAAGCCTTGAATGTGTGGATATGCCTTCGCCGGCCGAGAGTGTGTCGGTGAACCGGACGATCACTGAGTCTCCCGTTCCAGAAATTCCCCCATCTCCTGTCGAACCCGTTCAAGCGGAAGTGGAACTGGCCGTTGAAGCAAGCCCCGTTCAGCCTGAACAGGAATTTCGCTTGGCTGTTGCGTCCGAACAGCCGTTGGAAACGGGGCCGTCCGGTGAAGTCTCCTCGACAGGGTCGGAGCCGGTGACGTCAACCGAGTCTAAGGATGTACGAGAGCCGGTTCTCGACCAGCAAGACGCCGGAGCCACGCTGGCCCCACCATTTCCTGTGCCTCCCACCATTGTGCAGGAACCAATGTTCGAGGAGCTGAGGCCGGTCCTGCCAACTCTGGCGTCGGCAGCACACGAGGAAACAGCCCCAGAGACTGAAAAGGCTGTCCTGGCAGAAGTGGAAACTGCCGCGACATTGCCCACGGTCGAGCCGGCTGTGCCGGAAGTTGATATCTGCGACCTCCGTCCACAACCGGAACGTGAACCGCTCGACCCAATAGCTCCGTTAGCTCCGTACGCGCCCTTGCAAGACGTGGTCGAAAGGATCGAGCCGCCTGTCGTTTCCGGTCCCGCGCCGCTTAATAATACCGAGCCTGATTGTGAAGAAATCATTTCACAGGCGAGCGAAGACCCGATCACGTTAAAGCTTCACCCGCCTGAAGCGGCGTCAGTCAAGGAAGAGCACCAGGCTGAAGACCCACCATGGCTGCGCATTCCGGACCCTGAGCCAGAGCCCGAGGTTGTTACACCGGAACTGTCGACAGTTCCGGCGCAGGCTCCGATGCCTGAAATACAGGCTTCGGTGTCTGAGCCAATTGCGGCATCCATCGCACCCAGCACGGCAACCATGACCTCCGCCGTCGAGACACTCTTCGAGCAGACCGAAAAACTTTCGCAGATATCGGTACACGATACGCCTGCCACACCCAAGCTCGCGAAACGGCGGACGTGTTCTCTCGCCTATGTACGAACAGGATTGGTGTTGTTTGTCCGAAATTGCATGAGCACGACGCGGTCGCTGGTCATCGCTCTGCTGAGTCTTGTCGGTCTTGGCGTCGCGACGGCGATCACTTGTGTCGGTGTCCTAGGGTTGCTATGGGTCGTCATGGAGGAGCGTCCGAACAACGCGTACCATAACCTCACTACCCTACCCCAGCGGATCATCAGCGATCCAAAAAAGAACGGCTATATTATGCTGCTCGGTATCGATGCCGCACCTACGCGCGATCCGCTGCAAGTGGGGTACGAGAGGAAATTTGAGGAGATGGATCGTGACACGATGCGAGCCTGCCTCATGGGAGGCGACGGGCGAACGACGACCGGCTCGGCCTCTGCGCAAGTGCTGAGCGGTTGGTTACGAGCGGCGGATCCGGCTGCTCAATTCCAGAGTCAAGCGGCTGGTGTTCAGATCTGGCTTGCCCAATCCGATGTGATGCTCGGACGGTATCGCCAATGGCTCAAGATGCCGTTTGACGACTGGGGCCATGGCCGGCCCATCGTTCCCAATTGCCGGCAGATCGTGGCCGTCCATCGGTTGTATTTAGCGGAAGGCTTTGCGCAGGATCTGGACTCCGGGATGGACCGGCTCGAAGCCGACATGACCGCCTGGCGCACAGCCTTAGCGCAGGCCAAAACGTTGGCGGTCAAGATGATGGCGATTGAGGCGGTCAATGACGATGTGGCTCTCGCCTCCGGACTGTTGACCAGGCCGGACCTCGACCCTAAGCATGTACCGCGGCTGCTCAAGCTGATGCGCCCGTTGGATCAGGTCGAGCAGTCGGTGCGGTGGCCGATGCGCAGCCAGTTTGTGCTCGCGACGAAAACTCTGGACAGTGATCTCAGGCGGGACAAAGGCGATGAGCGACCGTGGTACGTGTCCGTCGTCGCGGCAATGCCCTTACCGAAACAGAGGCGGTTCAATGCCTACGCGGATTATTATGAAGCAGCCAACAAATCGTCCGCGGAAGCGTACCCGACGTCGATGCCGAAACTGTCCACATACATCAGGACACCGGTCACCAGTTGGCTGGATTACCTCCTCAACCCCATCGAGCACGTGGTAGGGATTGAGCCGCTTCCACGTTGGGGAGACTACAGCTCACGAGTGCTTGAAGCCGACGTGCGGCTCCGGCTAGTCAGTTTGCAGGCCTGGGTTCGCAAGGGGCCGTCAGAGGAGGGATTGGCAACCAGGATCGCCAAAGCGGGCCAAAACTTCTATGACCCCTTCACGGGGCTGCCCATGCTTATTAACTCGAAGAAAGGGCTGATCTATAGCGTCGGCCGCGATGGAAAAGACCAGGAAGGCGATCCCAAGTTCGATATAGCCGTCTCCATTCTTCCGTCCTCTACAACAACTGCCGGCAGCGACATCAAGCATAACGTCCTTGCCGAGGCAAAATAATCGTCCCTCCTTCCCGCTCGTTTTTGTTCCTTCTCCGATTTAGTTATCAACGAAGATCTGTGCCAGGCAATGAGCGAGCGGCGGCATCCGTCGCAGGAAGAAAGGTGTGAATTTCGCCCGCAGCTTCTGCAGGAATTCAGGGGCGAGCATCCCGGCTCGCCTCAGGATCGTTCCTTTCGCCAGAACGGTCGCCCCCTCCATCCTCCGGCCCCCTCCCCTTGGGGAGTGACAGTGTCGGTCCGGCTCGCGCCGAAAACAATCCGCTCGAATTGGGGCTCGTGGGGGATCCCCGATAGCTCACGGAGCCGGCGCAAATACTTTTGTAGCCTCCTTTACCGGCGGTTCGATCTTAATGTCCGGGCCTTGAACCTTAGGCAGAAGACCCGCGCCTGGCTTCTCCAGCAGTCTCTGATCGTTTTCGTTGATCGACAGCTTCTGCATGGAATGTACATCGTCGAAGCCCGCGGCCTCGAGCGCGGCTTGCTCGCCGCTCGCGTTCATTTGTCCGGGATCGTTGGCCAACGGCTGGCCCGTCACGGGAGAGATATCGTTCGAGGCAGGATAGCCGGGGTGTTTGGGCAGCATGGCCGGATTCGCCGAAGCGACTGAAAAACACAGGAGTACACCGCCAATGATGATGATCGTGACAAGCGCGCTTTTCATGGCCATCCTCCTTTCGTGAAAACAAAAATGCCTCCTCAGGCGGTCGGCCCAAGAAGGCACAGTGATCGCTGCTTGCGGAACCAACGACCGAACTGATACGGCCGCTTACCCCGGTTGCATGGTAAGCCCTCCAAGAGAAGATCTGAGATTAGCATGCTCCTCGGAAGTCCGGTCGTCAAGTGGGCGGTCGAATGCCTGAGCGGAAGCGCCTTGACAGGACACGCCGCTTTCCACAGAATCCTTGCGCGGTCACAACAGGGGAGAGCACGGCAATGACACAGCACAGACGGTGGCTACCCACGCCGGGGTTGAAACAAGGAGTCACCTCTCTTTCTCCCGTACCCACCCGCATTGTCTCGAACGAAGAGTTCATGCCACCGGCCCAGACGCGGGCCCAAGCGCAGGTGAATCAACGTTTGGCATCTCTCGGTGATCGGGTGGGACGCAGGCTCGGGCTCACGCGGCGGGATTTTCTCAGAACGACGGGCGGGTATGCGGCGGCCTTTCTCGCGATGAACGCCGTCTTCGGCCGGTTCTTCGATGTGCTGGACGACGAACTGGTGGAGGCGGCGGCGTTCTCCGAGCGGCAGGGAGAGCCGTTGTTCGTGTTCGATGTGCAGACCCACTACGTGGGAGCGCACTACGATCAGGCCGATGCTGAAGCGCAACGGAAGGGTGCGGTGAGGAAACAGGCGCTGCTGTTCCTCCGCCGGCGCGCGCGCGAAGCAGGGTTGAATCCGAAACTGGCCGGCGACCGTGGGACAATCGACGACCTCTCATGGGAAAATTTCGTCAAAGAAGTCTTCCTGGATAGCGAAACCTCGGTCGGTCTCATCAGCACCCCACCGGGGCCTTACCCGCAGGAGGCGGTGGTGCCTCCCCATGAGATGGCCCATATTCGCGACGAGATCAATCGTGTGGCCGGCTCACAACGGATGCTCGCGCACGGACTGGCGACGCCGCAACTCGGAGCCGCCGATCGTGAGTTCATGGCCATGCAGGCGGAGACGCTCAAGGTCGATGCCTGGAAATGTTACACCGGCTCCTGTCCCAAGGGATTCGACCAGGGCTGGTGGATGGATGACGAGAAGATCGCCTATCCGATGCTCGAACAGGCCCGCAAGCTGAAGGTGCCACATGTCTGCGTGCATAAAGGTCTGCCGCTCGGCCCCGTGCCGGATTTCAACCACCCGCGCGACCTAATCAAGGCTGCCAAGGATTTTCCCGACCTGAACTTTCTGGTCTATCATTCAGGCTTCCGTGGCGCTGCGTCCATCGAAGAAGAGTTCGCCAAGACCGGCCAGATTCCCTGGACGAGCGAGTTCTGCCGGATGAAGAAATCGGAGCCGGGCATCCGGAACATTTACATGGAGTTGGGTTCGACCTTTGGCCAGCTCGTCACGACCCATCCGGCGATCTGCGCACATCTGCTCGGCGAAATCATCGGCACGTTCGGAGTTGATCACGTTCTGTGGGGTACCGACTCGATCTGGTACGGCACGCCGCAGTGGCAGATCGAAGCCTTCCGGCGATTTCAGATTCCCGATCAGTTGATCGAGCAGCGCGGCTATGGCCCGCTCACACGAGAGGTGAAGGAGAACATCTTCGGCCTGAACGCGGCGCGCCTGTTTGGGGTGGATGTCACCGCCAAGCGCAATGAAGTGCCCAAAGATTATTTGGGCCGCATGCGGATGAGTTATCTGGAAGAAGGGCCGGAACCGAGCCATCGGCTGTATGGCTGGGTAGCGGGATAGATGCCGTGAGGCGTGAGGCGTAAGGTGTGAGGCGATATTTCAGAAAGCGGCCAAGACATGGACAAGCCGCATAAAAAACTAGACCTATGGAATACAGCTATGGAACTGGCGGCTAATATTTACCGAGCTACAGAAGACTTTCCCAAGGACGAACGGTATAGTCTCACCGACCAAATCCGAAGGGCTGCTGTGAGTGTGCCGAGCAATGTCGCCGAGGGAGCAGGTCGTCAAACTCGAAAAGAATTCATCAACTACCTGCACATGGCGCAAGGGTCGCTGAGCGAATTAGATACTCAACTCGAACTTGCAAAAAGGCTTGGGTACCTTGGGCACGACAATTGGCTGATCTTTGATCAGCAAGTTGAGCGAATTGACAAGATGCTTGGCGGGCTCATTCGTCATCAGAAGGCTAACGGCGGCAAGCGCTAATGGTGGATCTTGGCTGGGCGTATTTTGCGCCTGACGCCTCACGCCTAACCCCTTACGAATCGGGAGGATCGATGCATGAAATCTGAAATTCTCTATCCGGGGGCGTTTCCGATGGTGCGGGTGGAGTTGACGGCGGGAGAGACCATCAAGGCGGAGTCCGGCGCAATGGTCGGGGCATCACCAACCATCGATGTCGAGAGCAAGATGGAGGGCGGCTTTCTCGGGGCATTGTCGCGCAAGTTGCTCACGGGCGAAAAGTTTTTCTTTCAGACGCTGCGGGCCAGCCGTGGGCCGGGTGAAGTCTTGTTAGCGCCGACCGTGCCTGGTGAAATTGTGATTATGGAGCTCGACGGCGTGAACGAATACATGGTCCAGAAGGACGGTTTTCTGGCGGGCGCCGAGTCCGTGAAGATCGAGAGCCGCATGCAGAGCCTGAGCCGGGGGCTGTTAGGCGGCGAAGGCTTCTTTATTCTGAAGATCGGCGGGACCGGTCCGCTGATCTTGAACAGCTTCGGCGCCATTCACAAGATCGACTTGAAGCCGGATCAGGAATACATCGTCGATAACAGCCATCTCGTCGCCTGGAGTGCCACCACCAGTTACAACATCGAGAAAGCGGCGTCCGGCTGGGTGGCCAGCTTCACCTCCGGCGAAGGATTCGTCTGCCGGTTCCGGGGACCAGGAGTTGTCTACATCCAAACCCGGAATCCCGGCGGATTCGGCAACTGGATCAGACAGTTCATTCCGGTGTCCGAGTGATTACTCACGTCACGTTACGATGACGTCGATCCCCAACGCCCTTTGTTTCGGCCAGGAGTTTCCTGCAACGGGAGCGCCCTGCTTCGTTGAAGTCACGGCCACAGGTCTGGCCATCCGCTTCGTCGGCGCGTCCGATGAAGACAAGGTGGAGTCCGTATCCTTCTCCTCGCTCACGGTCTCAGCCGGCGGATTCGACCATGATCAGCTTGTGGTGAAGTGGGTCGCCGACAGGTCGGAACGCACGCTCTATCTCAGGGAGTCCGGACTCATTCGTGCCTTTCGACAGGCCGCGCCTCCAGAACTGACGAAACCACTGGAGCATACGGTCGAGCAAGTCCGGCGTGTGCGGCACCGGCGACGGACTGCCCTGCTGGTCACAGGCGGGGTGCTGGCGGGATTGCTGCTGGCGTTGTGGTTCGGGTCGGACACGTTGGTAGAAATGGCCGTCGCCCGGATTCCCGTCGAGTGGGAGCAGAAGATCGGGGAATCGGCTGAGAAAGAATTCCTTGCGGGGCAGACGGTCATTCATGAGGGACCCGCCGTCACCGCTGTGCAAGAGATCACGAGCCGGCTGACGGACCGTCTTCAGGACAAGCCCTACAAGTTCCATGTCACCGTGGTCAAGAGCGACGTCGTGAATGCCTTTGCCTTGCCGGGCGGGTATGTGGTCGTCTTCACGGGGCTGCTGACGAAAGCGGAAGGTCCGGAAGAGGTAGCCGGTGTGTTAGGACATGAGCTGAACCATGTGCTGAAACGCCACGGGCTGGAGCGGATCATGAAAACGCTCGGTCTCGTTGCAGTGGTGACGATCCTCATCGGGGATCAACAGGGATTAATCGGCTTGGCGAAGGAATTGGGTGTCGAACTGCTCACGTTGAAGTTCGGTCGGGAGCAGGAAACGGAAGCCGACGTCGAAGGCCTCAAGCTGCTCCATCGCGCCAAAATTCCGCCCGACGGGATGATCCGGTTCTTTGAACGGCTTTCCGAGCAGGAGGGGGGGCGTGTGGAATGGCTCTCCACCCACCCGATGAGCGCCGGGCGGGCGGCGCGGTTGAAAGCCGAAGCCGCCGCACTGTCGAAACAAGCACCAGAGCCCTTCACATTCGATTGGCAGAAGATTCACGAATCCCTCGGGGCGGCCCAGCTTCCGGCGGCAAAGGCAGAGTGACGCATGCGCATCGGCGTAATTGCGGATACGCATGGGCTGTTCGATCGGGCGATCATCCGACTCTTTCGCGGAGTCGATCATATCGTCCATGCGGGCGACATCGGGGACCGGTCGGTCATCACGCAACTCGAAACCATCGCGCCGGTCACCGCTGTGTCGGGGAATGTGGACGAATATGGGCGCAGCGGTGTTCCGCCGGAGACGCTGATCGAGCTGGCCGGCCGACGGATCGCCATCCGTCACATCCTCTATGAAGGCAGGAAGATGACCAAAGAAGGCCGCCTGTTTCTGGAACGGGAGCAGCCCGACATCTGCATCTTCGGCCACACGCATCAGCCCAGAGTCGAATGGTTCGGCAAGACGCTGCTGTTCAATCCCGGATCGGCGGGACCGAAACGATTTACGCTGCCGCGAGGAATCGGTATTGTCACCATCACCAATGGCACGCTTGAGGCTCGCCTCGTCGCGTTGGCCGACCAGGCAGGGCAAACCATGTCCGGTCAATTTGCGACCCGCGCGGCTGAGCATCCACGTGCGAGAGGGCATAAAGGTGTTGAAAGCAAGCCCGCGTTGAAGCAGCGCGGAAGAAAGTGCTAAACTTTTCGGAGCGGGCCGAACATGACGATAAAAACCAGCCATGAGGAATCTAGCGAGCACAAGAGCGCCACAAGACTCCAGCCGGACCCGGTAGTTGAAGCGTACAAACGGGATCTCGACCGGACGTTGCTCCGAGAAAACTTGAAATTGACGGTCGAGCAGCGATTCCTGAAGTTGCGCAATCTTCAACGGTTCGCCACTGAGCTGCGCAAAGCCGGCTCGGCCAGCGCCCCATGACGGATTTCGAGACCCTCATTCGACTCCTGGTCAAGCACAACATCGACTTCATCATTATCGGAGGGGCCGCGGCGACCACTCACGGTTCGGCCCGACTGACCGAAGACCTCGACGTCGTCTATGGTCGTACCCCAGGCAATATCGAGAAGCTCGCCGCCTGTCTCGCTCCCCACAAACCGTACCTGCGGGGCGCGCCCCCCGGGTTGCCCTTTCAGCTGGATGCGCAGACAATCCAGCGCGGCCTGAATTTTACGCTCACGACCGATCTGGGAGATCTTGATCTCTTCGGAGAAATTCCCGAGGGGGGCCGTTACGAGGACTTAATCCCTCACGCGATCACCATCACCGTATTCGGGGCCTCTTGCCGCTGTCTCGGCCTCAAACGCTTGATCGAAGTCAAGCGGGCAGCCGGAAGGCCGCACGATCTCGAAGCGGTGGCCGAGTTGGAAGCACTGCTCGAAGAACGCGAAGGCCGAACGCCCTCCGACAGCTAAGACTCTGGTCAAAATTCAATGGGAGAGACGCCGTCACAGGTGTGGGACGTGAACGCCCGCCTTGCGGGCGGCAGTGGTGAGATGCTTGTCGAGCGTCGCGAGCCCGATGCCCCTGCGCTGAGCCAATTCCAAGTAAGCGGCATCGTAAGCCGACAGGCCTTCTGCTTTGGCGATAGTTTGAAATCGCCACGCCGTATCGGCGTTCAAATGGGCGTCGGTGTGAATCGGAAGAGTCTCGTAGAGCTGAGTCAGTCGTAAGCGCTCGGCTTCGGTCAGCCGATGCCGCCGCTGGGCGACGACGAGCCCGTTGGACAGTTCGTACCACCAAAGCGCCGGGACCCAGAGCCGATCGTTCGGGTCCAGCGATTCGAGAAATCTCGTGGATTTGCCGGCGGCTTCATCCGGGAGTGCCCATGCCAGGGCCACGGAACAGTCCAGCACCCACTCCATCAGAAGCGCCGTCCTTCCTCAATCAGCGCGCGGACCTTGAGCGGTCCCTTGATGCGGAGACGGATGGCCCGGAACGATGCTGCGACATCCTTGGGGGAGAACTGGTTCTTGCCTTTGTGGGGCGGGATGAGTTGAGCCACTTCCTTGCCTCGCCGCCGGATCACAAAGGAGCGTCCAGCTTCCGTTTCTCGCAAGAGTTCTGACAGCCGCGTCTTGGCCTCGAAGGCGCTGACCTCAGCCGGTTTCGTGCTCATGGGGCCTCCACGCTCAGAATTATTCAACCAGCTTAATCAACTAGTTCGATAACGTCAAGCGGTGAAGAAACACCAACGAATGCGGCTATTCCCTTTGGACTGTGAGTAATCGGACATCTGCATCTTCGGCCACACTCACCGGCCGAAAGCAGAGTGGTTGGGCACAACGCTGCTCTTCAATCCCGGCTCGGCGGGACCGAAACGATTTACGTTGCCACGTTGCCTGGGCCTCCTTGTCCTTGAGAAGGAGGGAGTGGCCCCGAAGCATATCCTAATCGGTGGCGAAAGACCTCGCCTTTATTGACTTGATCTAAGGGAAATAGGTGGCCTTCTTGTCGGCAGCCGAGGTGACAAGTGGCCAGCCTCTCGCTGAGGAACGTCCCCGTCTCAATCAGATTGCTCGCCAAGGTTTTCACCGCCACAAAGTTTGTCCTCAGCCCTTTGTCGATCGTTCATGCCGGGCGAGAGCTTTTGCGGAATCACGCTCGCAGATCGTGCGTGGATGAGGGGATACCCCCCATCTTGGATGCAGTGAAGTTCCTCGCGATACGAGCAGTAAAAGAACGCGTTTTACTGAACTGCTGGAAATGGTTTGAAAAGTCTACTCTTAAGGAAGGTCTGGACCAGTCAAAGGGGCGCAGGAGGAGGAAAAGGAGGGGCCGAGGGCCGGTCCGTGGTCCCGGGGCGTTCGATGAGGTTGTTCGTGGACAGCGAGTATGGGTCACGAAGGAGCCGTCGATGGGAGGAGAAGAGCGGGGCGGGAATCGTTTTTGGTCACAGAAGGCGTCACAGGCAAAACCAGGGGAGCGCCGTGATCTTGTCGTGCAACTGCAACGGGCGGGGGCACCGGCAGATGACATATCCATGATGGGCTTGCCGGGGATGCTCGCCGATGAAGGTCAACACATGCCGCGCATCCGAGACGGTCGGATGCTCCGACCACTTGACCTCGATGGGCGTGAGGCGACCACCATGCTCCACGATGAAGTCCACTTCGGCCCCATCGCGCGTTCGCTGGTAGTACAGCCCTCCGTCGCCGAGATACTGGAGCCGCTTCCACAGCTCGATGCCGACCCATTGTTCCAGCAGCGGCCCGGGGTCGGCCTGTACCAAGGCCTCGGATGGCGTGAGGCCGGCGGCCGTGTGCCGGACCCCGAGGTCGAACAACAGGAACTTCGGGGTGGACAGCAGGTTCTTGCGAGAACTGCGCCCGTAGGCGGGCACCCGGAAGCCGACGAACATGTCCTCCAGCAGTTGGTAGTAGCCTTTCACCGTCGGCTGGGAAATGCCCGCTTCCCGCGAGATCGCGGCATAGTTGAGCACCTGTCCCGATTCACGGGCCGCCAATTGGAGGAAACGCACGAATGCGCCCCAGTCCCGCACCAACGCCTCGCGCCGAATCTCTTCTTCCAGATGGACGACGGCGAAGGCTTTCAGCAACTCCGGCCGATCCCGCGGTTCGCTCGCCACGATCCCAGGCAATGCGCCATAGGCCAGCCGAGGCTCCAACTCCCACGCCGGAAACCGGTGTTCCGGCGTACGTCCGGTCGGCCACGGCAAGGGCAGGGGGGATTCCGCGTGTCTGGGGGGTTGGGGTGACGGGGGATGCTCGGTGAGCGTCAGTGGATACAGTCGATGGAGGAAACTGCGGCCCGGCAAGAGATTGGCGCCTGTCACCCGCAACTTGCGCGCGGAACTCCCGCACAGCACGAAACGCCAGTGCTGCTTGTCCGTGTCGTACAAGTGCTGGACTGCGTCGAACAACGCCGGCACGGTCTGGGCTTCATCTACCAAGACCGGCTGGCCCTTTCGATCGGCCGGCAAGGCCCGGCATGCCTGAACGAACAACTCCGGCTTGGCCAACAGCCGCGAACGCTCCCCGGGATCGGCCAGATCGAAGACCAGCGTATCGTCAGGCAACAAGGCTCGGAGCAGCGTGGACTTTCCCGTCTGCCGGGCGCCGAACAACAAGTGGACGAAGGGGCGATTCAGTTTGTCGGCCAGCGGTTTGGCGTACCAGCGGCTGAACATGTCGGCTAGTGTACACACGTTTTATCATAACAGTCACTTTATAATTGTCGCTCAATTCTAAACTCATTATGAAGCCTATCCGGAGAAGAGGAAAGGGGGCGGGGAGGACAGGCGGGCAGACAGGAAAAGGGACCTTCTGAATTATTGGGTCCAAGGGGTGCGGGCTGGTCTCGCCAGCCGACACATTGGAACGAAGAGTGCGGGATCGTCGCAGAGGACATACCTGTTCTCAGGTCTTGCTGTACGATCCTTCACATGGGAAGGGAGCCGTAGATCGCCTGGTGCCCACAAGGTTTCTGTGTGCCATCACACCCTAAAGGAGAAAGCCACCTCACCCCGGAGTAGAATTATCTCTCACTTGTCTTTCCTTTAGAGTGTCTTCTCAGTCTATAATACGTCGTGCCGACAGCTTGACACGGTAGGCGTTCTCTCTCAGGAAAGCTCCAACAGGCCAATGATGCGAGCGAGTGCTGCCATCATCGGATGTGTCGCCATCGGAATTCTCGTCGCTTGCGCTACGCCGCCAACCACGCCAGAGTCCCAGCTCTCATCTCCCCCTGCTTCAAAGGAACGAGATCATTCCAGATTCGCGAAGGTCTCCCAGCAGTATCCAAGTAACCAGTTCCTCGTAGGGATGGGGGAGGCAGAGTCGGATACGGCAGCAACGGAACTGGCCCGTGCCGATCTTCTGAAACAGGCGAGAGTGGCCGTGAAGGTTGTGTGGACCGATCTGCTCCGCGAGCGCGGGGGCCATGCGGAGCAAGAAGTGTCCCGTGTCCTTGAAAGCCGGGTTGAAGAACTCGTACAGGGCGTCGAGATTGTTGACCGGGGCAAGGACCCTTCGACCGGACACGCCTATGCCGTGGCGGTAGTACCCCGATCAGAGGTGGCGCGGATTCTCCGTTTCTCAGAGAGCGCGACAACGCCGGAGGAATCCGGGCTTCAAGAGCAACTGGAGAGGAAGGAACCGGTCTGGGTGACGAGCGAAGGAGTGGCTCCGTTCGGACCAGATACGACCTTGGCGGAAGCCAAGACCCGTGCGCGGGATGAAGCTCGGCGGAAGGCTATCGAGCAAGCTGTGGGAGTGTTCGTGAAAGGTCAAAGGGTGGTGTATAACGCGCAAGTGGCCGAGGATCTCGTCCACTCTCTGGTTCGGGGCATCGTCGTGGAAGAACAGATCCTAGAAGAGGGGGTGCGCCAGCTTGGTCAGGAGACAGGAGCCCCCGCGCTGCTCTATGCCACCAAGCTCAAAGCCAAAGTGAAGCCGGTGCGAATAGAACGGCGAGGTGACTTTGCCGTCAAGGCGGACCTCAATAAGACGGTGTTCAGTGAAGGGGAGGAGATGCAGATCCGGGCGGTTGCCACGAGGGATGCGTATCTGCACATCTTCAACATTGGACAAGATGATGCCGTCACTGTCCTGCTGCCGAATCGCTTCGTCCACCGCAACGTGCTGCGTGCTCACCAGGAACTTGTCTTCCCGGACGAAGAGCAACGCAGCCTGGGCATTCGGCTGCGGGTCTTTCCCCCAGCGGGCACCCAAAAGGCCGTGGAAAAAATGAAGCTCATTGCGACGACGAAGCCGATAGAGTTCATGAAAGGCAAGATCCAGGAAGGGGTGTATCAAGTCTACACGGGGAAAGATACCGCCCTCATCACCGATCTGCTGAGGGAGCTGGCCCATCTGGATGAGTCGGAATGGGCGGAGGTCACCGTTCCATACGAAGTGAGAAGATAGACGGGAGTGTCGAAGATGATATTAGCCCGCATTATTCATGACGGTTCGTCGCGAAATCGCCTGTCTGCGTGTCCGCACAGGCAGGCGCAGTCGCGTCGCGAGCCTGCCCGCCGAAGGCTTGTCGCAGCAGCGAATGCGCGGTTACAGCAGAAGCGCTCATGAATAATGCGGGTTAGGGTCAGAGAACAATTTCACCGACAGTAAGGTCAGCAATAATGTAGGTTGCGTACCTTATTGGGTTGCACGGTCTCGCGACCATGACGCGTCTGCCTCGGCCAAAAGAAATTGCGCTCGGAAATTGCACTCTGCCCCTCATTTCTCCGATCGGAGCGTAGGGACGAGAGCCGAGTCACGCAACAGCAGTCGCTTCGCAAGGCCAAAACAATGACTCCTGATAATCATCTCGAAGGCTCCTCACGTGGAGGATAACGTCACGTCATGGAGGCGTGCTGTGTACCCACCACAGAGAGGAGGTTCAGAAGAGAGAAAGGGGTCGGGAGTCTTTTCTAGACGGCGCTGTGGCAATTAAGACTCCCGACCCCTTTTTCGTCGACCGACCCCTTTTTCGTTTTCTAATTGAGCAGTCGACGGGGAGGGCGCCATCATGCAGACGACGATATGCACCGCAAGATGGAAACTACGAGCCAAGTGGCTGGCGAGCATCGGCTTGATTGCCACATGGGGAGTGCTCACGGGCCTCGCTCCACAGGACGAGCAGCTTCTCCAAGCGGCTCGCGAGGGCAACCTTGCGCAGATGGAGACGCTCCTCAAGCAAGGGGCGACCGTCAACGCGGCTACGGAAGATGGGTGGACGCCCCTGTACGGGGCTGCCCTTGAAGGCCACGAAGCCGTGGCGCGGCTCCTGCTGGAAAAGGGGGCGCATGTCAACGCGGCTACGAAAGATGGGGTGACGCCCCTGCACGGGGCTGCCTGGAAGGGCCACGAAGTCGTGGCGCGGCTCCTGCTGGAGAAGGGCGCGCATGTGGCGGCACGGAATCAAGACCAGCGTACGCCGCTGCACTTGGCCGCAGAGCAGGGCCATGCCGGAATCATTGCGCTCTTGCTCGCCCATGATGCCTATGTAGGCGTGAAAGACCGGACCGGCGAGACCCCCCTCGATGTGGCGCGCCGTCAGGGGCGCGCCTCGATCGTGCAGATGCTGGAGGCGGCGCTGGCGGGACCATCGGCGCCTCCACGTCTGCCGTCCGTGGCCGCTCCGACCAGGCCTGCTCCTCCACGCAGTGCGGTGGATGTTCCGCCGACCGGGACGCCGTCGCCTCAGCCCAAGGCCCATGCGGTGGTTGTGGGGATCGAACGGTACCGGAATGCCCTGCCGCCCGCCGAGTTCGCCGCCCGCGATGCCGAGACGGTGGAGACCTATCTGCTCCGGGCGATGGGCTATCCGGCGCACCAGGTGGCGGTGCTGCGGGACGACCGGGCCGCCAAGGCGGACCTCGAGAAGTATGTCGAGCACTGGCTGCCGGATCGCGTGGGGCCGGACGATACGGTGCTGGTCTATTTCTCCGGCCACGGCGCGCCGAATCCCAAGACCGGCGAGCCGTACCTGGTTCCCTACGACGGCGATCCGGCCTTCATCGAGGCGACGGGGTACCCGGTGACACGGTTGTATGGGCATCTGGCGAAGTTGCCGGCCAAGGAAGTCATTGTGGTGCTGGATGCCTGTTTTTCCGGAGCGGGCGGCCGTTCGGTGTTGGCCCCAGGCATGCGGCCGGTGGTTCTGGTCCCGGAACACTCTCTTCTGGCCGGTGGAAAGGTCGTAGCGTTGACGGCGAGCACCGGCACCCAGGTCTCCGGCACGATCCTTTCGCAAGGGCACGGGCTCCTCACCTATTTTCTCCTCAAGGGGCTCAAGGGCGAGGCGGACCAGGATCGGGACGGGATGATCGGCTTGGAGGAACTGTACCGCTACGTCCGGCCGCAGGTCGAGCAGACGGCGCGCAAGGAGCTGCACCAGGAGCAGACGCCGCAACTCTTGGGCGATCCGGTCGTGGCCAAGACGGTGCGGCTCCTCGAACGGGCAACTCGCTAGCGTCGGAGCAATAGGGTCGGGAATCATTTCCGGCGCAGATCGTTCCCCCACTGTGCGATGGCAAGACCCGACCCTGTCTCTTGCATATCTTCAACATCGGACAAGATGATGCGGTCACCGTGCTGCTCCCGAATCGGTTCACATCGAGCAATGCTGTCCGGGCTGAGCAAGAATTGATCTTTCCTGATGACTCGCAAAGGGCGATGGGGATTCGACTCCGGGTCTTCCCTCCCCAAGGCGAAAGGAAAGCCGTGGAGAAGATCAAAGTCATTGCGACGACGAAACAGATTGATCTGATGAAAGGCAAAGTCCGCGAGGGGGTATACCAAGTCTATGCAGGAAAGGATACGGCCCTGGTTACCGACCTCCTCAAGGAGCTTTCTCTCCTGGATGAAGCGGAGTGGGCCGAGATGACTGTTCTGTATGAAGTGAGAAAGTAGACATTGCAGTAGATTTTAACACCTTGACAAAAGTGTTGAACTCGCACAGTATCGCGGCTGATGTTAGACAGGGGACTCTAGGAATCTTCCACGGGATGATGAAGTTTTTCCAATGGCTCTATCGGGGATCGTTCGGCTGGATTTCCAGCTTCGCTTGAGCAAAGTCGCCGGTAGCACTGGTTTGTACTACAAGGTACACGCAATGTCGAATAGAGGCTTGGTATGTACGCCTATCTCGTCCCTTGCAACCTGGGTGCGCGCAATGCTCTTCGGCATCACCGGTCTCTTGGTCGGTGGATGTGGGTCCGGGATAGGGGGAGGGCCGATGTCGATCGTTCACGGCGACCCTTCTGTACAGGTTGTAGTGAAGACTGATCCATCCGGTGCCAAGGTTCTTCTGGATGGCCGAGAACTCGGACTCAGCCCTGTCACGTTTCATGATCCGTCCGGTTCACAAAAGACCTTCACCATCGAGATAAGGAAGGAAGGGTATGAACCGGTGATCAGGGTCATCACGCGCCAGTGGGATTCTATGCGACTGACATATCGATTGGATCCTGTGTACTTTTACTCCCTCGCTCCATTTGCAGAGGAGAAAGAAACGGTCGTCGCTTCACGTCGCGGTGGCGAGAGGCAAGCGTTACGGGAAACTCCAAAAAAACTCAGTGATGTGGATGCGATTCCACAATCAAGGAAGTTGGACAAGAGTCGGGACGCGGTTGCGCTTGTCATCGGCATCTCAAAGTATCGGGACGAGGCAATCCCACAGGTGCGGTATGCGAAACGTGATGCCGAAATCATGGCTGCTTACTTGGAATCAATAAGCGGTATTGCTCGATCGAGAATAAAGGTCCTCACAGATGAGGGGGCGACACATAGCGATCTCTCAGCCTATGTCGAAGAATGGCTGCCTCGCAGAGTGTCAAAGGACACGACGGTGGTTGTCTATTACGCGGGGCATGGAACCCCGAACCCGGCCACAGGCAAAGCGTTTCTCCTCCCCTACGATGGCCACCCCGATTTTCAAAACAAACTCTATCCTCTTGATCGGCTGTATGAGAATCTCGAACGGTTGCCGGCCAAGGAAGTGGTTGTGATGCTCGATTCATGCTTTTCCGGGGCTTCCGGAAGATCAGTGCTTCCATCAGGCGCTCGACCGGTGGGTATTGCGATTGAGAATCCAGTGCTGGCATCTGGAAAGCTTGCCATTCTCGCCGCCGCTACCGGCACACAGATCAGTTCCGATTACGACAAGGAGCAACATGGTCTCTTTACTTACTACGTGTTGAAGGGGCTGCGAGGGGAGGCGGATAGCGACAAAAGTGGCACTGTGGAGGTCGCGGAATTGTTTCAGTATGTACGGAATGGTGTCGTTTCGGTCGCATCAGAAGAACTCAATCGCGATCAGACCCCCCTTCTCCAGCCTCCGCTTGAGCAAATAGGCAACAGGGGCAAAATACAAGTGACGGTAGCAGGGCAGTAGCGCAGTAGGTCAGATTCACTCACCATTTTTATAAATGTAGAGGAGGGAATATGCTTCCAGGTATCGGTGTGAGACGCACTTTTGTGGTTTTGCTTATGGGGTGCTTGCTGGGTGGGTGTGCGGTGAGGGTCGGTGATTTCACCGTAGGGAGTTCAAAAAACATCAGCCAGCTTTCTCAAAAGGGAGATCACGTTGAAGGCGAAGATTGTTCCAGCAATCTTTTGGGAATGATCCCGATCTCTGGTCCTATGATGCCTTATTTTAAGACAGCGGTGGACAAGGCTTTAGAAAGAGCCAAGGGTGATGTGGTCGCAGATGCTGTGATGTGGGAAAGTCGTATCGTCACAGGTATTTTCAATCAGCACTGCTTCAAGGTAGAGGGGAAGGTGGCTAGAGCAGAATTGGGGAAAAAATAACTTTAGGCTTCTATAAACCATCTGTCCAGTTCAACTATGAGGAGCTTGCCTTAAAAACAAGGGGGGACCCAATGGGAATCTCAGTGAACCGTACACTACTGGCTGTCATGCTGTGCGCAAGCATGTTTCTGGTGACGGCCTGCACGACTCGGCTAGGCGATTTTACCGTGATAAGCACGAAGAATGTAGATGTCTCGGGAGTGAAGCCGGGCGACCGGTATTCGGGGGAGGACTGCGTAGGTATGCTTTTTGGCATGATCCCTCTGGGCGATGTGAATTGGAAAAATGCAATGGACCAGGCGCTAGAACGAGGCAAAGGGGATGTGATGGTTGACATCGTACTGACTGCTAAAGGTTGGGCGATCCCGTACATTTGGGGGCAGCAATGCATGGAAATTGCGGGCACGGTTTCTCAGACCGCTTCGTATAGGCGTTAGGTAGCGATTGTACATACGGTTGGTCAGACTGGCGTCTTGAGGCTGCCAGGTGGAATTCACAAAGGGCTGCGGTACGAACACCGCGGCCCTTTTCTTTGTGTGCCCAGCACAGAGATATAAGATCTGGACATTGTCATCTGGCAGCCCCCCCCGAGGAATAAGGGTCAGGTCTTGCAATCACACATTGCATGCGTTCACCTCTCGCGACTTCATCGCTTTGTGATGCGCTTCGCCGGTTCAATGACCGCCACTTCTTCTGGGTCGCGTTGAGCCTGGTGGGAGAGCTGAAAGGAAGGAGTGCAACCCCCAGCCGAGAGGGGGTCGGACAGGACCTGATCCTCATCGGGGAGTGATTCATTTACCGGGCTATCCCCATTTCATATACACAAGAGCACGACGGACAAAGAATAAGGGGGGCTTTTTGGGATGGTCCAAGCTGTCGCAATCGGCTGTGTTATACTCCGCCCGTGCTTCTCTGAAGATTGAAACATCACAAGGGGGTCTGTCCTGATGAGGAAGGTGGTTGCCCTGTTGTTCGTTATGTCTGCGGTCTGTTCGCCGGCGAGTGTCGTGCTCGCCATACCTAATCCTGACACAGGCCCCGGCTGTGGCCTGGGCAAAGAGCTTTGGAAAAATTTCAAGAACCAAAAAAACATCCTGCCTCAAGTCATGATGGCGACCACGAATGTCACAGGGTTCCAGACGTTCGCCATCAGCTTCGGCACGTCCGGTTGCTCGAATGACGGCGTCTTTATGTCCGAGTACAAGGTCACCCTGTTTGCAGAGCTTAATTTTGAAAATTTGGCGCAGGACATGGCACAGGGACAAGGCGAGCACCTGGCCTCGCTGGCCACTTTGATGGGAGTTCCAGACGAGCAACACCAGGAATTTTTCGCGATGGCCCAGGAGCACTATGGCTCGCCGATTCGAGAAGGGGAACCCTCGGCCGCGGCAGTGGTGGCAGCCCTGTACGAGGCGATGGGGAGGCATCCGGTACTCGCGAAACTGAACGTTGGGCGCTGACATACGGCATGAACATTGAGCGTTTACACTGGCCATGTATTTCCAGTTTCTGGTAATCAGAATAAGTTGTTCCCATCACATCCAACTCAATAATAAGGGGGATTGGCAATGCGCAGAAGGCTACTCATCATTCAAGTTGTTGCAGCATGGTTCGCCGTTCAGAGCGGATTCGCCCTGGCTGGCGGAATTGCTGATACCGGGCCGGGTTGCGGGTTGGGAAAAGTTGCATGGCAGGATGCGAAAGTGGACACCAACACAGTTGGCGCCCAACTTCTGATTTCTACGACCAACAATACCATCCTTCCATGGCAGGCATTCGGGATCACCACCGGGATCTTCGGCTGCAAGAACAACGGAAAGGTCTGGGCGGAGCAGAAGGTTAACATGTTCGCCGAGCTGAATTTCGAAAACCTGTCCCAGGAAATGGCACAGGGGCAAGGCGAGCACCTGGCCTCGCTGGCAACCCTCATGGGAGTGCCGGCGGAGCATCAGGCGGAGTTCTTCGCGATGACCCAAGAGCGGTACACCTCCTTGGTCAAGGCGGGCGAAGCGTCCCCGATTGCACTGGTGAAAGCGATCAACGACGCGATCGCCGCGCATCCGGTGCTGGCCAAGGTCTCCACTCGGTAATGGTCATATTGGGGCTCCGGCAACAAGGCCGGAGCCCCAGCGTGTTCCGCTTATCCCTTTCCGACAATGGCAAAGCCGCCACGACGGCGCTTCCACGGTGTCATTCAAGTCGTCGCCTGCTTCCGGACCTTGACAGCAAGCTAGTCATCTGCGATAAGCAGTCGTGACTAGATTTGGAGGGTCCATGAAGACGGTCAATATCGCGACCTTGAAGGCAAAACTGAGCGAGTATGTTCGTTTGGCCAAAGCTGGGGAAACGATACGAATCCTTGATCGTCGCCGGGCAGTCGCCAACCTGTCCGGCGCATCCCTGACGGAATCAGAACGCCTTGCACGCTCTCTCGTCGATGAGGGCATTGCCATGTGGGAGGGTGGGAAGCCTTGCTTTCATCCTCGTAAACTTCGCAAGGGCCCTGCTCATCTCGCGGATGCCGTCCTTGAGGATCGGGGATGATTCTTTATTTGGATACGTCCAGTCTTCTCAAGTTATATGTGGAGGAAGAGGGCACACAGGAGGTCAAATCTCGTGCCGACGCGGCGGATCATGTAGCCACGTCCATTATCGCCTACCCTGAGGCGCATGCTGCAATTACTCGCCGGCACAGAGAAGGCGCCATCGGCAAGAGAGACTTCGAAGCGATCATCGAAGAGTTTCGCGAGTCCTGGTTTCGCTTGCTCGTGGTGTTTTGTTCTCTTCCGGTCGCCGTACGAGCCGGTGCCTTGGCAACACGGTTCAGGCTTCGTGGCATGGATTCCATTCACCTCGCTTCTTTCGCTGAGCTCCTCGATCGCGGCGATGTCCACTTTCTGTCGCACGATCGCCGTCTGATGGAGGCCGCAAGCGCACAGCGGCGCCGCCATCGGCCCCACTAATCCGGTACTTTGACCATCTTCTTGTCATCGAACCAGTTCGCCAAGCTTGCCCTTTTGCAGGGTGACCATTCGTTCGGGCCTCCTCGTTGGTTCACCGTAACTTGTCGTGCTTGCTTCATTGTGCTCTTTTCAATGGTTCTTGCCTTGATGGTCGTTGTTGTTCTCTATTGTTCACCAACGTCCGCAGGCGAGGTAGATGACCGCGCCTATTTCGTAGAGTTGATACGGCGAGCAACGGAACAGAAGCTTGCGGACGAACGCGAGTGGCATCTCCTCCTGCACTATCGACCGAATCTCTTCGAGGGTGTCACCAGCGAGCAAGATGACCCTGGCTTCTTCCTTGCTCCAACCGGCAAGACTGATCCCCAAGCAGAACTTGAAGCCACGCTGAGACAGTTCTTTTCCGAAGAACTTGTTGGCCGCTCAAAGCAGCCGGCCCAATGTGCATTTATCGCCCGCTATCACTGGTTGAAGGAGAGGCTCGCCTTTGACGAGGCGCGCCTCCCGACTCGTCGCTGCGAACGATTCGAGAACTGGTTCACCGAATTCAACCCCCAGTCGATCACGCTTATCTTTGCCTCGGCATTCCTCAATAACCCCGCCTCCATGTTCGGGCACACCTTCCTTCGGGTGGATCAGAAGGGACAAACCGAACAGACGCGCCTGCTTGCCTACACCATTAACTATGCGGCGGACGTGCCGCCGGGCGAGGGGGCTTTCTATCCCATCAAAGGCATGTTCGGAGGCTTCAAAGGCTACTTCATGACGCCGCCCTATTATCTGAAGGTACAGGAGTACCGGGATATCGAGAACCGTGATATCTGGGAGTATCGCCTCAATTTTACGGAAGCCCAGGTCCGCCGACTGCTCGAACATGCGTGGGAACTCGGCAACGCGTACTTCGACTACTTCTTCTTTAAGGAGAACTGTTCCTATCACCTGCTCTCGTTGCTCGAGTATGCGGACCCGAACCTTCATCTGACAGACCGGTTTTTTGCGTGGACCGTGCCCGCCGACACGGTGCGACTGATTGCAGCCCAGCCGGGGCTTGTGCAACAAGTCGTGTTTCGACCCTCGCGCCGGACGGTCATCCTGCGAAAAGGGGAGCGTCTCTCGCCGGAAGAGCGCCGGCTCTCAACGGCGATGACGGAAGATGTCTCACTGATCACGTCTCCTCAATTCAAAGCTCTGCCCATTGACCGCCTGGCATTTCTCCTCGATCTTGCGTCGGATTACCTGCGTTACAAGAGTGAGACGGATCGATCCCGTGCAACCACTTACAAGGAAAAGAATCGAATCCTATTGACCGCGAGGAGCGAACTGAGGATTCCGTCTGAAGAAATCCGGATCGCGCCGTTTGCCAAGAACCCCGATATGGGGCACAAGACATCGCGGGTCAGTCTCGGCGGCGGCTGGCGGAACAACGACACGTTTGAGGAACTCACCGTTCGCGCCGGGTATCACGATCTGCTCGACCCGGAGATCGGCTACACGCCGGATGCGCAGATCGAGATCGGATCGGTCGGTCTTCGCCGTTACAACCGGGCCGATCACACGAGGATCGAGCGGGCGACGCTGGCCAATGTGCTGTCGCTCTCGCCGATGGATTCGCTGTTCCATTCACCATCGTGGAAGATCAACGCCGGCATGCAGACCATTCGACACGGCGGCTGTCAACTTTGCAGCAACGGAGTTCTCAGCGGCGGGGTTGGCGCCGCGATCGAATCGCAGTGGCTGAAACGCGAGGTGTACTTTGCCTTTGCGGAGGCGGAATCGAACTATAGTCGCGCCTACGAGGAGCGCCACCGTGTCGGCGGAGGCGGGACGGTGGGCATGCTCGCCGATCTCGCAGATCGGTGGAAGCTGATGGTGACGGGCAGCTACCTGCGCTATGCGCTCGGCGAGAAGTCGGACGATTTTCGCTGGACCGTCGGCCAACGCTACACACTTGCTCAGAACTGGGCGCTTAGGTTCGAATATAACCATCGGGACCATGACAACGATGTGTCGTTCACGGTCCAGGCGTTCTTCTAGAGAGCGAGTAGCCGATAGCAAATAGCCAACAGCCCACGGACAGGCCCCCTCCCTCAATCCCTCCCCCT
Organism: Nitrospiraceae bacterium; assembly: GCA_037442105.1. Classification (GTDB taxonomy): domain Bacteria; phylum Nitrospirota; class Nitrospiria; order Nitrospirales; family Nitrospiraceae; genus JBBIQV01. The sequence continues at coordinate 96,975 of JBBIQV010000001.1, read as the reverse complement.
TTACAAGGGGGAGGGAAGGGTGGGGGTGGCTGCTACTCGCTGTTCGCTACTCGCCATTCACTGTAGGTTGCAGGTGAGTCTTCTCGACCAATTCTTCGTCTATCATCCGGCTTCCTGGCAGGATCGGGACTGGGCCAGGATTAGCGGCCTGCCGCTGGAGGATGTTTGGTTTCAATCTGCCGGCGGGACGAAGCTCTTCGGCTGGTACGTGGAAGCGTCGGCCACCTCGGCGGTGTTGCTCTGGTGCCACGGCAACGCCGGGAATATCATCAACCGGCTGGAGAATCTTCGTGAGCTCTACCGGAACGGATTGTCGGTCTTCCTGTTTGACTACCGTGGCTATGGCCGGAGCCAGGGACGGCCGTCCGAGCAGGGCCTGTACGAGGATGCTCTCGGCGCCTATGCCTATCTCACGCGCACCCGCCACATCAGGCCCGAGCGCCTGATTCTCTTCGGGCGCTCGCTGGGCGCGGCGGTCGCGGGTGAAGTAGCCACGCAGGAGCCAGCGTCCGGGCTCATCCCGGAATCGTGCTTCCCGTCGATTGAGTCCGTGGCCAAGTTCCACTATGGCGGTCTGCCCGTACACTTGCTTCTTGGAGCGGAATACCGGTTGATTGATCGTCTGCCCCAGCTCTCGCTTCCGAAACTGTTCGTCCATGGCGATCAGGACGACATCGTCCCGCTCGAATTGGGCAAGCAGGTCTTCGAAGCGGCGCTCCCACCCAAGTCGTTCTATGTGGTCCGGGGCGCCGACCATAACAATCTCCCCTTCGTGGGCGGGCGCGCGTACTTTGCAAAGCTGGTCGAGTTCATTGCGGCTGCTGTCCGCCGCCAAGGAGCGAATAGCTAATAGCGAATAGCTCCGAGCCACTCGCTGCTGGCTATTGGCTGTGCGCTAGCGGGAAATATTTGTGGCTCGGCGGGACATTTGGTAAAGTGCGGCGGCTTTTGCGTCGACAACCATGAGTCGGGACCGCGCAACGTTGACCACACAGGAGGGGTGCGTGTCGTTAGAGCGGAGACAGGGCAGATTCGCGAAGAGGCTGGTGTTCGCCGTTGCCGTCGTGGCGCTTGCCGGATCGACCGGCTGTTCCACTGCGTCTGCTCCGCAGAGGATGCCCCTGTCGGCGGAACCGACTCATGTACAACCACTATATGCCGCCAGTGCTGTGGCTGATTCCGATGGGCTCGTTGCCCACCCGTCAACCCAGAAAGACCCCGTGCCGGATGAGTATTACGATCCTTTCGCCAAGCCGGGCGAAGGAGAGGCGGGTGAGGAGTACGATCCGTGGGAGCCGTTCAACAGCGTTATGTTTGAGTTCAACCGGAAGGTGGACCGCTTTGTGCTGAAGCCGGTGGCCCAGGCTTATAACTTTGTCTTGCCCGATGCCGTCCAGGTGAGCGTCAGCAATTTCATCCGCAATGTTCGTTTCGTGCCTCGCTTCATGAACAACCTTTTCCAAGGCAAGTTCAAAGGGGCCGGCATCGAAATGGGGCGGTTTCTGATCAACAGCACGTTCGGCGTGGCGGGGATCTATGACGTGGCGAAAGAGGGATGGAATCTACAGACGCCGGATGAGGATACCGGCCAGACCTTGGGTGTCTATGGGCTGAAGCCGGGGCCCTACGTAGTGTTGCCGCTGCTGCCACCCCTGAACTTGCGCGACGCGGTTGGATTCATCGGCGACATCGCGCTCGACCCGATCAACTGGTTCGTGTTCCCGATCATCGAAATTGAGGGCGTTCCGTCACTGATCGCTCATAAGAACCGAAACACATTCACCTTTGGACAGTTGGGGACTCGCGTGGGCGAGATTGTGAACGATCGTTCGCTCAATCTAGAGAAGTTCCAAGGTGTGGAGGAAGCGACGCTTGACCTTTACACCGCCGTTCGCAATGCGTATCTCCAGAAGCGGGCACGGGCGATCCGCGAGTAAACCCGTGAAGCGTGATGGGTGATGCGTGAGGAGCCAGAGAAATGTATTTGCCGCGCATCACGCATGACGGCCTTTATCCCCCGTGCGGAATCACGCCCAGTGCCCGGCCGACTTTGGCGAAGGCTGCGACGGCACGTTCCAGTTGGGTACGCGTGTGGACCGCTGACATCTGGACGCGAATGCGCGCCTGGCCTTTCGGCACAACAGGGTAGCTGAACCCGATCACGTAGACGCCTTCCTGAAGTAGGCGGTCCGCCATGCGGGTTGCCAACGTTGCCTCCCCCAGCATGACCGGAATGATCGGATGTGTGCCGGAGACGAGTGTGAAGCCAAGCGAGGCCAGGCGCGTTCGAAAAAAGACGGCATTCTCACGGAGGGCGGCCCGCAACATCTCGCCCTGCTCCACGAGCTTCAAAGCTTGAAGTGAAGCGGCTGTGATCACCGGGGGAAGCGCATTCGAAAACAGATAGGGGCGGGATCGCTGCCGCAGCAACTCGACGATCTCCTTACGTCCGGACGTAAAGCCCCCCGTTGCGCCGCCGAGCGCCTTGCCCAACGTACTGGTGATGATGTCGATCCGGTCGGCCACGCCATAGTGGTCAGGCGTGCCGCGCCCGCCGGCGCCCAACACGCCGGTTGCATGGCTGTCGTCCACGACGACGGCCGCGTCATAGCGGTCGGCCAATTTCACGATCCGATCCAGCTTGGCGAGATCTCCGTCCATCGAAAACACGCCATCGGTAGCGATCAGCCGGAGGCGGCACGAGGCCGCCTCCTTGAGTCGGGTTTCCAGTTCGTCCATGTCTGAGTGGGCGTAGCGGAAGCGTTGCGCCTTGCAGAGTCGAATGCCGTCGATCAAGCTGGCGTGATTCAGCGCGTCGCTGATGACGGCGTCCCGTTCATCGAGCAGGGTTTCGAAGAGCCCTCCGTTCGCGTCGAAGCAAGAACTGTAGAGAATGGTGTCCTCGGTCCCGAGGAATCGGCTGATAGCCTGTTCGAGCTGTTGGTGCAGATCCTGGGTGCCGCAGATGAACCGGACTGAAGCCATGCCGTAGCCGTGGCGGTCAAGGCCCTCCAAAGCGGCCTTCCGAATAGCAGGATGGTTCGCCAATCCGAGATAGTTGTTGGCGCAGAGGTTAAGCACCTCGCCTTGCGTGACGCGGATCTCGGCTCCCTGCGGGCCGAGCAATTGCCGTTCCGTTTTATAGAGTCCAGCAGCGCGGATGTCGGCGAGTTGTTGCTCAACCGCTTTTTTGAAGGTTTCGTAGGCCATATGAATCCAGCGAGTCGCTAATAGCGAATAGCAGATAGCCAGGAGTGAATCTATCCGAGCGACTGGCTGCTCGCTGCTCGCTCGCTACGGGAACAGCACCACTTTCCCGCACTGGCCGGTTTTGATGAGCTCGAAGCCCGTGGCGAACTCGCTCATCGGAAACATGTGGGTGATGACCGGCCGGATATTCAGGCCCGCCTTGAAGAGCCCGGCCAATCGATACCACGTTCCAAACAGCCGGCGTCCCGTCACCCCGTACACGCGGATGCCTTTGAAGATAATCTCATTCGTGAGATCGAAACAGACCTGTTCGGTGGGAATTCCGAACAATGTCACGCGGCCGCCGTTCTTTACCGCGCGGAAGGCTTGATGCAGCGCTGTGGGATCGCCGGACATCTCCAGCGAGACGTCCACGCCTTCCCCTTCCGTGATGGTCTGGATGAGGGCGGCGATCGCTTCGGACGAGTCGGCCTTGGCATTCACGATATGGTCTGCGCCGAGCTGTTTGGCAAGTCCTAACCGGTAGTCGCTGATGTCGGATGCAATGATGGTCGCGGCACCGGCCACGCGAGCCACGGCTGTCGCGAAGAGGCCCGCCGGTCCGCAACCGGTAATCAGGACCGTCTGGGCGGTCAGGTCCTCCACGAGTGCGGCATCGACAGCGTTGCCGAGCGGTTCCTGCACGCAGGCGAGTTCCGGAGGAATCTCCGGCGAGCTCTTCCAGAGCACGCTTTCAGGAAGCGCGACGTATTGGGCGCAGGAACCATCGCGATCGATGCCGAGAATCCGGTAGCTTTTGCAGACGTGCGCTCGTCCGGTTCTGCATTGGAAACAATGGCCGCACGTGATGTGGGACTCCGCGGCAACGTAGTCGCCGACCTTCGCCCGCGAGACCTCGGAGCCGATCCCGACCACCTCGCCGCACAGTTCATGCCCGATGATCCGTGGCGGCGTCACGCGGCTGTGCGCCCATTCGTCCCAGTTGTAAATGTGCGCGTCGGTGCCGCAGAGTGACGTGGCCTTCACGCGAACGACCACGTCGGAAGGGCCGGGAATAGGATCGGGCCAGTCGGTCTCGGTCAGGCCCGGTTGCGCGGCGAGTTTAACAAGCGCTCGCATGCTCCTCATTATAGCAAGTTGGTTCGGCAGCGCGAGTGTGGTGGCGAAAAAAACGGGTTGCACCGAACCGGCCTCCTCGGTAGGATTCGGCCATGCGGTCGATAATGCGGCACATGAGACGGGCGGCTCTTCTTCTCATGGTGGCCTCCGGTGTGGTGCTCTCCATCGATAGTGTCGCGCTCGCGGTGGACCAGACGGCATTCTTCCAGCCTCGTGTACTTCCCAAGCGCTGGGTGATCTTCGATTTGCAGAATTCCTCGGCCCAAGGCGTTGTGCCGCGAGGCAAAGCCATCGAGCTGGCTGTCGTGCTCGGTGGGGTGCCGGCGGGGGGCGATCCGATCATCGCCATGTTCGAATCGGCCGCGTTTCAGTCTCAACGGGTCTACCTCTCGCAGGATTCCACTCCCTTGGTTTGGCGGGGGATGGCTGCACTGGCGCCCCATCCCGCGAGCCGGACGTCCATCCAACCGAAGGCGGTGCGTATCCGCGTGACCTTTGCCCGGGAACGGAACCAGAAGCTTGATCGCATCCTGACCCGCGTGGTGTATGTCACGATCGGCCGTCCCGATCCTCAGACTGAGGGGCAGGACGTGCCGGCTTCTATCGTTGTGGAAAAGACGGAGAGCGGCGCGACGCCGGATGAAGTCCAGCCGGACGTCGAGCCGGTGGCGAATGCTTTGATTGCAGAGGAAGACCTGATGCCCTTGCCGGCGCCCAACGAAGGCAAGCCGTATTGGCAACAGGTGAGCCACTTGATCAGCCGGAGCTGGGGCCGGCATGTGCGCTCGGTGCGGCGCGCCCCGGTGCGTGAAACGGTGCGGGTGCGATTCAAGCTTTATCCAAGCGGCAGGGCTCAATTGATTGAAGTGGAGAAAGGAAGCGGCGCCCGTGAAGTCGATGAAGCCGGAATCCAGGCGATAGTCCAGGCGCACCCGTTCCCCCCGTTCCCGGCCGAGTTGGGGACTGAGACGGTGGACGTGCATGTTCGTATGCGCACCGGTCTACGGACGGGGCTGCGCGATGCGCAAGTGGTGACCGGCCAGCCACAGGACAAATCCTCGGCCAGTGCGCCAGTGCAACAGAAGTGAGCGATGGACAGTATGAGGAGAGGACGATGATGCATCCCCGCACCCGCACGTTCCGCATCGGAGTACTGACGGCCTGGTTGGTGGCGCTTGCGCTGCCGGTCCAGGCAGAGATGGCTCGTTATGACGTCGACCGCGATCATTCCAGCATCGAGTTCCGTGTCGCTCACATGGTCGTGTCCAAGACCACGGGACGGTTCATCGACTACACCGGCTTCATTGAAATGGATGCCGAGGCCGCGACGGTAAAGACGATCGAGGCGACCATCAAAACGGCGTCCCTGAGTACGAATCACGAAAAGCGGGACGGCCACTTGCGGGGCGCCGACTTCTTCGACACGGAGAAGTTCCCGACGATCACCTACAAGCTGAAAAGCTATCACAAGGCGGGGGACGGGTACGCAGCCATCGGCGATTTGACCTTGCGCGGCGTGACGAAGGAGATCGAGTTGGCGGGCAATTTCAACGGTGTGGCGAAGGATCCGTGGAGCAATACCAGGGCGGGGTTCACCGCGGAGGGCAAGATCAACCGCAAAGAGTTCGGCATGGTGTGGAATAAGACGCTGGACAGCGGCGGTCTCGTTGTTGGGGACGAGGTGTTCATCAAGCTCGATATCGAGTGCATCAAGGCTAAGCAATAACCTGCCCGGCTGTCCTCAAAGGATGGGGTTCCAGCCGACGTAGCCGCTCGTGGGTACTCACGCCGATAACACCGCTCCTCATCCTCAGCGTCAAAACCGATGGGTCCCATGAAGGCAATGGTGTTGGATCACACGCAAGATGTCGCCGAAAACCCGCTCGTCCTTCGGGAGGTCGAGCAGCCGGACCCGGGGCCAGGCTGTGTGCTGGTCCGTGTACATGTATGCGGTATGTGCCGGACGGATCTGCATGTGGTGGAGGGCGAGCTGCCGGAAACCAAACTACCGATCATCCCTGGTCATCAAGTCGTGGGAACAGTGGAACGTCTTGGCGAGGGCGTGTTAGGTGTGATGGTCGGGGAGCGCGTCGGGATCGCATGGTTGCAGGGAACCTGCGGGTTCTGCGAGTTCTGTCGGAGCGGACGAGAGAATTTGTGCGCAGCGGCCCGGTTTACCGGGTATCAGGTGGACGGCGGGTATGCAGAGTATGCGGTGGTGCCGGCGCGGTTTGCTTATCCGATCCCGCCCCTGTTTAGCGATGACGAAGCGGCTCCACTGCTCTGTGCCGGGATCATCGGCTACCGTGCGTTGCGGTTGAGCGGGATCAAGCCGGGCCAAAGGCTGGGTCTGTACGGGTTCGGAGCCTCGGCACACATTGCGATCCAGGTTGCACGCCACTGGGGCTGTGCGGTGTATGTCTGTTCGTTGAAAGAAGAGCACCGCAGGTTGGCGCGCGAGCTTGGCGCAGTCTGGACGGGAGCCGCAATGGACATGCCGCCGGACAAACTTCATGGTGCGATCATCTTTGCGCCCGCGGGAGAATTGGTCCCTCCGGCGCTGCGGGCGTTGGAACGTGGCGGTACGCTGGCGCTGGCCGGGATTCACATGTCGCCGATTCCGTCGCTTGACTATGACCGGGAGGTGTTTGGTGAGCGGGTCATCCGCAGCGTGACGGCGAATACGAGGCAGGACGGTATAGATCTGTTGCGCGAGGCCGCGGCCATTCCCATCCGTCCTCATACGAGGCGGTTCCGCTTGGACGAGGCCAACCAAGCCTTGCAAGCGCTGAAGGCCGGCTCGTTCAGCGGAGCAGGCGTGCTGGTGGTAGGATAGCGAATAGCGCACAGCTCACGCCGGCTGTTTGCTGCTCGCTCTTCGCTACCGGCTATTTAAACTATGGTAGGATGCGCGCCTATGCGCTATCGGTTGGTTATCGCGTTGCTCGTTGCGAGTGGGCTCCTGCCGGGCCTTCACGCCTGGGCATTGGAGTTCACGGCCGACCAGATTACTAAAGTCGGCGGCCACATCCGCAAGGCCAATATTTATTATCGTGACGAGATGTGGCGGATCGAGCATCACAGCCTGGGGCCGGTCAATGTGAGCATCGTCCGCAAGGACAAACAGGTGGTCTGGCTGTTGCTCTCGCGCATGAAACATTTCAAGACCGTTCCTTACGATGCCGAACAAGATCTCAAGGTGTTCGAGCATCTGGAGGGAGAGGTCTCACGCGAGGAGATCGGGACAGAGATGCGCGAGGGGCACCCGACGATCTTGTACGAAGTGACGACCAAGCAGGGCGATCGGACCGACGTCTACTACCAGTGGTTCGCGACGGACATCAAGTTTCCGATGAAGCTGGCCAGGAAGGATGGGAGCTGGATCGTCGAATATCACCACGTGAAGCTGAGGTCCGTATCCGACTATTTGTTCCAGTTGCCGGTCAATTTCCAGCCGCTGGAAGAGTTCGATCAGCCGGAGAAGGAAGAACCGAAAGAACAGGCGATGTAGGTCGTCTGTCGTCAACCGTCACTCGTCAATCGAGATCTCCAGCGGTTGACGGATGACGAGTGACGCTTGACGAATCTGCGAAAAGAGGAGTGGAAGTGAAAATCAGAAGTACCTTGCTATGGGTCATGCTGATAAGCGTGGGAAGCATCGGCAGTGGGTGGGCTCTGGATGTGGCAGACGTGACGCCCGAGTGGACGGCGGAAGGAAAGAAGCTTGCGGCGGAACGGGCGAAGCTGCCGGCGCACGACGAGATGGTGCAGGTTCCGGCGGGCTGGTTCATTATGGGCAGCGACAAAAAGGTGGACCGCAACGCCTATCTGCCGGAGTTTCCCCAGCGAAAAGTCTTTCTGGACGCGTACGAGATCGACAAATACGAAGTCACGACCGTGCAGTACCTGAAGTTCATCCTGGCGACGGATCGTCCTCCGCTCGTGGACTGGAAATACGACGGAGGCAATTTCCAGAACACGATGGCCAGCCATCCCGTGATGCACGTGTCGTGGTATGACGCCGACGCCTACTGCAAATGGGCGGGCAAACGGCTCCCGACGGAAGCCGAATGGGAAAAGGCGGCGCGCGGCGAAGACGGCCGGATCTATCCTTGGGGCAATCAGATGGCCGGACTTTCGCGGGCGAATTATGGCCGAAGCGGTCTCTCCGGACCGGTCCGTGATCGCCCCGAGCGACTCTTGTTGTATCCACCCATCATTTCCGTGGACAAGTACGAGAACGCTGCGAGTCCATACGGGGTGTTCCAGATGGTGGGCAATGTGGCGGAATGGATCGCGGACTGGTACGAGCCCAAGTATTACGCGACGGCGCCTGAGAAAAATCCCAAGGGACCGGAGAAGGGCACGCAGAAGAGCTTCCGAGGCGGAGGCTGGATCGACAGCACGCCCAGCGTGCGCGCCGCGCAACGGAACGGCACCGATCCCAACACCAAGATGAACTGGCTCGGCTTCCGCTGCGCGCGCGATGTGAAAGAAAGCAGCGATTCTCCCCCCTCGATCCGCTAACGGGCTAGGAGCCTGTCCCCCCTTCTGCATGGCTTCGACGATCAAGCCAAACGGGGTTGTCATCACCGGAGCATCGACCGGGATCGGCGCCGCATGCGCCGTGCATTTGGCCGGTCGTGGTTTCCGTGTCTTTGCAGGAGTCAGGCGCTCTGCCGATGGGGAGGCGCTTCAGGCGAAGAGCGCATCCATTACCCCTGTTCTGCTGGATGTCACGGACCAGTGCTCGATTGACTCGGCAAGCCGGGAAGTGGCCGGCGCTGTCGGAGACCAAGGATTGGCCGGTCTCGTAAACAATGCCGGCATTGCAGTCGGTGGCCCGCTCGAGGTGTTACCGCTGGACGAACTCCGTCGCCAACTGGAAGTGAACGTGATCGGTCACGTGGCCGTGACGCAGGCCTTTCTCCCGCTGCTTCGCCGAGGGCGTGGGCGCATCGTGAATATGGGTTCGATTGCCGGGCGGGCGACGATGCCGTGTCTCGGTTCCTACTCGATGTCCAAATTTGCTCTGGAAGCAATGACCACCGCTCTCCGTCTGGAGCTCGATGCTTGGGGGATCGAGGTGTCGATCATCGAGCCGGGCGCGATTGCGACACCGATCTGGGAGAAATCGACCAAGGCTGCCGATCAACTCCAGGCCAAGGTCGGCCATGAACGGCTGTCTCTTTATACGGAGCACCTTGCGTGCGTCCGCAAGGTGGTGGCTGAAGCGGAGCGACGCGCCATACCGCCCGGGGCCGTGGTTCGAGCTGTTGAGCATGCATTGACCGCCGTTCGCCCCAGGACCCACTACCTGATCGGCGCTGACGCGAAATTCCGCGCCGTCCTCGCCGCGTGCCTGCCGGACCGAATGCAGGATGCGTTGCTCCGCTGGTTCCTTCAGTTCCCCAAGCGCCGATAAACCCCGCTAGAGCGCTTCTTCACACGGGAGAATGAAAACCTTCAAGGGGATCTTGATTCCATGGCTCTCCTGCGCGAGATCATCTCGAAACTGTTTCAGTTTCTCGGTGACTGCGGCGGCCTGAGACTCCTCCATGGATGCCAGGATCATGGAGTTGAGTCCTCCTTCGTGAAAGGAACCGAAGGCCTTGCCGGTCTCACCAACGCCCAACATTTTGGGGGCCTCACTAAAGCCTTTGACACCCAGTTCGTTCAAGAGAGCATGGATCTCTTCATTCAGAGAATGCCGAAATACAATCATGACCATCTTCTTCACAGCCGGCTGCCGATCTCTTCCAGCGTAATAACCAAACGTGACTGTTCTATTCCACGGGCATCAGGCAACACGAATCCGCGCAAGCGCACCGATCTTCTTCCGTCACCGGCCAGACGTGTGACTTCAAACTGTTTCTTGTCCTTTCCTTCCATACATTTCTTCAGGGCTCGCACAAGTTCGGCCCCAAACTCAGCTACCGTGCGGGGGAACAGACCGCGCCATGGATTCTGATTCGCCACCTCGCTCTCTTCTTGAGGGAGGTATTTGGCGACCTCTACTGCTTGTTGATTCACGTGCAGTACTCGCATCGAAGACGTCAGGACGATCACGCCTGAACCGGCGCAGCGGCCCTCGGCTGATAAAGGGATCGGACTTGAATGAAAGAGATCTGTAAACACGTTTGATGCCCTCCCTTGTCTGTTCACCGCCTTATCCTGCCGGCACCGCTCAAACCGGATGCCGCGCATGCTGCTTCCGTCCATCGACGCGCTGCGCTGCCGTTCTGATACGATTGCTGAGGATGACCAGGTCGATGGTCTCTCCGCACGACAGACATTGGAACGCCTCTGAACCGTCATAGCCCTTGCCGCCGGCCCAATCACGTAACTCGACGGGAAGCATCAACCCTCGGCAGCGATGACAAGGCACAGACTGCTCCTCCTCGACCGTGCGGACAGTTACGATCCGGTGAGACGGTACGACCTGCGACCCTCTGCTTCGCTGGGCAGAGGGTCTGGAACTGCCCCCGGTTGGCGTGGGGGGACTGAAAGGAGATAGTCAAACCGGGTAGGACGCTGGAGCGTGAGGAGCCCCTCCCGGCTTAGCCGATCCACCGCGGCAAAGACCTGACTCCACGAATACGAAGGAAGCCTGCGGACCATGGTTTCCAAGGAGGACGGACCGATTTGTTCCAGATCAGAGAGAAGCGCATGCTCTATCTCATAAGCCGGTCCCATGATGTCCTCCCGCTTTTCGATGGCCCGTCGCATCGGATATCCTCTCGGCCGGTCTCGCCGAATCGAATAGCGACACATATACCGCCTGCGGCCAGGGAAGACTATCCGCAGAGTTTCGATTCTGCTGTCGAACGATTAGAGGGAGCAATGTCGTGGTTTGTACGACGACCCGAGGGAAGTTCTAGTCGGCAATGAGAACGCTCAACGCAACGGCTCCTTGCGGATGTCCTTGGGTCCTTCCGGTAAATAAAGTGTTACCGTCGTTCCTTTGCCTGGGCTTCCTTTAATGCTCAGGCGTCCTCCGAACAGGCTGGCGCGTTCCCGTATCCCCAGTAGCCCGAGCGATTGGGGATCGGTGACCTTCTCTTCCGGAATGCCCACGCCGTTGTCTTGCACCGTCAGCACGAGATGACCGGGTTTGTCCTCTAAGCTGACGGTCACGGTGGTTGCAGAGGCGTGGCGCGCCACGTTCGTGAGCGCCTCCTGGCAAATGCGGAATACCGCGGTCGCCGGAGCCGGGTCGAGCCGAATGTCCTCGGTGGAGGCAGTGCAAGCGCAGGCGATTCCGGTGTGCTTCTGAAAATCCCGGCATTGCCACTCAATGGCGGCGACCAGCCCCAAATCGTCCAACACGCTGGGCCGCAATTGGGTGACGATCCTCTGAACGGCAGGAATTGTCTTGTCGATGAATTCCACCATCGACCGGATCCTGCTCTGTAGCTGAGCGCGGTCCGAGGTGACGGGGGCGCGCTCTATCATCGTGTTCAGCCGTGACAGATCGATTTTGATGCAGGTCAACGCCACTCCCAGTTCATCATGCAATTCACGGGCGATGCGAGCCCGTTCCTCCTCTCGCACGGTTTCCAGACGCGTGGAAAACGTGCGCAACCGATCCAAGGCGAGCTGCAATTGTTCTTCCACTTGCTTCAGGTCGGTGATGTCTAACAACACGCCCTGTGCCCACCGAACCCCGTCTTTTTCGAACGTTGCTATCGCCCGATCATGCGCCCATATCCACTGTCCGTCTTTTCGCCGTATCCGGTACTCGATCTCAAACGAGTGGGTGGTGAAGAGCGCGGCATAGGCGTTTCTGACCCTGTCGGTGTCCTCCGGATGGATCCGATCGAGCCACAGAGCCGCTTCCCCTTCACAGATTTCTTCCGGCGTATAGCCGTACACGGCGGTCACATTGGGGCTGATATAAGAGGTGCGACCGTGTTCGTCCGCGGTCCAACTCACGACGGGCGCCTGTTCGATCAACATCCGGTACCGCTCCTCGCTCGCCCGCAAGGCCTCCTCAACGAGCTTGCGGCGGGTGAGGTCGTGAAACACGAGCACGCTCCCCAGCGCCGTGCCGGTTTCATCTTTCAATGTCCTCGCGCTTACATCCAGCCAGGTGCCCTCCTGGCTCCCTGAACGGCGGATCAGCAGCTCCACGTTGTTGACTGCGCCTCCCCGGAGCACGTCCAGCACGGGCACGTCCGTTTTCAACGAAGGCGCAATGAGGCCCGGCACTTCCAGGCCCACTCGCTTCATCCAATCCTCCAGCGAGCACCCCGTCGGAGGAAGGCCGAGGATCCGTTCGGCCACCGGGTTGAACAACACGGGCATCCCTTCTCGATCGATCACCACCACGCCCTCGCCCATGCAGCGGACGATGGCATGCAACAGCCGAGTTTGCGTGCGCAAAGCCTCGTCGGACCGATCGAGCGACGCGGCGCTACGCCGGAGCTTCTCCATCGCGATCTCGAATTTCTCGGATTGCTTGCAGACGGCCTGTTCGTACGCGTCCAACAGACGGTGCAACACGATATTGTCGGCTCTTTCACGCTCAGCCTTCACCCCACGGCGAGGTGCCCTCGTCGCGCGAATCCTCCCCGGACTCTTCTCGGACGCTCGCCGCGCATCGAAGGGCAGGACGGCGAGCTTGGTGGCGAGCGCCAACGTCTTGAACAGCTCCGCCGTCTCATGGGGGATGGGCACCTTCGAGAATAGAATGACGGCGAAAAACTCTTTCGAGGGAAAGAGGCCGCCGAATCCCAGTACGGACTTGATGCCGTACGGGATGACGAAGTCGTCCTGTCTCAGCACAGAGGGACTGCCGGCCGCGTCGGGCACATAAAAGACGTTGAAGGCCGTCTCATCGACATCGACTAAGAGATGTGATCCCGCTTGGACGACGCCGGGCAGCTTCACGCCGAATTGTTTGAGGAGCTGCGAGAACATGGGAAACCGGGCGACAAACTCCTCACTGGCCAGCGGAAAGGCGCGGTATCGTCGCGAGCGTTCCTTCACGTTCCAGTCCGGTTGATCCCCGGCGGTTCCCAGCAGGGTCAAACATTTCATCGCCGGCGACACAGGTCCCCCGCCCAGTGCCTCGCGCACGAGACGCCGGCAAGTAGCATCGAGGTCGCCAAAGGGCAGCGTGTGAAAGAACCGCACGAGCGCAAGAGACGTCGATCCACTCTCCTGGTCGCCGAAATGTTTGTACAGATAGCGCACCATGCGGTCCGCGACCTCCTGCACGTTGGTCGCCCCTTCGCCCAAGTTACGGAACGCGGCGCAGCATTCGGTCATCTCGCGGAGAGAAAATGATCTGAGGTCGTACATGGGACCAACCCGGCGGTTGAATGCGAAGCGTGAAGATGAGCGTGTCAACCCGGTACACCGTTGCGACGGGCGTACTCACCGGGTTGCCGAACGGAGGCCCACGAGTCTAAGAAGGCGGATGGAACCTGTCAAGCCGGTGGGAACCCGCGCCGGTCCCTCTTCAGGGCTGCGACCGGTCATAAGCAGTATTATAATATTCAGTTAAGTTTTGAGCTGCGAGTTTGTGCGTCATAAACGCTTCTTCTGGGAGCCTGTCCGACATTGCCTTCGTGACGAGGCGAATGAGGTGCGGGCCAGATGCGAGGCCGCAGGCCGCGAAAAACCGGAGGTGTATTCGCTGGAATACATTGAGGATTTTTCGGGGCCGAGAACGACGCAGATGGCCGCGGATCGTTCGCCGCAGTAGAACGGTCAATGTCGGACAGGCTCCTAGACTAAGACTCAGAACTCACGAGTCGACAGTGTGACCGACTGTCTGATAAGCATCCGATAGGAAGAGGAGGTGCAGCCATGTCCATCTCACGAAAACTCAAAGAGTATCTCGATCGTGAACATGTGCACTACGATGTCCTGCCTCACCCGGAGGCCTTCCGCGCCGCCGCGATCGCGCAAGCCCTCCATACCCCGGAGAAGGAGATGGCCAAGGTCGTGATCGTGAAGGTCGAGGAGCGTGTCGTCATGACGGTCCTTCCAGCCAGTTGGAACGTGGACCTCCACCGGCTGAGAGACGTTTTTCTGACCAACCATGTACGCTTGGCGACTGAGGATGAGATCAAAGATCTCTTTCCGGATTGCGATCTGGGCGCAATGCCCCCGTTCGGTATCCTTTACGGGCTCTCCGTATACGTCGATCGGTCGCTCACGGAAGATGAGGAAATCACCTTTCAAGCGGGGACCCATTCCGAGGCGATCCGGATGCGATACATGGATTTTGCCGCGCTCGTCTTTCCGACGGTGGCGGAGTTCCACCGCGCTCCCTCCGAGGTGTGGTGACGTATGGAGCAACCGCATCGTCCAACGGCGAGCCGTCGTGGGAACACCCTCGTCACACGCATTCTGGTTGCGGTCGATGACTCTGAGCACTCCGAGCGGGCACTGCGATATGTCGGAACCCTACTGCGTGATACTCGCGACGCGCACATCACGTTGTTCCACGTGCTGAAACCCATGCCGCGCGAGCTGCTGGAACATGGTGGGTCCGAAGATCCCGCGGTTGAAGTAAGGCTGGCTGAGGGTTTGCGAAAGGATCAGGAGGACTGGGTCCGGGCGGAAAGTGCGATCGAATACCCCATTTTGCTGAAAGCGCTGGAGGTGTTCGGGAAGACCGGCTTTCCTCTGGATCGCGTCACGCTGAAGTTCGGACATGAAGATAATATCGCTCAGAATGTTCTCGACGAAGCGCGAAATGGGGGGTTCGGGACCATCGTGATCAGCCGCCACGGCGTACCCGGGGGGAAACGGCTCTTCGGCAGCGGCGTTGCCGATCAGTTGCTGCGCGATGCCTCCGGGTTCACTCTCTGGGTCGTGGAATAAGACCGGAGGCGTTTGCCGGCGGCAAGAGGCCGATAGGGGCGACGATTATTCGTGCGCCAACTTGCCTTGTCGGCGTTCAACTACACAAACTCCTGGCCATTCTTCCCATACATGATGAGCCGATCGTAGGATAGGGAACAGTCCGGGCAATAGGTTTCTGAAGGGATCAGGTCAGACACGCTCATCTGGTGCCGCCGAAGATAGTCCACGAGAGGACACCATTCCCCGCCGCTGACGCCATCCCAATCCTCATCCTTGACCCGTCGACACATCACGCAATTCAACACCAGGTCGATCCTTGCCATTGCCGGCCCCCTCCTTAGAAGATGCGTTCATTCATCATTGGGTGATCCTTCTCCTCCCACGCTTCGCCGCAACGAGGATACTCGATTCAGGCTTCGCACCAGATATGCGATCGCGCTGGCTACTTCCGCTTGACGCTTCACGTAGAATTGCGCACGTGAGTGTTGTGTCTTGCCGACACGAACTGCCATGACCCGGAGATCGTCCAGCGCGAAGACATCTTCATCCGTGTCGTCATCGCCGATGTACAGGGCCGCCCTGCAGCCCAGCCGAGTCATGAGAGCGAGCAGCGCCGTGCCCTTGTGCGGCGCGTCAGGCGGGAGGAGATTCCACACCGATTTTCCCGGCAGCACGCGCGGCGCAGGGGAGAGCAGCGGTAACAACTGCCTGATGGCATGCTTGGCGGCAGGCTTCCACCGGGCCGTGCGGTAATGGATCGCCAGGGAGTAGGTCTTGTCCTCGACCGTCACCCCGATCTGCGTGAACAAGGGCATGCATCGCGCCTCCACTTGGTGCATCCATGCCAGGCAGGTGTCGCGAGCCCGTTGCAACGCCTCGGATGAGGCGCCAAGGCCTTCCAGCCCATGATTGCCGACCAGGTGCGCCGCCGCTCCGTCCACGCGTGCCTGCAGATCGGCGAGCGAGCGGCCGGAGAGAATCGCCGTCGGCGCGACCTTTCCCAGTTCCACGAGCTGAGTCCGAATCAGCGGAGCGAGCTGCGCCTCCTGGTGTTGCCGCACGATCTGCGAGAGGGTGCCGTCGAAGTCGAACGCGAAGAGGGTGGACGGGCGAGCCAATTCGCTCAACCGTCGCTTGCCGGCTTCCGTGAAGAGATACTGCATCGTCCCGCTCGCTTACAGGAGCAGATTCGGTTGGCCCACCTGCTGCATCACCCGCTGGCGCTGGCGAATTCGGGCGGCATCCATCAGCATCCTCCCGGCCCAGCGGTAGACGTTGAATTCTTGAATCAGCGCTCGCATGCTCCGCATGCGGGTGCGCTGCTCGGTCGGGGACATCGTCAGCGCCGTAAAGAGGGCGGCCGCGCAGTGGTCGATGTCGGTTGTAGCCTGTTCGGCATCATCCCGCTTCAGTCGAGATGCGGATGGTCGCTGTCGGGCTCATGTCGCTCACGAGATTCTCCGCATCCAGCCAGACGTTGAAGCGAATCGTGGCCGGCTCCGTGAAACAGAGGCTGACGAACTCCGACGGTTTCACCGTCACCAAATCCTGGATGGAGCCCATCCAGGAAAACCCCTTCTGGCAGGCCACCGTGTCGAGCTTCGGACTCCCGAGGAATCCGATCTTGACGGACTTCTTCCGAAGGTTCTGCCACCGAATTTCATCCCCGACTTTGGCGTAGAGCGTCATGGGCGTCACGGTTTCTCGAATCTGCACATAATGGACGCGTGCCGGCTGGCCGGCCTCGCGCCCGTGGTTGCAGGCGGCAAGGACTGCCACCAACACAAGACCTACGACAGGGATATGTCTCATTCTTCCTCCTGATTTCCTCGGAGTCCATCGCCGTTAGCTCGTCTGTCGCATCTCGGTAAAACACCAGGGTCCGTTCTTCTCCTCCGTCATCCGGACAGAAGCGTCGAACATTTCAGCGAAAGCAGCGTGCTGACCAGGTCAGCGATCGAGAGCGCCCTTATTGGTGGCGATGAAACCTCACGACCGACGAACCTGATGCGCCGATGAATGCTGCGCGTCCGGTTCGGACTGAGGAGCAGGAGCTAGAGAACCGAGCAGGGCGGATGGAACAGAGAATGATCGAGGAGAGAGACCCGCGTAGAGGGAATCGACTGAGTATCGAGAACACCCGATGAAATCACATGCGGTGAAGGGAGACTCGGTGGGATGGAGAACCCTTCGAAAATTGACGCGCTGAGCGTGTCAGCAGTCATGGAGGGGTCCCATAGTGTGGTAGGAACGCCCAACACCTGCATGGTCACGCAGAGACAGAGGACGACCACCATGAGGCAGGTCAGGATGCGAATCTTGGAGCCGTTCATGCCCACCATGTGCCCCCATGAACGCAAGCGCGCGGTAATCTAGGTGTCAATGCACCCTCTTGTCAACCCTGTGGGGGCCAGTTGTCTCTCCAATGGATTAACTTGGCAACACCGAACTCCTAAGATCACGGCACGCTCATGATGATGCGCAGGACCAGTAGGGGGCTCCTTTTTCAGTGCCGGCACCGCTTTGCTGGCCTTTCAGATGTGCCTCTGTGTCTTCGTTTTTATGCAGATGCTGGGCGTACCCGTCACGTTTTTGGACTTGGATGCCTCCGTCGAGGGAGACATCTCTTCCTTCCTTGAAGGGTTTGCGATCCCCACGGATCATCCCTTGATCAGGCCCTCGCATGTCCTGTCGTGCAACATCGGCGGCATGTCGAGACTCCGCTCGGTTCTTCGAGATCACGACGTCTTCCATCCTCCCACCGCTCCATCATCTTCCATCACCGGATAGTTCGCACAGAGCTCGCCTTCGGAACTCTAGGAGCCTGTCCGACATTGACCTTTCTACTGTGGCGAACGATCTGCACCCATCTGCGTCGTTCTCGGCCCGAAAAAATCCTCAACGTATTCCAGCGAATACGCCTCCGGTTTTTCCGGGCCTGCGGCCTTGCATCTGGCCGCATCTCCTTCGCCTCGTCACGAACGGCAATGTCGGACAGGCTCCTACCAACGGCGCTGCGCTTCGGAGCCGGCCGCTCGGGGGCGCGGCCTTGCGCGAACGGGCCTTTCTGATTTCCGTACGTTTCCAAGGGTGGCTATGAACCGGTTCACAACTTCGGCCCCGCGCTGGGTCTTTCCGGCTTGCGTTGCATGGGTGTGGAGTCTTATTTGTCTCGCCGGCGGCGCGACAGCGGAAGAGCCACCCCTTCCCGTGTTTCAACTCGATACCGTCATCCATCTTGCGGAAGCGAGAAATCCGCTCATCGCACGGGCGGAAGGCACGATCGACGAAACGCGAGGCCGGGAGATCACCGCCGGCGCCTATCCCAATCCCACCATCACCGGGCAAACGGGGCGCGGCGCGATTCGCGATCCGAGCTTGGACCTCGCGCGGACCGAATATCAGATTGCGTCGAGCCAGCCGTTCGAATGGTATGGGAAGAGACTGGCGCGGCGAGAAGCGGCTGAAGCGGGTGTCGCCGGTTCATCCTGCAAGGGTGGCCCGAAGGACCATGAGGATTGTCGGGAGGGCGGAATGGGGCGCATTGGCCCTTGTCAGAATCCTGACGTTCTTCGGCTGCACACAAGAGTCCGGCGGCGACATGACCTCGTCGAAGCCGGCCGCGCTGCATAGCCCCAGCACACTCAGCCTGGCCAAGGACGTGATCGAGCGCGCCGGCATTCGGGTCGAACCCGTTGCGCGCAGGATGTTCCAGACCCATCGCGACTTCCACGGAACGATCAAACCGAACGAGAACGCCTTGGCCGAGATCACGGGGCTGGTCCGAGGCCGGGTCGTCGAGGTCAACGCCGATCTCGGGGAAAACGTGCGGGCTGTCGGCCAACCTGATGTCGCTGGGTGGTCTGGCGATTGCGATCGGCATGTTGGTGGACGGCTCCGTCGACGAAGGGTCGCTGACGCCGCAGGTGCTTCGGCTTCCGGATATCTCGCTCGACAATTCCGTCCGGGTCGAAATGGACGCGCAACGAGCCCTGCTTGAGTTTCCGGAAGTCCTCTCCATCGTGAGCAAGATCGGACGATCGGAAATCGCGGTGGAACCCATGGAACCGAACGAAAGCGACGCAATCGTGACGCTCAAACCCCGAGACCAATGGACCTCGGCACGCGATTAAGGAGACGTTGGTCGAGATGATGCGCCGGCGGTTAGCGCAGATCCTCGGCATCGCCGTGCTGATGAGTCAACCGATTCAAGAGCGGGTCGAGGAGCTGATTTCCGGCGTCAAAAATGAGATCGCGATCAAGCTCTTCGGCGATGGCTTGGACCTCCTCAGGGAGAAGGCCAAGAGATCGCCAGGATCATGGGCACCGTCGCGGAAGTCCGTGACGTCAAAGTCGAGCAGCAGGCCGGGCAATCCTATCTGACGGTGGACATCGATCGCCGGAAGATCGCCCGCTACGGGATCAACGTGTCGTGGAGGAGGGACAGAAGAAGCTCGCGGCTCACCTTCGGCTTCCCACAGGGTACTCCATCGAATGGGGCGGCGCGTTCGAAAATATGCAGCGGGCTATGGCGAGGCTCCGGATCATCGTGCCGATCACCATCGGCCTGATCTTCTTTCTCCTGTTCTCGTCGTTCAACTCGCTGCGGCACGCGGGATTGATCATCGCCAATTTGCCGTTCTCCTTCATCGGCGGCATCGTGGCGCTGCTCGGTCTCCTCCCTTTGGCTTTCGCGAACGGAATCGGTTCGGAGGTGCAACGGCCGCTGGCGACCGTGGTGATCGGGGGACTCTTGAGTTCCACGCTCTTGACGCTGGTCGTTCTGCCCGTGTTGTACCAATTGCTGGAAACCCGCCGCTCGCTCCTTCATCGGAGTCGTCAGACCGGCTGTCATGGCCCTGCCGCTGACATGGCACCTCTCGCGTTGCCACAAGATCACCTGACATGAGTGGGCTTGTCAGTAGGCCCTTCTCTTTTTCCGGCAGCGGGCTAGGTTTTCCCAGCAAGAATGGAGTAGGCGCGTTCGCTCGTTTCTTTGACGAGGAGGCCCATCTTGGGGTGCGAGGGTTCGAGGTCTACAGGGAGGTCGTAATGGTGAAGACGTTCGCTGGCGGTGGGGCCGATAGAGGCGACGACTATTCGGGTGCAAGCCCGCTGGAACTGTTTCACTTTTCCCACCTGCGCCAGCAACTGCATCACGTGATCGATCTGAGCGGCGTTGGTAATCAGCATCACGTCCG
The DNA here is from genome assembly GCA_037442105.1 of Nitrospiraceae bacterium. Taxonomy (GTDB): domain Bacteria; phylum Nitrospirota; class Nitrospiria; order Nitrospirales; family Nitrospiraceae; genus JBBIQV01. The sequence continues at coordinate 76,624 of JBBIQV010000001.1, read as the reverse complement.
CCTGTCCGGCCAGGATTGCTTCGATCACCCGTTTCAGCGGTGCCGTGTCCTCCGGCAGTGCCCACCGATAAACCGGAACTCTCGTCACGGACGCCCCGCGCTGTCGCAGCGCGTCCAATAACTCGGCATTTGAGACGCCGTACTCCTGGACGGCGACTCGCAGCCCCTGTACCGGCTTCTGAGTATCCAGCGTCCGGAGGATATCGCGCCACGTATTCGGTTCGGGAACCGTCAGCGTCGGCGTGAGGCCAAGCTCTTTCAAGGCGGCCACCGGCTTCGGACCGCGCGCGACGAGCGTCGCTTTCTTGAGAGCAGCCTTGATGGAGTCCAACGAGTGGCGAGTCCGCAGGACTTCAACGAGTGTGCGAGTGCCGACCCCTGTCAGTAAGATGAGCAGGTCGATCTCACCGGCGAGCAGATGCGTACCGAACCGAAGGGCTTCTGTGTTGTTCTCCAGCGGGATCTCCCGTAGCGCGGGGGCTACGAGCGGTTGTCCGCCATAGCGCTCGATCAAGCGAGTCATTTCAACAGCCAGTCGGCTTTCGAAAGCGGCGACGGTAAGGCCATCGAAGTCTTTTCTTTGGTTCATGGCAGGAATGAAAAATTAAAAGTGCAAAATGCAGAAGGGTTAGTTCCGCGATATCTGTTTGGATCGCGCGATGATCGCGCCCAGGACTTTACCGAGTTCTCCGGCTTCCTTGATCAGACTCGCGAAGGTTTCGGTCTCCGCTGAACCAGAGTTTCTGATGAGCCGGAGCCAGTAATGAGTCTCGCGTGCTTCCTTGAGAGCAATGGACATTTTGCTGGCGAAGTCAGCTTTGCTCTGGGCTGCCTGGGCCTCCTCGACATTCGCCCCTATCGAAGTGCCGGAGCGGAGTAACTGGAGCGAGAGGATTTTTTCGACCCCAGGTTTCTGGTTTAATCGCTTGCAGAGTTTGACAATGTCGAGGGCGAATGAAAACGTGCGCTCTACGATATCGCGAGCCGTCCGTAATTTTTCATTTTGCATTTTTACTTTTGCATTGCCGCATCGGCGGCGCATCTGAAGCCGGTCGACTCATTGCGGATCGTCGGATCGCTTTCGACGCGGGTGAAGATGCGGACTGTGGGCGTCTCGTTCTGCCACCCGGCGCCGCGGATGACTTTCTTCGTGCCGCTCTCCGGACCTTTCGGATTGGCGGATGGGGTCTTCTCGTAGTATCGCGCGTCGTACCAATCGTTGACCCATTCCCACACATTGCCCGCCATGTCGTAGGCCCCGTAGGGGCTCTTGCCGGCTTCATAGCTGCCCACGGGCATCAGCGTCTTTTCGCCGATCCATCTTTGATTGTAGTTGAGGTGCTTCGCAGTGGGTTCGACATTGCCCCAGGGAAACCGCCGGTCATCCGTACCCCGCGCCGCCTTTTCCCATTCGGCTTCAGTCGGCAGGCGGCGGCCGGCCCATGTACAGTAAGCGTCGGCGTCAAACCAGTCCACGTTCACGACCGGTCGGTCGGCGAGGGATTCAGAAATGCGGTCTCCTTCCCAAAGATTGCGTGTCGGGTTTTTCGGGTTCTGGGGCACGCGGTGACCTGTGGCTTTGACGAAGTCGAGATACCGGCCGTTTGTGATTTCGTACTTGTCGATGTAAAAGGCATCCAGGTCCACCGTGTGACGCGGGTACTCATCGCGCCCGCCGTCGCGGTCTCCCGGTGGCACGCCCATGGGAAAGGGGCCGGCTGGGACCAGTACAAGCGGCGCACCATCCTTCCCGGTGCCGGCTACGGAAGTGCGGCTCTCCGGACCGGCGGCAAAAGACATGGACGAATCGAACAAGAACGAGGCGCCGAATAGCAGCAACAGGATACGTCGAGACATGGTCCTCCACTCCTTGGGTTCAAAGCAACATGGCTGCGTGATCGTACCATAGCGCGTGTGCGAAGCGACAGCCACGAACGGTCGTGGTAGGATCATCCGCAAGTGCGGAAAGCAAGCCGGCGGGAATTTCGATTGACGGAAGAAGGGCTCCTACCTACTATACGTAGTCGGCTTGGGGGATCGCAGTCTTTCAACTCCAACGCGATCATCAGTGACTACATGACGATGCCACTCCATCGCGGCTTACGCCATCTGGCTCTTCGCGTCACCAACCTGCCGCGCTCGCGCGGCTTTTACGAGCAGCTCCTAGGCATGAAAGCCGTGTGGGAACCGGACCCTGACAATGTCTATTTCAGCTCCGGCACGGACAATCTGGCGTTGCACCAGATTCCGCAGGCTGAGCTGTCGAGCTATCAGCCGCCATGCGGCCAGTTGCTGGACCATTTCGGCGTGATCCTCGACAGCTCCGAAGCCGTAGATGAGATGTTCCGGCACGTCGAACGGAGGGCAGCGCAGTTCGGGGCCGCCATCGTCAAACCGCCGAAGCGCCACCGCGATGGCAGTTACTCGTTCTATTTTGCCGATCCGGACGGCAACGTGATTCAGGCGCTGTACGAGCCGACGATCAGCAAACTCAAGTGGGAAGTGATGAGTGATCGGTGATGAGTGAACAGTTGAAAGACTAGAAAGAGTCCGCTCCACACCCATCACCCATCACTTATCACGCATCACGGTCATGAAGATTTGGGACAAACTGCCGCGCGAGGAGTACATCGGTCTCGCACCCTGGACGTGGGTGCAATTGGAGAGCGCCGAGGCGCCTGGTCCCTTTCCATTCATCGGCGGCGTGGCGCCAGAGGTAGTGGCCTCTCTGCATAACGCCCATAGCTTGCTGTTGAGTTGTGTGGAGACTGCGATCAGCGATGTGTTCTCGCGCCGTGCCTCCCTCGATGATCCCACGATCCAGCGCCGCCTCGAAGATGCCTATGCCGAGCTGGTCCAGTCTCGCCCCTATCTCCGCCAACACATCCGTTGCGGGCGGAAACCCGATGGGACCTTCCAGTGGGAGTACCCGTTGGACCCGACGAAATCCGCCACTGTCACCAATACCGGTCTGCGGATTTTCAATGCAGTGAAACGGCAGGCGATCCCGTTGGGATTCGAGCGCCCGATGGGGCCGGCAGTCGGGAAGGTGTTGGGACTGCTGGGTGGAACCCGCCAGGCCGGAGAAGTTCAAACCGTGGTGATGGCTTCAGGAAGAGATGCCGAGCGGACCTTGACGCGTCTCTTGGAATTGCTGCACCAGCACGAGTGCCTACTGCATACTTCTCAGGCGTCGATTCGCAGCCGGTGGATCGAGATCACTCAGGACCGGGATACGATTCACCTCGGCCATGCGGCGCTGATGTACCGGCAACGCGACACCTTCTTGTTGTTCGACCCCTGGCTGCTCCCGTGGTTTGCGGAATCCGACGTGCCGTCCCTCTGGGTGTCGCTGCTTCCCCGTCCCGCGGCGATCTTTTTGACCCATGACCACGACGATCACGTGGACCCCCGCACCTTGCTCCATGTGCCGAAGGACACCCCGATCATCGTGCCAAGCCGGCGCAATCGGCGAAAGCTCTACTATGACTACCTGCCGCTGCTGAGAGAGCTGGGCTTCGCGCACGTCATCGAGCTGGCGCACGGCGAATCCTGGAACTTCGAGGGAGGGGCTGTGGTCTCGGTCCCGTTCTACGGCGAAGACCCCTGCGATCTCGAAATGCCGCGTAACTGCTATCTGGTCGTCGACCGTGGCTACAATGTTCTGGTACACGCGGATAGCGGTCCGACCAACTCGGGGCGGTCGGCGATCAAGGAGGGCGTCATCGACGAGCTGGTTCGGCGACATGGTCCGTTGCAACTGGTCCTCGCGTCGCAGCAGCAGTTGAAGGAAGTGCGGACCTATGCGGCCCATGCCCCGTTCTGCCATCCTGGACGCTGGCTCGATGTGGGAGAGAACGGCTATCTGACCAATGGCTACTTGGCGGATCTGTGCCGCGTCGCGCAGGCGCGCCAGTTCGTCTCCTATGCGACGGGCGGCGCGGATTGGCTCCCCGATCACCTGTCGTTTACGTTCAGCGGGCGCAATCCCGCGCGCGCCGCGCTGCTCACTGCCAATTGGGAGCCGCCGGAAAAACTGAAAGAGCTTCTCGCTCAGCAGGGGTGTGAGTATCATTACAGTCACGCGCTCGATCTCTTTCGTCCGCGACCGGACGGAGAGATCGCTGTGAGCTCCGTGGTCGAGCCGGCCAATCCCATCGCGCTCTATCAGCTCGATCACGGCGTGCCGCCGTTCATGAAATAGGCATTTCGTCAGAGGACGATGCATGAGCCATCATTCCAAGACCACGTCGACGATTCTGGTCACGGGGGCAGCCGGCTTTATCGGCTTCCACGTCGCCAAGCGGTTGCTTGAGCGAGGCGATCAGGTTCTGGGGCTGGACAATCTCAATGATTACTATGACGTCCGCCTCAAAGAAGCGAGGCTCGCGCAGCTCCGTCCGTTCGAGCGGTTCCGGTTCGTCAAGCTGAATCTCGCTGATCGCGAGGGAATGCGGGCGCTCTTTGCGGACCAGCCTATCCGGCGGGTCGTGCACCTCGCGGCCCAGGCGGGGGTTCGCTATTCGTTGGTCAATCCTCACGCGTATACCGATAGCAACATCGAAGGGTTCATGAATATCCTGGAAGGCTGTCGCCACGCCAAGATAGAGCATCTCGTGTACGCCTCATCCAGTTCCGTTTATGGCGGCAACACGCACATGCCGTTCTCAATCCACGACAACGTGGACCATCCTGTATCGCTCTACGCGGCGAGCAAAAAGGCCAACGAGCTGATGGCCCATTGCTACGCGCATCTCTACCGTCTTCCGTGCACCGGGCTTCGCTTCTTCACCGTCTATGGGCCTTGGGGGAGGCCCGACATGGCGCTCTTCATTTTCACGAAAGCGATCTTGGAGGGGCGACCGATCGAGGTGTTCAACCAGGGAAAGATGCAGCGCGACTTTACGTATGTCGACGATATCGTCGAAGGGGTCGTGCGCACGCTGGACCACACCGCACAGCCCAATCCCCGCTGGTCAGGAGACAAGCCGGACCCGGGAACCAGTTCAGCTCCGGCCCGGATTTACAACATCGGGAACCATCAGCCGGTCGAGCTGTTCCGCTTTATCGACGTACTCGAACGGGCGCTGGGCAAGAAGGCGGAGAAAAAGCTGATGCCGCTGCAGCCCGGCGATGTCCCCGCCACCTACGCCGACATCGACGACCTCTCGCGCGACGTCGGGTTCAAGCCCTCCACACCCATCGAGGTCGGCATTCCCCGGTTTGTGCAGTGGTATCGAGATTACTATAAGGTGTAGTGTCTTTCCTCTCGCCTCGTGCCCAGAACCCCCTCGCCTGGCTTCCATCCGATTTCGAGCCGAACCGTCATGAATAGCGATAGGTGAGGGTCTCAAAGCGCGGAGTAGAGCGACTCGACGATCGCACCAGCATTGAACAGCATCGCGTTCGTCCGCGTATAGACCGCGTGGCCGTAGATGTGGTCGCGGGGGTTTGTGGAGCCGGTGCAGTCTTTGTAGTCCACCGATACGCACAGACCGTCGGCCGGGAAACGAACAGCCCGACGGGCGCATTCCAGCCACCGTTCAAATCCATCGAATGGTTCGACCAATTCCCAAAGGGCTTTGTTGGCCGCCTTCGCTTGCTCGGTGCTTGGAACCGCGTCGCTCCCTGCCACGGCCAATTGCTGCACATAGTCCCCGCCCCAGGCGACGGGCATCTCCATCGTGATTTGAGGCAACTCGATCTTCGCCAGCCAATTCTTCCCATCCGTCCGCAACGTGCGGTGATTCACCATGTGCAAGAGCTTGCCCATTCCCGTCGGGTTCCACCCATAACGAACCGGCGTGCCGAACGTGACGACATCGAGCGCGGCACCGTTGAGCAAAGTGCCGGTCGGAAGCAGGGGGTCGATGCGTTGCACGACCGCAGGAATCTCGGTGTTGTGAGTTTGTTGTGCGTAGGCGGTCAGAATCTCGAATAGTGTCTTGCGGCTTGCGGAGGGGCCGGGAAACAGCAGATTCGACGCGAGGGCGAGCACCTGTCCGGCATGGCCGTGGGCCTGCACGAGAATGCGATCACCTGTACCGAACTTGTGCTCCGCGCACAAGTCCCTTAAGCGGTCGAGCGTCACGCAAGCTGCGATGGCTCGTCCGAGATGATGGTTCTCGCAAGACCATAGCTCCCTCCGACAAGCAATCAGCCGCGACACTTTTTGATTCACGGCCTTGCGGAACAGCTCGACGTAAGCGGTTGTAAAGTTGCCTGCGTCGCCGACTTGATCGTCGAGCAGTCTTTTCGTTGCATCGTCATTCTTCAACGGAGGGGTGAGGCCACCGGGTAAGGGAAGAATCCCGTTGGTGCCTTCCCGCATGAGCGCCAGCAGCGCATCGAGCCCGGAAATGCCCCGGGAATAGCCCCGTTTTAACCCGCCCGCCTCGTCGAGCCGCTGCATGCCGAAGAGATCGGTGCCGAGAAAGGTGCCATGCAGGAACATCACCACCCGCACACCGGCTTGAGACAGTTGGGTGCCGAGTGAAGCCATGGCCTCTTGCCATGCGGGCGAGTCCGGCGGTGGCCCGGACGAACACTCGCGCACCGCGAGCCGCTCGCCCGGATTCTTCCGCGACATCTCATCGTGCTGAAAGTTGTTCTCGATCGGCATGACGCGACTTACTTACCTGAAAGAAAGCATGAAGCGCAATGGAGTTGGAAATGGGAAGCGGCGTGGCTTAGCGGATCACCGTTGGGGTGGGTTCTGGAGCGTCGGGGGCCGGCTTGGGGGCAATCTGCGTCTTCGGCATGACGGCGGTGCTGGAACAAGTGCCGCCGGCCTCGTCGATCCGGCGATCGACGATCTTCACACCCTGGAGATACTCTTGGACGATTTCTTCCCGGATCACTTCGATATCCTGCTCGGCCTCGCGACCGCTTCGCTCGCGCACGCGATCAATCGCGTGTTCCTTGACCAGAACACGAATCTGCTTCGCAAGATCGGTCCGCGCGGCCAATTCGGAGACGCGCTGGCAGACGATCTTCCCCTTGGCCAGATCGCCTTGGCCTTTGCCGATCAAGTACTGGTCTGAGGAATACGCCCCGCTGTTTGCCTCGTCTTGCCCGGCCTGTAGGGTTGGTGCTCCCCCCGATCGTTCGTGTTGGTGGAGTTGTTGAAACGACCGCTCCGCATGTTGGCGGACGGGCGGGGTCACTGTTGAATCGGCTGCTTCTGTTATCATAGGGAAAAGCTCCGATTCTCCAGCCAGGCTCACACACAACGCCACAACAGTCCATCGGCTTCTCACCGTTTGCCTCCCTTGCCTCCGCCTCCGTGTCCGCCGCCATGCCCACCGCCTCCCTTCACTCGAGGCTGAGGCTGATATGGGACGCGCGGCACTTGATGTGGAATGGGCGGGTGGATCTGATTGATGGTCGGCGGTAGCCGTTTCCCTGCAAATGGGGGCGCCGCCTGTGCATGTGTGCGAGCCCCGTCCGCCGTCGGCGCCGTCATCGGCTGGATGGTTGAGGGAAGAGGAACGGGTCTCGTGGAGGAGTTCCGGGGCGGCGGCAATTGATGAATTTCGTTGAGGGTCGGGGGCGTTGGTCCTGCTGTCACGGGCTGTTGCGGGACGATCTGATAAGTCGGCATCTTCGCCGGCGAACCGTTCGGCGCAGAAGGTGCCGGCGGTAGCGGCGGCGCGGGGACCGGGCGAGCGGCAATGGCATGTTGGACGGCATGGACATGGGGATTCTTCGGGTTCAGTCGGCCGGCCATATTGAGCAGTGCCTGCACTTGTGCCAAACCGACCCATGGATAGGGACTGATCGCGGGGACGACCAACACCCAGTCGGTCCAGGCTTGAGACACCATCTGATTCGACTGGACTCTGTTCAAGATATCCTGCCGTTGCTGGGTCGCCGCTTCGATCTGTTCCGTGGTTGTGGCATGGACCAGAGCTTGATTGGCAGCGTCCAGCTCCTGATGGAGCTGGTCAACCTCCTGCTTGAGCGCCACTAATTCCTGGCGGGCATCTTGGTTCTCGCGCAGTGCGCCGATGGCTTGGATTACTTCGTCGGTGTCGATTTGCGCGGTCAAGTCGGCTCGGATCACAATCGCGTCCCCATCCAGTGCGGTGCTCACTTGTTGGTCTAACACGAGCACCACGCCGGCGGTGTAGGTATGAATTTCGTCTTTCGTCACATCGAGGTCTGTCACGACCGTCACGCTCTCCAGGTAGGTGGCGACCTGTTCAAGAGCGTTCCGTTTGGCTGCCTCCGTGGCCAGCCGGATAGCATCCTCCTTCGTATCCCGGTCACCCATGCGATGCTCGCCTTGAGCCGTGACGATCCGGACCTCGGCTTCGACCTCGTGGGGGAGCAAAGTGGTGATCAGGGAACCGAACGCAAGAGTCGCAAGAAGAACGGGAGAGGAGTGAAGGGGAGGGACAAGTTGCGGCCGTGGCCGGCTGAACCCGCGGGATGCAACTTCAGGCATGGCCCTCACCACATTTCCTTGAGAAAACGCACCAGCGGCCGGTTCGTCGGCAGTATCCTGCCGATCGGAGCAATCGGCAAAAGCATAACACCGTTCTTCAGCTTACGCTAGAGCGCGAAGCCTTGGCTCCCTTGCCTTCAAGAAAATTGGCGTGTTAAGGTACAAATCCTTTTTATGAACGCATGAACGAAAGGCAATGTCGGTGTCGTCCTCTTCTCGTCCAACGCAAACATTCTCGCGCCGGATCATCGTCAGTGGGTTTCTCCTGACGGCCTTGGCGTTGGTATCCATCCCGGCCGCCTCCGGTGCTAAACAGGCTGCCGGTTCATCCACGGACGCGGTCGCCTCGACTGCTTCAGGCACGACCGAACATGTCATTCTGTTCGTGCTCGAGGGGTTCGGGCAGCAGTCCCTCAAGGGCGGCACGATGCCGGTGTTGGGCCGGCTGGTGAAAGAGGGAGCAGTGACTTGGTCGGCAACGGCCGTGCAGCCGGCGCTGCGGCTACCGACGATGGCGTCCTTGTTAACCGGCATGCCTGTCGAAAAGCACGGTGTCACCTGGAACTCGTTTGAATTCAACCGTGGGTATCCTCGCCCGCCGACGGTGTTCGACTATCTCGACCTCAGCGGCGGCCGGGACAGTACGATCTTCTTCATGGACGAATCATTGTATCAACTTGCCAAGCCGGAGCCCTACACGGACTATCAGATGTGCGGACCGCTCAAACCGGAATGCAGTACGGACCGGGTGGTGGCCTACATCCGGCAGTATTTCCAAAAAGCGACCAGCGGTCACGGGTACGGTCACGCAATTTTGGCACTCCCTCATTTTTTGGTGGTGCATCTTCCTGAAGCCGGGCGAGCGGGGGGAGAACAGGGATGGACGTCCCCCCGGTACCGCGAGTCGCTCCGTACGGTCGACAAGGCGATGGGCGCGGTGCTCGACCTTTATCGCGAACTCGGCTTGCTCGATCGAACGACCGTCTTCGTCACCTCGCTCAGCGGGATGGGAGAGTCGAAGGCCAGCACGGTCGAGGCAGCGGTTGGAGGCCCGTTACCGCAGGTTCCGTGGATCGCGTCCGGAGTGGGAATCAAGGCCGGGCATGTGATCCGCCAGCCGGTGTCGATCATCGATACCGGCGCGACGGTCCTGCGCACGTTAGGATTACAGACGCACACCGAATGGGAGAGTCACGCTGTAGAGGAGATATTCCGCACGGCATCCGCGTCTCCCGCTGCTTCTGAGGGCAAGCGGTGATCGTTCATGCGCAACGGGAATGGCATGTGGCGTGAGTCGGCGCGGCGAGTCGGGTGTGTATCGCTCCTTCTGCTTGCGGTACTGGTGGCTGGTCGCGCGTCCCTGGTGACCGCCGCGCCCCCGGCGGCGCTGACGAAAGAGTATCCCATCACGATCGACGCGACGGCGTTGAATCCTCCGACTTGGTGGCAGGTTCCCGGCGTGACACCCATGATCATGACGCTCGATCCCGATAGCTCCGACGCGTTCCGCACCACGGAGCGCAAGGAGCTGAAATTGAAGCCGGGGAAGTATCGCTTCGGCACCTTTACCTTTGATTTTCCCTTCAGCGTGACGCTGCAAGGCACGCTGGAGTTTGCCCAGTCTCTCGATCAGTGCGTCGAGGGGCGCGGCACGCAGATGCTGACGGTCCGGTGCACCAAGACCGTGCCGTTTAGCGGGACCCGCGACTATTAGCGGCAGGATGTTGAAAACCGTTGAGGTTCGTTATGACACCGGCAGTGGATGATTTGCTCGAAGCATTGGAAGATGTCGATGATGCGACGCGCGAGGAAGCGGCCAAGAGTTTGGCGGCGCTGGCGGACCCCCAGACGCTCGATGCTTTGATCCAGGCTTGCGGTGATGATTTCTGGGCCGTGCGCGTGCACGCCGGATGGGGCGTGGCAAAAATCGGCGGGCCGAAGGCCGTCGAGTCGCTGGTGAATCTCTTCAATGATTCGATCATGGAAGTCCGCAATGAAGCGGTAGCAGCGACGGTGCAGTTGGGCCCGGCTGTGGTGGACCGGCTCATTGCGGCGCTGAAGGACGAGCGGTGGCGGGTTCGGGAACATGCGGCGAAGGCCTGCGGCGAAATCAAGGACAGGCGCGCGGTGGACCCATTGCTCTTCGTCTGCCGGGATCGCGACGGTGCGGTCAAGAGTGCGGCGGCTGAGTCGCTGGGGAAGATCGGAGACGCGAAGGCGGTTCCCGCGCTCATCAAACTGTTCCGCGATTCCTCGAAGATCGTTCGGGAGACTGCCGGAACCGCACTGGTGACGATCGGGCTTCCGTCGGTGGATCCGCTGATCGAGTCTTTGAAAGATAAAGACTTTGTCGTCCGTTGCCACGCGGCCCGCGCGTTGGGCGGGATGACCACAGACTATCAGATCGGGCGGCCGTGGGTCAGAGAATCGCGGGTCGTGGAAGCGCTCGTCGCAGCTCTGAAGGATCCGGACCGCGCGGTACGGGAGGATGCGACCATTGCGCTGGGGATGATCGGCGACCCCCGGGCGATCGATCCCTTGATCGAGGCCATGAAGGACGGTGCGGTGAAGCGCCATGCGATCGCGTCGCTCGGCATGATCGGCGACCCGCGCGCGCTCCCGCCGGTCTTAGACGCACTCAAGGGAAAAGGGATTCGTCAGGAAGGGACTCCGACGCCCGGCTGCATCGTCAGCGAGGACGCATTCATTAAGGAAGCTGCCGCGATCGCGCTCGGTCACTTCCGCGATCCGCGCGTGATTCCCGATTTAATCATGTTGCTCAAAGACGGCGTGTTGCGCGAAAAGGCGGCCGCCGCTCTGGTGCTGATCGGCGATACGGCGATCGAGCCATTGGTGTCGTTTCTCCACGATCCGAAGGCATCCGAAGTGGAATCTGAGGGGGAGCGCGTGCTGTCGTTTGCCTCCGCGCGACTCAGCGCGAAGGATGCGCTGCGGCAACTGGTCCTCGAAACGTTGGAGAAGCTGGGATGGACACTGCCGCCGGAAGAGGCGATGACGGATTCCAGTCAGGCCGACAATCTGCGGGTGGATCAACCGCTCGGCAACATCGGGAGGTTCGGCCCCTCCGGCGACATCGCCAAAGGGGCCAAGTGACGGGCATAGGGTTAGCTTCACAACCTGAGCCTGCCGCAATGTTTATTTTCGAACCGCGATCCCGTGGGTGTCGGCGGTCTCCTTCCCGTCCTTCATGTTGGTGATGCGGGCATTCCCGGCAAACTCACCGCTTTTCCCTCCGTTCGTCACCTTGATCACTCCGACACCGGGAGTAGAACCTTTCGCATTATTCACATTCTTATCGTTGCCCGTGAGCGGGTTCGGTCCACGCAATCCAACAAAGACATAGTTTCCATCCGGCGACACATCCATGAGGTCCGGTGCAGGGTCATCGCTATGCGACCCGACGAGGTTGATGGAGTTGACGCTCAGGTTTGAGAGCGTGTCAATCACTTCGACGTTGTTTCCCGCGCGGTCCGCGCTCCATAAGTACCGTCCGACGGCAGCCATACCGTGCGAGTCGGCGAACTTTTCATCCCGTTGGGAGATGAGCCTGGCCGAGATCTTGTTGGGCAGGTTCGAGATGTCGAGCGCGTAGATGTCATAGGAAAGTGGTGCAACCGGCCAGCCGCCGCCGGAATTGATATACAGGGTGTCCCCGACCTGAATCCCACCGCAACCGGCTGGATGGATCTGCACGTTATCCAGGCTGGCGACTGTTTTCATCGGGGTCGTGGTGACGTCGATCACCAACAGACCGCCCCCGCGCAGGGTGATGAACGCGTACGTGCTGGAGGCGTCCGTGATCGGGCAGATCGGGGCGGTGTCCGGTCGTTCTCCTCCTTCGAAGGCGGCGAGACTCATCACGTCCTTCTCGGAATCGAAGCTGAACTTATGCGCTGCATAGTCTGTCCAGATTCTGATGAATTTCTTTTCGGCGATGTTGGCCGCGATCGCCATTTTCTGGTCCGGCGTCGGCCAGGCCGCATGGACGTTCTTCCCCATGGAGAGGCAGGCCTCCGGTTTCCTGGTGGCTGCGTCCATGAAGAGGACCTGTCCGCTCAGGAAGGAGAGGATGACGTGGGACTGGTCCTTCGTGAAGAACAGCATGTGCGGGCGCCGCACGGCTTTTTTCGTGGCGTCCTCGCAGAACTTCCCGATGTCGCCGGCCAGATCGATCGTGACCGTCGGCTTCGCGGTGGAGGGATTGGCGGCAAGCTGGGCGCCATCATAGATGTACAAGTAGCCGCCGCTCTCTTTCGCTGTATCCGACTGATCCGTCAGCCACACTTCATAGGCGGACGCGGGAGACGGGACACCCGCCAGGAAGGCCAGCATCAAGGCCCCGGCCGATTGCCATGTCCGGACGTATGTCTGTCTGAGTCTGTTCATTGCAGCCTCCTTCTGAATGGAGTGGAATAGTGCGCTTCACCTGGGTACGGCCCGGTAAAGAAAGAATAGGTATTCGCACAATGCATTGCTGAATATTCTGCATGGTAAAGAGTGGTTCGGTGAGTGTCAATCAGGGTCACCGAGACGGGACCGATGCGAGCGCCCTTTTCCTGCTCGCGCTTCTTGACTACTTGGGCTAGGGTCTATCCGTTTCACGGGACTAAGAGCGGATATGTGCGAAAAGGATTCGAACCCCGGCGTCCGTTGACCCTGGGAAAATGCCTGTGTTAGTTTTAATACCTTTCGGACGAAGGATGAGCGATGGCGGATCAGGTGGCCGAACAGATCGCCGCTCTGAAAGATGAAGACTGGGTGGTTCGTGAGGACGCCGCCCTGGCGTTGGGCACCCTGAGAGATCCTCGCGCGGTCATCCCGCTGGTCGCTGTGCTGCGAGACGAGGACCGGGCTGTCCGTGAAGCGGCTATCGGCGCATTAACCGCGATCGGCGAGCCGTCGGTGGAGGTCTTAGGCGCGTGTTTATCCGATCCGCAGCTCTCGGTTCAGGAGGCGGCCTCGTCGATTTTGGCCTCCATCGGAGATGCGCGGGTCGTCGCCCCGCTCTTGAAAGCCCTGGGGAGCGCCGATTGGATTGTGCGGATGCACGCAGCCAAGGCATTGGGACGAATCAAGGATGCCACGGCAGTCGAAGCATTGATTCCGTTTCTACAGGATAAGGTCAAAGCCGTCCGAGCCGAGGCGACCGGCGCCCTGGCCGCTATTGGAGCGGCCGCCATTCCCTCGCTGCTCCAAGCCTTGAAGCATGAAGAATGGCTGGTCCGCCTGCACGCGATCGAGGCGCTGGGGAAAACAAAATCGCCGGAGGCCGTTGAGCCATTGCTCTTTGTGTTATTCAACGATCGGGATACGGCGTTGCGAGAGGACGCGGTTCGAGCGTTGGGGGATATCGGCGATGAGCGGGCGGTGGAATTCCTGTTTACCGTACTGAAAGAGCCAGGATTGCGCCCGCTGGCTGTCAATGCGTTGGGACGGATCGGGGATCGGAGGGCGGTCCCGGTTTTAGTGGAAGTCGCGAGAGGCGCGTGTCGCCCGGTAGAGAGTCGCCCCATTGCCGGTTGTGGGGATCGATGGGATGAAGAAATGGTGACGAAGAGTGCCGCAGTGCGGGCGTTAGGGACTATTCGCGACGAATCAGCCATCCCGACGTTGGTCGCGGCATTGCAAGACACCGTGACTCGCGCCGATGCCGCGGTTGCCTTGACCAGTTTCGGGCCGGCCGTCATCCCCGTTCTCTTGCCCCTGTTGGCGAGGGAAGGCGACGAGAATGTCCGCTATCACGTCAAAGAGACTCTGGCGCAGGTGGGGTGGCGACCGGGGAGAATTTAAAATGAAAAATTCAAAAAGCAAAAGGGCGGGAACTGTTTATTTTACATTGTGAATTTTTCAGTTCGCGCGCGGAGAGCGCGTAGGTGCCATGCCGAAGGAAAGCATCGAAACACTTGTCTCCGAACTTGTTCATGAGGAAGATTGGCGGCGAATGCGGGCCACCGCTGCCTGCTTGTCGGGCGGGCCGCGCGCGGTCCACGCGCTTATCCATGCATTGGAGAGTGGCCAGGCGGCGCTGAAAATCGAAGCGGCCGGGATGCTGGCCCGCGTCAAGGACCCGCAAGCCGGCGTTGCGTTGGTGGGACTCCTTCGAGATGACGATGAGGCCGTCCGCAAAGCCGGGGCGGTAGCACTCGAGCAAATGGCCGGGGTGCTCGATGCGGACAGCGCCTCGGCGCTGGTCCGGCTGCTGCATGAATCGAAAGAAGAAGGGACGCGCCAATTGGTGATGCAGTTGCTGGGGGTGACGCCGAATGCCATTGCGCCTCTCGGCAAGCTGCTCACGCACCCGGATGTTGAGGCACAGGTCACGGCGGCCATGATTTTGGAGCACCTGCTCGATCCACGCTCGGCCGATGCATTTATCGAGGCGATGGGGTTGCCGGCGGTGCAGGACATCGCGGCCCGTACATTGAAAAAGTTGGGTGCGATCCGTCATCGCATCGATCAGGCCTTCAACGAACTGCGGGACGTCGAAGGCACGAGCGAGCGCGAGGAAGCCCGCATGGCCACTGTCATCGACCTTTTGGGCATCGGGCGTCCCGGCGTCGAAATTTTGATCGAGTACCTTCAAGACGATGATTGGTTGGTCCGCGAAGCGGCGGCAGACCTGCTCGGCAAGATCGGAGATGTGCGTGCCGTCGAGCCCTTGATGGAGCGTCTGCGGGTGGACAAAGATACGGGGGTCAAGGAGTTGGCGCTCAAAGCCTTGGGGTTGATCGGGGACGCAAGGCCTGTTGAGCTGTATATCGAAGCGATTCCGATCAGGCCCTTGCGGGTCTATGCGATGGAGGCTCTGGCGAAGGTGAAAGATGTCGAAGTGCTCCGGCCCCATGCGGAGCTGTTCGAGCGGCTTAAGACCGACCGGGATGGGCTGGTAGCGTATAACGCCGGATTGATCTTCGACAAGCTGGCCGTGCTTGCCGGTGAACAGGCTCAGCAAGAAAGGCAGCCTAACGATGAGTGAAACCGATCGGCAGTTCGATCGAGTAGACCAGTTGATTTCCGCTCTTCGTGACGAAAATGAGGCATTGCGTGATCATGCCATCGCGAGCTTGGGACAGATGGGCATGGATGCGGTGCCTCGCTTGATAGACCTGATGGCGGATGAGGACGTCGTGATCCGCGAGGCTGCTACCAGCGCGGTGGTACGGATGGGCCCCGCAGTAGGGGAGCTGCTCATTGCGGCGCTCCGCGATGACGAATGGGCCATTCGCGAGCAAGCGGCCTCCGGCCTGGGGAAGCTGAAAGACCCGCGCGGGGTGGAGCCGCTGGTGAAGGCCTTGAAAGACAAGGACGGCGCTGTGCGGACTGCGGCGGTATGGGCGCTGGAGCGGATCGGCGATCCGCGTGCCGTGCCGGGCTTGATCGAAGTGCTGGGCGACAGCACGTTGCGTGAGGACGTGGCGCGCGTCCTCAAGAAAATCGGCGACGCACGGGCGGTCGATGCCTTGATCGACGGGCTGATGGGCTACAATTGGATGGTTCGCCGCCATGCGGCTGAGGCTTTGGGAAAGATCGGCGATCCTCGCGGCGTGGACCCACTGATCCATTCATTGCAGGATGAAGATTGGCTCGTTCGGCGCAATGCGGCTGAGTCGCTGGCTCGGTTGGGCGCGACACGAGCCATTGAGTCGTTGCTCCCGCTGCTCGAAGACGAAAACACCATGGTCCAGGAGACGGTCGAGGGCGTGCTCGCCAGCCTGGGCTGGAAACCGGAACAACCTTCTCACTGAGTAAAGGACGTACACCATGGCAGATGATGCACCGGTGAAGCTGATTCAAATCGGCCCGAAAGGCGGCGCCAAGAAGGATGGGTTCAACCTGGTTACCGAACGTGTTGTGGCGGTGAACCCGGAGGCGAAGCAGATCGAGGTCGAACTCCTGGCCTACGACGGCAAGACGGTTCTGCTGGATGTAGCAGAGGAAGCGATCGAGGAACTGAAAAAGGTCAAGGTGGGTGACGGCGCGACGATCCGTGTGGTCGAAGAAGGCGGTAAGCGCATCGCCAAGCAGCTCAAGGTCCGGGCGAAAGACCCCAACGCAGCTAAGGCCGACGCTATGCTCCTTGACCTGAAGGATTCACATTGGCTCAATCGCAAATATGCCGCCGAAGTGTTGGGGGAAATGAAGGAATCGCGGGCGGTCGGACCGCTAGTGGAGGCTCTCACGGATGAAGTCGGCGATGTGCGCCAGCGCGCGTACGACTCCTTGATCAAGATCGGCGGAGTAGCGGTGCCGTCGTTAGTCCCGCTGCTGGTGTCGGAGGAAGATGAGCTGCGCCAGTCCGTCACGGAGATCATCCGGAAAATCGGCAAGCCCGCCGTCGAACCGCTGGCCGTGGCGCTGGGCGAGGCGGATGATCGGCTAAGGACGCGGATTATGAAGGTGCTGGACCGGATGGGCTATAAGCCGAAGCCTATAGAAGAGGCCAAAGCCGGCGCGCCCAAGCAGTTGGGGTAATAGAGCGCGCCGACTTACGCCCTTGGCTCTCTGGTCGGACGGCCGACCGAAATGTGCCGGAAGCCGTATCCTGCGACCCGGTCGGGGTCATAGACGTTCCGCAAATCGAGCAGGATGGGCTGGCGCATCATTCCCTTCAACCGTACAAAGTCCAGGTTCCGGAACTGATTCCATTCGGTCATCAGGATGAGCGCGTCTGCTCCTTCCGCGACATCGTATGTGTCCTGGCAGGGAATCATTCCTTTCAATAACCGCGAGCTTTCTTCGAGTGCTGCCGGGTCGTAAGCCCGGACGGTCCCGCCGTCTTTCATCAACGCCTCGATGATTGTCAGCGCCGGCGCTTCTCGGAGGTCGTTCGTGTTGGGCTTGAATGAGATGCCTAGGACCCCGAAGGTTTTCCCCTTTATGCCTCCCACCGCCTCGCAAATCTTCTCCAGCATCCGGGTGCGTTGTTTGGCGTTGACGCGAGCTGCGGCGCCCGCAATTTCCAGCGGATAACCGACCCGTTCGCCTGTCTGGACGAGAGCGGCCAAATCCTTAGGAAAACAGGAGCCGCCGAATCCTGGCCCTGCATGGAGAAACTTGTTCCCGATGCGATGGTCCAGCCCCATGCCCTTCGCGACCACCTGCACGTCTGCGCCGACCCGCTCGCATACATTGGAGATTTCGTTGATGAAGGAAATCTTGGTGGCCAGAAATGCGTTCGAGGCATACTTAATCATCTCGGCCGACGGGATGTCCGTGAGCACGATCGGGGTTTCAATCAGGTAGAGGGGGCGATACAGGTCCTTCATAATCGCCATGGCTTGATCGCTGTCCGCCCCGATCACGACGCGGTTAGGACGCATGAAATCTTCAATCGCGGAGCCTTCTCGAAGGAATTCGGGGTTTGACACGATGTCGAAACGGTGGGCTGTTGTCCGGTTGGCGTTGATGACTTCTCGGAGTTTCTCCCCGGTTCCGACAGGTACGGTTGATTTCGTGGCGATGACTTTGTATCCGGTCATGTGGCGGGCTATGCCTCGACCGACCTCTTCCACATATGAAAGGTCTGCCGATCCGTCGGACCGCGAAGGAGTCCCTACGGCAATGAAAATGACCAGCGCCTGGTCCACCGCTTTGGCGATGTCGGTGGTAAAATGCAACCGGCTTTCTTTGATCCCCTTCGCCACAAGCTCGGTGATGCCCGGTTCATAAAACGGGACCTCACCCTTCTCCAACTTGGCAATCCGTCGTGCGTCGTTATCCATACAGGTGACGGTGACACCGAACTCCGCAAAGCAGGCACCTGTGACCAAACCGACGTAACCAGTCCCGATCACGCTGATGTGCATGGAAAGCTGCCCTCCTTCAAAACCTGGTGACTGTTCTTGTGCGGCGCAGTCGAAAGAAGAAAATCGTAGGGGCAGTATAACAACTGCCTGTTCGGCCAAGCAACGAATTCGCGTTTTTTTGCAGAAAACCGAGGGCAAACGGAGACGGCGGTAAGGCGATTGACACCTTGGCGCCTCTGTCAGTAGAATTTTTCCCCCTATTCCGTTCCAGGGTGATCACCGCCGATGCGGCCACAGGTTGGAGTCATGCAGCGTCCTCTAGCAGTCATGATGCGCCGCATACAGCACATGGTGAGTCCGGAAGCCACGTTGCTGGAGGCGGCGCGGCAGATGCGCGAGGCCAAGGCGGGCGCGCTGCTTGTCGCAGAACAGGGACGGTTCGTCGGCGTGGTAAGTGAAACCGATCTGGTTCGCAAAGCCATGGCCGAGGGAGTGGTGGTGGATCAGGCCCGTGTGCGGTCGGTGATGAGCGCTCCTGTCATCACGATCGATATCGAGCGATCAGCGCACGACGCCAGTGACCTGATGGCGGAGAGCGGGATCCGCCACCTTGCGGTTACGGAAGAAGGTCGGATTGTCGGTATGTTGTCGGTGCGTGACCTGCTCCGGTACTTTAAGAATTGGGGATCGCTGTGACCTCTATGGGCGCTTCGACTTGCGGTCTTCTTCCTTTCGCCTCCGTGCCCGGTTTCCTATCCAAATGACATCGGAACCAGGTCAAACCCAGTGGTTCCGCCTCTTCCTGTTTGTCACTGCGTTCATCACCGGCGCAATCGTGATGGCCCTGGAGATCCTGGGGAGCCGCCTGTTGGCGCCGGTGTTCGGGAACTCCCTCTTCGTGTGGGGCGCGCTCATCGGCGTGATCTTGGGCGCAATGAGCAGCGGCTATGCATTTGGCGGGTGGCTTTCGGACCGGCGGTCCGGGGGCATCGTGCTCGCCGGCCTCCTGCTGTTTTCCGGCGCATGGACCTTCCTGCTTGCGGGGATCGGTCAGCCTGTCATGTTCAAAGTCTCCGCCTGGATCGAGGATCCGCGCTGGGGCCCATGTCTGGCCGCCAGCATCTTGCTCGCTCCACCCGCCTTCGGACTGAGCGGTGTCTTGCCGGCGCTGCTGCGTCTGGCGATCGAGGATCTGGGATTTCTTGGCCGGCATACCGGCCGTATGATTGCGGTCTCCACCGTAGGGAGCCTCGTCGGGACCTGGGGGACGGCGTTCTTTCTTCTGTCCTGGCTGGGCACGCTGGCGCTGGTCGCCTGGTTGGGCGGGATTCAGGTTGTGCTTGGCCTCTTGTGGTGGCGCACGACGGCATGGCGACTCCCGGCGGTGATTCCGATTCTTGGAGGGCTCGCGTTGCTCGGCTGGTTGGCCGTCCACCCGGTGCTGATGCTACCTGACCCGGTCTATCAGGAGGATAGCCCCTACCAACAAGTGCGTGTGCGCGATGATGATCTCTTCCGCTATCTCATCTTGGACCGTACGTTTCATGCCGTGATGTGGAGGGCTGATCCGGTCTCGCTGTTTCTGCCGTATAGCCAGCTCATGATGGCGGCGCTGGCTGTGACGCCGGAACCTAAACGGGCGCTGATTTTGGGACATGGCGGCGGGTCCTTAGCCAAATGGCTGGCTGATCGATGGCCCGAGCTCGAATTGGATACGGTGGAGGTCGATCCATCAGTTGTCCGTACGGCCGAACAATATTTCGGGTATCGTCCCGCACCGAGGCACCATGTGCATGTAAAAGATGCTCGTGTATTCCTGCGGGCGACTCCCGCGACCTATGACGTAATCTGGGTCGATGTTTTCGCTAGGCACTTGATCCCGTTCCACCTCACGACGACGGAGTTTTTTTCGGAGCTGCGCGCTCACCTCAATCCGGACGGAGTCTTGGCCGTCAACCTCTCCTCATCGGTTGAAGGAGCCGACAGACAACGTGCCTATGCGGTGGTGCAGACGTTGCGCACGGTCTTTCCGGTCATGCAATCGTTCAGCGTGCAGGGACCTTGGCGGTCCACACAACCAGGAGCCGCCAACTTGATCTTCTTCGCGGGCGCGCCTATCGAACGCATCACGCTTGAGGAGTTGGCCTCTCGGGTCAGTGCTCTTGCGTCGGAGAATCGGATTCCGTCCGAGGCCCAGGCATTGCTGATCGGTACCCACCGCGAGTCACCCTGGCCACCGGGGATCATGCTCACGGACGATTATGCTCCATTCGACCTTCTGATGGGGAGGGGAGTGCCTGAGGGTGGACCACTTGATCCACAGCGCCCTTAACAGTATGAAACGCCAATGAAAACGTTCGGCGCTGGGGAAGAGCTTGAGTTGCCTCAAGCGCCTAATTCCTGCCGTGAGGTGGGCTAAAGAACAGTCTTGCTTCCATTTTGACCCCTATGCTATAAGGTATGCCTCGTTGAATGAGGGTAGGTTGTTTCCTTTGAATAGAAGGAACTGTAGGGAGCGTCATCGGAAGGTCAAGGCCACTTGAGCTTGGCGTTTGTCATTCACCAACCTAATCACATCTTCTTTTTTTAAGGAGGTAAGGTCATGGGCAAGATGATGTTGGGGGTCTTCTTCGGCCTAGTTATGGTTGTGGCTGGTGCCTCTGGGGCGTTTGCTCTCCAGGCGGGCGGTGTCGAGGTCGGTGATCTGGAGACCGGCTCCGTGGTCGGTCAGCCGTTTAAGGAGTTAGAAGTTGATGCTGAGCTCTATGCCATCGAGATCGGGAACATGAAAACCTGGTATCCACCCACCACGGTCATCGATTTTAAGGTCAGGCCGGGCCGTCCGTTTCTGCTCAAGGTGACAAATAATTCCTCGGCCGAGCATGGATTTCAAATGACGGCGGATGTCACCGCTGCCGCTCCAACGGTGTTGCGGGCGCAGGTTGTCTTGAAGCCGGGGGAGACCAAGTACATCGGAATCCCGACCAGCGACCTGTTCTATGCCACGACCGGCAACACGCTGTTGTATCGGTGCCATCTCCATCCAGCCCACGTGGGTGGAAAGTTGTTGATGATCAAGTAACCGGTTCTGTCGGTATCCTAGGTAGGGCTTTTATATAGCAACGCCCCGTCTGATGCGATGACTCAGACGGGGCGTTGTTTTTTATATGTGCCGGGCCTGCGAGGAACTCGTCGGAAGGTCAGGTCTGTTCCGGTCGACACTCAGGCGATGCATCCAAAGGGATGTTCTGCGCCGCTGCGAGCTTTCCTGCCACGATCAGCAAAAGAAACCGGTTTTCAACCGGCTCCGTTCGTCGGCGCTCGACGACGATCGTATTCACGTCCACAACCATCTCGTCTCCGTCCCACTGAGTATTGTTGACGATCCAGAAGTGGCTCGCGGCGTGAGGGAACTGTCGCGCCACAAAACGTTCGATGATGGTGCTGAGATCGCCGGTATCTGCTCCGACCGGTGTTGAAAGCCACAAGTAGAAACAGAGCGTAAGAAAGCTGATGCCTCGGTGTCGCATCGTTCCACCTCCGAAGAAGGGGAGTTGTCCCGCCCAATACACTTACTGACGAATCGGCCTCGCTCGTTCAATTCTTGAGGGTCCGGAGTTTGGAGACACAAAAAAATTCTACTGTGTCGAGCATGGTAAATCCAGGAAAGATCCGGTTTTTTCAGCGAGACTGTTCGGATGCGAAACAAGAAAGCCCTACCATCACTCGGATGGTAGGGCTTTCTTGAAAACGTCAGCCTTGGAGAAACGCGCTCAGTTCCTGACGCCGCTCCACACCTTGTTGGAATCGATCTGCTTGTCCGGATTCAGCTTTTTCGCCTTCTCCAACAGGACTTCCGTCGACTCCGGATAGACCGGGTCTGAGATGCAGCAGTTGTCCACAGGGCAGACCGCCGCGCATTGGGGTTCATCGAAGTGTCCCACACACTCCGTGCAGCGATCATGCGTGATGACATAGATATTGTCGCCAACACCCTGGCCCTCTCCCACGTGGTATCCCTTGCCTTCCGCGTCACTACGTGTTTCGAAGATAGCCTCGTTAGGGCATTCCGGCAGGCAAGCCCCGCAGGAAATGCATTCATCGGTGATCAGAAGCGCCATGTCCCTTGCCTCCTTCTCAAGACTGTATGATGGCCGGTTACAGTGTTGACAAGCCCAACCCGCCGCAGCCATAGTGCTGTGGCGAAAAGCACGAGCATTTTAGACCGTGCTTCTTTTTCAAGTCAACAGAAGGAGAAGCGCTCAGAAGGCCCAGGCTGTGTGTGCCCATAGGCCTATGGACCCAGGCTGCGCTAAAAAGTAAATGACCGAGCGGGCGAGCGCGGCTTCTCTGCAAACACATGATGCCGACAGAGGTCAGTAACAAACGAAACCGAGTAATCACCCTTGTTCTGTTGGCGATCTTGCTAATGTCCGCCAGCCTGTTCCTGATGAACAAGAAAGATGCGGACATCATTATCGTGACATTTCCAAACGGGAAACAACTTGAGACGGAGGTGGCCGACACGCCGGAGCGGCTGCTCTTCGGCCTTGCGTTTCGCGATGAATTGCTCCCTGACGCAGGGATGCTCTATATCTTTGAATCCACCGGACTACACCGGGTACGAACGACGGGGTACAAGTTCCCAGTGGACATGATCTGGGTCGATGAAGGCCGACATATCGTGCACGTGAGCGAAAACGTCCCTCCCTGCCCACGCGAACCCTGTCCACTCTACGGACCGCCTCCGGAGCCTATACGCTATATGATTCAAGCTGCGGCAGGATTCGTCAAACAAGAAGGGCTGCAGTCGGGGGGTGAACTGAAGTTTACATTGCGAATGTAGCGACGGCGCTACAGCGGCAGCGGGTTTTCTGAAACCACTGGGGGTTGGATGGCAAGTGAAGGGTTCCAGCGTGTTGCCCGTGTCGGCGACGTTCCCCACGGCGTTGCGAAACTCGTGACCGTCGATGGCAAGGACATTGCCCTGTTCCACGTCGGCGACAAGTTTTACGCGATCTATAACTCGTGTCCGCACGAAGGAGGGCCGCTGTGTGAGGGGCGGCTGAAGGGCTATGTCGTGTCCTGCCCGTGGCACGATCTGGCGTTCGACGTGCGAAATGGGCAGGGAACGGACGGAGGCGGATATTGTGTGGGGAGCTACGAAATCCGTGTCGACGGCGATGAGATTCTCGTGGGGGCGCGGCGCAAGGTCTGAGGTTATCGCCACTGCTTGCTCAGCAGCGACGAGCGTGATTACTCGTCTTACAGAGGGGTAGGAGACGCCGATGAATCGAGTGCCCGGTCATGATGTCGATGGTCCAAGTCGCGACGCCAGCGTGAAGACACTTACGGCTCAATTGGCAGGAATGGTCCAGATCCATCTCTGGGAAGATCGTACGCGAGGGGAGTCGTGGGTGCCGTCGTACGATCCGGCGACACTGGTCCTCGTAAGTGATGATTTTTTGTGCATCGCCAACAACAACGCAGTCCACGCCGGATGCCGCACCTTCGAATTCAAACCTCTCGTGGCGGGCACGCACCAACTTGTGTTCGAGAAACGGATGGGATGGAAATTTACAGCGGAGGATCGCCGCGTGTTCGAGGTAGTAGTGACGGCCGATCCGGAACGCGAAGGGGCCATGGGTGCCTGACATCGGTTTTGTCAACGGACGGTTCTGTGCCTTATCCGATGCGGTCGTATCCGTGGAAGACCGCGGTTTCCAGTTCGGCGACGGGGTCTATGAGGTCATCCGCACCTATGCGGCCCGCCCCTTCGAGTTGGATGCGCACTTGGCTCGGCTCGAGCGCAGTGCCCAGGGGCTTCATTTGCCCATGCCTTTCACGCGCGCCCAATTGGCAGACGACGTGAGGGAGGGGATTCGAAGGGCGGGGTATTCCGAGTGCAAAGTCTATGTGCAAATCACGCGAGGGGCAGCGCCTCGCGATCATCAGTTTCCTGCCGCTCTGGTTCCCACCCTCGTGATGACCGTGCGCGAGCTACGTCCTCTGGCGGAAGAAATTCGCGCCAGAGGGGTGTGCGCGATCACAGTCGAAGACCAGCGCTGGGGCCGCTGTGATATCAAGAGCGTGAATCTGCTGCCCAACGTTCTTGCCCGCCAACAGGCTGCTGAGGCCGGCGTGTTCGAAGCCATTTTCGTTCGGGATGGAGTGGTCACCGAGGGAGCGGTCAGCAATCTCATGCTTGTCCGAGACGGAGTCGTCATCACCGCCCCAGAGGGGCCGCGCATTCTCTCGGGCGTGACACGGTCTCTCGTCCTGACTCTGGCTCGGCAGTCAGGCCTTTCAGTTGAGGAACGGTATAGTACGCGAACGGACATCGAGTCGGCGCAGGAGGTGTTTCTGACCGGCACCACTCTCGAAGTCCTGGGGATCGTGCGGATTGATGGGAAGATGATCGGCTCCGGTCAGCCCGGGCCTGTGACGCAGATGCTGGCCGCCCGCTTTCGCGCCTTGACGGTGTAGCGGCCCCTTGCTTTGACAGGGGTGAAGTGGTATTGTGCACCAATTGTAAGTGGGCCTAGGCCCACTTTTTTGTTTGAGCTGGTGAGACGACCAGCTCACGACTGGAGTGCGCTGAGGACGTCGGTGGCAGAGTCACAGCGTGTTGCCGAGCGAGTCCGGGAAGTTGCGGCACCGATCTTTTGGGCACTCGGGCTCGAATTAGTGGAAGTGGTCTGTGTTGGGCAAGGTTCTCGAACGGTGGTGCGCGTGTTCATTGACAAGCCGGGGGGGGTCACGCTCAACGATTGCCAGCAGGCCCACGAGTCCTTGAGCCCGGCTTTGGATGTCGCGGATCCGCTGCCCCACGCATATACTCTTGAGGTTTCTTCTCCTGGACTGGACCGGCCCTTACGACGGCCGCAGGATTATCGCCGGTCTCTCGGGAAACGTCTCACTCTGAAACTCAGGCAGCCGTACGCAGGTCAGTGGCGGCTGGTCGGGGAGCTCATCGATGTGGATGAGCAGGCGGTCACGATCGCAACAAGTGGACCGGGTGCGGCCGCAACGGTCCGGCTGACATTCGGCGAGATTGTCGAAGGAAAACTGGAAGTGACGTTTTAGGGGCCTGACCAAGTGGACGAGAAGATGGGGAATATGTCCGGACGAGGATGTGACATATGAATCGAGAACTCATTGCGGTCATTGATGAGGTCGGACGCCAAAAGGGTATCGATAAGGCTCGGGTTATCGGCGCTATCGAGGCGGCGCTGCAGACCGCCGCAAAAAAGCGATTCGGCCAGGCGGAGAATATTCAGGTGGAGATCGATCCGAAGACGGGTGAGATCTCCGTCGTGTCCAAGAAAGTCATCGTGGACACTGTGACCAATCCCAAAGCGGAAATCTCTCTCGCGGAGGCGCGGGCCTATGATAACGAAGCCGAGGTAGGCGATGAGATCGGTTCCGTCATTGAGATGGATGAACTCGGCCGGATCGCCGCGCAAACCGCCAAGCAAGTCATTTTCCAGAAGGTCCGGGAAGCGGAGTGGGAAGCGGTTCAGAAAGAATACTCGACGCGCCAAGGCGATCTCGTCAACGGCATTATCCTCGGGATGGAACGGCGGAACTATCTGGTCGATCTTGGGAAAACCGAAGCGATTCTGCCGATTCAAGAACAGATTCCGCGCGAGACGTACAGGCGCGGAGACCGCGTGAAGGCGCTGTTGTCGGAGGTCCGGCGCACGCCCAAGGATGTGCAAGTGATTCTCTCGAGGAGCCATCCGCAGTTCGTCGCCAAGCTGTTCGAGCTTGAGGTGCCGGAGGTGTCCGAGAAGATCGTTGAAATCAAGTCCATCGTCCGGGAGCCCGGCGACCGGACGAAAATCGCAGTTTCCTCTCGGGACAAAGCCGTCGATCCGGTCGGGGCCTGTGTTGGGATCAAAGGGTCCCGTGTTCAGGCGGTCGTGCGCGAGCTGCGCGGAGAAAAGATCGATATCATCACGTGGACATCCGATCCGCGTGTGTTTATCGCGGAGGCGCTTAACCCGGCGACGATCGAGAAGGTGGGGGTCGATGAAGACAAGAAATCCGCCCTGGTGGTCGTGGCGGATTCTCAGCTCTCCCTGGCGATCGGCAAGAATGGTCAGAATGTACGGTTGGCTGCGCGCTTGACCGGCTGGAAAATCGATATCATCAGCGCCACCGAGTACGAGAAAGAAAAGGCCGAGCGGGATAAGGAAATCAAGGCGGCGCTGGCCGAGGAAGCTGAAGCCCAGCGGCAGCAGGAAGAGGCGCGGCTGCAAGAGTCTGAGGCGGCCCTGTCGGGGCGAGATGGCTCGGTCTCATCATGAACATGCGACTGTCGAATGATCGAGGTGTAAGAAGCGGGCATGCGGGTCTATGAACTGGCCAAGAAATTAGGTATGGAGAACCGCGATCTCATCCCGGAGCTCAAGCGGATGGGGATCGCCGTTGCGTCCCATAGCAGCGCGCTGGATGAAGAAGCAGTCCAGAAGGCGTTAGACAAACTGATGCCGAAAGCCAGGGGAGCAGCGACGAAGATCGCGGGAAAAGCCGCGGAGCCTGAGGGACAGGCGCATGTCCATGAGAGGGCGGCCTCCGGAGCGAGGGAGATCAGCGGCGCGGGCGAGCGGGAGTCTGCCAAAGGCCTGTCGGGACGAGCTCACCCGACCGCCATTGAAGAGCCACCGAAGCCTGATAAGCGCCGGATCCTCATTAAGAGAAAGAAAGACGAGGGGACCGGGGAGGTGGCCGTTGTGGCGCCTGTTGTGTCCGACACCAGTGGAGCTCCGGCGGTTGCCCATGCTCCTGCTCCGATTGGATTCCCGCCTGATGCGACACCGTCTTCTTTGAGCGAGCCCGCGCTCACCGCACACGCGCCGATATCTCCGATAACTTCTATAGCGGAGCCTGCCGCTCCTGTCGCTCCTCTTGCCCCACCGATCGAGAGCCGGGAAACCAAGCTGGTTGCCGCAACACCAACCCTTCCCCCCTCGTCCGCTGAGCCGATTGCAGTGGTTGGTAAGAAGAAGAGCTTCTCGGCCGAGGCGATCGAGGGCGAGGCCGCAGGTCTCAAAGACAGGTTGAAGAAAGGTCGGAAACCGGGACGCGCGCGTGAAGAAGACGAGCTGCGGTTCCGTGACGATGCGGCCCGCTGGCAAGACTTGCGAGCGATCCCGGTGCAGCGTCGTGAGGACCGGACCAGGCATGTCCACCATAGTACGCTGGCGGAGATCACCAAGCCGCGGAAGAAGAGCGTCAAGCTCACAGCCGGTATCACGGTCAAGGAATTTGCCGAGCTCATCGGCCAGCGACCGCCCGACATTGTGAAGAAGCTGATGGATATGGGGCAGTTGCTGACGTTCAACCAGCCGATGAATCTGGAGGCGGCTCCGCTCATCGCAGAAGAATTTGGCGTGAAGACCGAGCTCGCGGTGGACAAGATCGGCGAGGAACTGCTCGAAGATGCGGTGCAGGAAACAGTCGAAGAACGGCCCGAACCTCGTTCTCCCGTGGTCACCATCATGGGGCATGTCGATCACGGAAAGACCTCTCTGCTGGACGCAATCCGGCAGACCAAGGTCGCGGAAGGTGAAGCTGGCGGGATCACTCAGCACATCGGCGCTTACACAGTCTCGGTTCACGGCAAGCAGGTCACCTTCCTCGATACGCCCGGCCACGAAGCATTTACGGCCATGCGCGCAAGAGGGGCAAAGGTGACCGACATCGTGATCTTGGTTGTGGCGGCGGACGACGGCGTGATGCCGCAAACGGTCGAGGCGATTCACCATGCCAAGGCGGCTGGGGTGCCGCTTGTGGTCGCGATCAACAAGATCGACAAGCCGGGAGCTAATCCGGATCGGGTACGGAACGCCTTGTCCGAGCATCAACTCATTCCGGAGGCCTGGGGCGGCGACACCATTATGGTCGAGGTTTCCGCCAAGCAGAAGACGGGCTTGGAGCAGTTGCTGGAAATGATCCTGCTTCAGGCGGAAGTGTTGGAGTTGAAAGCCGATCCCGGCCGCCTTGCCAAAGGAACGGTGGTGGAGGCGAAGTTGGAGCGCGGTCGAGGCCCGGTGGCTACCGTGCTTGTACAGAGCGGCACGCTCCGCACGGGAGACGCCTTCGTCGTCGGCTCCTTCAGCGGGCGCGTTCGAGCGTTGATTACCGATACGGGAAAGAAAACAGAACGAGCCGGCCCGTCGGTTCCTGTTGAAGTGATCGGCCTTCCGGGAGTGCCGTCAGCCGGAGATCTCTTTGTGGCGGTGAAGGATGAGCGAGTCGCCCGTGAGATTGCCGAGGCCCGCGCCCAGAAGCAACGCAGTATCGAACTCGCAGGCTCCGCAAAAGTGTCGCTCGATGATCTGTTCGCCAAGATCGAGGCGGGCGACGTCAAGGAATTGCCGATCGTGATCAAGGCCGATGTGCAGGGGTCGGCGGAAGCTTTGGCGGCAGCCGTCGATAAATTGCCGGCCGGCGCGGTCAAGCTTCGCGTGATCCATAGCGGTGTCGGCGGCATCACCGAGACGGATGTCCTCCTGGCCTCTGCGTCCCGGGCCATCATCATCGGGTTCAATGTCAGGCCGGAACCGAAAGCCGCGGCGCTTGCAGAGCATGAAGGCGTCGATATCCGTCTCTACACCATCATTTACGATGCCATCGCCGATATTAAGGCGGCGATGGAGGGCCTGCTCGAACCGACCCTCAAGGAACGGGTGCTCGGGCGAGCCGAGGTACGGCAGTTGTTTATGGTTTCAAAGGCGGGCTTGATCGCCGGCTGCTATGTCGTGGACGGCACGGTTACTCGTGCGAGCGCCGGGGCTCGGGTGATTCGCGACAACGTGACGGTCTATGAAGGGAAATTGGCTTCGCTCCGTCGATTCAAGGACGATGTGCGCGAAGTTCAACAAGGATATGAGTGCGGGATCAGCATCGAGAACTTCAACGACTTGAAAGTCGGCGACGTGATCGAGACCTACGTCTTCGACAAGGTGGCGGCCAAGCTCACCTGACCAACGGTGAGTTTGGCGGTTCCACACTCGTATGATCGTTGGGGTTTGCACGGTTGAACTCTTTCTCCCCGATGGCCACTCTCTTAAGGGGAAGCGGCAGGTCCTGCTGAGCCTGAAGGATCGCCTGAGGGAGAAATTTAACCTATCAGTCGCCGAGGTTGGCGAGCAGGATTTGTGGCAGAAAGCGATTTTAGGATTGGCCTGCGTCGCCAATGAGAGCGCGTACGTCAATCAAGTCTTGGAACAGGCGCTGAACCTGATTAGGAACGTCCCGGCGATCGAGGTCGTGCGATCCCGAATCGAACTTTTGTGACCCGTGTGCGTAGCCACCATGTCCAAGACGACCTACAAGCGAGCCGATCGTGTGGCCGATCAGATCCGCATGGAGGTCGCGGACATTTTGATGCGCAAGATCAAAGACCCTCGGGTTCGCTCGGTGACGGTTACCGATGTCGCGCTGACCAGCGATCTTCGCTCGGCGCGCGTCTACGTGACCACGATGGAAGAAAACCAAGGCGAGCGCGAGGTGTTCGATGGGCTGGCGAAGGCCAACGGGTTCATTCGCGGAGAACTAGGTCGGCGCCTCGCGCTCCGCTATACGCCGGAACTCGTCTTCGTGAAGGATCTCAGCGGGCCTCGTGGCGATCGGGTCTTGAAGATCCTCGAAGGGCTCAGCGCGGATGAGCCGGCTGCGTCGAGCGGTACAGGGCGCCCGGACGAGACGAGTCATGATTAACCTAAAAGGGCAGACCGTGACTATCGAGCCGTTCGCCGTACCGAAGAACGTCGTGGGAGATGGCGTGCTCACGGTGAACAAGCCGACCGGGTGGACTTCTCACGATGTGGTGGCGAAGATTCGATCCTTGCTGGATGGTGCGAAGGTCGGCCATGCCGGCACTTTAGACCCTGCGGCGACCGGCGTGTTGCCCGTTCTGGTCGGCCGGGGAACCCGCATCGCCGAATATTTACTTGATTGGGATAAGGAGTATCGGGCGGTCCTTCGTTTGGGTGAAACGACCGATACACTGGACGCAACGGGAACCGTATTGAGCCGGTCTTCGACGGATGGGCTGACCGCCGAACGCATCCGCGAAACGGTTGGCCGGTTTGTCGGCACGTGCAGGCAGATCCCGCCGATGTATTCGGCTGTGAAAGTCGCGGGCGTCCCCCTCTATAAATCGGCCAGGGCCGGACGTACGGTAGCACGAGAGGCGCGCGAGGTGCAGGTGTACGAATTGGAGGTGCTGGGGATTTACGGGTCCGATGTCGACCTGCGCGTCGTCTGTTCGAAGGGAACGTATGTGCGGACATTATGCGCCGATGTCGGCGAAGCACTGGGGGTGGGCGGCCACCTTCGGTCTCTGGAGCGGCGGCGTGTCGGGCCGTTGGAGCTTGAGCGGGCATTGACGGTGGAAGAAATTGAGGCCCGCGTGACCGTAGGGTTGTTGGCCGAACATCTCCTATCATTGGATCAGGCGCTTCAGTCGCTTCCGGCGCTGATCGTCGACCAGCCGACGGCTGCGCGGGTTCTCCACGGTGTTCCGGTTCCAGTCCAGGGGATGGTGGAATGGGAAGGTAGCGGCCGGCCGGGCGGGGTGGTTGCAAGACGGCCGGTTCGTGTGAAGGATCAAAAGGGGCGGCTATTGGCAATCGGAGTACTTCCGGGAAACCCGCTTGGTGGAATTCCCTCGAATGCACCGGCGGGGCCGGTCCCGATTGCGAAAGTTCTAGTGAGTGAAGATCTAGTGAGTGAAGAAAGGAAGCAGCACGTCTGATTTGTCACGCAGGAGGAAGAGGATCCATGGCGCTACTCAAGGAAGCGAGAACGGAAGTGATTCGGCAGTATCGGCAGCATGAAGCGGACACCGGCTCCCCGGAAGTGCAGATCGCCATCTTGACGAACCGTATCGGGTATTTGACCGAGCATTTCAAGCTGCATAAGAAGGATAATCACTCGCGGCGCGGACTGCTTCAATTGGTCGGTCGCCGCCGCCGACTGCTGGATTATTTGCGCCGTATTGATGATGCGCGCTATCGCGCCGTGCTCGATCGGCTAGGCATTCGCAAGTAGCCCAAGAAGGGCGTCGTGCTGTCGTGCGACCGCACGCAAAAGGCTGTCGCACAGATGAACACGGACATGGGCTCAGAGCAATGCGGAATGCAAAATTAAAAATGCGAAGGGGCGGTCACTCAATTTGACATTTTGCATTTTGAATTTTTCATTGCGCTTCTGAGTCCATCTCTGTGGGCATCTGTGGGACGTAACCAAAGGAGACCATAGATGAGTCACGTGGTGGAATTGGAATTAGCAGGCCGTCTCTTGAGATTGGAGACCGGCCGAGTCGCCAAACAGGCAGATGGGGCAGTGTGGGTGTCCTACGGGGACACGGTGGTGTTGGCTACCGCCGTGGCGTCCCAGACGGTGAAGCCCGGCATCGATTTCCTGCCCCTGACGGTGGATTATCAAGAGAAGGCCTATGCAGCCGGCAAAATTCCCGGCGGCTATTTCAAACGGGAAGGCCGTCCCTCAGAGAAAGAAGTTCTGACCAGCCGGCTCATCGACCGACCGATCCGGCCGTTGTTCCCCGAAGGGTACTACTTCGAGACTCAAGTCATTGCCTCTGTTCTCTCAGCGGATAAGACCGGTTCGTCCGACGTCATCGGGATCATTGCCGCCTCGGCCGCGCTGACGATCTCTCCGATTCCCTTCGGTGGACCGGTGGCCGCCGTGAAGATCGGTCGAGTGGACGGCCAATTCGTTGTGAACCCCGATCTCGAAACCATCGAGAAGAGCGACCTGCATCTGGTCGTGGCCGGAACGGCAGATGCCGTAATGATGGTGGAAGCCGGGGCGGATGAACTGCCCGAGGCCACGATGCTTGAGGCGATCGAACGCGCCCATGCCGAGATCAAGAAAATCGTCGCCAAGATTGAAGAGCTCCAAACGACGGCTGGAAAACCCAAGCGAGCGGTGGTGAATGAGCAGATTGATCCGGTCCTCGCCGAGGAAGTTCGCACGTTGGTGGCGGGCCCCATTCGAGAGGCGATACTTATTCCGAACAAGTCTGCCCGGCAGGAACGGCTTGACCAGATTCTTAGCGAAACCGTGAGCAAGATGAAGAACGAGGACCCCGATCGCGAACGGCACGTCAAGCTCGTGTTCCACTCGCTGGAATACACGGAAGTCCGGAACATGATCCTGGAGCGGGGTGTCCGCGCAGATGGCCGGGGGCCAGCGGATATCCGGCCGATCACGGTCGAAGTCGGAGTGTTGCCTCGCACGCATGGCTCGGCCCTGTTTACTCGTGGGGAGACGCAGAGCTTGGCGGTGGTGACGCTGGGCACCACCGAAGATGAGCAGCGGATTGATGCGCTCGAGGGCGAATACACGCGCGCGTTCATGCTTCATTACAATTTTCCGCCTTTCAGCGTGGGAGAGGCGCGGCCGCTCCGCTCGCCCGGCCGCCGCGAGGTCGGCCACGGAGCGCTCGCCGAGCGGGCGTTGAAAGCCATCATCCCGAATAAGGAAACCTTCCCATATACGCTGCGCATCGTTTCGGACATCCTGGAGTCGAACGGGTCTTCGTCCATGGCAACTGTGTGCGGAGGGACCATGGCCCTCATGGATGCCGGGGTCCCTATTAAGGAACCGGTCGCCGGTATTGCGATGGGGCTGATCAAGGAAGGGAATCGGGTCATGGTGTTGTCCGATATCCTCGGCCTTGAGGACCATCTTGGCGATATGGATTTCAAGGTCACGGGAACCAAAAACGGCGTGACGGCGCTGCAGATGGATATCAAGATCGGCGGCATTACCGCGGCTCTTATGAAGACCGCATTGGATCAGGCTCGTGCCGGGCGTCTCCATATCTTGGACTGCATGCTGAAGGCCCTGGATCAGCCTCGGACCAACCTGTCCGCATTCGCTCCGCGAATCTTTACGTTGAAGGTCAAACAGGACAAGATTCGTGAGGTCATCGGCCCGGGAGGCAAGACCATTCGTGGGATCATTGCCGAGACCGGCGTGAAGATCAATGTGGAAGACAGCGGCTTGGTCTCCATTGCGTCCGCAGACGAAGCGTCCGCCAAGAAGGCGATCGACATCATCAATCGGCTGACGGAGGAAGTCGAGGTCGGCAAGATCTACCTTGGGACGGTGCGCAAGATCATGGACTTCGGCGCGTTCGTCGAAGTGCTGCCGGGCACCGACGGGTTGGTCCATATCTCTCAGCTAGCCCATCATCGGGTGAAGGCTGTTTCAGATGAAGTCGCCGAGGGGGAACAGGTTCTGGTCAAAGTCCTCGAAATCGACAAGCAGGGAAAGATACGATTGAGTCGCAAGGAGGCGATGCCGGCTCCCTCCGCTACTGCGAAAGAGCCTGCCGCCGGATAACTTCGCGTGTACCGAAAGTTCGTCCTCGACAACGGTATTCGTGTTGTGACCGAGCAGATCCCGACGTTGAAGTCGGTTACCGTCGGGATTTGGGTCAACGTAGGGTCGCGGGACGAACAGCCCGGTGAGCGAGGCTTCACTCACTTCATCGAGCATATGTTCTTCAAGGGGACCGAGCGCCGCTCAGCGGCGCAGATTTCCCGAGAAATCGACGCGCTGGGCGGCGAGATGAATGCGTTTACCACGCGGGAGTCTACGACCTTTTATGTGAAAGTCTTGGATCAGCAGTTAGAGGCAGCCCTCGAATTGCTGGCCGATCTCTTCCATCGCTCCCGGTTCGATTCGAAAGAAATGGAAAAAGAGAAGCAGGTCGTCCTGGAAGAAATTCGGATGGTCCAGGATGATCCGGAAGATTTGCTTCAGGAACTCCACACCGAGCAGGTGTTGGGGCGTCATCCTTTGGGGCGGCCCATCCTGGGATCGGTGGGGGTGATCAAGGGGGTGCGGCGGAAAGATTTACTGGACTATATCGAAAAACATTACGACCCTCGACGAATTGTGATTGCCATAGCGGGAAATTTCGAGACGAAGGCGCTGGAGTCGATGGTGTTCCGTTTCTTCGGCTCGTTCACGAGGGGTGACCATGGAACGATCCCAGCGCGCTGGCCGCCTCAACCCACCGGCGGCTTGGTTGTGCGCCGAAAACCGCTCGAGCAAGTGCATCTCTGCCTTGGACTGAAAGGTGTCTCTGCCGGCCACAAAGATAGGTATGCAGCGCATGCGCTCAATAGCGTTTTGGGTGGGAGTGTGAGCTCGAGGCTCTTTCAGGAAATCCGGGAAAAACGGGGCTTGGCTTATTCCATTTTCTCGTATCTCACTCCGTACTCCGATGGGGGCACAATTACGGTCTATGCTGCGACGAGGCCGAAAGAGGTCGCACGAGTGGTCGACCTTGCGTATCGCGAACTCGATCGGATTCGACGCAAGGGCCTGGAGCCAAAAGAGATCGAGCGAGCCAAGAATCAGATGAAAGGCAGTCTCATGCTGAGCTTGGAGAGCTCTCATGGCCGGATGACCAAATTGGCGAAAGACGAGCTGACGAACGGCTGCCATACCTCGCTGGAGGACATGCTGGCCGAAATTGATCGTGTGTCGCGTGATCAGGTTGTTCGGGTGGGACAGGACTTATTTGATCTGGATTCCATCGCCATTACCGCGCTTGGCCCCCTGTCGCCGAGAACATTGCAGGCATTCGTAGAAAATTAAAAATCTCTAAGAATTCTTGAAGCCAGGGCAGAAGAATGGGAATGATTCAAAGGGGAATGTAATTCGTAAGCCATTGATTAGTAAGAGTAATATTTGAAGCAGCGCTCTCTCGTTTTTCCGAAAACATTTCCTTGACACGTGGTGGTGATTTCAGTACCATGAGGCCCGTTTTTATTTCCTGATGATCATTGCTTTGGTGAACGCTGCTCACGGTGAGAGTTAAGAAAGGGGGTGTCGAGGAAGATTCTTCCGGTGGGTGCGTTTTCTCGGCTCGTTTTTTGAACTTTTGAACCCTGGGAACTCATTAGTCGGGTCGTTGTTATCATTTATTAGGAAGGAGGGACTTGGTTATGAAGAGGGTCGTAGTTCTAGCCGCTGTTGCAGTCTTCTCTGTCTTCGGCTTGCTGACGGCCGGCTTTGTGGCAGCAGCCGATGCTCCCGGTGCGGGACCTGTTGACCAGATTGTTGGGGGGCATGCGCTCAAGGGTGAGGCTGCCAAAACCTTGAAGGGCCGGGTATGGTCGCAGTGGGCTGATAATCCGGATGGTGAAATCCTGTTCGGGATTCAATATTGGAACACGGGTGAGCCGGCTTCAGGGACTCCGGCCGGACGCTCTTCATCGGATCTGGACGTGAAGCCACCAGACCCACTGTTTAGCTGCTGCGCCTGGGGGTTCACCGGTGGAACGGAAAAAAACAACCCCTACTCCGGCTGGTACCATGCTGCGACGACTGTCCGGCTTGCTGTGAAGGATAAGGCGCTCATGGATCAGATCATCAAAGCGTCGCAGGAACTCGTGGCGATGGAAGTGACCTTAGATGGTCGGACCATCACCGGCTTCAAGGTCTTAAAGTAAACTATTGTTGAGTCATTTTTCTTTCATGTCTCGTGAAGGAGGGATGCGATTATGAAGCTTCGTAAGCAAGGCTGGGCCTTTATGGCTGCTGTGGCCTTGGTCGTGAGTGTAGCCTCCGCCGCGCTGGCCATTGAGGCGTTCCAGGAACGGTTTGAATGGGGCGACATGAGCAAGCCGACCACGCTCCAGGGTCGTGTGATTATTCTCGATCCGTACGATGAAGCGGTGTGGATCAACATTGCCGTGTTCGGAGGCAATGCGGAGAGCGGATATTTCTGGCAAAAGGTTCATCCTGGCAAGAACTTGAAGTTCTATGCAGCCGACAAGAATGTCTGGGAACAATTGAAGTCCATGGCCCGTCCGCACGCTGGTCCTGCGGCTGCCAAGGAAGTGCCGCCGGGATCGCCGACCACGCTGGTCGAGTTTGTGGCTCAGGAACCAGAGCAGAACCA
The DNA here is from genome assembly GCA_037442105.1 of Nitrospiraceae bacterium. GTDB lineage: Bacteria > Nitrospirota > Nitrospiria > Nitrospirales > Nitrospiraceae > JBBIQV01. The sequence continues at coordinate 40,446 of JBBIQV010000001.1, read as the reverse complement.
TCGCGTGATTTCCTCCGTGAAGAAGCTGGCTGAAAACGCGGGGGAGCCTGGCAAGACACGCAGCATTTCCTCATTGCGCCTGAAAGCGTGTGAAGGTAAGAGCGAGGCGACTGACTCAGGCTGTGCTGCGGCCAAGCAGGCACTTAATACTTCACCTAAGGGTGAAGCGGTGACGGCGATGCAGTATGATGTCCTCACCCCTGACAAGAAGCCGCTGGGAGGCCTGATTCCCTGGACCGCTCCTTACAATGCCGGAAAGGGTGGCCACTGATTAGCTAAAGTCATAAGTTCATGAAAAAGGCGATGCTCGAAAGGGCATCGCCTTTTTTATTTTTTATTTGCGCGCCCAGCAGAGAGCGATCTTACTCAGAACCCAGCTTGCGCTGAAGTTCGGCAAGGCGGTTCAAAGCGTCCAGTGGGGTCATGGAGAAGAGATCCATTTGGCGGACCTCTTCGATGATCGGATGAGGAGGAGGGAGAGACCGATCGCGATCAGGAATATCCAGGGTAAGAGGGAAATCGCGGGGAATGGTCGCCGGTTGCTCCAGTTGTGACAAGACCTGCATCGCTCGCTGGACCACCGAAGGCGGCAAGCCGGCCAGCTTTGCCACATGGATTCCATAACTCTTGTCCGCTCCGCCCGCGACGATTTTTCTGAGGAACAGTACAGCGCCATCGCGCTCATGCACCGCAACCCGATAATTTTTGATGCCCTGGTGCGAATCCTCCAACTGAGTCATTTCGTGATAATGGGTGGCAAAGAGCGTCCTGGCTCCTAAGCGTCGCGGGTCCTGAATATGCTCGGCGACTGCCCAGGCGATGCTCAATCCATCGTAGGTGCTGGTTCCGCGGCCGATCTCGTCGAGAAGGATCAAGCTGCGCGGCGTGGCCGAGTTCAGGATGTTGGCGGTCTCGGTCATCTCTACCATGAAGGTGCTCTGGCCTGCGGCAAGGTTGTCCGAAGCGCCGACTCTGGTGAAAATGCGGTCGACGAGACCGATGCGTGCTTCCTTCGCCGGCACAAAGCTCCCAATCTGCGCCATCAGCACAATCAGGGCCACTTGCCGAAGGTACGTGCTTTTGCCCGCCATATTGGGGCCCGTGAGAATCAGGAGGCGGTTCTCTTCTCGGTCCAGCAGGACATCATTGGGGATGAAACTCCCCTGCAGCTCCAATCGCTCGACAACCGGATGCCGGCCATCCACGATGTGGATGGTGTCTCCACCGTCCACGGTCGGGCGCACATATTGATGGAGTGCGGCCGATTCAGCCAGGCCGGCCAAGACATCCAACAAGGCGAGCGTGCGGCCAATGGACTGGAGCCGAGAAGTGTCCTCCGTTAAGCGTGCCAGCAGGATCTCAAACAGCTCCTGCTCAAGCGCGTTGAGCTTCGCCTCCGCACCGGTCACTTGCTCTTCCAACTCCTTGAGCTCCGGAGTCATGAACCGTTCGGCGTTGGCGAGTGTCTGCTTGCGAATGTACTCGGTGGGAACGCGCGTGAGGTTGGCTTTGGTCACTTCGATGTAGTAGCCGAACACGTGATTGAACCGAACTTTGAGCGATTCGATGCCCGTCCGTTCTCGCTCTTTCGCTTCCAAAGCGGCGATCCACCCTTTCCCCTCTTTACTCGCTTTTCGTAGCTCGTCCACGCCCGCGTGGTAACCTTCCCGGAAGATTCCGCCATCGCGCGAAGAGAGGGGCGCATCCGGATCGATCGCACGCTCGATCAAGTCGTGAATGTCGGTGGCACTGTCCCAGGTGTCAACCAGGTTTTTCAGGAGCGAGGACTCGCACAAGACGAGGTGGGCCTGTAACGCGGGCAATGCGGCGGCCGACTGTTTCATCGCCAGCAAGTCCCGTGGATTCGCCACGCCGAGGGACATTCGGCTGCTGAGCCTCGACAGATCCTGCACATTGCGGAGCGTCGCGCGGAGGTTGACTCTCGGTTCCAGCCGTGAGCGCAGCTCCGACACGGCATCCAGTCTGGTTTGAATCTCCTGGACGGTTACCAGCGGCCTCAGTATCCACTCCCGCATCAGCCGAGCACCCATGGCGGTAACCGTACGGTCGAGGACGGCGAGTAGGGTGGCCTCGGTGCGTAGACCGGCATCCTGAAATCTGGTCATGGGCCTGATCAACTCGAGATTGTGGATCGTCGCAGCGTCGAGATGCATCGCGTCGCCGGACCGGCGAATGGTCACGCGACGGATATGGTCCAGTGACGCGGACGGCTGTGTCTCGCGCAGGTACCGGAGTACCGCTCCTCCCGCTTGGACGCCCAGAGTCAGGCTTTGGCATCCGAAACCGTCGAGCGAGCCGACCCGGAACTGTTCAAGAAGGAGCTGCGTCGCAGCACGGAACTCGAACCACTGCGACGGTTGAGCTGAGAGTCGTGGGCCTCTGGCCTCGGCCAGCCATGGCAGGCTCTCGCAGGTCCAGGTGTTCGAGTACAACAGCTCACGAGGGTCCAAACGCGTCAGTTCGTCCAGGAGGCTCGGCACCGCGTGGTCGCCTCGGAATTCGGCGAGCCAGAACTCTCCTGTGGAGACTTCGAGCGCCGCGAGCCCGATGGACGAGGGAGTTCCTCGCGGAGCACCGCGATCCGATCCGACATGGACCGCGGCCAGGAAGTTGGCCTCTGTTGGAGGGAGGAGTTCGGTGTCGATCAAGGTGCCGGGCGTGTAGAGTCGAACGACCTCGCGCCGAACCAGCCCCTTGGCGAGTTTGGGATCTTCCACCTGATCGCAAAGCGCGACCGTGCGGCCGGCCTTCAGCAGTTTGGCAATATAGCCGGTTGCAGCGTGATACGGCACGCCGCAGAGAGGAACCGGATCAGTACTGTGCTTGTCCCTCGACGTCAATGCGATGGACAGAATCCGGGACGCTTCCACGGCGTCCTCGTAGAACATTTCGTAGAAGTCGCCGACCCGAAAGAACAGGATGGCGTCGGGATATCCTCGCTTGATGTCGCGGTATTGCCGCATGAGCGGGGTCAGCTCATCACTCATCCGCATGCTCCTCCATGGAGTTTTCCTGCGCCGCGTCGACCGAGCGGCTTAAGGCTTTGTCCAGGGATTGACGGAGCCGTTCCAAATCCACTTCGGCTTGCTGGAGGGCCTTCATCTTGCGCCGCAGCTCGATCCGGCCCCGCACCCACGCGGGAAAGAGGAGAATGCCCGACACCAACAACCCGATCGCGAAGGCGGCTAGGATGGGTTTGTAGATGTGTGTCGAGGCGGAGCGCAATCCGAAGAAGTAGCGGAGGGTGACTTCCTGTTCCTGATTCTGGAGAAAGAAAGCAAGGGACAATAAGAGCAGGATGCCGACGAAGATCAGGCGAATCATGCCGCACCTGCGTGGACCGGTCGTGGGAGTCCCCCCCGCCGACGCAGTTTTTGAACCAGAGAGAGCAGAGTGACCGAGCGGGGGCCGTTTGCCTCAACCCGAATGGTTCTGGTGCGTTCTGTCCGATGTGCAAGAGAAACGGCCAGATAGTCCGGCCCGAGCTCCGATCCGGCGCGATTTGCCCACTCGACGACGACCACGGTTGTGCCATTGTGATACTCGGAGAGGCCGAGCGTGGCAAGTTCTGCCTCGGATTGGATTCGATAGAGGTCCACGTGCGCGAGCGGCACGCGCCCTGCGTATTCGTGGATCAGCACGAACGTGGGGCTGCTGACTGCGTGGGGAGAGGCGTTCAGGCCCGCTGCAATACCACGAACCAGGGTGGTCTTGCCGGTTCCCAGGTCTCCGTAAAGTCCGATCACTTCACCGCCTTGTAGGGCCCTTCCAATCGTCCGTCCCAACTGTTGCGTGGACCGAGAGGACCGGGAGATGATTGTAAACGAAACGGCCCCCACAGCACGAGGAGGCTTTGTGCGAGCCGGCCTGGTAGCCGGACGGATGATCCTAGGAGGACGAGATTGTCGCGAGGGCATGAGGAATCTCTTCGAGCAAATCGCTCGCGATCATCCCGGCTCGTCCAAGTTTAGCGGCAGCCAGGTCTCCCGCAGCACCATGAACGTAGGTGGCGGTACAGGCGGCTTCCCACTGAGGGATACCTTGCGCGAGCAGGCCCACGATCATCCCGGTCAGGACATCGCCGGTCCCAGCCGTCGCCATGCCGGGATTGCCCGTCGGGCAGATGGCGACCATCCCATCCGGTCGGGCCACCACCGTCCTGGCTCCCTTCAAGACGAGAAACACGCCGCGTTCGCGCGCAAACCGGCTCGCGATCCCGATTCGATCAGCGTTCACGGACTGCGGCGTTGCATCGGCTTCCAGCCTGGCCATTTCGCCGGGGTGAGGAGTGAGAATAGGAGGAATCTTGGATTCGGTGAGGAGCGACGCTCTCCCGGCTAACGCATTCAGCGCATCAGCGTCCAGCACACAGGGCTTCTCCATTTGCGTGACCAGGGTCTGGACCAAATCGACGGTTTCCGGGTGGGTCGTGAGGCCTGGACCGATCGCGATAGCTGATCGCAGGCCGACAAAACCCATGAGACGATCAAGTCCCGACCGTGCCAAGGTTCGCGCTTTGGTTTCTGGCATTGGCACCGTCATCGCCTCGAGGAGTTTCGCTTCGAGCGTGTCGTTCACGCTCGAAGGCGTCGCGACGGTGACGAGGCCGGCTCCCACGCGAAGTGCGGCTTTGGCCGCCAACGCGGCCGCCCCGGTTTTGCCGACGGATCCTGCGATGATTCCCGCATGCCCAAAGGTTCCTTTGTGAGCAGAGGGCAGACGTACAGGTAGAGCCTGGCCGGCAGAGGCGGCGGTCATGAGCAAGATGCGGCTTTCGACGGCATCGAGGAAGGCTTGGGGAATCCCGATATCTACGATCCGGACCGCACCGGCGTGGTCGATACCGGCGCCGAGATATAGGCCCAACTTTGGGGCTCCGAACGTCACGGTCAGGTTCGCTCGGACAGCAGCACCCATCACTGCACCGTGATCGGCATGAATCCCTGAAGGCAGATCGACTGCCACCACCGGTCGTCCGGACTCATTGATGAGTTCGATGGCTTCCCGGTAATGGCCGCTGACGGGCGAAGAGAGGCCGGTTCCTAAGAGCGCATCGATAACCACGTCGCTGGCTGCGAGGTACTTACGGAGGTGGTTGGTTGGCGAAGGAGTGCGAACGGCTGAAGAACCGGCAATCTTCGAGAAACGCCGATACATGACGTTCGCATCGCGGCTGAGCTCGGATGAAGGTGTCATGAGGAGGGCCATGACCTTTGCGCCTCGCTGCCGGAGAAGACGAGCCGCCACCAATCCGTCGCCGCCGTTGTTACCCTTCCCGCAGACCACGCAAATGGTTTTGCCACGAAGCGGTTCAACCAAAGTCTCCAGATGAGCTGCGACGCCGGCTCCCGCTCGCTCCATTAAGGTGATCGCGGGAACTTTTGCGACCTCGATGGTCCGGCGATCCAATGCCTGCATCTGGGCCGCGGTGACAATCTTCATCATGGAGGGGACAACCTATCGGAAGGACACGGGAGACGACCGGCAGTTTTCAAGCTGACGACCATGATCGGGTCCTGGCTCGATCAACATAGCGAGAATGCACGATGCTTAACTCACGAGTTCTTTCATTTCCCGAACGGCGTGCTCAAGGCCGACAAATACCGCTCGCGCGACGATGCTGTGGCCGATGTTGTACTCGACGATCTCCGGAATGTGCGTCAGCCGCTTCACGTTCCGATAGTTCAAGCCGTGCCCCGCATTGACGCCGATGCCCAACTTGTAGGCGAGCTTCGCCGCCTGAGAGATCGCTTCAAACTCCGCCTGCTCTTCTTTTGCGCGCTGGGCATTGGCGTAGCGACCCGTATGCAATTCGACATAGTCGGCCGCGACCTTGTGCGCGGCTTTGATCTGCGTCAGGTCCGGCTCTATAAACAAGCTGACCGGAATGCCACCCTCGTGCAGCATATCGATGATCGACCGGATCCGCTCGCGGTGTCCCACGACGTCAAGTCCTCCTTCGGTGGTCAATTCTTGCCGGTGTTCTGGAACGAGGGTGACCAGGTGCGGCTTCACGCCCAAGGCGATCTTGGCCATCGTTTCATCCGCGGCCATTTCGAGGTCCAGTTTCGTACGCACGATTTCCCGCAAGAGCGTCAGATCCCGATCCTGAATATGCCGGCGATCCTCACGGAGGTGAACGACCAGTCCGTCTGCTCCGGCGAGTTCGACGAGCATGGCGGCCGCGAGAGGATCCGGTTCATTCCCGCCGCGAGCTTGCCTGAGCGTCGCAACGTGATCAATGTTGACACCGAGTCGTGCCACTGGTTCTCCGATCAGGTATGAGCAGAGAGCGAGAGAGCGGGAGCCCCGCCAGATGTCGTGAGAGTGACGCATTAATAGCAGAAACAGCCGGAGCGAGCAAGGACTGAGGCGAGCGGCCGCTGCATGGGGTGCCACAGGATGGGGATTGTCGAAAGTGTTCCAACCCCACAAGATCACATGAAAATTGACTCAATGGGCGGCTCCAATTAGAATAGGCGCTCTGCAGAAGGCGAGCAAGGGAGACTATGGGAATAGGAGAAGGATTCTACCGCATTAAACGGCTGCCGCCGTACGTGTTTGCGCAAGTTCAGGCGCTGAAACTGGAGGCACGGCATCGGGGTGAGGATATTATTGATTTTGGAATGGGCAATCCCGATCAGCCGACCCCGGCCCACATTGTAGAGAAGCTGCTTGAGTCAGCGAAAAAAGCGAAGAACCATCGGTATTCGGCTTCTCGCGGGATCACCAAACTGCGTCATGCGATTGCCGGCTGGTACAAGCGGAACTACGACGTCGATTTGGATCCGGAAACGGAGGCCATCGTGACGATCGGCTCGAAGGAAGGGCTGGCCCACCTCGCTCTTGCGATGATCGGTCCAGGAGATGTGGTGCTCACCCCTACGCCGACGTACCCCATTCATATGTATAGCTTCATTATTGCGGGGGGCGAGGTCCGCGGGATCGAATTACGCCAGGACAGCGACTTCTTCGATGACCTCCTGCGCGTCTACAGACAGACTCTGCCGCGCCCACGGATCTTGGTCATCAATTTCCCGCACAACCCGACGACGGCCGTAGTCGATCTGGAGTTCTTCAAAAAGATCGTCGCCTTTGCCAAAGAACACAATGTGATCGTGATTCACGATCTCGCCTATGCGGATATCGTGTTCGACGGGTACAAGGCTCCTAGTTTGCTCCAAGTGCCTGAAGCGAAGGACATCGGCGTCGAGTTTTATACGCTCTCGAAAAGTTATAACATGCCTGGTTGGCGAGTCGGTTTTTGCGTCGGCAACCGAGAAGTGGTGGGGGCCTTGGCCAAGATCAAGAGCTATCTCGATTACGGAATTTTCCAGCCGATCCAGATCGCCAGCACCGTCGCGCTGAATGGGCCGCAAGATTGCGTGAAGGAGATCGTGCAACGGTATCAGAACCGCCGCAATGTCCTGGTGAGCGGCTTGAACCGGATCGGATGGGCGGTTGATAAGCCGCGCGCGACGATGTTCGTGTGGGCCAGGATTCCACCCCCCTACCGGCACATGGGCTCGCTCGAGTTTTCGAAGCTCCTTCTGCGCGAGGCGAAAGTCGCGGTGTCGCCCGGCATTGGATTCGGCGAAGGGGGAGACGAGTATGTTCGGTTCGCCCTCGTGGAGAACGAACATCGAACTCGACAAGCTGTGAGAGGGATCCGCAAGGCCTTGAAACTGGGTGGAGGGGGCGCATGAGATCGCGGATCGGCGTCGGGATCGTCGGCTTTGGCACGGTAGGAACCGGCGTAGCGAAAATTCTGTTAAACAACGCCGCCGTGATCCGCCGGCGCGTGGGCCTGCCCATCGAGCTGGTGCGTGTGGCGGACTTGGACGTGACAAGAGATCGCGGCCTCGCGCTGCCGCCAGGTCTTCTGACGACGGATGCCAAGCAAGTTATTGAGGACCAGGCGATCGATATTGTCGTCGAGCTGATCGGTGGTTACGATGCGGCCAAGCGCGTTATCTTGGATGCCATTGCCAATGGGAAACATGTGGTAACGGCCAACAAAGCGCTCTTGGCAGTGCACGGGGAAGAGATATTTGAAGCCGCCGCACGTCGGCACGTCGATCTGGGGTTTGAGGCGAGCGTGGGTGGCGGGATTCCCGTGATTCGAGCCCTCACCGAGGGACTGGCTGCCAATACCATCCAATCGATCTACGGCATCATCAACGGGACCTCGAATTACATTCTGAGCCGGATGACGCACGAGGGACAGAGCTTTGAGGCGGTCCTCAAGGAGGCGCAACGAGCGGGCTATGCCGAGGCCGACCCAACCTTCGATGTGGCAGGGATCGACTCGGCGCACAAGCTGGCCATTCTGGTGAGCTTGGCTTATGGGACGCCTGTCAATTTCAAGGAAGTATACACCGAAGGCATCACCAGGCTGACCCCGCTTGATATTGCTTACGCCAAAGAGTTCGGGTACACCATCAAGCTCTTGGCCATCGCCAAGCTGGTGGACGGCGAGATCGAAGCAAGGGTCCATCCGACGATGATCGCTTCCTCGTCCCCCATTGCGCAGGTGGAAGGGGTGTACAACGCGATCCAACTTGTCGGAGATGCGGTCAGCGACGTGGTCCTTTACGGCCAGGGCGCCGGGTCGATGCCGACCGGCAGCGCTGTCATGAGCGATGTCATTGCGATTGCGAGGAATCTGATCGCAGGAACGACCGGCCGCGTGCCGCCTGCGTCTTTCCAGCAGGACCAGCGCCGACCGCTGCGCATGCGGCCGATGGAAGAAATCAGCTCCCTCTATTATTTGAGATTCATGGTGCTCGACCGGCCCGGTGTGCTCTCGCAGATCGCCGGTGTGTTGGGACGCGGCGGCATCAGCATTTCGTCCGTCTTGCAGCAGGGCCGCAAAGACGGGCAGACCGTCCCCGTTGTCATCAAGACACACACCGCAAAAGAACGCGATGTCCAAGCCTCGCTTTGCGAGATTGATCGGATGGGGTTCATTTCGGAACCTACCACCTTGATCCGCGTCGAAGGACGTGACGAGTGAGTCATGGCCTCCCGAACGGTCACCAACGCTGCTGAATCGTCGTCTCTCGTATGACCCGCTGGCGTGGCATCATACACGAGTATCGAAAGTTCCTCCCGGTGACGGACGCGACCCCCATCGTGACGTTGGGCGAGGGGAACACGCCGCTGATCCGCGCGAGTCGCCTGGCCCAAAAGATCGCGCCGGGCGTCGACCTGTATCTGAAATACGAAGGCGCCAACCCAACCGGGTCTTTCAAAGACCGGGGGATGACCATGGCGATCTCGAAGGCGCTCGAGGGCGGAGCCAGGGCGGTGATTTGCGCCTCGACCGGCAATACCTCCGCCTCCGCGGCCGCCTACGGTGCCCGGGCCGGCTTAGCCGTGTTCGTCCTGATTCCAGCCGGCAAGATCGCCCTTGGGAAATTATCTCAGGCGATGATCCATCAGGCCACCGTCATTCAGATCGAAGGGAATTTCGATCAGGCGCTGACGATCGTCAAGGAGCTGGCGGCGAGCTATAAAATCGAGCTGGTCAATTCGATCAACCCATTCAGGATCGAGGGGCAGAAGACGGCGGCGATGGAGGTGTGCGACCAATTGGGAGACGCTCCGACGATGCATGTCCTGCCGGTCGGCAACGCCGGCAACATCACTGCGTATTGGCGCGGCTACAAAGAATATTACGCGGCCAGCCAAAGTCGACGCTTACCTCGGATGGTGGGGTTCCAAGCGGCCGGAGCCGCGCCGATTGTCCTGGGCCGTGTGGTAGAACAGCCGCAAACGATCGCGACAGCCATTCGCATCGGGAATCCGGCTAGCTGGCAAGGAGCCCTCAATACGATTCAGGAATCGTCCGGTTCCATCGACATGGTCACAGACGAGGAAATCCTCCAAGCCTATACGATGGTTGCGGCGGAAGAAGGCGTCTTCTGCGAGCCATCTTCTGCTGCCTCGGTCGCAGGGGTGATGAAAATGAGCCGTGGAGAGGTGCTGAAGGAAGGGGAAATAGTCGTCTGCACTCTGACCGGCCACGGTTTGAAGGATGCCGATACGGCAATTTCCGTTTCGCGTCAACCGCCGACCGTCAAGGCCTCGCGAGACGACGTCGCCCGACTGTTGAAGGTGTAAGTGCGGCAAACCCTGTCATGAAGTATCTTATTCTGCACGCGGACGGATTTGCGGATCTGCCTCGTCAAGAACTGAACGGCAACACAGCCCTCCAAGCTGCCGCTACTCCCAACCTGGATCGTGTGGCGCGGGCCGGCGAGCTGGGCCTGCTCGGGCTGCCGAGCGATGGAGGTGTGCAGGGGAGCGATGTGATGGGTGTGGCGATCCTTGGATACGATCCGCGCAAGTACTATCCGGGGCCTGCTCCACTAGAGGCTGCCAGTCTGGGCGTGACGGTCGGCGAGCATGACGTGGTCTTCCGCTGCACGATGGTGACGTTGCGTCCGGAGGCGCAGGTGGGAAGCCGGTCTGCCGCAGCGGATCTCAAAAAACTGGGTCCGCATGTGGTGATGGACGATGCCACGGCCGGTCTCATCGATTCCGAGCAGGCGCGGGAATTGATCGATGCGATCAATGAACAACTCGGATCCGAGACGATTCAATTCTACCCTGGGTCGGGACACCGGCATTTGATGGTCTGGGTCGGAGGGAGGGTGCGATCCGTCTGCACCGATCCGCGGCGAGTCGTCGGACATCCCGTCAACGAGTACCTGCCCACGGGAGACGGCGCGGAGATTCTTCGAAAGCTGATGGACGCTTCCCTGGTCATCTTGCGCGATCATCCGATTAATGAAGAGAGAAGAGGGGCGGGGCAAAATCCGGCCAACTGCCTCTGGCTCTGGGGGCAGGGGCGTGCGCCAGCCTGGCCAACGCTGACGGAGCGCTATGGCATTACCGGCGCGGTCGTGTCGTCAAGAGATCTGCATCGAGGCATCGGAGTTTGCGCGGGACTTGACCCCGTTGATCCTGTCTCGTTGTCTGAGGGAGGGGATTATCGCCTATGGGGTGAGGTGGCTTTGCGTGAACTGGCCAAGAAGGACTTGGTCTATCTCCATGTCGGGCTTTCTGATCGGGTGCTCCGGGGAGCGGAGATCAAGGAAAAGATCAAGGCGATCGAGGAATTAGACAAGTCTCTCATGGGACCGCTGCTGGACGGTCTGTCTAAGTCCGGCGCGTATCGTCTGTTGGCGATCTGCGACCCGGCTTCGTCCGCTGTCAGCGGAGGCGTCAAGGCGCAGGCCTTCTACGCCTACTGCGAAGGTCCCGCTAAGCAACCGACGACTCTCTCAAGACGATTTCACGAGGCTGATGCCAAAGCGAATGGTACAGCCCCGCGAGATGCGACGAAACTCATCACCAAACTTTTTCCTCGAGGGTAGCAGCCGTGGCGCTCATCGTCCACAAATATGGGGGCACATCGGTCGGCACGATCGAACGGATCCACTGGGTCGCGGACCGCGTGGCGCGGGCTCACCAAGAAGGGCACCGGATGGTGGTGGTGTTGTCGGCGATGAGCGGGGAGACCGATCGCTTGATTAAGCTGGCCCATGAAGTGACGCCATCGCCCGACGAGCGAGAGCTGGATATGCTGTTATCCACGGGAGAACGGGTGACGATCGCGCTTCTCGCGATGGATTTGCGGGCGCGCGGCATTGATGCGCGCTCGTTCACCGGGCGTCAGGTGGGTATCCTGACGGACAGCTCGCATACGAAGGCGCGCATCGCTCGGGTGGTGGCGGACCGTATTCGACAGGCTCTGGCGGGGGGCGTGATCCCGGTGGTGGCCGGGTTTCAGGGAATCAATGAGCAATCGGATGTGACGACGCTGGGTCGCGGAGGGTCCGATCTCACGGCGGTCGCTCTCGCCGCCGCGCTCAAGGCCGATCGCTGCGTCATTTATACCGACGTTGATGGAGTCTATACGGCCGATCCGAACATCGTGCCGTCGGCGAAGCGCATCGACAAGATCTCCTACGAGGAAATGCTGGAGATGGCCAGCCTGGGGGCGAAAGTGCTACAAAGCCGGTCGGTGGAGTTTGCCGCGAAGTACAATGTGCCGGTCGAAGTGAATTCCAGTTTTAAGGAAGGAAAGGGGACGCTCGTGACCAGCGAAGATGCGGATATGGAACGTGTCGCCGTCTCCGGTGTCACAGGGGACCGGAATCAGGCGAAGATTACGATCGTGGGGGTGCCGGACAAGCCGGGAATCGCGGCGCGGATTTTCGGGCCGGTGGCGGACGCCAACATCGTCGTGGACATGATCATTCAGAACGTGAGCCAAGCCTCGTTGACGGACATCTCGTTCACCGTCCCGCGTGTGGATCTGAAAAAGGCGGTGCCTCTGATTCAAGGGGTGGCCAAGGACATCGATGCCAAGTCGGTCGCGGTCACCGAGGCTATCGCGAAGGTGTCGTTGATCGGCGTGGGCATGCGGTCGCATTCCGGCGTGGCGGCGAAGATGTTCGAAGTGCTGTCGCGGGAAGGCGTCAATATCATGATGATCAGCACCTCCGAGATCAAGATTTCCTGCGTCATCGATGAGAAGTATTTGGAGTTGGCCATGCGGGCGCTCCATTCGGCATTCGGATTGGACCAGGTGTCGTCCTCACTGGCGGAGGAACGCCGGAAGCCGTCGTAAGCCGTGGTCGCCGGCCTGCCCTCGACAGGCCTAGCCCTCTCCTGCTACCCTCTTGGCAACATATGAGCCGGAAATTCACTCCACGACCAGCGTCCGCTTCCAGCGCCGGGCCGAAGGCGCGCGTCCAACCGCTCCATGCGGCGCCGGACGAACTGGAGATCTACGACACGACGTTGCGCGATGGCGCGCAAGCTGAGGACGTAAGTTTTTCCGCCGAGGACAAGGTCCGTGTCGCACAGAAGCTGGATGAACTCGGGGTACACTATATTGAGGGTGGCTGGCCTGGCGCCAATCCAAAGGACATCGAGTTTTTCAGGATCGTTAAAACGATGCACTTCAAGCATACCAAGGTCGTCGCGTTCGGCTCGACCAGGAAAGCCAGCAATCGTGTCCAGAAAGACCCAAACTTACAGGCTCTACTCGGAGCCGAAACGAAGACAATCACGCTGTTTGGCAAGACCTGGTCCTTGCACGTCACCGATGCGCTCGGAATCTCCCTGGCGAAGAACCTCGAGTTGATTCGCGACTCGGTCGAGTATCTCCGCACGAAGGGCCGACAGGTGTTTTACGACGCCGAGCATTTCTTCGACGGGTATAAGGCAAATCCCGACTATGCGTTGGAGACGCTGCGGCACGCGGTGGAGGCGGGCGCTGAACGCCTGATTCTGTGCGACACGAACGGCGGGGCCATGCCCTGGGAGATTCGGCAGATCTGCGAAACCGTGAGGGGGGAGTTCGCCGTCCCGCTCGGAATTCATGCGCATAACGATTGCGAGATGGCGGTGGCGAACTCCCTTGTCGCGATCGAGACGGGGATCGTGCAGGTGCAAGGGACGATCAACGGCATCGGCGAGCGGTGCGGCAACGCCAATCTCTGTTCGATCATACCGAATCTGCAACTGAAGATGCGACGCTCCGCATTAGGCGAACGGCTCTCTCATTTAAGAGAGGTCTCCGGCTTTGTGACGGAGATCGCTAACCTGATGCCCAACAAGCACCAGCCCTATGTCGGCGATTCCGCCTTTGCCCACAAGGGCGGGGTGCACATTCATGCCGTGCTGAAGAACCCCGCAACCTATGAGCATGTCATCCCGGAACAGGTCGGTAATCGGCAGCGCGTCCTGGTTTCCGACTATGCCGGGAGGAGCGGCCTGCTGGAAAAGGCTGAGGGGTACGGGATCAAGTTGACGAAAGAGCATCACAAAGTGCAGGAGTTGGTGGAAACGCTCAAGCAGCGGGAAAGCCAGGGCTATCAGTTCGAAGGGGCGGAGGGTTCTTTTGAACTGTTGCTGCGCAAGGCGATGGGTACGCATCAACCGTCTTTTCAGTTGCTGGGCTTTCGAGTCATCGTGGAAAAGAAGCAGGACGACGGGAAACCGTTGTCGGAGGCCACGGTCATGGTCAAGGTCGGCGAGGCGGTCGAACATACTGCGGCTGTCGGAAGGGGGCCCGTCAATGCTCTGGACCATGCCCTGCGCAAGGCGCTGGAAAAGTTCTATCCCCAGTTGCGCGAAGTCAAGCTCCTCGATTACAAGGTGCGGGTACTTGCGGCGGATCGCGGCACGGAATCGAAAGTCCGCGTCCTGATTGAATCCGGTGACCACAAAGATAAGTGGAGTACGGTCGGCGTTTCGGAAAATATTATTGAGGCGAGTTGGCAAGCGTTAGCCGACAGCATCGAGTATAAGCTCTTGCAGAAAGAGCGCGAAAAGGCGTTGTCATCTTGAGCCGGCCAGAATTATCCTTGACACAACTGATAACCTCACGTAACTTATGGGAAATTCATGGTAGCTGACGGGGATAGCCGTGAGGGGGGAGGTATGAGGAAGGCTGATATCGCAAACGAAATATTCAAGCAGGTCGGTGTCTCGAAGAATGAGGCTGCGGATATCGTCGAACTCGTTCTCAATCTTCTCAAATCCGTTCTCCAGAAAGGAGAATCCGTCAAGATCGCGGGCTTCGGCAATTTTGTCGTGCGGAGTAAGGGAGCGCGCAAGGGTCGAAACCCTCGTACAGGCGAAGAAATCGGGATTACCCCGCGACGGGTGGTCACCTTTCGACCAAGCCAGGTTTTCAAGAAGTACGTCAATTCCTAGGCTTCAGCACCATTCCAGCACGGTAACGAGGACCGGTCATGGGCAATGAACCCAGACTGGGGACTAAAGTCTTTTATAAGATCGGAGAAGTCAGTCAGATCACGAAGCTTCCGGCATACGTCCTGCGATTTTGGGAATCCGAATTCAGTTTCCTGAAGCCTAAGAAAAGCCGGGGCAATCAACGGCTATACGTCCAACGCGATATCGAGACCGTTCTCGAGATCAAGCGGATGTTGTATGAGGAAGGCCATACGCTTGCAGGCGTGAAGCGGTACTGGACGCGTAGGAGCCGAGTCGCTAGTAAGCACGTGTCGCGGAAAGACGTGGTACAGCGGGTCCGAGGTGATCTGCAAGCCGTCCTCCGGATTCTGGACTCCCACTCGGCATGACAGGGCGGCCGGCCCCCGGATGCCCGGCACGCATGAATAAGCCGCGTTAAGTTATCTGCGACTGGGGGAGCCGGATTTACGTAGGTGCAGATCGAGAACACGAAGTGAATAAGGTCGGGGCGTGGCGCAGCCCGGTAGCGTACTCGCTTGGGGTGCGAGTGGTCGGCCGTTCAAATCGGCTCGCCCCGACCATTTTTTTAGAAGGTTGAGGTTAAGGGTAAGGTTGAGATGAAGGGATAGTACAAGGGTAAAGGGGCCCAGGCCGTTTTCCTAACCTCAGCCTCAACCTGAACCTCAGCCTGGTTGCTGAAGCTGCCTTGCGCAGCTTTTTTTGTTCCTTGTCTCATGACGCGCATACTGGTTACCAATGATGACGGGGTACACTCTCCTGGCCTGATTGCGCTCGCGAAGGCGCTGCAGAAACTTGGTGAGGTGTGGGTGGTTGCACCGGATCGGGAGCGCACCGCTGTCGCACACGCCGTGACCTTGCACAAACCGTTACGGATTACCCGTCTGGCCGCACGGCAGTTTTGTGTGAACGGCACGCCGGTCGATTGCGTCAACCTCGCGCTGATGGAGGTCATGCCCAAGCCGCCCGCACTGATCGTTTCCGGTATTAACAAAGGAGTCAATCTTGGCGACGATGTGGTGTATTCTGGGACGGTCTCCGCGGCCGTCGAAGGCGCGATTCTTGGGGTTCCGGCGATGGCGGTGTCGCAGGAGGGGGACATCCGGTTTCGGTTTGAAGTGGGCGCGCGTTACGCCGCACGCGTTGCGGCGATGATTCTGCAATGGGGCCTGCCGGAGGAGACGATCCTCAATGTGAATGTGCCCGATCGACCGGCGCGCGCAATTCGAGGCGTGAAAGTGACTTGTCTCAGCCGGCGGCGTTTCGACAACCCGATTGTGGAGAAAACGGACCCGCGCGGGCGAAAGTATTATTGGATCGCCGGCACCCGCATATCGTGGAGCCGGAAGAAAGATGCGGACTACGAGGCTATTCACCAGGGTCTCGTGTCGCTCACGCCCATCCATTTGGACACGACGCACTATGCCGCATTGGATCAATTCCGCCGGTGGGAGCTTCAGCTTTCCCACGGCCGTTTCGGCCTGCGCCGTCGTGCGACGAGTGGTCGATAGGAGGGTAAGCCTGTGGGAATAGCCTCGCTTATCGAGGAGATCATCGCGGTGCTGAGTCGCTTCGTTGTCACGACGATTTCGCAGTTCGGGTATACGGGCATCCTAGTGACGATGGCGATTGAAAGCGCCTGTATTCCTTTGCCGAGCGAGATTATCATGCCCTTCTCAGGTTATCTCGTTTCAACGGGGCAGTTTTCGATGCTCGGTGTGACGCTGGCCGGAGCGGTGGGGAACGTGGTCGGGTCTATTATCGCCTATTACGCCGGTCTGTGGGGAGGCCGGCCATTTGTAGAACGGTATGGGCCCTATCTTCTCATTTCGCACCGGGATTTGGACGTGGCCGATCGTTGGTTTGCGAAATACGGAGAAGCGGCGGTGTTTATCAGCCGGATGCTGCCGGTCGTGCGCACGTTCATCTCTCTTCCTGCCGGTATCGCCCAAATGCATTTCCCGCGGTTCGTCCTGTTCACCTTCGTCGGGGCCTTGCCCTGGTGTTATTTGCTGGCCTATATCGGTGTAAAAATGGGCGAGCGATGGGAGCAGTTGCGGGAGTATTTCCACCAGTTTGATGTGGTCATCGGTGTGCTTCTGGCGTTGGCGCTCGGGTATTTTCTCTGGTCCCACTGGCCGCGCCGTCGAGGTGTCGATGTCTCATCGGGTCCCCCGTCATGCTGACAATCTATAACACGCTTACCGGACGGAAAGAGCCCTTCGAACCGCTCGTGCCGAAGCTGGTTCGCATGTATGTGTGCGGCGTGACCGTGTATGACTATTGCCACTTGGGGCATGCCCGGAGCGCCCTCGTGTTCGACGTGATCAGACGCTATTTGGAGTATTCCGGGTACAGGGTCGAGTTTGTTAAAAACTTCACGGATGTGGATGACAAGATCATTAAACGAGCGAACGAACAAAAGGTCGGCTGTGAGGCCATCACATCGAAATATATTGCGGCCTACTATGAAGACATGGGCCGGCTGGGAATCCGCCCCGCATCGAAGGAGCCGAAGGCTACGGAACACATCACCGACATCATCGACCTGATCGAGACCCTCGTGAGAAAAGGAATAGCATATCAAGTCGGCGGCGATGTTTATTTCGAGGTGGAAAAGTATCCAGCCTATGGTCGTCTCTCCAAGAGAAAACTGGAAGACTTGCAAGCTGGCGCTCGCGTGGAAATCGACGAGCGAAAAAAGCATCCGATGGATTTTGCGTTATGGAAGGGCGGCAAGCCGGGAGAGCCTGCGTGGGGCAGTCCCTGGGGACCAGGGCGACCGGGCTGGCATATCGAATGTTCCGCCATGTCGATTCGCCATCTCGGAGAGACATTCGACATCCACGGTGGCGGAATGGATCTGATTTTCCCCCATCACGAAAATGAGATCGCCCAGTCCTGCGGCGCCACCGGCAAAGAATTCGCGCGTTATTGGGTCCACAACGGCTTCGTGCAGATCAATCAAGAGAAGATGTCGAAGTCACTAGGTAACTTTTTCACTATTCGGGAGATTCTTGAAAAGTCAAAATGGCCTGAACTGGAAACCGGGGAGACGCTGCGATACTTCTTGCTCGGGACCCATTATCGAAGTCCTTTAGATTTTTCCGATAAGAGTTTAGATGAGGCGAAGAGTGCGTTGAATGGGTTCTATGATCTTCTGTTGAAGCGACTGGCTGAGCCAGAAGAAAGAACCACGGCTGACAGGGAACTCATGGAAGTGACCGAGCGGTGCCGGGTGGCATTTCGCGAGGCGATGGACGACGACTTCAATACGCCGGTGGCGATTGCGGTATTGCAGGGGCTGAGAAGCGACGTCAATAAATTGCTTGACCGAGGTCTTTCGACTGAAGCGCGGCAGATAGCCAGAAAGGAGTTTCGGTCGATTGGCAACAATCTCGGATTGTTTCAATTGGACAGGTGGCAATTTGGCCCGATCGTTGTACCGATCAACCGAGTCTCAGAGACCGACGAGGCTTTGCCAATCACAGTGCAAAAATCTGGTCCTTCGGATAGCGAGATTGAGAGCCTATTGCGGGAACGAAATGAAGCGCGCTCACGAAAAGACTTCCCCAAAGCTGATGCAATCAGAAAGCGTCTAGCCGAGCATGGGGTCATCATCGAGGACCGTCCCGATGGCACGAGCCGGTGGAAACGCTGAGCCTGCGGAACTTCTCTACGGTCTCCATGCAGTGCGAGAGGCGTTGCGCGCGCGATCGCGGCCGCTCCAGCGGATTCTGGTGCTTCGGACCGACCGCCAATTCGAGGACGTGATTCGACTCGCTCGATCGCAACAGGTTCCGGTCCATGTCGAGCCGCGCCCTGCCTTAGATCGGCTTGTCCCAGACGGCAAGCATCAAGGAATCATCGGGTTCATCGCGGCCAAGTCGTATGTGGGCCAAGAGGACATTCTCGCTGTGGCTCGCATGCGCCACGAGCCACCGCTGGTGGTGATACTGGATGGGGTGGAAGATCCGCATAACCTGGGCGCGGTGCTCCGGACGGCTGAGGCGGCGGGCGTCCACGGGGTGTTTGTGCCGGAGCGTCGATCGGCTGCGCTGACAGCGACCGTGGCGAAGGCGTCAGCCGGCGCACTCGATTATCTCCTGGTAGGGCGCGTGGCCAACCTCTCTCGCCTTATCGAGCAGTTACAAGCTGAAGGACTGTGGGTATACGGCCTGGACGCCGCCGCCCCAAAGCAGGTGACCGACCTCGACCTGCAGGGCCCGACTGCGTTGGTGCTTGGCGGAGAAGGTAGAGGCATTCGTCCCGGCGTGCTGGATAAATGCGATGAACGCGCCCGTATTCCCATGCGTGGGCGGGTAGCCTCACTGAACGTGTCGGCCGCTGCGGCTATCGCGCTTTTTGAGGCGGTGCGGCAGCGGACCCAGCCTGCACGTGAGAGGACGCGCCCTAGCGAACCCTGAGCATTCCACCTTGAATGGCCGTCTTGAGCAACTGCGCCGTATTGGAGACCCGCATCTTTTTCATCATGTTCGCGCGGTGGGCCTCCACCGTCTTGACGCTGATCTTGAGGCGCTGGGCGATTTCTTTGTTCTTAAATCCGGCCCAGATCAGCTCGAGAATCTCCTCCTCACGGCTCGTGAGGGCTTCAGGCCGTTTTTTCCTGGGAGGAGGCGTCAGGTCGAGAACCGGTCTCTTTGAGCGCTTTCTGGATGTCGCTGCTGCCTTCGCCATGTGAATATCTCCTTCGTTCAATTGTGAAATTTCCTGACGGCATACGATGAAGCCGTCAGCTTTGCCGGAAAGGACAACACATTATAGGGGATTCTCGCAGGGAATGTAAATGGAAGTATTTTTTGCACACTAGGAACTATCTAGCAAGCCAGAATGAGACTTATGCGCCTAATCCATTTCATGGGGTGGCGATCGGTATGATATCCACGGCTTCCCTTCTGATTGCGGGACTGTTCGGCGCCGTCATCGGCAGCTTTCTCAACGTCTGCATCCACCGATTGCCTCGCCAGGAGTCCATCATATGGCCGGCCTCCCACTGCCCGGCGTGCGGCAATCGGATTGCGTTTTATGACAATGTTCCGCTTCTGAGCTACCTGCTGTTGAGGGGACGCTGTAGGGCCTGTAGGACACCGATCTCTTTCCGGTACCCGATCATTGAAGCCGCGAATGCCACGGGCTATGCGGTGATCTTCTGGTATTTTGGTCCGGCTTGGAGTACGGCCGTTTATGCCATACTGTTTTCTTCGTTGCTTGTGGTGACCGGCACGGACCTCTCGCACAAGATCATTCCAAACGTCGTGACACTTCCGGGGATCTTCCTGGGCCTCCTGGGAGCCGTGACGATCCTCCCTGTGGGCTTGGTGAACTCACTGTTGGGAGTGGTGGTAGGAGGGGGAATCTTGTGGGGGTTGGCCTGGGCAAGCCCTTACCTGTTCGGGAAAGAAGGAATGGGCGGGGGCGATATTAAGCTCATCGCAATGATCGGCGCCTTTCTGGGTTGGAAACCTGTTTTGCTCACGATCATGATTGGGTCACTGGTAGGCTCCGTCGTCGGAGTCGGTCTCATCGCCACCAAGGTCATCCGGCGAGATCAGTATTTGCCGTTCGGCCCCTTTCTGGCCCTGGGAGCGGTCCTCGCGCTCTTCTTCCACGAACCTCTTCTCAATTGGTACTGGAGCCTCATCGACTTGCAACGGTAAGACCCTGGGCCGAGCGCCCTGCCTTCGTCGAGATTCTTCAGCGGCCACTGTATCTAAACGGTTGGTGCGTTGTATCTGAAGAGGGACAGCCCATGGGGTTGTTTCCCACCTGGTTTTCCAGAGATTCGTTGTGACCTCGCGCTGCATGCGCGAGTTTCCCTCACATTCTTCAACCACTTGCCGACCTGGTGTTCCCTTAGTGGCGTCGGTGTTGATCATTCACCCCATTCGGTTCTTCGCGGCACGAGACTTGGAAGCCGGCCATACGGCGAGGCGTGGCGTGGAGAGATTGGTGGTTGATCGGGAGAGGGAAGCATCGATGAAAAACGAAGGGTTCACACTTCTCGAGGCGCTGTTCGTGCTGGCCATCGTGACCATCGTTTGCACGATGGCGGGCCTCAACTTTGCGACAGTGGCGGCGAAGTCTCACGGACAGGCCGTCACAACGGAGCTTGCGGCGGAGCTGCGATTTGCGCGGCAGTTGGCCATTGCTCGGCGGGAGCGGATTCGTGTGGTTGTTGATGCGGAGCGAACGGTCCTTCGCACGGAGCGTGCCGATGTGCCAGGGGCAGTGCTGAAACAGTGCGATTTGTCCGGTAGAGGGACGAGGGTTGAGCGTCTCAGCGGCGGCCCCAACATCATGTTCCATCCAAGCGGGCGGTCGGCGGCGGCCACTACGATCACTCTGCGCGATGGGAATCAGAACACGCGGACATTGACGGTCAGCTTTACGGGAAAGGTCACCATCCTGTGAGGAGCGTCGTTCAAAACAAGCGGCATCCATTGAGCAAGCAAGGTGTCGCAGCAGGGCACAGTTTGATAGAGGTCATGATCGCGATGGTGCTCGCCAGCCTCGGGTTTCTGGCCGGACTTGGAATGGCTCAAGTCGCGGATCGTGGATTGCAGCAGGGCATCAAGTCGACTCACGCGTTGGCGATGGCTGAGTCGAGGTTGGAAGCGAAGCGGGCCGGTGCGTGGAGCGAGTTGCTCCGGGACGATGTGGACCACGATGGCGTGGCGGAAACGGTGATGCGCGATGACGGGATCGCGCCGGATGAGACGGCCAATGACGGTACGTTTACCGCGAGCACGGACCGTGAAGGGATTCATCTTGTGTGGACCGTCGCGCTCGGGCGCAATGTCCCACTGGCATCCGTGGCGTCGGCCGTCATCACAGCGCGGGCACGATACGAGGTTGAGGGCGGCCACCACAAAGAAATTCATCTGGGAACGTTGCGGGCCAACCCTACCTATATGGGGACGCGATGATCGGACGAGCCACAAAGGTGCGACTCCAGCGACTTGGCCCGCTGCAGCCGAGCCTGGCATGGAATTGCGGGGGCGGCAGCCTCGTCGAGTTGCTGGTATCGCTGGCGATCGGCGCCGTGGTGCTGGCAGCGGCGTTCGACATGCTGGTGAGCGGTCAGCAACGGCTTACGCGACAGCAGGAGCGGATTGCCCAGCATCAGGAACTGCGCATCGGGCTGGATGTGATGGGGAATGAACTGCGCATGATGGGGCCTGGTACCAGGCCCGGCACGGGGCTGCTTGGCATGGCCGAGCAGGACATCACGTTTGTCTCGAACATATCCGGCTATGTGACGACCTTGACCCAGCCAGCCAGCCCCTCTTTACAGACCCTCACGGTCAACGACGGATCAGAGTGGCCCAAGGGCAAAACGATCTGGGTCTGTTCTGCAGAACGGTGCACCACCGGTCAGCTTGCTCGCGATGGGCAACGCAAAGCACTGGAGTTGATGTGGCCCCTGGGACAGGCATTCCCAGCGGGGAGTGTGGCCTACGTCTCGAATCGTGTCCGTTACTACCTGGGCCGGGATGCGGAGGGGATTGGCCGGATCATGCGAGAGGTCGACGGCGGCACGGCCACACTTGTCGGCCATGTGGCGCAGTTCCAGTTCGCCTATCTGGGGAAAGACGGACGACCGGTCGGTGACCCGGACCGTGTCGCGCTGGTGCGTGTTCGGGTGAGGGGCGAAGGAGAGTCGCGGGAGTTCGTCAAGGAGATCGGATTGTAAGTCTGACAAAATTTAAGATTGAGCGGAGCTGCGGGAGATCGATCATGCTACGTCGAAACGAACCACATCGCGATCAGACAGGACACGCGGAACGAGGAATTGCTCTGCTGGTGGCCATGATGATCCTCTTTCTCTTATCGGTGGCGGGGTTCACTTCGCTGAATTTGGCTGTGCTGGAAGTACGAAGCGCCCAATCTGCTCAAGATGAGAAGATTTCTGAACATCTTGCCGAAGCGGCCGGCGAGGCGGTGGTCGAGTGGTTCCATCACCCTGGTTCGGCTCCTACCGAAGTCGGAGAAACGGTGCTCACTCGACGGTTCCAGTCGGCGGAAGGGGCTCCTTCCTTTTTCGATGCACAAGGAATCTCGCAGTTCAAGGGCACGACAACGAGTCCCGACCTGTTCTTCGATGCGGCTGATCCGCATCACGACCAGTTGTTGAACAGCCCCACGACGGGCTTATTTCGTTCCCTGCGAGGGTTGGGCCGCATTCTCAAACTGAAGGTCTACGGACCGGCGTATCCCGGCTCGCTGTGCACGGTCGAAGTGACGGCGGCCACAGGGCGGGCTTCGGCCATTGCGACGACGCTTTCGATGGAGTTAGGCAGCTACGCCATTCCGCCTCTGCGAGCCGCCGTCCAGGTCGGTGGATTCGGGGATGGAGTGCTTCCTGGGGCGGTGACTCCCGTGTGGGCTCACTGGGGAGATGTGAAGGCAAGGGGCGATGTGCGGCTGAGAAACCCTCAAGCCATTGCGACGAAGTCCGGCTTGGCTCCCGTGAACGGACAATCGTACACGGACATGAGCCATCCCGAAGACCGCTGGTTCGATCTCTGGGTTGGTGGCCGTGCACTCTTCGCCGAGCCGATACCCGGATCGAGTGAGCCATCGAACCTCCATCAACAGCAGGACCCGACACCCGGCTTGAAGATGGATCATTGGGACTATGCGATGCTCAAGCAGGCGGCGCTTCGGTTCGGCAGCTACTATGCGATGGATCGGGAGGGATTGCTCTACTCCGGCGGAATAGTCAGGGAGGGGCAGGGGGTGCCGGCTGATCAGGTCTTCGAATCTCCCGCCGTAGGGGACCATCATGGGCTCGTGTTTATCGACACCCTGGACCAGCAACCACCGAGCTCAACCAACCTTGGCACGCTCCTGCTCAATACGGACTATGCCGAAGGATTGTTTGTGATCAATGCCCATGTGATCTGGAGGCCAAAAGGCGCCGGCAAATCGGTGCCGGCCCTGAGTCCGCCGCCGGAAGGTCAGTCGACATTGGGGTTGCGTGTTCCGGTACAACTTTCGGGGATTCACCTGCACGGGGTGCTGTATGCCTTGGGCCGAGTAGTGGTGGAAGGTCAACCTCGCCTGTATGGTGCCCTGGTATCGGAAGGAATGCTCGTGCATGGCACCAGCCCCGACAGCAGACTCGAAGTCTGGTACGACCATGACTTGTACAGCGGGCTCTTACGCGGCATTCCGCTGGTCTACCCGGCGCCTGGGACGCGGCAGGTGAAGTCGTAAAGGATCATCGCTGATGAGGTGGAGTGACCACAAGGAGGACATGATTCATGCTTGCGAGTATTGAGTGTCGCCATGTGAAAAAGGGGCCTCTTCCGCTTGATGAGCGCCCAGAGCAGTTGGCGGGACAAGGTGGTCGGATGGCAAAGGCACCGCTCAGGGAGACAAAAGTGTCCGCTTATGAGGGCCTGGTGAGCCAAGGGTTCCTCAGCCGGACGGAACTGCAAGTGGCGGTGAGGGAGGCCGACATCGTGCCCGCCGGCTTGGAAGGCCTCCTTCTCAATAAATACCGTGTCCCGAAGTCGGCGATCGGGAAGGTATTGAGCGAATATTACGAATGCCCCTATGTACCTTACGACGAACGGGTGGCCGTTGATCAGGGGTTATTCAAGACGCTCAATGTCGACTATCTCCGGCACCATTACTGGTTACCGTTGAGGCGAGAGGGCAATATTCTCGATGTGATCATCGACGACCCGCACGATCTCGACAGAAGGCACGATATTCGGCGCGCCTTCCCCGGGATGACTCACCGGTTGGCGGTCGGGCTTCGCAGCGATATCGAGCAGTTTCTCCTGGCGGCCACAGGCCAAGCACGAGGCGAATCCCTCAACGACATCTTGGGGGAACTCGTCAGCCAGGCGCAGGTGGAACAGCGGGAGGAGTCGAATCTCGAGGGAATCAGCGAGAACGATAGCGCGATTGTCCGGCTGACCAATCAGATTATCGTAAAGGCCCACCGGCTCGGAGCGTCGGATATTCACATTGAACCGTACTCTGATCGCAAGGAGACTGTCGTCAGACTACGCGTGGATGGAACCTGCTTCACGTACATGCGCATACCCGCGGCCTATCGGCGCCCGATCGTCTCACGCATCAAGATCATGGCAAACCTCGACATCGCGGAGCGGCGGAAGCCGCAGGATGGGAAGATCCGATTCAAACTGAGCACAGACAAGGAAATCGAGCTGCGCGTCGCCACCCTCCCGACGGCCGGTTGCAACGAGGATGTCGTGATGCGGCTGCTGACGGCCCAGGGACCGATGCCGCTGGAGGCCATGGAATTCTCGCCGGGCACCCTCCAGGCGCTGAAAGAACTCGGCGAAAAGCCGTATGGGATCATCTTGTGCGTGGGGCCGACCGGGTCTGGGAAGACGACGACGCTTCACGCACTGCTGGGCCACATCAATACGAATGAGCGAAAGATCTGGACGGCTGAGGATCCTATCGAGATTACGCAAGAGGGCTTGCGCCAAGTTCAGGTCCATCCAAAGATCGGGTTTACCTTTGCAGCCGCTATGCGTGCGTTCTTGCGGGCGGACCCGGATGTCATCATGATCGGCGAGATGCGTGACAAGGAAACCGCTGACATCGCGATCGAAGCGTCGCTCACCGGCCATCTCGTCCTCAGCACGCTCCATACCAACAGCGCGGTTGAAACCGTGGTCAGGCTGCTCGATCTCGGATGCGATTCGTTCAACTTCTCGGACGCGATGCTGGGCGTGCTGGCCAAGCGTTTATGCAAACGAATTTGTCAGGAATGCAAAGAAACCTACCATCCGACCCCCCAAGAATATGACGACCTCGTGCGGGCGTATGGTGCCATGTATTGGGAGCAACTAGGGGCTCACTACCACGATGATTTCCAACTGTGCCGTGGATGTGGGTGCGAGACCTGCAATCAAACGGGCTTCAAAGGGCGAGTGGCTCTGCATGAGCTTTTGCTTGGCTCGGAAGACATGAAGAGCCTCATTCAGTCGAAGGCGAGAACAGCGGAGATGCTGAACCTCGCGAGGAAGGAAGGCATGACCACATTGGTCCAAGACGGCATTCAAAAGGTGCTCCAAGGTGTTACGACCTTCAAGCAGGTCAGAGCCGTGGCTATGAAGTAGCGCAGAATCTCCGCAGGTTCCTACGTTCGCCACTCCGCCACTCCGTTTGCTCCAGTCCTCCAAGCTCCTAGCTAACCCTGCATCCTGCTGGACGAAAATTGTCGCAGCAAAGGCCTTGGAACGCGCGATATTGTACTCTTATGAGAGGAGAGGTTCGTTTAAGAATCAACGAATTAGCTCTTGTTTTCAGGTGTGGGCAAACGGCATGGCCCTTGCTCACCTTTTCCCCGGCCCTATGTGTACCCATCTATCCCAATTCGCACAAGTTACCGGAAAGCCGGCCCGAGCGGGCGGGTTCACGCTCGTCGAGCTGATGGTCGTTTCAGGAGTCATCTCGCTTGCTGCAGCGATTGCCGTGCCTTCCTATCTCCAGTGGAATGCGAAATACCAACTCAAGCAGGCCGTCATAGAGGTTACTAGTCAGCTTGCGGTGTCTCGAATCGCTGCCATGAATCGCAATACCACGGTCGGCACGCAAGTCACGGTTGCAAGCGGCCAACTGGCAATTGCGGCGATAGATGCCGCCGGGACACCGGTCTTTCAACAAACTACCAGCGTGCCGCACGTCAGCAATATGGGACCGACGACGGTCCAATTTAACTCGCTGGGTCTGCGGTCAGGCGGGGGAGCCGGAGACCTGGTCATGACGGTCGATAACGATAAGGGGCTCAGATACTCGATCCGGGTGACCCCGGGTGGGAAATCCAGTTGGTGTCCAAAGAGCACATGTCCGTGACAATGGACTCGACAATGGAGTCGCATGAGAGAACGACCTTGCGGGCGATGGTTGGTCGGCAATCGGGTTTCACGCTGATCGAAGGCATGGTCGCAGCAGTCGTATTGGCCACAGGGTTGCTCGCCCTCTCGGGCATGCAGGCCATTTCGCTGAGTCGCAACATGGATGCGAATGAATTGACCCGTGCGACGAATCTGGCGGCAGACATGATGGAGCGGATCCAGTTCAACCGGAGGAACGTGACCGCCTACAACGGCATTGACACGTCGGTGGCCTGTACCATCAACGCCTCGGCTCAGCCGATGGCGAGGGGAGACTGTGACCAGTGGGACAACTTGCTCGCAAGTACCTATGCATCGGGTCTCTCCAGTGTGCGGGGCCTGGTGACGGTCGCTGCGACAGGACCGGCGGGACTCAATCAAAACAACGTCGCGGTTATCGTGAGTTGGACCGAGGCGGCAGGGGCGAACAAAGTGCCTAGAGCCAGGCAAGTCACTCTGACCTCCATCATAGCCCCGGAATGAAAAGGAAATGAAAAGACAACAGCGGCATGAGACTCAAATCTGTGTGGGGATGGAATGGCAAGCGCAACAGGGAATGACCCTGATTGAGCTCATGGTGGGAATTGTCATCACCCTGCTTGTCGTGGCCGCAGGGTTCGTGGTGTTGACCACGACGGAAAAATCGACGCGGGCCAATGAACAGACGGTCGATACGCAGCAAAACGCGCGGATCGCTATGGAGCTGCTCGCGAGGGACATCAAGATGGCCGGATTCGGCATGGCAGGCATGTTGTCGGGAGCCGCAGCCACCACGATCGGCACTTGCGGCATTGGGGGAAGTCCTGTTCCAGTTGTGCCGGTGGACCAGACTCCGGCCGGAGCCGACACGGGTCCAGATCAGATCCGGTTGCTTGTGCCGCTAGGGAGTTCAGCCAACCCCACTTGGACCGTGGCAAACAGTCCCACTGTGGGCGGCTCCAACGGCTTCAGTCAAATTACCCTGCCTAGTGGCGCCGTGACAGCCATGCAAACGAACGGGCTGGCCGTTGGCTCGGTCATCTCGATTGGCGGTGCAGTGGCTACCAAGGTGACGAATGCGGATCCGTCCAGCAACACCATCAGTTTCACAGAGACGGATGCGATACCGGGACCGGCGACCTTCGCCACTGGGACCCCGGTCTATCTGCTCCAGTGCGTCACATACGACGTCGGCACGACATCGGCGGCTTGTAGCGGCGGGACTGCTCCCTGTCTCCGGCGCAATGGGGCCGTGATTGCCGAGGGAATCGAAGACCTCCAGTTCGAATATGCTTGTGATGGCTGTGTCGGAGCGGTGAATTCCGGGATCGCGGACGGGATTGTGGACGACCAGGCCGGCGGCACAGCCGGATCGTTTGACGCGGCAGACTTTGTGACGAACAGTGCCTGGGCGACCACCCCGATGACTTCCGACAAGATTCGGCTGGTCAAAATCTTCATCGTGGCTCGGCAAATGTTAGCCGATCAGGGATTGGGCGAAGTCAATCAAGCCGGTGTGTTGACGGCGGGACCTCTGCAAGTCAGCGATCACAATCACGCGAATGGTGTGTTCGCCTCCGGCGATTACGGGACCCTGAACCCTCCCTATACTCAGTATCGGCGGCGGGTGCTGACACGAACGGTCGAAACAAGAAACCTTGGGCTGTAAGGAAACGCGGGCGCGATGAATTCGAACAGCAAGATGCTTGCAGACGACCGAATAAGTGGTGAAAAGGGCGTCGCGGTCCTCACCGTCATGTTGCTGCTCCTGATCATGACGGTTCTTGGATTGGCCGCCATCACGGTCACGGGATTGGAGAACCGCATGGCCGGGTTTGCCATGTCCAGCGAGGTCTCGGCCACCGCGGCTGAGTCTTGCTTGAGCACGGCGGTGAATGTCATCCAGCAGACGATCGACCCAATCAACGGGGGCGCTGTGCCGCCGGCCTTTTCACCGAACCCGGTCCCGGTCGCGAGCCTGAACGGTCCGCCGACGCTGGCGGCAGAGATCAGAGGGGAGCCGGGGGCTGAAAACGATCCCGATTCCCCCACCGGTTCCGGAGCCGCCGGCCCGGATCTCGTCCTGAGCATCCCTCCGTATACAGTCAATGGAGATATCGACCGGCTCTATGCAAAGGGCAGCAGCGGATCAGGGCTGCAGTTTGCGGCCGGCTATGAAGGAGTCGGCGGCGGCGCGGCGGCCGGCGGGGTCGATTTGATTTATCAAGTCGATTGCCGGGCAACTTTGACGGCGACAGGCACAACCAGTCGGATTGTCGCTATCTATGCCTGCAATCTAACGGGCGAAACCTGTCAGCGAAAAATTTAGGACAGGGAGGGTGTATGAATAAGCTCAGCACAGAGTATGGGGACAGTATTGTGGGCGACGCCACGAACGCTGTATCGGTGCTCCAACGAGCGCTATTCATCGGCTTACTCCTGTTGCCTTTCATGGGCGGCCTGGCGGGAACGAGCGTGGCGGAGCAGGGTCATCATCATGAGGAGGATGCCAAGTCGAACCTGTTCAAGGATTTTCAACGAGGTAACGTGACGGGGATGCAGGGCAATAAACTGAAAATCGACAATAGGGATTACACCCTTCACGCTTCGGTCAAAGTGACGGATCAAGAACTGATGCCCATGAGTCTGGAGACGATCCAAGTTGGGGTGGATGTCATGTTCCACCTTACGAAGGGACAGATCGACCACCTCGTGGTTCTGTTACCCAGTTAACGCTGATGCCGGAGATTCGGGAGACCCAAAGAAGGGAGGGAGCAGCCATGAAACACGCGACTCCATTCGGTTCAACGTTCGCGTGCCTCATCGTCGCAGGATTATTGCTCTGGCCTGGCATGGTCGGTGCCCAGAGTTTGGCCGATTACACCACAAGTCCCCCATTCCTGAATACGACGGCGACGCCCAACGTACTGCTGTTGTTCGATAATTCCGGCAGCATGAACAGCAAGGCCTATGACGAGCCCTTCGATCCCACCAAGGTCTATTACGGGGCCTTCAACCCGTATGAATGTTACACCTATGCGACGAACCGCTTCCAGCCTGACCCGGCCGCGAATCCTACGACACTGGGGACGTGCGGGAGCTCCTATCCCTGGAACGGCAACCTGCTGAACTATGTGTCAATGCGGAGGGTGGACATCGCGAAGGTGGTCCTGACGGGCGGCAAATGCACAAGCAGCACAGGGGGCAGCGGAAGGGATTCGGTGGGCAACTGTCTTCGGACGGTAGGACAGGACAATTTTAGTAACACGGCCTGCTGTAAAGATCAAACCCAATCCGTCACGGTGGCCCAAGCGTCAGGAAGGATGCCGGCGGCAAATATTCCTGTGTCCGGGAACGTCTATTTCCATTTGATGGGGAGCATCTCCGCGCTCAAGGGCAGTTTCTGTGTGGACGATGACAGTACGAAGCCGACAGGATCAAGCTGCTCGGATGCAGACGGCTTTGCCGAAAGCAACTCGCAAATCATTGTGGACCATTTTGAACCGACTACCGGAGTCATTCAGCAGGTGGGGGCGAAGGCTCGGTTCGGCCTCATGGAGTTTAACAGCAATAGTGGGACCGTCAATGGGGGCAAGGTGATGATCGATGTAGGCGGGAACATGATCACCTTGCTGAACGCCATTGATAACACGGTGTCATCCGAGTGGACGCCGCTGTCGGAATCGCTCTACGAAGCGACCCGCTATTTCGCCCAGATTCCTCCCGCCTATACCACCTCCGACTATTCACATACTGTTCAAAATCGCGATCCTTATTATTTCACACAACCGCAGTGGGCCTCGACCTCACAATATGTAACCTGCTGCAAGAGCTTCGTCATCATCTTTACCGACGGGCAACCGACGCAGGATACGAATGTGCCCTCGACCATTTACGATTATGTCCATGCGACCGGTGGCCACGCGTTGATCGGCGTCAACGGACCGGGCCACTGTAGCACACCGGCCGGATGCACGGTGCCCCATAGTAATGCCATCCACAGCAGCCACGGCGGAGGGCTCACGAACCACGGTGCGACATCGCCGCAGGTCGATCATCACGATAACTGCTCATCCTATTTCGGCGGCCTGAGCTCGGATTCCTGTAACTCCAATGGATCCCACTATCTGGATGACGTGGCCTATTGGGCTCACACCACCGATCTACGCCCCTGCAACGGCACCGCTGACGGCACAATTGCGGGAATTAATGTGACCGGCAAGTGTTTGCAAGGGTTTCAGAACCTCACCGTCTATACCTTTTTCGCGTTCGGGACCGGGGCGAAGATCCTGCAGGATGCCGCCAAGTACGGGGGATTCGAAGATCTCAACGGCAATAACCAATTCGACGCCGCAGATGTCTGGGATCGGGTGAACAACTTTACCGGCGCCGCCGGGGCGGACGGCCTCCCCGACACCTACTTCGAGTCGGCCAACGCCGACGACATGAAGGACAAGTTGGTGGCGACGATCAACAGTATCCTCGCGCGAAGCTCCTCTGGTACATCGGCCTCGGTTCTGGCGAGTTCCTCGACCGGGGAAGGCGCACTGTATCAGGCCTATTTCTATCCGCGCTCAACCCAGGATCCGAATGTCACCTGGATCGGCTTTACTCATGGCCTCTTTGTAGACAGTTTTGGCAATCTCCGCGAGGATACGGTGCAGGATGGACGGCTGATCTATGATCAGGATTACATTCTCAAAACCTACTATGACAGTGCCAACGGCGAAGTCGTCGTCGAGCGGTACAGGGATCTGGACGGGGATGGCAAAGCGGACCCGGTGATCGATACGAACGGCGATACGATCCCAGATACCCCGCAGAAGTTCGATACCAAGAAACTGAACGAGGTCAAGGGAATCTGGGAGGCGGGCCGCCGTCTGGCTTTGATGCCGTCCAGCAGCCGCAAGATCCTGACCTGGGTCGATCCGAATGGCGACGGTATCGTTGACGGGGGCACCGACAACGGAACCCATACCAATGTTGCCTCAGGCGAAGTCATTCCCTTTACCACGGCGAATTCCTCGGCCTTGGCTCCCTATCTGCGAGGGGAAGCCGCTCCCTCTCCCTACCAGACGGATGCCATCATCGAATTCATCCGTGGATGCGAACCGTCGGCCTGCTCAGCAGCAACGAATAACCAGACGCCCTTGCGACAGAGAATCCTGTCGGTGGTGGACGATGCAGGAGCCAACGTGATGAAGGTCTGGAAATACGGAGACCCCATCCATTCCACGCCGACTATCGTGGCGGCGCCGCGAGAACGATATGATGTCCTGTATGGAGACGCCAGCTATACGGCTTTCTTAAATCAATATCGCAGCCGCCGACAGGTGGCCTATGTGGGGGCCAACGATGGGATACTGCACGCCTTCAACGTCGGCTTCTACAATCGCGGCGACGACACATCGGGCGGTTCGCCGGGTGTCGAGCATGGCTGGTTCAGCAACACAGCGACACTTGATGGACGGGGCCAGAAGCTGGGCGACGAACTCTGGGGTTTCATTCCGATGCAGCTCCTGCCCCATCTCAAATGGCTGGCACAAACTGATTACAGCCATGTCTACTACGTCGATCTGAAACCCAAGGTGACGGACGCCCGCATCTTTACCCCGGACACGGACCATCCCAACGGTTGGGGGACCATCCTCATCGGCGGATTCCGGCTGGGAGGAAGCTGCGAAGCGTGCCCGATAGGAAATGGGCCTGCCATGAGTGTGACAGCCAACTTTACGGGGGCCGGCAACACGACCAGGAAATTTTATAGCGCCTATTTCGTCCTGGATATCACAAATCCGGAAGTCGAGCCGAAACTGTTGTGGAGCTTCACCGACACCGGGCTCGGTTTTGCCACCGGCTATCCGACCATCGTCCGGGTCAATCCAAGCGCGAGCGCGAAAACCGACAACACGAACGCAAAGTGGTTTGTCATTTTTGGGTCCGGCCCGACGGGGTACGATGGGTCCATCGTGCAGTCTTCTAGGATGTACGCGGTCAATCTCAAGACGGGCCCGACCACAGGAAACGTGGTCACGATCAATGTGGACACCGCCAATGCATCCTACAAGGCCTTCATGGGGGATTTGATCTCGTTGGACAAGGATCTGGACTACCGGGCGGATGCGATCTACGGCGGCAGTGTGGTCCCTGACGGCAGTCTCCCCTGGCGAGGCAAGTTGTACAGGCTCACGACCGGCATCGCCTCAGCATCGCCTCCTGGTTTTGGGGCGAACACCAATCCCTCCACCTGGGGGTTCACCAATGAGCCCACTAAAATCATTGAGAGTTTCACTTTGGGTGGTTCTTCGGTTGACGTGGGGCCGATCGTCGCGGCTCCGACGGTGACACTCGATGATGCCGGCAATGTGTGGCTCTTTTTCGGAACCGGGCGATACTTCGGCGCCAATGACAAGACCGATGCCACGACGCAATATTTCTTCGGCATCAAAGATTCCGTGCTCAGTGGAAGTTGCGCGGAGACAAGCGCAACCAACTGCATCGACAATGACCTGGTCAATGTGAGCAACGCGACGGTCTGTGTGAGTTGCGCATCGACCAGCAATGTCACCGGCGTATCCGGTGCGACGTCGTTTGCGACACTGATGGGACTCGTGCAGAGCAAAGAAGGGTGGGTCACGACGATGCCTACCGCCCGTGAACGGGTCATCGTGGCACCGACGCTGCTGGGGGGCGTCGTCTTCTTCCCCAGCTTTGTCCCAGTGGACGATATTTGCAGCGGGGTGGGACAGGGCTATCTCTACGGGCTCTTCTACCTCACCGGCAGCGCCTATACGGAGCCGGTGCTCGGGACTTCGGCCTCCGGGGCCGACACCATCTCGAACCGAAATGTGTATCTGGGTGAAGGGATGGCGTCCCAGGCTGCCATCCATATCGGTGGTCAGGGGAGTGGGGGAAGCGGGACAAGCAGCGGCACGGGCTGTCAAGGCCGGACCACCCTGTTGATCCAAACGAGCACCGGTAGCCTCAACGGATTGTGTTCGCGTCCCCCGAAGCAGGTCTGGAGCCGGTACCTCTCGTGGAATCACCAGCGCGATTAGCAAACTGGTGACGAGCAGTGCGGGACGGAAGAGCTATGAAAGAAGAAGGCCGATCTGGGCGTATTATTCGGTCGATGTTTCTTCCGATGCTCCTCTGTTCCGCGGCGCTCATCGGTTGCACATCTAACTCCTCCGAAATAGATTCCGCCGCGAATATTCTGCCGAACCATCCTCCTTCCGTCCGCGTGGCCATGATTCTTCCCAACCCAATTGTTTTGGGAGAACCGGTGCGGGTGCATGCGGACGGGAATGACCCGGATGGCGATCCCGTGACATTTCGGCAGCAATGGTTTGTGAACGGCAAACCGGTGTCCGATGAAACCGGCACGACCCTTTCTTCCTCGATGTTTGTGCGGGGCGACCGTGTCAGCGTCGAGGTGGTCCCGCTGGACGGTAAGATGGAAGGAACGTCGTCACGGGCTGAGCAGGTCGTGGGCAATTCTCTGCCGGTGGTGACTCGTGTCACGCTCGATCCGGCCCAGCTCCAGATTGGGAGTCCCGTTCAGGCGAAGGTGGAGGCTTCCGATGCGGATCGGGATGAGATCCGTTTCACGTTCAAGTGGTGGCGGAACGGAACCTTGGTGAAGGAGGGAGCGGAAGACATCCTCGATACGGCGGGCTTCGCCCGCAAAGATACGATCGTGGTCGAAGTGACTCCTCGCGACGAGGCCGGACAAGGAAAACCCTTTGTCGTTGATCCTGTGGTCATCGGAAACAGCCCACCCAGGATCGTCTCGACGCCCTCTTCCGCCATAGGTCAAGGGAGCTACGAATATACAGTACAAGCGAAAGACCTGGACGGCGATTCCCTGAGCTACGTCCTGGAAACCGCTCCTCCCGGAATGACGATTGAGAAGGCGACCGGCAAGATCGTGTGGCCCATTGCCCCTGACCTGAACGGAACTCACCGAGTGCGGGTTGTGGCGGAGGACGGGGAAGGCGGATCTGCCTTCCAAGAGTTTGAGATCTCACTCCCTGCAGCACACAAGCCTTCCTAGCGTCTCACTCCTCACTCGTCTGCGATGCTCGATTCGCTGTCTCATCCGGCGTATCTCGCCTCGTGCTTCATCATGATCCGAATTGCTTGTTGCCGACTGATCCAGTTTGTTAGAATGAGCCGACTGAGATCGAGGAGGAACCGACACTTTCAGCGTGCGTAAGATCAAACTACGAGAGGGAGCCAACACCGCCGCCCTGTTCGGGCATCATGATCGGCACCTTAAGCTGATCGAAGAAGAATGGGGGGTCCGGTTGTCTGCTCGAGGCGAGGAACTTGTCCTCGAAGGTGCCGTGGACGCGGAGCGGCGCGCTGAACGTTTTCTCGCCGAATTGGCCGATCTCACCGCCGAAGGGTACGACCTCAAATCCGACGACGTGACGCAAGCCCTCGTCGCGCGGCGTCACAATCAGGATGCACCGCTCAAGGAGCTTCTCTTCAGCGCCTCTCCCATCGTCACCAAGAAGCGGTTTATCGCACCGAAGTCGGCCACACAAAAAGCCTATATCGAAGCGATCGAGAAGTACGACATCGTCGTCGGCATCGGCCCGGCTGGTACAGGGAAGACGTATCTGGCTATGGCAATGGCCGTGAGTGCTCTTTTGCGTAAAGAAGTCAGCCGGATCATTCTTGCGCGGCCTGCGGTTGAAGCGGGCGAAAAGCTCGGCTTTCTGCCGGGCGACATGTATGCAAAGGTGAATCCGTACTTGCGGCCGCTCTACGATGCGCTCTACGACATGATGGAGACGGATCGCGCCAACCGCTTGATCGAGCGGGGCGACATCGAAATTGCACCATTGGCGTTCATGCGAGGGCGCACCCTCAACGATTCCTTCGTGATTCTGGACGAGGCGCAAAACGCGACTGCGGAACAGATGAAAATGTTTCTGACGCGCCTCGGGTTTCACTCGAAGGCTGTCGTGACGGGCGACATCACGCAGGTGGATCTGCCCTCTGATCGCCATTCCGGTCTGATCGAAATCCGTAAGGTCCTGCAGAACATCGACGGCATCCAGTTTGTCTATTTCGACGAACGCGATGTCGTCCGCCACCGGCTGGTCCAGGAGATCATTAAGGCGTATGAGCGGCATGAAACCGGGCGTCAGGACAAGACGAGCTCCGGGAAAGCCGGCAAACCTTCCACGCACGAGAGCCGCGCGCGCCCCCGTAAACGCACCGCTGCCGATCCGCCCCTGAAGGGTCCTTGGGGCCAAGCCCATTAATGCCCGTCATCATCCGGAGCAGGCTGAGGCATCAGCCGGTCAGCCTCGCTGCGCTCACAGCGCTGGCGCACAAGATGTTGAAAGCGGTGGGGGAGCCTCATGCCGAACTCGGACTTGAGTTGGTCGGCGATCAGCGGATGCGGCGGTTGAATCACCGTTACCGGCATCGGAATGTGCCGACCGATGTCTTGGCCTTTTCGCTGCGAGAAGCGCCGGGGCCTCCATCGCGGCTGCTGGGCGATGTGGTCATTTCGCTTCACACCGCAGCTCGACAGGCTACGGAAGCGGGGCATTCGCTCGAACATGAGGTCGTCACGCTGTTGATTCACGGACTGCTCCATCTCTGCGGGTATGACCACGAGCGGGGAGAAGGCGAAGCTCGCCGTATGCGTCGCAAGGAGCAAACGGTGCTGCGAGCGATCATGCCGGTACCGAGGCTAACGGAGCGAACCCCTCACTCCACACTCCACACCTCTTACGAGTAGAGCAATGGGCTGGTTTCAGCGACTGAGCGACGGATTGGCCAAGACCCGCCAGGCGATGAGCGGGACGCTGGATCGCGTGTTGGGCCACGCGCCGGACCAGGCGATGCTGGAGGAGTTGGAAACAGCGCTGCTCTCCGCCGATCTGGGCGTCCGCGTGGTCGAACAGTTGATGAGCCGGCTCAAGCAGGAAGTCCGGAGCGGCGCTGCCTCCGCCGGCGAGCGCATGCGGGATTTCCTCCGGCAGGCCCTGCTGAACATTCTCCGCCAGGGCCAAGGAGACTCGCTGGAAAGTTTGATCGACAAGGGACCGTACCCATTCGTGATTCTGGCGGTCGGTGTGAACGGTGTAGGCAAGACGACGACTCTTGCCAAACTGGCGCAACGTCTTCAGCAAGGGGGCAGACCTCCGCTGCTGGTGGCGGCAGACACGTTCCGTGCGGCCGCCATCGATCAGCTCCGAGTCTGGGCCGATCGGATCGGCGTGCCGCTTATCCAGCACCGGCATGGCGCGGACCCCGCGGCGGTCGCATTCGACGGGCTCGCGGCGGCGAAGGCTCGTGGGACGAAAGTCGTCTTGATCGACACGGCCGGGCGTCTGCATACCAAGAGCAACCTGATGGAGGAGTTGCGCAAGATCAAACGCGTGCTGGCGCAGGAACAGCCTGGCGCGCCGCATGAAGTCTTGCTCGTCTTGGATGCGACGGTGGGGCAGAATGCGTTGGCGCAGGCGCGCCAGTTTCACGAGGCAGTCGGGGTAACGGGGTTAGCTCTCACGAAGCTCGATGGGACGGCCCGTGGAGGCATCGTGGTTGCGATTGCCGAACAGCTCAAAATTCCGGTTCGCTTGGTGGGAGTGGGCGAAGGGGCGGACGATCTCCAGGATTTCCAGGCAGCCGCCTTTGTTGAGGCCTTGTTTTGAAAGTGGGCGAGATGTGAGAGGCATGGGTAGGTTCCCGGCGATTTGCAATACGTTCGTGGTAGCACGTGATCAGCCTTCTTGTGGTCGATGACGATCGGATGAACTGCGATCTGCTCCAGTCGGTCTTTATCCGCCGGGGATATCAGGTGTTTTCTGCGACCAGCGGGCGCGAGGGGTTGGAGTTGTTCAAGACGCACCGCCCACGGGTCACCTTACTCGACTTACGGATGCCGGAGATGGATGGGCTGACCGTGCTTAAGGAAATTCGGGCCCTCGATCCGGGGGCGGCAGTCATCATCCTGGGTGGCGGGGCAACGGAGGTCCAGGAAAATAAGGCGCGCGAGTTGCGCGTGACCGATTTTCTCCGCAAGGGACTCTCACTCGACGTACTGGTCGGCGCCGTCAATCAGGCGGCCTGGCAGCCGTGGAAACCCCAGCCGGCTACGCTTACCCTCCGGCCTGTCCAGCCGGGCTCCGACGAGGGAGAATCTATCCTCGTCGTGGACGATGAGCCGTTGGTGCGAGACCTGCTGGTGCAGTTTTTGAGCTTGAGAGGCTATCGCGTCCGAGGAGCCAACGGGAGGGCGGAGGCCTTGGCCATGATCGCCGAATCCCAGCCCCACCTGATCTTGCTGGATCTCCTCATGCCGGTCATCAGCGGCGTCGAGTTGTTGCAGGAGTTGCGGCACCGAGACTACCCGGGCGGTGTGATTGTGATGACTGCCAGTCAGAACGAAGAGCTACTGGAAGAGGCCTGGGCGCTCGAGCCGCAAGAGGTGCTGACCAAACCTATTGATCTCGATCGATTGCTTGTCGTGGTTCAACTCGTGCTGGTCTGTCGTGAAGGTTGAGCGATTCTGCGCCCTGCTCTTCCTCTTCTCTGCTGCCGTCTGGGCAGACCCCGGACAGGAGGGCCATGCGTACATCCGCTCGCACGAGCTGAACGTCCGGCTCCTTCCGGACGCGCACCAACTCCTCGTAACCGACCGTATGGTGCTCGCCGCTGAGGAAACCGATTTCCATCAGCTCTCATTCACGCTGTCCGGCGCGCTTCATGTCGAGCAAGTGCAAGCGGTTCTCGACGGCGCCGAGCCGGTCGCCTTGGCGTTCACGACTGCGACGAAACCGTCCTCCCAGACGCAGCCTTCTGAGCAGGAGATCATCGTCGCACTGCCGACGCGCGCATCGACACAGGAACAGCTCACGCTCGTATGGCGATACCAGGGCGTCATTAATGATCTTCCTCGTGAGCCGAGGCACCTCCGGTTCGTGACCCCCAGCGAAACGGCCGGCCATATCGGTCCCGAAGGCGTCTATTTGAGCGGCGAAACACAATGGTATCCCGACCGAGCAGGTTCGCTCGCGACGTTCCGTGTGCAGGTGGAGACTCCGGAAGGGTGGGTTGCGGTCACGCACGGAAAGGAAACGAACCGGCGGGAATCGTTGATCGACGGTCGGAAAACAATGACGAGCGAATGGGATGTGGCTGCCAGGACGGAAGCCTTGACGCTGGTGGCGAATAAGTTTGTGGCGAGCCGGCGCGAGTGGCGGGCTAAGACCGGGCAGCCCGTCGAGCTGGCGACCTATCTGTTCCCGGACGACGCGCATCTCGCCGAGGTGTATCTCGAGGCCTCCGCCAAGTATCTGGACACGTACATCAAGCTGCTTGGCCCCTATCCATTTCCGAAATTCGCGGTGGTGGAAAATTTTTTCGCCAGCGGACTCGGCATGCCCTCGTTCACCCTGTTGGGGAGCGGGGTGATCAAGCGCCACTACGTCCAGCCCTACGCGCTTGGCCACGAGATCGTCCATTCCTGGATTGGGAACTCGGTGTTCAATCAAACGGATCAGGGCAACTGGGTCGAAGGGCTGACGACCTATCTGGCGAATTACTACTGGCATGAGTGGTCGGGCAACATGGAGCAAGCGCGGGATCAGCGCCGGCTCATGCTCTATGGCTACGCCGTGCATGTGCAGCCGGAACAGGACTATCCGGTCGGGGCGTTTACGCGCAAGACGGATGAGAAAGACAATGCGATCGGCTATCAGAAGTCCGCCATGGTGTTTCACCTGCTCCGCCAGGAGATCGGCGACGCGGCGTTTTGGGCCGGTCTGAAAAAACTGGTTGCCGATCATCAAGGGGTCTATGCGACCTGGTCCGATATCGAACGAGTATTTGCTGAAACCAGCGGGAAAGACCTCCGCTGGTTCTTTGCCCAATGGGTGGAGCGAGCGGGCGCGCCTTTCGTCCAAGTGGTGGGTGTGACAGCAACGCCTGCCGGTGGAGCGCCTCGCGCAACGGATGCATTCAACGTGAAGGTCCGCCTGAAGCAAAGCAACGTGTCGTTTCGCATCCCGGTTCCGCTTCGTGTCACACTCGCGAACGGGCAGGCGCATGATGTCCGAGTGTCAATCGACGGGCACGAGCAAGAGGTCTCGTTTCCGGTTCCTTCCAGGCCCATGGGCGTGGAGCTGGACCCGGACTTCCACCTGTTCCGCAAAATTGATCGTGCCCGGTTGCCGCCGATGCTGAATCTCTATGTGACGGATCGGCAACGGACGGTGGTGCCCCCCGGCAGTGGATCGGGGACGGAGCGCGCGCCCTATGAGGAGTTGGTCGAACGGATCAGTGCACAGGACGCTGCTCGTTCGGTACAGGACAAGACCGCCGTGTCGGCCGGTGCCGAAGGGAGAGTATTGCCGCCGGCCGGTTCAGTGTTAGTATTGGGCGGCCCGGCAATCAATCCTGTGGCCAGGATGGTCGAGCAGGCCTGCGGAAACCGGCTTCGGTTGACGGAGCGCGGGTTCACGGTGGGAGGGCTCGACTATGAAGGTCCCGATGTCGCCGTCCTGGTGTCCTGCCATCGACCTGATGCGCGGGGGCGTGTGGTCACGATGT
The DNA here is from genome assembly GCA_037442105.1 of Nitrospiraceae bacterium. Lineage (GTDB taxonomy): Bacteria > Nitrospirota > Nitrospiria > Nitrospirales > Nitrospiraceae > JBBIQV01. The sequence continues at coordinate 202 of JBBIQV010000001.1, read as the reverse complement.
TTTCCGGTATGACGCCGGAGGCGGCCGCCAAGGTTGCGCGGCTCTTGTTTTTCTATGGGTGGCAGAGTTATGTGGTGTTCCGCGATGGTGTCGTCGTGACGCGTGGGGAGTGGGATGTGGCAGAGGAAGAAACGGAGGTGTTGGTCCAATGAAGGTCAAGGTTGAGGCTAAGGTGAAGGGAGGGAAATGGACCGCGATAGGG